>NZ_CP086235.1:145000-745000 GCF_023612095.1 Cytobacillus firmus | reverse complement strand
ACGCGTCCGCTGAATCAGGCCCTTTTCCCACATGCGTGTTATCATGGCGGTGATCGCACTCTTTTTTACATCAAACACTTCTGCAAGCTCTGACGAAGTACAGGAACCTGCCTGGTTTATGTACCTCAGAGTAAAATGCTGATCATTGGTCAGATCGCTGCCAATCTGATCTTTCACAAGGGACGCAGCCTTTTTCTCAACAGAAAAAGAAACGGCAATATACCGGTCGACCAAATCCTTAATGTCTGGCACACTCACTTATATATTCACCTCACAGTGTGATTATTCTATCGTTTAACTGTTCAACTGCTTAACTATTAACGTAGTTAACTTTAATATAGAGAAGGATTATTGTCAATTTAACTTTATCAACTGGAATAAAATAAAGTTTACCTTGCTCATTTGCGATAACAGCGAAGATTTCTACTTCATTGAGTTTGAACTTATCGGCGAAACTAAAAAAAAGACCCCATCTCTGGAGCCTTGTCCTTAAAATTCGATTTTAATCTTCTCTGCATCTTCAATCTTGTTCTTATCACCACTAAACACGTCGCTGGTAGTTATTTCAATACTTTTCAGATCTGATTTCTCAATGATAAAGCCAACATTGCCGGCTTTGGATTCGTTAGGCCCAATTTCTTTGTTAAGCCCATCAAGATACATATCTTTTTCCCAGGTTATTTGCTCACCTTCGCTTGTTTCTAGGATGGCTGCCGGGGCAAAATTCACTTTTTGATCAGAGGTGTTCTTAATTTGCACAAAACACTTAACAAAGTCAAATTCCTCGTCATGGGTCAAGGTGTGAAAATAGTCAACCAGACTGTAGTCAGGCTTCAGATGCATCACTTTTGCATCAGTTACTTTCATTTCGATTGGGCCAATCTTATAATTTCCGTCCACAGTTTTTGCTTTTTTTAAAGTGATTTCACCTTTTTCATCTATGTGAGTCTTCCCTTCTTCCCGCAGCTGCCGGTCATCCGGAACCTGAGGGTTTGGGTCATAATTTTCCACCGCTTCGTTTTCCGCCGGAACTTCTGCCTTAGCATCTGCAGGCTGTTCCGGGGCACTTGAGCAGCCGAACAGGACAGTGGATAAGAGCGTAATCACTGTGATTATTTTTATCATGATGATCCCCCTTCAGTATTGAAAAAGTTCCCGCTGCATTCCGAAAGCAGCGGGAGATAAAAATTTATTTATCTTCAATCTTTACTTTAGACTTTAATATCTCAAAGATCAGTTTAGCCTGGTCAGTATTCTCAATTTGCCCTGCAAATCGGTCGCTGGCTGGGCCAAATGCATACACAGGCACATCTTCACCTGTATGGCCGCCTGTTGTCCAGCCCGTATGGGAGCGCTGGTTGAAAATTTCTTCAATGGCATTATCGATGTCAGCTGCCTTTTTCGTTTCAGCAGCTTTTTTAACAGATTGAATTTCTCCTTCTTTTAAATCAAGATCAATATACTCCTTTAGCGTTTCTTCCACACCGGCTCCATTGGCAATTTCCTGCGCCATGAAATCTGGTGTGCGCTTCGCTGCTTTAATTGGCTCGCTGAACCAGTTGTAGTTGCCATCAGAACCGATGGAATAGCCGCCAGTTGAATGGTCAGCAGTTGCCACCACAAGAGTGTGCTTGTCCTTCTTCGCAAACTCGACCGCAGCTTTGAATGCTTTCTCGAAGTCTTCCATTTCACTCATAGCGCTGACAATGTCATTATCGTGGCCAGCCCAGTCTACCTGACTTCCTTCTACCATCAGGAAGAAGCCGTCTTTATCTTTGTTCAAACGCTCGATTGCAGAAGCAGTCATATCCTTCAGTGAAGGTGTGTCTTCTGTGCGGTCAATCATTTTAGGCATGCCGCGTTCTGCAAACAGACCAAGAACTTGTTCATTTTTATCAGCCAATAATTCTTGGCGGTTTGTTACATAGCTGTATCCGTCTTTCTTGAATTCCTCCGCGATGTTTCTGTCTTTGCGGACAAGCAGATCAGTTCCCCCGCCAAGTAGAACATCTACTCTGTGCTTGCCATTGATAAGTTCATCATAATAATCATCGGCAATGGCATTCATATTCTGCCGGCTTTCGTCATGCGATCCGAATGAGGCAGGAGTGGCATGCGTAATTTCTGATGTAGCTACAAGACCAGTCGCTTTTCCTTGCTCTTTCGCTGCTTCCAAAACTGTTTTTACCTCAGAGCCGTCATTATCAACAGCAATGGCATTGTTATATGTTTTTATGCCTGCAGACATGGCTGTGGCTGCAGATGCAGAGTCTGTAACATTTTGTTCGGGATCTTCCGGATAAGTCATTTGCTGGCCGACCAAATATTTATCCAACTCAGTACGTTCAACAAATTTTGTGCCGGGATCGTCTTTTAAATATCGGTATGCAGACGTGTAGGATACGCCCATCCCGTCGCCGATAAGGAAAATAACATTTTTGATCTTTCTATTATCTGTTTTGCCCTTAGCTTCTGTTTGCTGTACTGAACCGATTAGTCCGCCAAACGCAACTGCAGAAGCAGCAAGGATTGGAAGTGTCTTTTTTGTGAATTTCTTAAATTTCATTCTATTAACCTCCCTTTATTATCTTACAAATAGTAGTATAGAACCCTAATGTAAATGAGAGATTAATAGAATGTAAAAATGAACTAACACTAATGTAAAGATGCTTTTTTTGCTTCCCCCAATATTTTTATGTAAAATTCATACAAGGACGATAGTCGAAGGAGAGATTTCAATGAAAGTATTGGCTTTGCTGGGCAGTACAAGAGAAAACGGGAACTCGGAGTATTTGGCAAATAAGATTGTGGAAGGGACTGATCACACCCTTGTAAAATTAGCAGATTTGCATATCGAACCGATTGTGGATCAAAGGCATGCGGATGGCGGCTTTACAACGGTTAATGACGACTATGAACAATTAGTGAGGAACATGCTGTCACATGATGTTTTCGTATTCGCTACCCCTTTATACTGGTATGGCATGAGCGGTCCAATGAAGGATTTCTTTGATCGCTGGTCCCAGTATCTAAGGGATGAGCGCTTTAATCTGAAAGAAGAGCTGGCTAAGAAGAAGGCATACGTAGTTATTACCGGCGGCAGCAGTGCGAAAGTCAAAGGACTTCCACTTGTTCAGCAATTTCAATACATTTTTGATTTTGTCGGGATGGAATTCGCGGACTATATCATCGGGAGCGGGGTAAAGCCGGGAGAAGTGAAAGAAGATTCTTTAGCATTAGCGAAGGCCGAACAATGGAATAAAAGATTTTCAAAATAAAAAGGCGGACTCGAGGGTCCCGCCTTTTTATCTGGATGATTCCTGTCTCACCCTGGAATCTTTTTTTAGCTGATTTTCGCCATCAGGATCCAAGTATAGCTTCCTGCTAGGCATAGCCACATAAACACGCTCATTTTCAAGAATGTCCATAATCTCAAAGTTGATTTCTTCCTTTATTTTCAGGAACTCGCCCCAATTTGTTGTTTTTGTAAAGAAATAAAGGAAGATATCAAGCCCATTTTCTTTATAATCGTCAAAAGTGACAAAGATGGTATCCGGATGAATGTCTGAATGGTGTTTCAAAAGGTATTCAATTTGCCCTACCACATTCGCCATTTGATCTTTTGTCGTATCATGAGTAACACGCAATCTGAAGCTGATTTGCCTTTTTCCCATCTTGCTCCAGTTTGTAATCGACTCATTTGCTAACGTAGCATTTGGCACTGTGACAAGTGCCTGAGCGAATGTTCTAACTTTCGTGCTTCGGAAAGAAATGTCTTCAACTGTTCCCTCCACACTCGGCGTCATAATCCAATCACCAATTGTGAATGGCTTTTCTGTAATAATGACGAATCCGCCAAACAAATTGCCAAGGACATCCTTTGCTGCAAACGCAATGGCAACTCCGCCTAATCCAAGGCCCGCTACAAAGCCATTCACATCATAACCAAACTCCTGGGCAACGATGCTAAAACTGATGGCCACAATAACGACTCTTAAGGCCTTTGAAATAAACGGAATGAGAATATCATCAATTTCCAGGCCGTACCTAACCTTCAGGCTGGTAAAAAGGGCAGATGACGCAGCTGCCATATTGTACAATCCCCACGTGAGTAAGATTATGAATGAAGAACTTATTATATCCAGAAATAAAGAATTATGCTGATTTAGATATGGAAAATAGCCAACTGAAAAGTAGATTCCTATAATGATAAATAACCACTGAATCGGCTTCTGGAATGAAATAAATATATGAGAGAAAAAGTCATTTGGCGCTTTTCTGCTCAGCTTTAATAAAAGGGTAAATACATATTTAGTAAAAAGCTTGCGGAAAATGAGAAAAAGCAACAGGATCCCAATAGAAATTCCTATATCCACTAATTTATCATTTGTTAAATAAGATTCCCAAAACATTTTATTACCTCCTCGATGCTATTTGTTATCATAACATAATTCTTCGAACAGGTTATCATACAAAATTCCCTAAGTTTGTGTCGGTAAACCCTCACTCTTCACCTAATAAAGGCTCCCAATTCAATTCCAATAAATGCCAGGGCTGTTCCTCCCCCATAGCTCAAAATATTATATAGAATAAAATCCTTTTTCCTTTTATCCATGTGCAGCTGCATCGCTTCCAGCTTCAATGTAGAAAAAGTGGTGAATGCCCCCATGAATCCTGTGCCAAGCAGCATAAAAGTACTTCCTTCTATCCCTGAGCCCACCATGATTCCAAGAAGAAGGGAACCAAATAAGTTAATAACAAGCGTGGCAGCCGGGAACTTCGATACAAATCTTTTACTAATGAGCTGACTGACCCATAGCCGGGAGATTGCTCCAAAGAAACCGCCTATTCCCACCATTAATACATATAACGCACTCATCCGGCTTCTTCTCCTTTCCTGACCTGAAATCCTAAGCGACTCATCCATAATCCGCCCAAAAGACTGGCTGCAATATACAAAACGGCCAGAGCTGTCTGTCCAGTGAGAAAAAGTGTTACTGTTTCAACGCTCAATGTCGAAAAAGTCGTAAAGGATCCAACAAAGCCCGTTCCCAGTGCTGTTTTTATATGGGCTGGCAAAGAAAGACGAACCATCAGCCCCGTTGTCAGCCAAGCCAGGAGGAAACTTCCCAGGAGATTAACCGTCAAAGTGGCAAAAGGAAAAACGGCACTTTCCTGAAAAAGAAAAACGCCCATGCTGTAACGTAATGCGGCACCTAAAAACCCTGCGGCACCAACCAGTATATAAACCATCCAGAACCCTCCATTTCCCTTATTTTACCCAAAACAAAAATACTCCTGCCAGTTACCACATAACTGACAGGAGTCATTAGCCAAAAGGCGGTTAAAGGTGAACTCCATCACCTGATGAGTTTATCTTTACTAACACTTTAAAACATCGTAAAAAGAATTAAAAGACTTTTATCCCAATTTCAATAAGATTTCCTCTTTTTTATAAACAGCACAGAAAGAAGCAGACCATATAACAGATGGCCTAAAAGCCAAATAAAGATGGCAGGTAAAGATGTAAGTTCAGGGGTTCGTGCAGATAATGCAGTTGTTGGATAAACCAGGACTCCTATGGAAAAGGTGATGAATAATGTGCGGATGAAGATTTGTGTCCTGTTCCAGCGGTATTTTTTTATTAAAAATAATAAGCTGATTGCCACTATAACTGAAATGATCAGATGAAATCCAAATTCGATTAATTCGGGAAAATAATAGTTTTTTAAAATCGGAAAGTAATCCACATTTAATAACAATGTGTACACTTTTATTCCCGTGGTTATCTCAGCCATTTTCAGAAATAACCCCAGGAAAGTTCCAGATAGCAGCCCCGTAAATGCACCGTTTGCCAAAAGTCTCCGCATTGAATCTATCCTTCCCGTTGATTGAGACTACTTAAGATCCGGGAGATTCCCTACCTTAGTCCCATTCTTGGACTGTTTAATAAAGTCCTGTATATCCTCAATTGTTAACCCCAGCTGTTTGGCTGTCAGTATTAGCTCTACCCATTCTTTATCAATCTTACCCTCACAGGTTTCCATTCCCTTTTCCACTCTCCCGTAAAGATTCTGTTCCCCTCAGAAGTCTTCATTGAGTGCTGCTTTTATTAATCATTCCATATAGGAATAAATGGACAATCTCTGTTGCTAAACCTTCTGGAGTTTTTAACCCATTGAATAATTTTGTTAATGTCAGGCGTTCAATAACCCCCGTCAGACTCTCAGCGACAGTTCCCATATCAATATCTTTCCTGAAGTACCCTGCCTGCTGTTCTGATAAGAGATTGGCTTCAATTTGACCAGCTAGTATCTCCTTAAATTCCACGGCATCCGGGGCCATGAAAAAACCGATGCGGGTTAAATTTTGGTTTTCCATAAAAAATTTAAAAATAGCAGATAGGCCTGAGGTTATTCGTTCAGGAAGTGCAGGTAAATCAAGGCCTGTTTCCACACGGCTATTGGACGTAAGTTCGGAAAGCCGGTTACGAAACAAATCGACCAGTTCTTGGAAAATGGCGTCTTTGCTTTCAAAGTACAGGTAAAACGATGGCTGTGTGAGACCTGCTCTTTGCACAATCTCGCTAATTTTTGTAAGAAAGTAACCCTTTAGCGCAAATTCCTCTGCGGCAATTTCAAGAAGCAGTGCACGGCTCTGCTCCCCGCTGACCCCTCTTTTCCGTCCTCTGTTCCCCATAAATAACAGCTCCATCTGCAATATATTACTCATAAGTATTATCTACTATCATTATTGGAAAAGTCAACCAATTATCTGAATTTTTTATTAATAAACAGAGAAAGTTATGTTATACTCAAAAAGGGAACGTACATTCTTATTTTACGCTGGGGGATGGGAAATGGAAAGTTTTGAAGCAGCTTATATTGCAGGAATTATAGACGGTGAAGGAACAATCACTCTAACCAGGATGCATGCGAGAGAGCATCGTCGGCCCTGTATAACAATAGCATCTACTGATAAGGAGCTGTTAGTTTATATACAAACATTAACAGGCGGGACCATAATTAATAAAAAAAATTACAAGCCGGGTATTCACAAAAATTCTTTCTCTCTGAATATTAAACAAAAGGAAAAAGTTATGTCCGTACTAAAACAAGTATCACCTTACTTAAGAGTGGATAAAAAGAGAAACCGGGCTTTGTGGATACTCGAAAATTATGTAAGAGTAACTCCGAGAAATGGCAAATATGATATGGAGAAGTTAAGACAGAAGATTTTATTCGAAGAAGACTTTTTTAAGATATAAAGTGAAACTTCAATCAATGGGGGTGTTCCTTATCCCCCACTGATTGTTAGTTGAACCAATCGGGCCTTTACGGGCAGTTTGACCTCCACTTATCCTCCTTTGATTCCTCTGAGTCTTGAAGTGGGGGTCTTACTGCCCGTTAGACTGCGATAAAATGACAAATAAAAAACCACCAAATATGTATTTGGTGGAGACGGTGGGACGTGCACTTCCATGCTTTCGTCATGGCACTGACTATATCTTGAACCTGTCTTAACAGGTCCTTCGGCGTATTATGCGAAATATAAATTTACCTGATGCTCAGGCAGGATTCCGCATCCTAGTACCACCACTTCTGTGGCAGCCTATAAGTCGATACACGGCTGTTGGATTGCTCCACATACCGCTCGGCATTGCCCTATCGCCAATGGCGACTTAGGTTTCACCGATAAAGCCGAATTTTCACTTGTGTGTTGCCACACAAGGCGACTAATAATTAATCGAACCCACGTCCAGAAATATCGGCACTTAAGCTTCTACGAGTGTAGTCGATATATTCGCGATTCGCTGATCCTTATGCCTATCGACGGGCGTCCGACCAGCTAGCCTGGTTGTTCTCTTCCTTCATCCTCAGGCGGTGGAATCCGGCGTAGCCCACTAAAAGTGAGTCCGCTACCCTACCACATGGGCGATGGAGGGGCGAACCGCTAAAGGCCTATTAGGCAGCTAAAGCGAAGTTGTTTTGAGTTTTGCCAGTTATTGGCTTTGACGTTTTAACGAGGCCGATCCCCTCGACTCGCAACCTAAGCTCGAACTATCCCTGTCGAATCCGTAGCGTCCCCATTATAATAGGTCTGCGCCGAATCTTATTCAGCACGCTGACGTTCGGATAAGCTCGAAATAGATGAGCTAAAGTTTGTGTCACTCGCTGTGACAATTACTATTATAGCACACTGAGCAAATTTTTCAATTGTAAGGTTCTGGATTTACATTTTCTGCCTTTCACGGAAAGCACGCTCAACTTCACGCTTGGCTTCTTTCTTCTTGAGATCCTCACGCTTATCATATTTCTTTTTACCCCTTGCCAGGCCAATTAAAACTTTTGCATAACCATTCTTGAGGTACATTTTTAATGGAACGATCGAGTAGCCGACTTCCTTCGACTCACCGATCAGCTTGCTGATTTCTTTTCTGTGCAGGAGAAGCTTTCTGGTCCTTAGCGGATCGTGATTGTAGCGGTTTCCCTGCTCATAAGGACTGACATGCATGCCGAAAAGAAAGAGCTCATTGTTTTGAATTCTAGCATATGAGTCCTTCAGGTTCACCTTGCCCGCCCGGATCGATTTAATTTCTGTTCCCTGCAGAACAATTCCCGCTTCATATGTTTCTTCTATAGCATAGTCATGATAGGCCTTTTTATTTTGCGCAACCATTTTGCCAGTTCCTTTTGGCATGTTGAATCCCCCTTTGCTCCCCTTTCCTGTTATCAGGAAATGCAGCATCCGTTCTCTATCGGTTTCTTTATTATAGCAAAATTGCATGCCCCTCTCAACGCGGAGCCCTGCCGGGAAGGAAAGAGAGAGCCTTTAAGGCCCTCCCACATTTACCGCTTCTTTTTCTTCCGCTTTGCTTTTGGCGCATTTTCGTAATGCTTTTTCTCTTTTTTCTTTCTTGGACCGCCTGGACTGTTTCCTTTGCCCTCATCAGACTTCCCTCTGCGCGGCTTTTTCTCGGTGCTGCCAGTCTTGAACACCTTTGGCGCATCCCGATTTTCCCGTCTGCGGGTTCCCTTCATGCCGACGATTTCAAAATCAATTGAGCGTTCGTCTTTGTTTACATTAACGACACGGACTGTAATCTCGTCGCCAATGCGGTAGACATTACCCGTACGCTCCCCGATCATCGCCATCTGGCGCTCATCATAGCGGTAATAATCGTCTGTCATATAGCTGACATGGATAAGTCCTTCAATCGTGTTTGGAAGCTCGACAAACATGCCAAAGTTTGTAACAGAGCTGATGATCCCATCATATTCCTCGCCGATTTTATCAGCCATATATTCCGCTTTCTTCAGTTCATCTGTTTCACGTTCCGCTTCAACTGCACGGCGCTCCATATTGGAAGAGTGTTCGGCAATGTCTGGCAGCTGTACGTTCCACTTTTCCCTTGTCGCCTGATCCAGCTTGCCTTCAATTAAGTAAGTGCGGATAAGTCTGTGGACAATTAAGTCCGGGTAACGGCGGATCGGTGATGTGAAGTGTGTGTAAAACTCTGTTGATAACCCGAAGTGCCCAAGGCTCTCTTCAAAGTACTTCGCCTGCTGCATAGAGCGCAGCATCACTGTGCTGACCACCATTTCTTCCGGTTTTCCCTGAACCTCTTCAATGATTCCCTGAAGGGCACGCGGGTGAACGGAATTAGCTGTTCCTTTTACGATATAGCCGAAGTTTGTAATAAACTCAAAAAATCTTCTAAGCTTATCTTCTTTTGGATCTTCATGGATACGGTAAATGAACGGTACTTCCATCCAATGGAAGTGCTCAGCAACGGTTTCATTGGCTGCGAGCATAAACTCTTCAATCAGGCGCTCTGCAATCGAGCGTTCACGCAATGCGACTTCTGTCGGGTTGCCCTCTTCATCCACAATGACCTTCGCTTCTTTAAAATCAAAGTCGATGGCTCCGCGGTGCATTCTCTTTTTACGCAGGATCAGAGAAAGCTCCTTCATCATTTCGAACATCGGCACAAGCGGTTGGTATCTGTTGATAAGTTCTTCGTCCTGCTCTTCTAAGATCTTATTCACATCTGAATAAGTCATTCGTTCCGTTGTTTTAATCACACTCTGGAAAATTTCGTGATTCACTACTTCTCCATCCGATGTGATTTCCATCTCACAAGAAAGAGTAAGCCGGTCCACTTTCGGATTCAATGAGCAAATGCCATTTGATAAGCGATGCGGGATCATCGGGATAACCCGGTCCACTAAATACACAGAGGTTGCCCGCTCTTCCGCTTCCCTGTCAATCGGGGAATCCTCACGGACATAGTACGTGACATCGGCAATATGAACGCCAAGCTTGTAGTTGCCGTTATCCAGTTTTTTAACCATTACTGCATCATCAAGATCCTTTGCATCTGCACCGTCTATTGTGACAATAACTTCATTTCTCAAGTCACGACGGTTTTCAAGCTCACTTGGATCAATCGTATCCGGCGTTTCCTCAGCCTGCTTAAGCACCTCATCCGGGAACTCAAGCGGAAGGCCATGCTTGTGAATAACAGACAGAATATCCACACCCGGGTCGTTTTTATGCCCAAGTATGTCGATGACTTCTCCTTCTGCACTCTTTCTGCCTTCTGGATAAGTGGTCAGTTTTACAACGACCTTATGCCCTTCAACCGCACCTTTTGATGCTGATTTGGGGATAAAAATATCGCTGGCAAACTTTTTATCATCGGGGATAACAAATCCAAAGTGCTTGCTTTCCGTATACGTTCCGACAATTTGTGTCACACCGCGCTCTAAGATACGGACAATGGTGCCTTCCCGCCTCTGGCCTGAACTCTCAGACGTCACACGTGCGAGAACAATATCCCCATTTAAGGCATTATTCGTTTCATTGGGCGGGATAAATATATCATCCATCCCCTGCTCTTCCGGAATAACAAAGGCAAACCCCTTTGCGTGGCCGGAAAGCTTCCCGCGGATCAGATTCATTTTTTCAGGCAGGCCATAACGATTGCTTCTCGTTCTGACGACTAGCCCTTTTTCCTCCATGACAACAAGCGCCTTGACGAAGTCTTTGAAGCCTGTGGAATCCTCAATTCCAAATGCGGCTTCCAGCTCCTGGACCGTCAATGGCTTATAGGCTTCATCCTTCATATAATGAAGCAGCTTGTCGATCAGCTGTTGTATGTTATTTTCCATATCTTCATCCCTCCTCAGGGAGTTTTTCTTTTGTTATTATTCTTCCCAATCAAGCTTTTCTAAAAACTCATATACATCTTCATGCAGCTGGTCACGCTCTTTATCCAGAGTAATGACGTGCCCGGATTCTTCGTACCACTTGAGTTTCTTTAAGTCATTCTCCACTTCATTGAAAATGATGTTGGCACTATCCGTGTTGATCATATGGTCATGTCGTGCCTGTACAACAAATGTCGGCGAGTAAATCATATCCACATGATTGCGCACATCCGCGATCAGCTCCTGGAGTGCCTTTAATGTATTCATCGGTGTTTTCTGGAACTCTTTCATTTCCTGCTCAATTTGGTCTTCCGTCTTTCCTTCAAGTCTTTTATATTCTCTTGCATAGCTCAGAATTCCTTCATACATGACTTCTTCGCTTTTTATGTACATTGGTGCGCACATCGGGACAATACCCTTTACAGGTACAGTGTAACCCAATTTAAGGGAAAATACGCCGCCAAGTGAAAGTCCGGCCACTGCAATTTCTTTATGTCCCTTATTTTTCAGAAATTCGTACCCTTCCATCACATCTTTCCACCAGTCTTCCGGGCCTGTATGAACAAGCTCTTCCGGCGGAACCCCATGTCCCTTATATTGCGGGGCATGGCAGGTATAGCCCTTCGTTTCAAGAAACCTTGCCATCATTCTGACATCTGCTGTATTTCCGGTAAAACCATGCAGAAGCAGGACTGCTCTTTTTCCATTTCCAAATGTAAACGGTTTTGGTGCAACAACTCTCATTGATAAAACTCCTTTTACCTTATGATTCCTATAATTTTATTAATCAAACGTTTGATTGAATCTGCATTCCTTATTTTTAGCAAACAGCGGGGGAACATGCCAATAAAAAGCTTTCTTAAGCGAAAACTGCCGAAGAAAAATAAAAGCCTGACCTTCTGAAGGCCAGGCGCTGCATTCATTTATACCGCAAAATAAGAAACTAAAACAGTAAGTACAAAGAATAAGACTGAAAGAACAACGGTAGTGCGGTGAAGAACGAGATCAATACCGCGCGCTTTTTGCTTTCCAAAAAGCTGCTCTGCTCCCCCTGAAATGGCACCGGAAAGACCTGCGCTTTTACCAGACTGAAGGAGTACAACTACAATAAGGGCAATCGAAACAATGACTAAAAGGGTAATCAATAATGTATGCATGAAGCCACCTCCTGAAAACGTACAATCACATTATTCTTAATTTATCACATTTTAATGGTATTCACAATAAGATTTTGAGGTTCGCACAAGAGCTGAAAATAAATTCTATTTTTGTGCGTTCAGAAAGCTCTTGGCCAAGCCAAAAAACAGCCGCCCCACCCGGGACGGCTGCACAAGCAAGATTACTTGCTCAAGTTATAGAAAGATTTTAAGCCATCGTATACAGCTAAGTCGCCAAGCTCGTCTTCGATGCGAAGAAGCTGGTTGTATTTCGCGATACGGTCTGTACGGGACATTGAGCCAGTTTTGATCTGGCCAGCGTTTGTCGCAACAGCGATGTCAGCGATTGTTGCATCTTCTGTTTCACCTGAACGGTGGGATACAACTGCAGTGTAGCCGGCACGCTTCGCCATTTCGATTGCTTCGAAAGTTTCTGTTAAGGTACCGATTTGGTTTACTTTGATCAGGATTGAGTTGCCTACGCCCTGCTCGATTCCTTGAGCAAGCTTTTTCGTGTTTGTAACGAACAAGTCGTCACCAACAAGCTGAACTTTTCCGCCAATGCGGTCAGTTAATAGCTTATGGCCTTCCCAGTCGTTTTCGTCAAGACCATCTTCAATTGAGATGATAGGGAACTCGTTTACCAGCTCTTCGTAGAAGTTAACCATATCTTCTGAAGTTAAACCAGTGCGGCCTTCGCCTGCAAGATCGTATTTACCGGTTTCTTTGTTGTAGAACTCAGAAGAAGCAACATCCATTGCAAGGTAGATGTCTTTGCCAGCTTCGTAGCCAGCGTTAGAGATTGCTTCAATGATAACTTCAAGAGCTTCACGGTTAGAACCAAGGTTTGGAGCAAATCCGCCTTCGTCACCTACAGCAGTGTTAAGACCTTTGCCAGATAAAACTTTTTTCAATGAATGGAATACTTCAGCACCCATGCGGATGGCTTCCTTGAAGGTAGGAGCTCCAACAGGCATGATCATGAATTCCTGGAAGTCCACGTTGTTGTCAGCATGAGATCCGCCGTTGATGATGTTCATCATTGGTGTTGGAAGCTGCTTCGCGTTGAAGCCTCCAAGGTAACGGTATAAAGGAAGTCCTACAGACTCAGCAGCTGCATGTGCACAAGCCATGGATACGCCAAGGATTGCGTTTGCGCCAAGCTTTCCTTTGTTTTCAGTTCCATCTAACGCGATCATTGTGCGGTCGATGCCAACCTGATCTGTTACATCCAAGCCGATTACAGCATCTGCAATCAGGTTATTTACGTTGTCTACCGCTTTTTGAACGCCTTTTCCAAGGTAGCGGGACTTGTCGCCGTCACGAAGTTCTACTGCTTCGTGCTCACCAGTTGATGCTCCGGAAGGAACAATCGCGCGTCCAAAGAATCCTGATTCTGTTAAAACTTCTACTTCAACTGTTGGGTTACCGCGGGAATCCAATACTTCACGTGCATATACTTGTTCGATAAATGGCATAGTAATTCTCTCCTTTATGATAAAAAATTGTTTTCGACAAAATTCGGGTGGTGCCTGTCACTTTTTCAGTAATGATGTTCCTGTCATTTCAGCCGGTTTCTCCAGTCCAAGCAGGTCCAGAACTGTTGGAGCAAGGTCTCCTAAGATTCCGTCTGTACGGAGTTCTGCACCGTCCTGTGTGACGATGACTGGAACCGGGTTTGTTGTGTGAGCAGTCATCGGGCCGCCTTCTAGCGTAACAACTTCATCGGCATTTCCGTGGTCAGCTGTGATGATCGCTTTTCCGCCTTTTGAAATAATCAGGTCAACAATTTTGCCAAGGCATTCGTCAACTGTTTCAACCGCCTTGATCGTTGGCTCAAGCATGCCCGAGTGTCCCACCATGTCCGGGTTGGCGAAATTCAGGATGATCGCATCGAAATTGTCAGCTTCCACTTCCTTCAGCAACGCGTCCGTCACTTCATAAGCACTCATTTCAGGCTTAAGGTCATAGGTAGCTACTTTCGGTGAGTCAATCAGGATTCTCTCTTCACCAGGGAATTTCTCTTCCCTTCCGCCGCTCATAAAGAACGTCACATGAGGGTATTTCTCTGTTTCAGCAATACGGAGCTGTGTTTTTCCGTTTTGCGCTAAAACCTCACCCAGTGTATTATCAAGGTTTGTCGGTTTGAACGCAACATAGCCGTCAACCGTTTCACTGAAGTGGGTCAAGCAAACGAAGAACAAGTTCTCGGGATGTCCAGGCCCTCTATCAAAGGAACGGAAGTCTTTATTTGTAAAAGTATTCGAAATCTGAATTGCCCGGTCCGGACGGAAGTTATAGAAAATAACTGCATCATCCTTCTTAATCGTTGCAACCGGTTTGCCATCTTCTGCAGTAATGACAGATGGAATGACAAATTCATCAAAGATACCATTTTTATAGTTATCTTCAACTAAATCCAGAGGATTGTTGTATGCAGGGCCATCACCATACACCATGGAACGGTAAGACTTTTCAACACGCTCCCAGCGTTTGTCGCGGTCCATGGAATAGTACCGTCCGGAAATGGTCGCAAATTCGCCGACTCCGTATTCATTCATTTTTTCCTGTACTTCTTTAATGTAGCCTGCAGCGGTTTGCGGGCCAACATCACGTCCATCCAGGAATCCATGAACATAGACATTCTTCACGCCTTCCTCAGCAGCCATGCGAAGCAGCGCAAATAAGTGCTGAATATGGCTGTGAACGCCTCCATCTGACAGTAGTCCCATCAAATGAAGATCCGTGCCATTCTTTTTCACATGGTCAATCGCAGAACGGAAAGTTTCGTTTTTCTCAAACTGTCCCTCACGAATGGCGACGTTCACTCTTGTTAAACTCTGATATACAATCCGGCCTGCGCCGATGTTTAAGTGTCCTACTTCCGAGTTACCCATTTGCCCTTCCGGAAGACCTACTGCTTCGCCGCTTGCTGTCAGCGTTGCGTTAGGGTAGGTATTCCAGTAGCGTTCGAAGTTTGGCTTCTTTGCCTGGGCAACGGCATTTCCCATCCGTTCCCCGCGCAAGGCGAAACCATCTAAGATGATTAATGCAACTGGAGATTTACTCATTCTTGCCTGCCTCCAATAATTGAAGAAAGTCCGTAGGCTGTAAGCTTGCGCCGCCAACAAGAGCTCCATCAATATCAGGCTGGCTCATATATTCTTTAATGTTTGCAGGCTTTACGCTGCCGCCGTACTGAATGCGGACTGCATCTGCCGCAGCCTGTGAAAATTGCTTCGCAACAACAGAGCGGATATGTGCACATACTTCATTTGCATCTGCAGATGTTGAAGATTTGCCAGTTCCGATTGCCCAGATTGGCTCATATGCAATAACAGTTTGCTTTACCTGCTCTTCAGTTAAGCCATTTAGTGCCTTCTCAACCTGTGAACCGACAAGATCCATTGTTTCGCCGCTTTCCCGCTGTTCCAGCGATTCACCGACACAAACGATAGGAGTTAAGTTGTATTTGAATGCAGCCAAGGTCTTTTTATTAACAGCCTCGTCTGTCTCATTAAACATCTCACGGCGTTCTGAATGACCAAGGATTACGTATTTCACTCCAAGATCTTCAAGTGCTACAGGGCTGATTTCGCCTGTAAAAGCGCCGTTTTCTTCAAAGTGCATATTCTGTGCGCCGACTTCAACATCTGAATCCTTTGAGTTTTCAACCAGGCGCTCAAGGAATAAGGCAGGAGCACATACAACTGTATCTACCTGCTCCTTCCCAGGAACTAATCCGTTAATTTCTTCAAGAAAGACTTTCGCTTCCGGAAGTGTTTTATGCATTTTCCAGTTTCCTGCGATAATTGGTTTACGCATGTTGCACGTCCTTTCATGCATTTTTATTAGTGTCCTACATTCGACAAATTTCGGGTGGTGCCTGTCACCAATAATTATTTATCGTTTAAAGCAACTACGCCAGGCAGGGCTTTACCTTCCATAAACTCAAGGGAAGCGCCGCCGCCTGTTGAGATATGGCTCATGCGGTCTGCTAGGTGGAATTTTTCAACCGCCGCTGCAGAATCGCCGCCGCCAATGACTGAATATGTATCGTTTGCTTCTGCTAAAGCCTCAGCCACTGCTCTTGTGCCGCCTGCAAATTTATTCAATTCGAAAACACCCATTGGCCCGTTCCAGATGACAAGCTTTGAATTCTGGATTACATCGCTGTAAATATCGCGTGTTTTAGGTCCGATATCAAGTGCTTCCCAATCAGAAGGAATTTCTTCGATAGCTACTGTTTTAATATTGGCTTCCTCAGAAAAATCGTCTGCTACCACGACATCAACTGGCATGTAGAGGTTCACGCCTTTGTCTTTCGCTTTTTCCATAAACGATTTGGCAAGGTCAATTTTATCTTCTTCTAATAGTGACTTTCCTACTTCATGGCCGTTTGCTTTTACAAAAGTATAAGCCAGCCCTCCGCCAATGATCAGGTTGTCTACCTTTTCAAGAAGGTTTTCAATTACGCCAATCTTATCTTTCACCTTTGCACCGCCGATAATAGCTGTAAATGGGCGTTCAGGATTTGAAAGAGCTTTTCCAAGTACATCAAGTTCTTTTTCCATCAGGAGTCCTGATACGGCAGGAAGATGATGCGCAATTCCTTCCGTTGAAGCATGGGCACGGTGTGCTGCTCCGAATGCATCATTTACATACACATCTGCAAGCTCAGCAAATGCCTTTGCAAGCTCAGGATCATTCTTTTCCTCGCCAGCATAGAAACGCACGTTTTCAAGAAGAAGAACATCTCCTTCACTTAACGCGTCAACCATAGCTTTTACAGAATCGCCATATGCTTCATCCGCTTTCTTTACTTCTTTGCCAAGAAGCTCGGACAAACGCTTTGCTACTGGTGTTAAACGCAATTCTTCAACAACTGAACCTTTCGGACGGCCCAAATGGCTGGCTAATATCACTTTAGCACCCTGGTTCATCAAGTATTCGATCGTTGGAAGAGCTGCTTTGATGCGAGTCTCATCTGTTACCTGTCCCTCTTTCATCGGAACGTTGAAATCAACCCGGCAAAATACACGCTTACCTTTTAACTCCACATCTTTAACGCTTTTTTTGTTCATAGCAAAAGGACCTCCTTACCAGAAAAGCGGAAGCGCCTTGCCTGACGGCTCATAGACTAAAAGCCTCCAGGTTCGGGAGCTAAGCACCATCCCGGTTAAATAGTTTTACTTAAAACAAAGGGGAGAGGGAATGTTTCCCTGCTCCCCTTTTACCCTTATCCATTATAGACGCTAGCGATTTGAATATCCAACAAGATGAGGTGTTTTTTCAGAGAAAAAAGTCAGCTTGTGAATGCTTCGTATAACGAATATTTTTGTGAGAATTAAAGCCCTTTTTGAGCGATGTAGTCAACAAGGTCAACTACACGGTTAGAGTAACCAGATTCGTTGTCATACCAAGAGATTACTTTTACCATGTTGCCTTCCATAACCATTGTAGAAAGTGCATCGATTGTAGAAGATGCAGGGTTTCCGTTGTAGTCGCCAGATACTAATGGCTCTTCGCTGTAAGCAAGGATGCCTTTCAGGTCGCCTTCAGCAGCTGTTCTAAGAGCATTGTTTACTTCTTCAGCAGTTACGTCTTTATCCAGCTCCACAACAAGGTCAACAAGAGAAACGTTTGGAGTTGGAACACGCATAGCTCCACCGTTCAATTTGCCTTTTAGTTCAGGCAATACTAGAGATACTGCTTTTGCAGCTCCAGTAGTTGTAGGAATGATGTTTTCCGCTGCTGCACGTGCACGGCGGTAGTCCTTGTGTGGCAAGTCAAGGATTTGCTGGTCATTTGTGTATGAGTGAACAGTTGTCATCATACCGCGCTTGATGCCAAAGCTGTCGTTCAAAACTTTTGCAAATGGAGCCAAGCAGTTTGTTGTACAAGAAGCATTAGAGATTACATGATGGTTTGCAGCATCATATTTCTCATGGTTAACACCCATAACAACTGTGATATCTTCTTCAGATGCAGGAGCTGAGATGATTACTTTCTTAGCACCAGCTTCAAGATGTTTCGCAGCGTCAGCACGCTTTGTGAAACGTCCAGTAGATTCTACTACTACTTCTACGCCAAGATCTCCCCATCCTAATTGAGCAGGATCGCGCTCTGCAATAACTTTTACTTTATGTCCGCCAACAACAAGATAATCGCCGTCAACAGTTACTTCTTCATTTAGAGTTCCGTGTACGGAATCGTATTTTAAAAGGTGTGCAAGCATGTTTGCATCTGTAAGGTCATTTACTGCTACAACCTCTACGTTAGGGTTTTTAAGAGCTGCACGGAAAACAACGCGCCCGATTCTTCCAAATCCGTTAATACCAACTTTAACTGCCATGAATATTTCCTCCTTGAAAAGGTAGATTTTATATTTGAAAAGGGATTACCCTTTTATCAACTGTTTTGCTGCACCTTCGTCTGTCACTAGTATGGTAGAGGATGGTGCCCGTTTCATGTATGCAGCGATGGCTTTAGCCTTTGTGGAGCCGCCTGCTACTGCAATGACATGTTCAATTTGTGATAGGTCATCCAGCTGAAGGCCGATGGTCTGAACCTTATGTACAATCTCGCCGCCTTCATTGAAGTAATAGCCAAATGATTCCCCGACTGCTTTGGCTTGCTTGATTTTAACCAAATCTTCTTCACTGGTTTTGCGGCGTTCCGCCATTGTAATAGCGTCCCCAATCCCGTGCAAAACCATGCTTGCCGATTTGATCTGGGTGATTACTTCCTTAATATTGGGTTCTTTAATAATGCTTTCATACATCTCCCTGCTTACCTGGTCCGGCACATACAGGACACGGTGCCTGGAATCAGTATGATCAGCCATTTTGGCACAAATGGTGTTAGCCTGGTTTTTAACATCTTCGCCTATTCCGCCACGTGCCGGCACAAACAGCCAATCACGTTCGGCAAGATCAGGAGTAAGCATCTCCGCTACGGCTGCCATTGTGGACCCGCCTGTAACTGCGATGATATTTTTTCCTTTGAGGCTTGATTTCATACACATTGCTGTTGCTCTGCCAAGCTCCTGCTTCACCCATGGAGATTCATCGCTGTTTCCGGAAACAATGATCGCCTGGCGAATGCCAAGCTTTCGGGATAATTCCTGCTCCATTACGGCTATACCCGAAATATCTCTCATTATTCCTTCAAGAGCTCCGAGTAATTCTTTGCCATCGGGAGAAAGACTCATTCCTGTACTTGAAATGAGGATCAGGTTCTGGTCTTTTAAAAATTCAACCTCACTTCTCAGCACTCTTTCCGTCAACCCCATACTGACTGCAAGGCTTCTTCTTCCAACCGGCTCCATCAGCCCAATGTAATGAAGAATCCCATAACGCTTCTGCATAACCGCAAGCATATCAGGCAATAATCTTTTTTGAATATCAATTAGTGAGTACATCCGGAAAGCTCCTTCATCATATGTGGTCATTTTTTGTCCCGCATAGACATATTATGTCCCACTTACTGCAAAAAAAATCACCCTTGCTTCTTCTCAATAATAGCAAGAGTGAGTATTGAAATCAACTGATAAAACTCAGTTTTTTTCTGTAAGCGCTTCACTTACTGTAATAGGGTCAATATGCCCGAACTGTACTTCACGCCCTTCAATTTCAACTACCGGAATCATAAGTCCATACTTTTCAGTCAGTTCATCGCTCTCATCAATATCTTTTTCAATTAACGTAAATTCATAGTCTCTCTTTAATTCAACTAACACACTCTTAGCTTTATCACACAGCGGGCATCTGCTGCGTGTATAAAACACTAGCTCTGGCTGTTTCAATCAGCAAATCTCCTTTGTCAGTCATACCTTTTCCGTTTGGATGATGACGGGATGCTCAGCTGATCCCGATATTTTGCAATCGTTCTTCTGCTGACAACCATCCCCTCTTTTTCCTTCAGCAGCTTCACAAGCTCCTGATCGGATAAAGGCTTTTGTTTATTTTCTTTTTCTATCATTTTACCAATAATCGTCTTGACCTGCTGTGAAGACGTATTCTCATCAGATGTCGTTTTGATCGTGCTGGAGAAGAACGATCTCAGTTCATACGTCCCAAATGGCGTTTGCGCATACTTTTCCCGGACTGCCCTGCTCACTGTTGATTCATGAATGTCGAGTTCATCTGATATTTCCTTCATTGTCATCGGCTTCAGATGTGCTGGCCCTTTAATGAAAAAGTCCTGCTGCTTTTCAACAATTTTAAGAGTCACATTTGCAAGAGTCTCTTTCCTCTGCTCAATACTTCTTATAATCCATTGATAATCCTGCTGCTTTTCCTGCAGGAAACGGCTGACATTTCGATCACCACTAGCCGAGAACTTTTTATAATAAGGTTCATTAAAGCTGATTTTGGGAAGTACTTCATCAAAAACACTGACTGAAAAAGAGCTGCCATCCCACTGAATAATCACGTCCGGTGTTATGTAGGCGGATTTTTCGCTCTGGAAGGATGAAGCCGGCCTTGGGTTCAACGTCTGCACAAGGTCAAATACCGTCTGTATGTCTCTAAGCTCCACACCGAGCTGTTTTGCGATTTCTTTCCACTTCTTTTCAGCAAACAGGGTAAAGTATTCATCTATAATGATTTCAGCCAGTTCATTTTCTTGCGGCAATCTCTTAATCTGGAGGGACAGACACTCCTGAAGATTTCTTGCACCAACGCCGGCGGGCTCAAGTTCCTGCAGCTCTTCAAGCATCTGCTCCACTTTCTCAAGGGGCATGTTAAGAGCATCGGCTAATGCCTTCAGGTCCGCCCGGAAGTAACCGTTTTCATCAAGGCTGTCAATAAGATGCTCAATCACTTTTTGTTCATCCCTGTTTAAATTCAAATGAAGCTGTGATTTCAAATATTCATCAAGCAGCACGGTCTTTCCGCAGCCAATCTGCTCAATCCAATTTATTTTATCTTTTTCGGCTTTTATCCTTGTCGGTTTGACACGGTCATAACGGGGATCCATCGACTGGACATGACCGGACTCTACTTTTAGAAGGGGATTTTCAAGCGCCTTGCTTTCCAGGAAAGCAGAAAGCTCCTGTGTGCTGTATTGCAGAAGGGCAATCGCCTGCGTCAGCTCCTGTGTCATTGTTAATTTCATTGTCTGCTGCTGCCATAACCCAGCTTTCAAATTCATCGTACATTCCCCCTGTCCCCATTTTACAATATTCACAGAAAATGTTGTATGGAAATATCCTGGCAATCACCAACCGAACCGGCACTTCTTTCTGAATACTTCACAATATGCGTGGCTGAGGGGGAATATTCATTTTTTATGGTGAAACCTGCGGATTTTTTAGGTTTTTTTAACGATAGGCTTAAATTAAGAGAGAGTTTTTTAGATTTACGTGCGGAAAGTGTAAAAATAAAAACTCCCTGTCCATATCAGACAAGGAGTTTTGCTAGCGCCCTCGGCAGGAATCGAACCCACATCTCAAGAACCGGAATCTTACGTGCTATCCGTTGCACCACGAGGGCAAATAGTTTAGAAACTGGCTGACTAAGCGCTCAGCCGCTACGATAACTTATTATATGCTATGTTTATTCACTTTGCAAGCCTCCTTTTAGTTTTAAAAATCGGAACAATGGGTATCATGGAATGAGATAGCACAGCACAGAAAAAAGTGTCGAACGAATCAGCTGCTATTTCTATGCGATTCGTTTGACCTTAATTGACCATCAGTGTATCATGATAATACATAGGAGTTAAAAAATTTTCTTTACTTGGAAGAACATGCTTGTTCATCATGTATGTTGACCTTATCTTGAAGGAGGAATTGGAAAATGAACTTAATCCCTACAGTTATTGAACAAACAAATCGCGGGGAGCGCGCTTATGATATTTATTCCCGCCTTTTAAAAGACCGCATCATTATGCTCGGAAGCGGAATTGATGATAATGTGGCAAACTCCATTGTTGCCCAGCTGTTATTCCTTGAAGCTGAAAACCCTGAAAAGGACATTTCCATTTACATTAATAGCCCTGGCGGAAGCATTACAGCTGGTATGGCTATTTATGATACGATGCAATTCATCAAGCCAAAGGTACAAACCATTTGTATCGGTATGGCTGCATCCATGGGTGCATTCCTTCTTGCAGCAGGTGAAAAAGGAAAGCGTTTTGCTCTTCCAAACGCTGAAGTTATGATTCACCAGCCACTTGGCGGTGCACAAGGACAGGCGACTGAAATTGAAATCGCTGCAAAGCGCATCCTTTTCCTTCGCGAAAAATTAAACACGATCCTTTCAGAGCGTACAGGACAGCCGCTTGAAGTCATTGCAAAAGATACAGACCGCGATAACTTTATGACAGCTGAAAGAGCTCTTGAATACGGTTTGGTTGACCAGATCATTACCAGAAACTCTTTGGAAGAAAAGAAAGATAAGTAATAAGAAAAGCGGAAGCGCCTTGCTCACCCCCGACTCCTCGAGGGGTAGGCGCTGGAGCTAGACAGCTGTAAAAAAACAACTCGCATCTTCCCGATGCGAGTTGTTTTAGTTTTCCTTCTGAATATAGTTTGCCAGCGCTTCGAGAGCTTCGTTTTCGTCGTTTCCCTCAGCCTTCAGGGTAATAACTGATCCTGAGCTTACAGCCAGGCTCATTAGCCCCATAATGCTTTTTGCATTTACCTTCTTTCCATCCTTCTCCAGGAATATATCGGATGAGAACCGATTGGCCTCTTGTACGAACAATGCTGCCGGACGGGCCTGCAATCCTGTCTTCAGCTTAACTTCTACCTGTTTCTCTGCCATTGTATATCTCCTCCCTGCTGATGCCTCCATTAGTGAGCATCTATGGTGCTGCCTGCTCTGAGTTTTTCAGCGATTTCATCTATTTTTCTTAATCGGTGATTAATGCCTGATTTGCTGATATTTCCGCCTGAGACCATCTCCCCAAGCTCTTTTAAGGTGACATCCTGGTATGTTACACGCAATTCGGCTATTTCCCTCAGTTTGTCGGGCAAAATCTGCAGTCCAACTGTCTGGTCAATAAAGCGGATATTCTCCACTTGGCGCAAGGCCGCCCCGATGGTTTTGTTTAAGTTCGCTGTTTCACAATTTACGAGTCGATTGACTGAGTTTCTCATATCGCGGACAATCCGGATGTCTTCAAACCGGAGCAGAGATGCATGTGCCCCGACAATATTCAGGAATTCCGTTATTTTTTCGGCTTCCTTTAAATACGTGATATAGCCTTTTTTCCGTTCAAGCGTTTTGCTGTTCAGCCCGAACGTATTCATCAGTTCACAAAGAGCGTCATTATGCTCCTTGTAAAGTGAAGCGATCTCCAGATGATAGGAGGAGGTTTCCGGATTGTTTACCGATCCCCGGCAAGGAATGCACCGCGCAGATAAGAACGCTTACAGCATTTCTTTTTTATGAGCTCTTTGGAGATATCGTGTGTAAATACGAATCCCTCACTTAAAATTTTCAGGTCATCAAGAATCATGCTGGCCTGTTCCGTCAGCCTGACAATATATACATTGTTCTTTTTCAGCCGCATTTTTTTCCGGACCAGGAGCTCGACCTGAACGCTGTAATTCCTTTTAATCAGCGTGTAAATCCTTCTTGCAATGGCTGCATTCTCCGTCTGTATATCCACAATCAATTTCCGGCTGGAAAAAGAAAGTGACCCATTCATCCGGATTAAGGCGGACAATTCCGCTTTGCCGCAGCAGTCTTTTAATTCCAGGTTCGTCAATTCTTTTTTCGTTTCCGAAGCGAAAGACATCCCTTCACCCCCTATCCGTAAAAGTGCTTAGCCAGAGACATATAAAAAGATATTCTTTACTGAGCAAACGTATGCACAGTTTATTTTTTTACTGGCAAAAGCCCTTTTACACCTTTATATTACGCGTTAAAACGCCTATTAGTTTCATGTAAAATTAAATCATAAAGCATTTGGGCAACTTCTTTTGTATCATGGCGAATGATCCCGCCTTTGTGGCTGACAATTTCACCGGGCATAATATCAAGGCCCAATTCGGCAAGTGCACCCGTATCATACACAACAGGCCTTGCCATTTCCTCGCTGTACCGCTCCTGAATATGAGCAGGAATTTC
The DNA here is from genome assembly GCF_023612095.1 of Cytobacillus firmus. GTDB lineage: Bacteria > Bacillota > Bacilli > Bacillales > Cytobacillaceae > Cytobacillus. Next base: position 720,547 of record NZ_CP086235.1, on the reverse strand, counting down.
TTCATTGTTTACCAGGATGGTATTGATAAAAGCACAGCTCATATGAGCATACAGCGCTTTGACATGGTCACTCGCTGTATAGTCGAGCGTCTCGCCTGCCTGTGTCATTAAATTGCATATATAAACTTTTTTCGCTTTCGATTGACAGACCTCACGTCCGAGCCTGGGAACAAGCAAGTTTGGAAGAATACTTGTATATAAGCTTCCGGGACCAATGATGATCATGTCAGCCTGTCTGATTGCCTGCAGTGATTCAGGCAGGGCTTTAATATTTTTAGGAGTTAAAAACACCCGCTTGATTTTTTTGCCGGAATAAGGAATCTTTGATTCTCCCGATACGATGGTCCCGTCTTCCATTTCAGCATGAAGAACCACACTCTGGTTGGCAGCAGGCAGTACCTTTCCTCTTACGTTTAACACCTTGCTCATCTCCTGAATTGCATGAACAAAGTTTCCGGTAATCGAGGTCATTGCCGCGAGAATTAAATTGCCAAGCGAGTGCCCGGACAATTCATTGGATGTCGCAAAGCGATGCTGGAACATCTCCTCAATGAGCGGCTCAACGTCTGAAAGAGCGGCCAGCACATTGCGGATGTCACCGGGCGGCGGGATATGAAGATCATTCCGTAATCTCCCTGAGCTGCCGCCATCATCGGCTACTGTCACAATGGCAGTAATATCAACAGGGTACTGCTTCAGTCCCCTTAAGAGGACAGGCAGCCCCGTTCCTCCGCCGATGATGACGATTCTTGGCTGTCGGTTCATTTGATGTTTTCCTTTCTCCTGTCGATGTCACGGTGGGTAATTGCCGTATTGTAATCCTTGCTGAAGTAGTCTGCAATATATTCCGTCAGCGCTACCGAACGGTGCTGGCCTCCCGTACATCCAATTGCCACCACCAATTGAGCCTTCCCTTCCCGCTTATAATGCGGAAGCATAAAGCTCAGCAGCTCCGTAACCTTCTCCAAGAATTTACTGGTTTCCGTCCATTTCAGCACATAGCCCGATACCTCTGCATCCAAACCTGTCTTCGGCCTCATATGTTCAATATAATGGGGATTCGGAAGGAACCGGACATCGAATACCAGGTCGGCATCAATTGGAATTCCATGCTTAAAGCCAAAAGACATGACGTTAACCGTAAATATTGTTTTTTTATTCAATGAGAATTCCGTAAGTATTTTCTCGCGCAATTCCCTCGGTTTCATTTGTGAAGTATTATAAATCAGCCGTGCCCTGCCTTTTAATTCCTCGAGCAGCTCACGTTCAAGCTTGATGCCTTCCAGAGGCAATCCTGATGGTGCAAGGGGATGGAACCGTCTTGTTTCTTTATATCTTCTGACGAGTGTGGAATCATCCGCATCAAGATATAAAATCTGCGGAGTGACCCAGGATGTCTCGGACAATTCATCGAGCGCCTTAAACAGGTGGTCAAAAAACTCACGTCCGCGCAAATCCATCACCAATGCCACCTTATTCATTTTATTCCCGGATTCCTTCATAAGTTCAAGGAATTTAGGAAGCAGCGTCGGCGGCAAATTGTCTACACAGAAGAAGCCAAGATCTTCAAAGCTTTGGATGGCTACTGTTTTCCCCGCCCCTGACATTCCCGTAATAATCACCATTTGAGTATCATTAACTGCACCCGTACTCATTTTTATTTCCCCCTGTATCTGTCAAATTCAGCTTGGATCCAGCCTGTAACTAAGCAATTCAAAATCCGGCGTATACGTAAATGTTCCATAAATCATTCCCTGGCCATGAATCATATACTCCAAAATATGCGAATCACCGGCAGCCATCGGCAGATTCTTTATCTCTGAAAACGGATGCCAGCGAAGCTTGCCTTCCTCTGATTCATCCAGGTTCAGCCCATCAGAAGCTGTAGCCAGAAAAGTAAACATCATCCACTCCTGCACAACCTTTTCGCCATCCTTCATGATGAACGTAAAAATGCCTTTAATATTCGGATTGCGCAGATAGATGCCTGTTTCCTCCCTGAACTCACGGATGCACGAGTCCCTCACTGATTCACCCGGCTCCATTTTACCGCCCGGGGCCACCCACCAGCCTCTTCTCGGCTTTTGTAAAAGCAATACTTTATCGTCTTTCAGTAGCACACAGTTCGTGACTCGCTGCAACACATTTCACCTCTAATTTTCAAAATCAGGCCGCTGCCGCCCTTTTCATAAAAGCAAAGGCTGGCTAACGTACTTTTATTATTCTTTTCATTATACTATTTTTGTCTTAGAGCCACAATGAATACAGGTTTCTAAAAAACTTCTTCAATTCATACTGTATTTACGCAAAAAAAGAGCACAGGCATGTGCCTGTGCTTTAAAAAGGATTATATCTTTAAAAGGGGGTCAATTTCTATTCCTATACTACCCGAATTTTATTTCATCAAGGTTACAGGAGAATTAAAACCCCATGACTTTTTGTAAAACTTTTCAACCAGTGGCTATTTTTTCTAAAAATTATTTCTTCGCTTTCAGGCTTTCCATTAATTCTTCCACATAGTGCTGGGCGCTTTGGGCAGCGATGCTTCCATCACCTGTAGCTGTAACGATTTGGCGAAGGGACTTCTCGCGGATATCTCCTGCTGCAAAAATGCCTTCCACCTTTGTTTCCATTCTTTCATTTGTTTCGATATAGCCGCTGCTGTTTGTGATGCCAAGGCTTTCAAATGGCTTGGAAAGAGGAACCATGCCGATATAGATGAATACACCATCCGCCTTGAATTCTCTTTCTTCGCCGGTTTCAGCAGAAACAAGTGTTACGCTTCCCACTTTTCCGTCCTTGTCATTGACTTCCTTCACTGTCGTGTTCCAGATGAAGTCAATTTTTTCATTGTCAAACGCGCGCTGCTGCAGAATTGCCTGCGCACGAAGCTGGTCCCGTCTATGAACGATTGTCACTTTAGAGGCGAAACGAGTCAAATATACGCCTTCCTCAACAGCAGAGTCACCGCCGCCGACAACCACAAGCTCTTTGCCTTTAAAGAATGCTCCATCACAGACCGCGCAATAAGATACACCGCGTCCGCCAAGCTCTTTCTCTCCAGGAATGCCAAGCTTTTTGTACTCGGCACCAGTAGAAATAATGACTGAACGTGTTTTATATTGCTTTGATCCGGCAACAACCGTTTTGTATTCTTCACCGTCAATGATTTCTTTAATATCTCCATACGCATATTCAGCGCCAAACTTCTTAGCATGATCGAACATTTTGGTGGATAAATCCGGACCTAAAATATGGTCAAAACCAGGATAGTTTTCCACTTCTTCTGTATTGGCCATTTGTCCGCCCGGAACACCGCGTTCGATCATTAGAGTAGACAAGTTTGCACGAGATGTATATACAGCAGCAGTCATCCCTGCCGGTCCTGCACCAGCAATAATGACATCATAAATTTTTTCTTCAGTCACAGCGTTTCACTCCTTCAGTAATCAGAAATCCAGTAATTAATAAAACACTTTATAAGTACGCATATTATAGTATGACCTTCTTACTGTTATCCTATAAAATTGGCACGTGTTCCGTCCAAATATCTGCTCACTGAAGGCGGTCATTCACCGATTTTACATATTTGCCCATCGTTGAAGCGGAAATGCCGTATCTTCCTGCAATCTTTGACTGGGAAACCTTTTCGTTGCGAAGCTTATGCCAGACATACTCAATGGCTGCAGCCCAGGCATTTTTGTTTTTAATATTCTGCCGGTTATTTGTCAATTCTGCAAAAATAGTAAACCACATTAAATAAAGTCCGGCTTCCACCGTGCCGATCGGGTGGAAGTTTTCATAAAACAGCCGGGCCGTTTCGTGTGCAGCCTGAACCTGGGCAGGCGCTTCCTGCTCAGTTTTAACGTAAGAAAGATAATCCTTCTCTATAGCTGAGAACTTATTGTTTCCTACAATTGCTTCAGAGATGAGTATTTCATCCCGTCTGCTGGATACCGATGTTAGGAAGAGGCCGAATAAGCGCTCTTCAATATAGTCGCTTTCCAGCTTTTTCAATATGGAAGAGTAATGGTCTTCAAAGCCGCTGCCGGTTACTTTTTCATCGTTCCATGGCTCGAAGCCTTCTTTTTCCGGATTGATTTCAATTGCCTTCTTCCAAGCTGATTTCGCCAGCTCTTCACGCCCTGTGAAATAGGCGGAATAGGATAGCCAGTAATAAAATGGTCCGTCCCCTTCAAAGCCTTTCTTCTGAAGCTTGCGAAGCCATGCAAAGGAAGCCTCATACTCGCCGGTTAAAGCAAATGTGGCACCAAGCTTGAACTGGTGTTCAACCGAAAGCGGCTTGATTTTTTTCAGAGCCTCTTTCAACAGGCGCACCTGCCGGAAATCCCGCTCGTAAAAAGCAAAGACCAGCTTGTTGCAAAGCGCATGAAGATTACCCGGATTTTCTTCCAGTACCTTCTCTAAAATATCTGCCGCCTTTTGCACTTCTCCCAGGTAAAAATACGCCAGGGCCAAATTATTGTATGCGGACCAATACTCCGGATACTCATCAATAACAGAGTTCAGAATCTCAACCGCTTTTGGAAAATGGCCGGACTCCAGCAATTCCCGTGCATGTTCCTGCTTCGTTATCAAGTCATCCTGCTCGTACAGCTCGTCATCCAGATCATCCGCTTCAAGCGTAAGAAGCTCCAGCAGATCCTCTGTATCGTCCGTAAACTCTCCGTCCTGATCCAACTCCAGATACGTATTGGCATGCGTGTAAGCATCTTTGAAAAGGCCCATATGAGCATAGTTGTTGGCAAGGAAATAATGGCATTCCGACATATCCTCATCAAGCTCTTCCAATATCATATGAAGCAGCAGGTTGGACTCCTGATACTCACCCATTTCTGACTGAACAATCGCAAGCTGGCAGACAATCATCGGTTCACCCGGCTCAAGCTGCATAGCCCGCATTAAATATTTCTTCGCTTTATGAAAATCCCTGCGGTGGTACGCCTTAATCCCTTTGGAAAAATAGTACTCACCATTCGGGATAAATGACAGTAACTTTCCCTTTTGGTGTCTAGCTTTAGAGTCTTTACTCATGAAATCCTCCATAAATGTTAGTAACTAAAGTAGTATATCACACGAACAAGCCTCGGGAGAAGGGAAGATATGACAATACTATTTCCAATCGTATTTTTTTATTGAAAATCTTGCCGCGGTAATGTTTTAAAGGGGTATTGCGTTGATTTAGCGGTGATGGTATTTAATTCGGAGATTAAGTGGAAGTTTGGAGGCGGGTGGTAGCGACGGCCTTTGTTTGTGCCGGTGTGGGGGAGGTTGAGGGATTTTAATAGTCTTCTGGAAATATGGGAAGAATTCAGTTGAAGGAAATCTCGAAATTCCTTATTCGAAATCGGCTGATCATTATTTAATAGAAATAAATCGGTTACTGCTTTAAGATGAGCGTCACTGCTTTTCAAGGTGCAGCCCTGGCAAACCCAAACACCATCTATTCTTTTCATGGAAACTGAGATGCATACTGGACAGAGAACCCCTTTAATAACTTCATCTTGTGATATTTTATAAAAATTTAAGATATCAAATTTCTCAGGAGTATGCTCCTTTAAAAAAGTTTTAGAAATCTTTTTGAGCTCCTTATTTGTGAGTGGGGTTTGTTTACTTGTCATATCTAACTTTTCAATTTTGTTCAGTAAATATTGGACATGTGTGATTTTTTGGTGGATTAGACTATTATCTGAGGACGATTGCAGGATTGTAGAAGGCCTGCTAATCACAACACAGAATTCGACCCGAAGACGGATGCTGCGTTTCATTAACCATTTCTCTAATTCCCTTGCCTGTTGGCTGGCTTGCTCGATTGGGTTAGAATAGCCCTTTTGTTCACCGTTATGTGTTGTCTGGATCATTTGATTAAACTGTGATTCAAAGTATAGTTTTCCGGAGATATTTTTTACTTCTAAAATGAGGGCGAATTTCGAAGAGAGGATGAGTGTATCGATTTGGAAGAAGTATTGTCCATTTGTCAGTCGCAATCCATGAAAAATCATATATTCATCTGCCGGCAGTTTGCTTAAATGGAAGTCTAAAGCTGCTTCTCCCCGATATCCTGCCCACCTTTTTGCCTGGTCTTCTTCAATTTCAGCACGAACTTTATGATTTTTCGGAAGTCTTCTTAGAAGCACTTCATTTTTCTGAATTCTTATTGGAATTGTTCGATGTTTCATGATCAAAAGCATCACTCCTTCTATTAGCTATATAAATATTCTTCTGAAGAAGCGTAATTTCCTGCTTAGATTTTTGTTATATTTTTATATCTGGCATGTTTTCAATTATATCTAGCACATTTCATAATTTATCTAGCATCATTCTTCTTTTATCTAACATGTTCTAAAATTTATCTGGCATCTTCGAGAATTTATCTTACATTTGACATAGAAAACCGACCTCCCTATTCGGAGGCCGGTTCTTTCTTTTCATGCCGTTTATTAAGCACCTTCAAGACTTCGCTAAAAGGCAGTTCCTGCTCGCGCAGCAGCACCATCAAATGATAAATCAGGTCAGCCGCTTCCCATTTCAGTTCTTCTTTGTCACGGTTTTTCGCAGCGATGATGACTTCTGCGGATTCTTCGCCTACCTTCTTCAGGATTTTATCCACGCCTTTTTCAAAAAGATAGGTTGTGTAGGCTCCTTCTGGGCGTGTCCTTTCGCGTTCTTCAATGACTTTTTCAAGTGTATTAAGGATTTCGTATTCAGATAAACCGCCTGACTCTTCCCCGTATACTCTTTCCTCAAAGCAGCTGACTGTTCCCTTGTGGCAGGCAGGTCCCGCAGGTTCAACCAGAACCACAATGGCATCCTGGTCACAGTCAAGCTTCATTTCTGCAATTTTCTGCGTGTTTCCGCTTGTTGCCCCTTTGTGCCACAGCTCATTGCGGGAACGGCTGAAAAACCAGGTCTCCCCTGTTTCCGCTGATTTTAAAAGAGATTCCCGATTCATATAAGCTAATGTTAATACTTCTTTTGTGTTCGCATCTTGCACAACGGCAGGGATCAGTCCCTTTTCGTCAAACTTTACACCATCGATATTCATCGGACTACCACCCCTTTTTCCTTAATGAAAGATTTCACTTCTGCAACAGATGTTTCTTTATAGTGAAAAATAGATGCTGCCAATGCGGCATCCGCTTTTCCATCGATGAATGCTTCCGCAAAGTGATCGGCGTTTCCTGCCCCGCCAGAAGCAATAACCGGAATCGAAACCGCCTCGCTTACTGCTTTCGTCAGATGGATATCGAAGCCCTTTTTCTCACCGTCCGAGTCCATGCTTGTGAGTAAAATTTCTCCAGCCCCGCGCTCGGCCGCTTCACGGGCCCAGGCAATGACTTCAAGATCAGTCGGTGTCCGTCCGCCATGTGTGTACACGCGCCAGGAACCGAGCTGTTCATCGTATTTAGCGTCAATTGCCACAACGATGCACTGTGATCCGAAGAAATTTGCCCCTTCTGTAATTAGATCTGGATTATTTACGGCAGCTGTATTAAGAGAAACCTTATCAGCCCCCGCCCGCAAAATTCGCTTCATATCTTCAAGCGCGTTTATCCCTCCGCCGACTGTAAAGGGAATGGCCAGCTCAGACGCAACAGCCTTCACAACTTCAACCATTGTCTTCCGCCCTTCATGTGAAGCGGAGATATCGAGGAAAACCAGCTCGTCAGCTCCCTGCCCATCATAAAAGCGGGCAAGCTCAACCGGGTCTCCGGCATCACGCAGCTGCACAAATTGCACTCCTTTTACCACACGGCCGTCCTTTACATCCAGACAGGGAACGATGCGTTTCGTCAGCATTATGCCTTCACCTCTTTCAGAGCTTCCGCTACGGTAAACCGGCCTTCATATATTGCCTTTCCAACGATGGCCCCCGCGACACCTTCTGATGCGTATTCCTGAAGTTCCGCCAAATCAGCCAGCTGACTGACCCCGCCGGATGCAATTACACTTTTTCCGGTTTCCCGTGCAAGCAGGCGAACAGCTTCAACGTTCGGCCCAGATAGCATCCCATCTGTTGCGATATCCGTAAAAATAAATGTTTCCGCACCGGCGTCGGCAAATCGCTTACCCAAGTCAACTGCCTTTACTTCAGAAGTTTCAAGCCAGCCGTGTGTGGCCACATAGCCATTTTTCGCATCAAGCCCTACCGCTATGGCTTTGCCATATTTGCGGATCATCTCAATAGCAAACTCAGGATTGGAGATGGCAATGCTTCCAATAATTACGCGTGTTACACCATTATCAAGATAATGAAGGATGTCTTCTTCTGTACGGATGCCACCACCGATCTGAACGGAGACGCCAAGTTCGCGGGCAGCCTGGATGACATACTGATCATTAACCTGCTTCCCATCCTTTGCCCCGTCGAGATCGACCATATGAATCCAGTCTGCTCCTTCATCAGTAAATTTTTTGGCCATATCAAACGGAGAGTCGCCATACACCGTTTCCTTATCATAATCCCCCTGCAGGAGCCGGACGCATTTGCCGCCTCTCATATCGATTGCCGGATAGATCGTAAAACTCATTTTACAGACATCCTTTCTTCAACCAGCTCGGTAAAATTGCGTAAAAGCGCCATGCCGAGCGAACTGCTTTTTTCCGGGTGGAACTGCATGCCGAACACATTGCCTCTGCCGACTACTGCCGGCACATCTACATCATACAAGCTGCTGCTGATAACTACTTCTTTATCATTTGTATCTACAAAATAAGAGTGGACGAAATAGACATAATCTTCATCAAGCCCTTTTAAAATCGGCGAGCCCTGCAGGAATTCAAGACGGTTCCAGCCCATATGCGGAACTTTGTACGTTTCACCTTCTGCTGTTGTGCCGGGAAACCGCCTCACTTGGCCAGGCAGAAGCTGCAATCCTTCTGTCAGTCCATTCTCTTCACTGCTCTCAAATAAAAGCTGCATGCCAAGGCAAATGCCAAGGAGCGGCTTGCCTGTATCAGCAAACTCCTTTACCAGATCTGCCAGGCCAGTAGAATTTAAGATACTCATTGCATCCTTGAAAGAGCCGACACCCGGCAGAATTAAAGCGTCTGCTTTCAGGAGCTCAAGCTTATTTTCAGAAAGGAAATAAGGAACCTCCAACCGTTCAAGTGCTTTACTGACACTAAACAAATTCCCCATTCCGTAATCGATGATGCCGATCATTTACAACAGCCCTTTCGTTGAGGGAACTCCCTTAATCCGCGGATCGATCGTCGTTGCTTCATCCAGCGCACGAGCCATCGCTTTGAAAATCGCCTCAATGATGTGGTGTGTATTCTGTCCATAGTGAACGATGACATGCAGGTTCATTCTCGCTTCAAGCGCAAGTTTCCAGAGAAATTCATGCACTAGCTCTGTATCAAATGTCCCCACCTTTTGGCTCGGGAACTCGGCACGCATCTCCAGGTGAGGGCGGTTGCTGAGGTCAACAACAACTTGAGCCAGCGCTTCGTCCATTGGAACAAAAGCATTTCCGTAGCGCTTGATGCCTTTTTTATCTCCTAAAGCATCCTTCAGCACCTGGCCTAAGCAGATGCCAATGTCCTCTGTTGTGTGGTGGTCATCCACGTCTGTATCGCCGTTTGCAACGATGTTCAAGTCAAATTGTCCGTGCTTGGCAAACAGGTCCAGCATATGTGTCATAAAAGGCACGCCTGTTTCCAGATCGCTTTTGCCTTCGCCGTCTATATTCAAGGATAGAGTGATATTCGTTTCATTGGTTTTACGTGAAATTTCAGCAGTTCTGGCCATGATTATTCCTCCAGCTTATTTTCTTAGTCTCGTCTCAATGGATCTGGCATGGGCTTCAAGACCTTCCAGACGCGCAAAGGCCGCAATTTTTTCCCCATTATCCTTTAATGCTTTTTCACTGTATAAAAGAATGCTTGATTTCTTTTGAAAATCCTCCACATTAAGCGGGCTTGAAAAACGGGCTGTCCCGTTTGTCGGCAGGACGTGGTTTGGACCGGCAAAATAGTCGCCAACCGGTTCAGGGCTGAATCTTCCGAGGAAGATCGCTCCTGCATGACGAATCCGCCCGAGAAGCTCCATTGGATTCACTGTTAAAATTTCAAGATGTTCCGGAGCCAGGCTGTTAACCGTTTCAACCGCTTCATCCATGCTTTCCGTCACATAAATAGCTCCGTAATTCCTGATGGACCCAGCGGCAATTTCCTGGCGGGGCAGCTCGGCAAGCTGGCGTTCCACTTCTGCTGACACCGCTTCTGCCAAAGCAGATGATGGTGTCACAAGGACTGCGCTTGCCATCGGGTCGTGTTCTGCCTGTGATAATAAATCTGCCGCCACTTCCTCCGCATGTGCTGTCTCATCTGCCAATATAGCGATTTCACTTGGACCTGCAATCATATCTATATCCACATCCCCAAAAACTTCGCGTTTTGCGAGGGCAACGTAGATATTCCCCGGACCTGTGATCTTGTCGACAGGCCGGATCGATTCAGTTCCATATGCCAATGCAGCGATTGCCTGGGCTCCGCCTACTTTATAGACTTCTTCCGCACCGGCGATGTGTGCTGCTGCCAGAACAGCCGGAGGCAGCTTTCCAGTCTTTTTATCAGGAGGAGAGGTAATCACGATTCTCTTGACTCCCGCAACCTTTGCAGGAATCACATTCATGAGTACAGATGACGGGTATGCCGCCGTTCCGCCCGGAACATACAGGCCGACTGAATCAAGCGGTGTGATCTTTTGGCCAAGGACTGTGCCGTTCTCTTCTGTTGTCATCCAGGAAGGACGGAGCTGTTTTTCATGAAAAGACCGGATATTTCCGGCAGCTTCTTTAATGATCTCAAGGATCTTTCCATCCACTTGACTCAAAGCTTCTTCTATTTCAGCCTGTGGTACCTTTAATTCATCCAGAGAGATGCCATCAAATTTTTCTGTGTATTCTTTTAAAGCCTGATCGCCGTTTTGGCGGACTGTTTCAATTATATTTTTTACAATCGCCCGCTGTTCTTCTGTTCCGTTATCAACGGACCGTTTAATTGAAATCCGGTCATCAACTTTTAAAATTTTCATAGGGTTCTACATCCTTTTAAGAGCTTATTTCTTCTCCTGAAATAACTTCTGTCAGCCGGCCAACCAGCTCGCTGATGCGTTCATCCTTGATACGGTAGCTGACTGGATTGACGATCAATCTTGATGTGATTCCGACAATGGTTTCGTATTCAACGAGCCCGTTTTCTTTCAGTGTCCGGCCGGTTGATACGATATCCACGATCCGGTCCGCCAGCCCGATCATCGGGGCCAGTTCTATTGAGCCGTTCAATTTAATGATCTCCACCTGCTCCCCCTGTTCACGGAAATACGCTGCCGCAATCTGCGGATACTTTGTAGCAATTTTAGGGGCCACATCATTCAGCCTGGTGTTTGGCAGTCCCGCAACAGCGAGATAACAGGCACTAATTTTCAAATCAAGAAGCTCGTAGACATCCCGCTCTTCTTCAAGCATTACGTCCTTTCCGGCAATCCCAAGGTCTGCTACACCATGTTCCACATATGTTGGCACATCCATCGGCTTTGCCAGGATAAAGCGGAAATTTTCTTCCGGCACATCGATGATCAATTTGCGTGAATCATCAAATTCCGGAGGCAGTTGAAAGCCTGCACGGCGGAGCAATTCAGCTGCTTCTTCAAATATGCGGCCCTTTGGCATCGCAATCGTTAAAACATCACTCATTTTATGCTCTCCTTTCCAGCTTTACCGACTAAAAAGGTAATGTCCTCATACTGGCTGGTGCAGGCATCTATGTCCTTAACACCGCTAATATCCTGCAGGACCACTTTCTTTCCGGCAGAACGTTCTTTCTTCGCAAAATCGAATGCCTCTTTGCGGCGTTCCGGACTGTATAAAATGCAGTAAACAGGTTCAGCCTCCTGGCTGTCTTCCAGCGCTTCCAGCAGGCGGTCCAATCTGATGGCAAAGCCGGTTGCCCCCGTATCTTTTCCGAATTTTTGAAGCAGCAGATCATAGCGGCCTCCATTTCCGATCGGGAAACCAACATTTCCTGCATATACTTCAAAAAGAATGCCCGTATAGTAGCTCATATGGCTGACAAGCGTTAAATCAAATTTAACTGTGCCTTCCTGGCCATAGTCCTGCATAATGCTCCAAAGCTGTTCAAGCTCGGCTAATGCCTTTTTTCCTGTGCCGTTTTCCAGAAGGCCATAGGCAATCTCAATGACTTCTTCCCCGCCCCTTAATTTAAGGAAATCAAGAAGCCTTTGTTTATCAATGGACGAAAGGGCCAGACTCTTTACATGCTCCCTGTATCCTACATAATTTTTCTCATACAAAAATCGTGTCAGGTTTTCCACTCGTTCTTCCGTTCCTAAAATCTGCTGGAAAAAGTCACGGACAAAGCCGATGTGGCCTGCTGAAAGCTGAAAATTCTGAAGCCCTGCTTCTTTTAGAGCAGAGATCATGAGTGCCATTCCTTCGCCATCCGCACTAATCGTATGATCGCCAATGCATTCAACACCGATTTGCTCAAACTCAGCCGGCCTGCCGCCCTCCCGCTGCTGTGCACGGTATACATTGGCGGAATACGCAAGCCTGATCGGCAGCTCGTCTTTTAAGAGACGGGCTGCTGCCACCCTTGCAATCGGCGCTGTCATATCCGGCCGGAGCACCAGGGTATGGCCCTGCTGATCAAGAAGCTTGAACAGCTGCTGATCCAATATCGCTGAAGCCGCCCCGACTGTTTCGTAGTATTCAAGTGCAGGCGTTTCGATAAACTGATAGCCCCAGCGTTTCATTTCCTCCTGGATGGATGTACGGACTGCAGCTTTTCTTTCGTATAGATCAGGTAATGTATCTCTCATGCCTAACGGCTTTTCAAACATAAATAATCGGCTCAAACCATTCACCTCTATGACTTAAAAATTCCGAATCCTTTAGTTCGCTAATATGGTAGTAGATTGAAGTTATATGTAGTTTAACGCGCATTCACGGCTCCGTCAACCAAAAGAGACAGAAAAATAAAAAAGACTCCTTTTTTTAAAAAGGAGCTTACTTATATAGTTTGTTCTTTTTTCTATAGGTTATTTGAAGTTATTGATTATAAAAACTCCGCCAGCCTAAGCAAGCGGAGTTTTATTTTTATCTGTACCATATATCGGATCGTCCGCCCAGCGAGCGGCAAGCTCTTCCTTTGTATAGATGACACGCATCGGGTTGCCGCCGACAAAGGCTCCGGCAGGGACATCTTTATGGACAAGCGTTCCGGCTGAAATAATCGCACCATCACCGATTGTGACACCCGGCAGTATAGTTGAATTAGCGCCAATCATGACTTCACTGCCAATTTCAACCCGGCCGAGGCGGTATTCCTTAATCAGATATTCATGAGCGAGGATTGTCGTGTTGTAGCCGATGACCGTGTTGCGGCCGACACTTATTTTTTCCGGGAACATGACATCCAGCATCACCATGAGTGCAAATGATGTCTGGTCCCCCACCTTCATTCTCAGGAAGTTACGGTAGAGCCAATTCTTCATGCCCAGAAATGGCGTATAGCGCGCAAGCTGAATCACAATAAAGTTTTTGACAACCTTCAGGAACGGAACCGTTTTATAAACATGCCAGAGTGAATTTCCTCCCTCTACCGGAAAACGCTCCGTTTTTCTCATTGGTTTTCTGCCTCAAGAATATCGAGCAGGTCAGCCATATTGTCCAGCATATAATCCGGCTCAAAGCGCGCGAGGAATTCAATGCCTTTCGCTGTCCAGGCTACACCAGCCGTTTTCGTGCCGGCGTTTTTTCCGCCATCGATATCGTGTGAATTATCGCCGACCATAATGGCTTCCTCCGGCTTCGCATCCAGCAGGCTCAACGCCTTCAAGATTGGCTCCGGATCCGGCTTTGGCTTCTCCACATGATCAAGCGTGACAACCACATCGAAGAACTGATCAAGATTTGTCAGCTTTAAGCCCTTTTCAACTACATTGGAAACTTTCGTCGTAACAATGCCCAGTTTATATCCTGATTCTTTTAAAGTCCGAACCGTTTCAAACACGCCGGCAAATTCCTTCACAAGCAAGTCGTGGTTCTTAATATTGTACTCCCGGTAAACTGAGATCATTTCCTCCACTTTTTCAGGGTTGATGGTCTCAAATGTTTCATGCAGGGTCGGCCCCATGAACGGAAGAACATCTTCCCGCTGATAGCGGTCAGGATAATATTTTCCGAGTGTATGCAAAAACGAGGAAATAATCAATTCGTTTGTGTCAATTAATGTTCCATCTAAATCAAATAATAGTGTGTTAATGCTCATATGTTGCTTCCTTTCTTTTTGCCAGATCAGCACGGTTCCAAATCATCGCCACCACCAGTGTCAGAATGACCGCCACACCCAGACGGATCAGCAGCAGCGGCAGCACTGGAATGCCAAGCGGCACGAAAATCAGTGTATCTTCGACGACTGCGTGGCAGGCTACAAGGAAAATAAATGCGATCGTTACATCTTTTTTGCTGACGCCATCTTCCTCTACAGCCTGGATCATGACACCCGCCCCATAGGCAAGGCCAATCACCAATCCGGCTGCAAGGGTTGTAGACGTATTTTCTTTCATTCCAAGTGCCCTGGTCACAGGCGCCATCCATCTTGAAAAGACAGCAAGCCATTGCTTATCTTTTAAAATCTGAATAATAATCATCAGCGGGATGACGATGATGGCAAGCTGGAGAATGCCAAGCAAAGCCGTCAGCAGTGCATCCAGCAGGATTGGCAATGCCCCCGACACCTGCTCTTCCTTTGCCGGTATAAATCCGTACTTAGCCGTTTCAGATCCGCCCTGCCAAACAAGGTTGATAACAATGGCACTCAACAGCGCCAATCCGAAACGGACGGTAAGAACGACCCAAAGCTTAACGCCAACCTTCAAAGCAACTCCCGTTTCAATCAGCATATTATGTGAAAACGACAGCATGACGGCAATAATAAACACTTCTTTAACCGTTAAATCGAGCGTAAGAATAGCTCCAATTCCGGCGTACAAATTCAAGAAGTTCCCCAAAACAAGCGGTATGGCTGCATCTCCTGACAGCCCAATCAAATTCATAAGGGGTGTGATCAGCTTGATAACCCATGGAAGCACCGGCGTATGCTGCAGCAGTGCCACAATCAGCGTGACCGGGAATATGACTTTCCCGAGTGTCCATGTTGTTTTTAAGCCGGCCATCAGCCCCCTTTTGGATGATTCAACCAGCATTTCTACTCTCCCCTATTCTTTATTTCCCCTCGGCTTTATCCAGATAACGAGCTTTGGCATGACCCTCTGCTCTTCTATAAAAAATCAGAACCAGCGCCACAATAATAAGAACGATAGATATTGTCTGAGCAATCCTTAAATTCTCAGTAAGCATCAGGCTGTCGGTACGGAGGCCTTCTACGAAGAAACGTCCGATCGAGTACCAGATAACATACGAGAGGAAAAGCTCCCCGCGCCTTAAGTTTGCTCTTCTTAATAAGATAAGGATGATAAATCCAACGATATTCCAGATGGATTCATATAAAAAAGTCGGATGATAATAAGCTCCGTTAATATACATTTGGTTAATGATAAATTCAGGAAGATGCATATTCTCCAGGAACGCCCGGCTGACTTCCCTCCCGTGCGCCTCCTGATTCATAAAGTTTCCCCATCGGCCGATTGCCTGCCCCAAAATGATGCTTGGCGCTGCAATATCAGCAAGCTTCCAGAACGATATTTTCTTTTTCTTTGCAAAAACATATGCGGTGATGACAGAACCAATCAAGGCTCCATGAATGGCAATTCCGCCATTCCATATTTTGATGATTTCACCCGGGTTCTGCGAATAAAAATCCCATTGAAAAATAACATAGTAGATCCTGGCGGAAATAATCGCAATGGGAATGGCCCAAAGCATTAAATCGGCAAAGATGTCCTTAGGGAGTCCCCTTTTTCCCCTTCCCTCATCGCGATAATGAGAGCCAGAGCAATGCCTAGGCCGATAATCAGGCCATACCAGTGGACCTGAATCGGCCCAAGAGAAATGGCAATCGGATCTAACGGCTGAATATTGTTGTCCATGATCACTTTTCCTTTCGAAAAGCGCGGCTGCGCCCTTTATCTATACTTTTTTGAAGCCTGGTGAGGATTAACAGCTTTCAATCAAACGTTTGATTGAAAAATGATTGATCTGTTTTCACAGATTAACGATCATCATGGTCTCCGTCCTCGATCACATCTGAAAGGCGGTTCGTGAACTGTTCCGCCGCATTCATTCCCATTCTCTTTAAGCGGAAATTCATGGCAGCCACCTCAATGATGACAGCGAGATTTCGTCCGGGTCTTACCGGAATGGTCAGCTTCGTAATCTCCGTATCGATGATTTTCATTTTTTCTTCATCAAGGCCGAGACGATCGTACTGTTTTTTCGGGTCCCACAGCTCCAAATTCATAACCACAGAGATTTTTTTATAGCTACGGACAGCTCCTGCGCCGAACAGAGTCATTACATTGATGATGCCGAGACCGCGGATTTCAAGCAGATGTTCGATCAATTCTGGTGAATTTCCCACCAGATAATCTTCATCTTCCTGCCTGATCTCCACACAGTCATCTGCAACAAGGCGGTGTCCGCGTTTTACTAATTCAAGTGCCGTCTCGCTTTTACCTACTCCGCTCTTACCTGTTATCAGCACTCCTACCCCATAAATATCAACAAGGACGCCGTGAACAGCTGTTGTTGGAGCAAGCTTGCTTTCCAGAAAATTGGTCAGCAGACTGGAAAAACGGGTCGTTTTTTGCTTGGAGCGAAGCAGCGGAACTGATTCTCTCTCGGCTGCTTCAATCAGTTCTTCCGGGATATCAAGCCCTCTCGTCACGATTATGCCGGGCGTAATATCTGTACAGAGGCGTTCAAGCCGGATTTCCCGCTCAGAATTTGTTAACGTTTCAACGAAAGACAGTTCCGTTTTTCCGATCAATTGAACGCGTTCAGCCGGATAATAATCAAAATAACCTGCCATCTCCAAGCCAGGACGTGAAATATCACTCGTTGTAATCGGCCGGTTTATGCCTTCCTCTCCGGCAATCAATTCAAGCCCAAACTTTTCTATAATATCTTTCGTGCGCACTTTTACCAAAATAGGTTCCTCCTTTAATGCTGGCACTGCCGGATGATCTCTTTATATGCTTTAATTCTTTAAGTTCATGAAGTTTCACTTTATTCATTTTAGCACTTTTTAACCCAGAACCAAATTTCTGAAGTCGATTTTTTCAAAATTTAACACTAGGCCCATATGCTTAATCCTGTTTAAAAAAGACAATTTTCAGGATTGTTCTGCGTATAGATATGGTGACATGCCCATATAAAATATATAAATGGTATAGACAACTATACTTAACCTTGATAATATGAGTATGTAAGCGAATTCATTTATTTTTTAGCTCTTATTACGTTTATTCATTTTAAAAAAAGAGGGGAAAAGCTCATGCGTAAAGAAGAACGTTTGGCGAAAGAGATTACGGAGCAGTTGGGCGGCACCGGCAATATTGCGGAACTGGCCTCCTGCATGACCCGTCTTCGCGTGAAGCCGGTCGATGAAAGCAAAGTCAATCTGAATGGCATCAAGGATATTGACGGCGTTATGGGTGTTGTGGAAGCAGAAACACTCCAAATCATACTGGGACCAGGAATCGTCACCAAAGTAGCTGACGAAGTTTCCAGAATGACAGGCAAAAATGTTTCTTCCGTTGATGATGAAGAAGAGATTGACACTTCATTGGAGGGTCTGGCAGCCCGGACGAAAGCCGGACTCAATGAGAAAAACGCTACACCTTTCAAGCTGTTTTTACGAAAAATTGCAAGTATCTTCATCCCGCTGATCCCGGCTATCGTTGCTTCCGGTTTGATTGCAGGGATCAATAATGTAATCATCAAATCAGGCGGAGATCCGGAATCTACTCTTGTGCAAATGCTTGATCTGATTGGCTGGGGTTTATTCGGTTACCTGGGTGTGTTTGTTGGTATTAACACGGCTAAGGAGTTTGGAGGATCTCCTGCTCTTGGCGGTGCGGCCGGTATTCTATTAATCAATCCAGGCCTTGCCAATATCACTTTATTCGGTGAAGCGCTGGTGCCAGGCCGCGGAGGACTTATCGGAGTCATGCTCGCTGCTGTATTGGTGGCCTTCTTGGAAAAAAGAATCCGCAGAGTCGTTCCTTCAGCTATTGATATAATCGTAACACCGACGCTCGCATTATTAATTACAGGCTTTGCAACCTTCTTCATCCTGCAGCCTGTTGGCGGATTCCTGTCAGATATCATTACTAAAGGCTTGCTTGGCATACTTGATGTCGGCGGCATCCTGGCTGGATTAGTACTTGCCGGAACATTCCTTCCTTTAGTTGTAACTGGTTTGCATCAAGGTTTAACACCAGTTCACATGGAATTGATTAACTCAATCGGCGATGACCCGCTGCTTCCGATTCTTGCAATGGGCGGCGCAGGCCAGGTAGGTGCGGCATTCGCCATTTATTTCAAGACAAAAAATGCGCGTCTGAAAAGAGTCATTAAAGGCGGACTTCCGGTTGGAATACTCGGAATCGGCGAACCGCTTATTTTCGGGGTTACTCTGCCGCTGGGGCGCCCATTCCTGACAGCATGTCTTGGAGCTGCTGTCGGCGGCGCTTTCCAGGCGTTCTTCAAAATTGCTACAGTAGCCATCGGGGTTTCAGGCATACCGCTTGCCTTCCTCGTTCACACCCATCAAATCATACTGTATCTGATTGGCCTATTAATTGCCTATGCATTCGGCTTCCTATTCACATGGCTGTTCGGATTTAAAGAGGAAATGGCTAAAAATATATAAACAAGGAGAAGGAGGAGCATTCCTCCTTCTTTACTTATGAGTCCCCATTTTTATAAAATTCAGATTTGTAGAGGTGACCAGGATGTTTGGAATATCAGTTTACTTATCAGAAGAGCGCCAATATCAAAATGCGGAATGGATAGAAAGGGCGGCTACTCATGGCCTCACATCCATTTTCACATCCCTCCATATTCCCGAAGATGACCACAGTACTTATAAACATTTGCTTCAGAATCTTGGGGCCTTGGCAAAGCAGCATCATATGGAACTCCTCGCAGATGTTTCCCCCAGTCATTGGGCCATTTAGGATTGGGCTGGGATTCGATTGATACACTTCTCGAATGGGGCCTTACCGGAATCCGGGCTGATTACGGCTTCACTTCTGAACAGATTGTTGAACTCTCAAAAAAAATGAAACTTGGAATTAATGCCAGTACCATCTCTGCTGAAGAATTGCGGGAATGGATGGAAATGGGATTAAACTCCAATAATATAGAAGCCTGGCATAACTTTTACCCGCGGCCGGAAACCGGTTTGGATAAAGACTTTTTAATAGAGCGAAATAAGCTCCTAAAAGGCATAGGAATAACTACCATGGCATTTGTGCCTGGTGACGAGGAACTTCGCGGGCCCCTTTTTGCCGGTCTGCCTACTCTTGAAAAACACCGGGGCTCGTCACCTGCTGCTGCGGCGGCTGAACTAATGAACAGCTGCTGGACAGACAAGGTATTGATTGGTGACCATTCTGCAAAAGATGGGACTCTTGTACAGCTGGCGAAAATCGCGGAAGGTGCCGTGCCTCTCCGGATCGAGCTGATCGGCGGACAAATCGATGAGGATCTTTTTAATAAACCTCATACAAATAGGATGGATCCTGCCAGGGATGTTGTAAGGTCGGTTGAATCAAGATCCTATGCCGGGCAGGGATCAAATAAATGGGAACCAGTGAACCAGCTGGAACGTAAAAAAGGCAGTGTCACAGTTGATAATATTCTATATGGCCGATACGCAGGAGAGATGCAAATTACACTGACAGATCTCCCTCGGGATGAACGCGTGAATGTAATCGCCAGAGTAATAGAAGAAGATATGCCCCTGCTGGATCAGATTAAGGCAGGAACGAAATTTCAATTAATAGTGAGGGATAAATAATGAATATTACAAAGCTGAATACAGAGCAGCGAAACCCAAAAACAATGGAAATCGATTTAATGACAACTGAAGAAATTATTACAATCATCAATCAGGAGGATACAATTGTTCCTAATGCCATCGCAAGAGAAATCCCTCACATTGTCAAAGTGGTGGATGAAATTACGGAGAGCTTCAAAAAAGGTGGCCGCTTAATTTATGTTGGAGCCGGCACCTCAGGACGCCTTGGGATTATCGATGCTTCAGAATGCCCGCCGACATATGGAACTGACCCTGAAATGGTTGTCGGCATTATCGCCGGGGGCAAGGAAGCCATGACCGAGGCTGTTGAAGGCGCTGAGGATGACAGTGAACAGGGACGCCAGGATGTCGCCGATATTCAATTATCGGACAAGGATGTGCTTGTCGGCATTGCCGCGAGCGGCCGTACGCCATATACCATCGGAGCTCTTCAATACGGAAATGAAGTCGGTGCTGTTACTGTTTCAGTTGCCTGCACCAAGGATTCCGAAATGGGGAAAATCTCTAAATATACGATTGCACCTATCACAGGTCCGGAAGTCGTTACAGGCTCTACAAGAATGAAAGCAGGCACTGCACAAAAGCTTGTCCTGAACATGCTGACAACAGCATCCATGATCAAGCTGGGAAAAGTGTACGGCAATTTAATGGTAGATGTGCAGATGACAAACGAGAAGCTGTTTAAGCGTGCGGAAAATATCGTTAAAATGGCTACTGGTGCATCAGATGAAGAAGCCCGGGAAGCACTTAAAGAACAAAACTATCATACAAAGGCAGCCATTCTTCAGATTTTAACAGGATTAAAAGGTGAAGCAGCCGCCGAGCTTCTGAAAAAGCATAATGGCTATTTACGGGAAGCAGCTGCAGATACAAAATAATCATTTTTTGCATGTATTTCTTCTAAAACTCAAATAAATAGGATAGAAAGCGTCCGATCGCCTTCTATCCTTTTTTGGTTGTATAGACCAAAAAGTTATAGGGAGTTAAATCCGCTAACTGGTATAGACATCTTAGCGCAAACCTTTTATAATAAAAGTATCATTCAAACGGAGATGAACTGAAAATGAGCCGTCTATTACTGAAAAATGCCAGAATTCTTCTGGAGAACAGCACGATTGATAAAGGGTTTATTTTAATAGAAAATGAGCAAATCCTGCAGACTGGAACCTTGGAGGAACTTCCTGCCAGCTTCCAGGATACAGAAATTATAGAGCTTTCCCCTGAGCATACAATCAGTCCGGGGTTTATTGATGTCCACATTCATGGCGCTGGCGGTGCCGATACGATGGATGCCACATTTGAAGCGCTGAACACGATGGCCGGCGTTTTGCCTGAAGAAGGAACTACAAGCTTCCTGGCCACAACCATCACACAGGAAAAAGAAAAAATAGAAGCAGCACTGGTCAATGCAGCTCGCTTTCAAAAAGAACAAAATACTCCCGGCAAGGCGGAAGTAATCGGAATCCATCTCGAAGGCCCGTTTATTAATGAAGCAAGAGGCGGAGCCCAGCCGAAGGATCATATCCTTGAGCCTGATATTGAACTCTTTAAGCGCTGGCAGGAAGCAGCGGACGGGACGATCAAACTGATCACACTAGCACCGGAAAAAGCAAATGGCTATGAATTTATCCGCTATTTAAGTGAAAATGGCGTTGTCCCTTCAATCGGCCATAGTGATGCCGTTTTTACCGAAATGGAAAAAGCTGTTCAGGCTGGAGCTAAACAGGTGACCCACCTGTTTAACGGAATGAGAGGCATGCATCACCGTGAACCTGGTGTTGCCGGCGCTGCTCTTTTATTTAAGGAATTGATCGTTGAAATGATCGCTGACGGCATCCATGTCCGTCCGGAGATGATCAAGCTTGCACTAAACGCCAAAGGCACAGGTGGTATGATCCTGATAACAGATTCGATGAGAGCCAAATGCCTGAAGAATGGCCATTATGATCTTGGCGGACAGGATGTAAAGGTCGAAAATGGCCAGGCACTGCTTGCTGACGGCACATTGGCCGGAAGCATTTTAAAAATGAAAGACTCCATAAAAAACATGATTGACTTTACAGATATACAGCTGCATGAAGCTGTCCGGCTTGCAAGCACCAACCCGGCCAGACAGCTCAATATTTTCGACCGGAAAGGCAGCATTTCAGAAGGCAAGGATGCGGACCTGGTTGTACTCGATGAGAACCTTGAGGTTGCCATGACCTTCTGCCGAGGCGTCAAAGCCTTTGAACGTGAGGTGAAAGGGAATTGAAAATCATTCGAACAGCCGATTATCACGATATGAGCCGAATAGCTGCCAGGCTTATAATTGATAAAGTCCGCCGGCATTCTGATATGACATTAGGGCTTGCTACCGGAAGTACACCAAAAGGAGTTTATGCCGAACTGATTAAAGATCATCAGGAAAATGGCACTTCTTATGAAAAAATCACGACGATTAATTTGGACGAGTATATCGGCCTGCCTCCAACTGATCCTAATAGCTACAGGCATTTCATGAATAGCGAACTATTTGATCATCTGGACATCCAGCTCGAAAACACGCATCTTCCCAATGGTTCCGCAGAAGATATGTCCAGGGAATGCGAACGGTATGAACAGCTGATCAAGGATCTGGTGGATATCGACCTCCAGCTGCTCGGAATCGGCCGCAACGGACATATCGGATTCAATGAACCTGGCACTGCTTTTAACAGCCGTACGCAAGTCGTGGACCTTGCGGAAAGCACGCGCAAGGCTAACGCAAGATTTTTCAGTTCTATAGAAGACGTTCCAGCCCAGGCCATTACAATGGGAATCGCTTCGATTCTTGATAGCCGGGAAATCATCCTGCTCGCATCAGGTTCAGCCAAGGCAGAAGCCATCAGACAATTGGTTAACGGAGAGCCTGATGAACAGTTTCCCGCTTCAGCCTTGAAGCTTCATCCGAATGTAACCATCATCGCCGATGAAGAAGCACTTAGCCTCGTCAGTCAGGACTGATGATCAGTACTAATAGTGATAGGAGAATTTCCATGATCGATAAGCAATCACCCATCCCGATATATCACCAATTGGAAGAGTATATTAAACATTTAATAGATAACGGCAAGTTAAAGCCTGATGAAGCCATTCCTTCTGAGCGCGAATATTCGGAGCAATATCAGATCAGCCGAATGACAGTCAGACAGGCATTAAATAACCTTGTCAACGATGGTTATCTATACAGGCAAAAAGGACGCGGAACTTTTGTCAACAAACAGAAGGTCGAACAAAAGCTTCAGGGATTGACGAGCTTTACGGAGGATATGAAAGAGCGCGGCATGGTGCCGAGCAGCCGCCTCATATCCTTTGAAATCATCCCGGCCGAGCCGCAGCTGGCTAGAAAGCTTGATATAAAAGAAAACACACCGGTATATGAAATTAAACGGGTGAGGATGGCAGATAACCTGCCAATGGCGCTGGAAACCACCTACCTCCCGGCGAATCTCGTTAAAGGGCTTACAGAAGAAATCATCAACAAGTCACTTTATCAGCATATTGAAGAAAAACTGTCTCTCACCATCAGGGAAGCCACCCAGCAGATTGAAGCCTCAATCGCTAAGGAAACGGAGGTAACCCACCTGCAGGTAGACCCTGGATCTCCTGTACTTCTTATTGCCCGCACTTCCTTCTTAGAGGATGGCACGCCTTTTGAGCTTGTAAAATCAGCATATCGCGCAGACCGCTACAAATTTGTTCATACGATGCAGCGCGCTGCAAAATAGGAGAAAGCCCTTAGGGTTTTCTCCTATTTTCATTTTACCATGTCCTTTTGAAAGGTTTGTCCATATTATATAGATGAAGATATTTTTAACAGAAAGGAGCGATTAGATGAAAATCATATTGGATGCCGGACATGGCTATAGCACCCCCGGCAAACGGAGCCCTGATGGAATGAGAGAATTTGAATTCAACCGGGCAGTCGCCAGCCTGGCAAAGGAGATGCTGGGAAAGTATCAAAACACAGAAGTTCACTTTGCCCACTCCGATGAACGGGACGTGCCGCTTGCCGAAAGGACCTCTCTCGCAAATAATCAAAACGCTGACTGCTATGTGTCCATCCATGCCAATGCGTACGGAACAGGCGAATGGAACAGCGCAGGCGGAATTGAAACATATGTCTACCCTTCCAAACCCCGGGAAGCATTGGCACTGGCCCAAAAGATCCAGCGAAACTTAATCAGTTCTACAGGTTTGCGGGACCGGGGAGTCAAAACAGCTGATTTCCATGTGCTGCGTGAGACAAAAATGACTGCCGTTCTTGTGGAATGCGGGTTTATGACCAATAAAGAGGAAGCCTCCCTTCTTCGGACCCCCATCTACCGAAAACGCTGTGCACAGGCTATTGTAAAAGCAATTGCCGAACAATATGGCTTAAGAAAGCATGATAGAATCAAACAATACAAAGTTCAAGTTGCCTTTTCCGAAAAGCAGCTTGCTGAGAATCTCGCCGGGAACCTGAAGAAGGACGGCTTTAATGCCACGATTATAGAATAGAAAAAAGCCAGCATTATGTTAATGTCCCCTTTAAGTAGACATTCAAAAAAACCTCCATGTTACCATGGAGGAAAGAATGCTACTTGGAGGGGATTTTTTCTATGGCAAAGAAAGGACAAACTTTTAATAGCTATTCGGAGGAGTTTAAACATAATGCCGTCATGAAATACGTGAATGGGTCTAAGAGTTATAAAGTACTGGCAGAAGAATTGGGAATCCGTAACTGCAGCCAGCTTAAAGTGTGGGTTAAGAAATGGAAAGCTGGAGTACCGTTTAATGAGCGTAAAGGAATCTCTAACCCTTTAAAAGGCAGGCCTAGGACTAAATTCAAGTCGGTTGAAGAGGAAAGAGATTATTTAAAAGCACAGGTTGAATTTCTAAAAAAGCAGTATCCAAATCTGGTAAAGGAGGAGGAAACATACCCAGAAGAATAAAGTATGAACTGGTTGATGAGTTAAGGGGGACCTATCCGGTCTCCTGGCTGCTTGAGATTGCCTATATCAAACCGGCTAGCTATTACAAATGGAGAAAAACGAATGGTAAACGGGAAGAGAAGGCTAAGGATGAACAAGATATTCGAGAGCACATTTTGGGGATTCATTTCATGCATCCTGAATTTGGCCGGCCTCGTATGACAGATGAATTAAATGAAAATGGGTATTTAATCAACCACAAGAAGGTCTACAGACTGATGACGGAAATGGGCATACAATCAGTCATCCGAAAGAAGAGAAAATGGCACGGTCGCAGTCCTTCTATTATCTTCCCTAATCGCCTTAAAAGGAATTTCAGGGCTGCAGGACCTAATCAAAAGATGGTAACGGATATAACATATGTGTCTGTTGGAGAAGAATTTTATTATTTATCGGTCATACAGGATCTCTTTAATAACGAAATAGTAAGTTGGGAGCTATCTAAGAGAAATGATCTGGAACTTGTGTTAAATACAGTAGAAAAATGGACAAAGAAAAAAGACGTAGCTGAAGCCGTTCTCCATTCAGATCAAGGCTTCCAGTATACGTCAAAGCTATACAGCAGCCGATTAGAGGATTACGGCATCAAGGGCAGCCACTCTCGAAAAGGAAACTGCCTTGACAATGCCTGTGTAGAATCGTTCTTCTCACATCTCAAAACCGAGAAGCTGTATATAAATAAGTGTAATTCAGGAGAAGAACTAGAACAAGCTCTTGAGGACTACATCTACCATTACAATTACAAACGAAGACAAAAGAAACTAAAGAAACGCGCGCCGATAGAATATCGACACGCGCTCACTGCTTAGCTTTTTATGTTGTCTACTTGACAGGGACAAGACCATTACGCATGCTGGCTTTTTATCGCATTTACTTTTCCCTCGCCGGTTCCAGGATTGCTTTTTGAATGATCAGGTTAACGATTGACATAATCACCGATACAAGAATCGCTGTGCCAAACCCGGCAATTTCAAATGAATCACCCATAAATCCATCCGTTATCATAAGCGTGACAGCATTGATGACGAACAGAAACAAGCCGAGCGTTAAAACAGTAACGGGCAGAGTTAAAATAATCAGGATTGGCTTCACAAGAATGTTCAGGATGGAAAGCATGAAGCTGGCACCAACGGCAGCCCCAAATCCCGACAAGTAAAACGAATCCTTAAAAAAACCTGCGATCGCTACAAACAGGACCGCATTTATCAATATTCCCAGGATCCATCTCATGTCCTACAGCACCTCTTCATTAGGAAGCACAAACACAAGCAGAGCATAAACGAGTGCCATTGGGAAAACACCTGTTGTAAATAATAAAACAATGAAAATGACCCTGAGTATGGTAGCGTCTATCCCGATCGATTTTGATAAGCCGCCCAATACTCCCGCTAACTTCCGGTTGCTGCGGGAGCGAATTAATTTGTTCATTAAGAATCCCTCCTATCTGGAAAAGCGGAAGGCGCCCTTCCGCCCCGTTTTACCAGGCTGTTGTCCGCTTAATTGTGATGGCACCTGTTTTGGAGTCAGCCCGCAGCTTAAGCCCGCTGCCGCTTTCTTTCACAGATTTAAAACGCATCATTTTCTGAATCACTTCGCTCTTTTCTTCTATTACTTCAATACCCTCAATGTCAGGATGAAAACTGCCCAGATTGGTGCGCAGCTCTCCGCTGACAGCAGCGAAATCCGGAACAAACAGATCAATGCTGCCCGTCGCCGCCTTCGCTTCGATCCATTCGCAGCGCTCATTTTCTGCCCTGCATGTTACATTTCCATTAAAGGATTGCAGTTCAGCTTTTTTGAAGTCGCCATCAGCCAGAATGGCACCATTTAACGTTTCGGCTTCCACATGATCGATCCGGCTTTTTTGAATGGTAATCTGCCCGTTGGCTGTTTCAGCCTCCACATTACGGCTGTTCAAATCACTAACCGTTATTTTTCCATTAGCTGTTTTCGCTTTAAAGTTTTCCACTGATAAGTTTTGGCTTTCAATCGGCCCATTAAACATGCGGATTTTCACATTTTCATATTCCGACTTTGGAATATAGATGACTGCTTCAAGCTTCATCCATTTTTGCTGAGTCGAAAATCTCAGCCTCTGCCCTTCAATGGCAAAAATAACATCCTTCAAAAAATTCCTGCGGGCTTCATCCTGATTATCCACACGATAGACCTTGGCTTTGCATTCAACACGCACATCACTTTGATCCCACGGAATTACCTTAACTGTTCCATTGGCAACATCAATGTCCAGATCTTTTAAGTATGCGTCTGCATGCTGAAATATATGAGAGATTTCAACACTTTTCCCAAAATTAAAATCTAGATCCAGATCCTTCACTTTCTTAAATGCTGAATCTACAAAATCAATGATCTTTTCCTTGGCACTTTGATGCTTTGAGCTATATGGCTCGCCTTTTTTAGCTTCTTCAAACTTAACCTCAGCAGATAGCTCCTTAATTAAGTCCTCCTGCTTCTGCTCCATCGTCTGATTTGTTTGTTCAAGCTGTTCCAGCAGAGTTAAAGCTTCATCAACTGTAAGCTTTCCATCCTCGACCATTTTCAAAATACGTTTGCGTTCCTCTTTCATTTTCTGGCCCTCCTCTATTAGTTCTATTCCTGTATCAGGACTTTTACCCCTTTAATGATATTCCATATAAATACAATTAATAGCAGAATGATTGTGATGCCGACAGCTGCAAGAAAAAATACCGGAATTTCCTGATCATTAACTGTAAACTGAGTAACCGCTGCAAAAACAATGAATGGAACAGGAATTAGCGGGATCAAATGTGATAAGAATGCACTCTTCGCATGACGCTTCACTTCCCTGTCCTCTGAAGCGAAAAATACAATAAGCGGAAAAATAAATCCAGCGAACATAATGCTAAAATAGCTTAAAGCAGACAGAACCTTTCTTGTTTCCAATGTTCTCAGCTCCTTTATGTCTGTAATACGGAACTGGTGCGGTAAAAGTTTCAGCTTCCTCTTCATTATAGAAAATCAACGGAGCATTTACCTCCATATTTTTAAAAATACATCTGCAGGCTGATGGGTTCCATGGCCTCAAGTCTCATAGCTTTACTTATAAAAAAACCGCCTTTTATTCAAAGACGGTTTTTTGGCTATTTATAGGCAGCTGCCAGGTCGGTGCGCGGCGCTTCCTTCTTTTTCACTTCGTCGATTTTATTGACAAACATCTGGAAAACCTTTCGTTTTTCATCCAAATCACGTATGTACTCTTTCAATTCGTTATACTTTTCTTCAAAAGGCTTATGATACATTTCACGGATATTATCAATGATCTCTTCGTTCACAGTAGACTGGATAACCTGCTTTGTAATTCCGTATTTGTAGGAATATACTTTCAGCTCTTTTTTAACATCCTCGTATTCATTATTAATCTGGTCTAAAACTTCAGAAATATCTTCTTTCCATTCTTCCAGTGACTTCGCTAAATAATCCTCCATAATGACCTCCCCTTCTGTTTCCAGACAATAGTTTCCCTTATATAGGAGTATAACGCTGCTTGGTTACACTGGTTTTGCTGGAACATTACAGTGTGTTATCAATTAAAAGAAGGAGATATTGTCTGTTGAAGTGGGTGGTGTTGATTTCCGCTGCAGGCACTCAGCAAACCCGCGGGGCAGGCGGTGAGCCTCCTCGACGCTCCGCGTCTGCGGGGTCTCACCTGTCCCGCTACTCCCGCTGGAGTCTCGCACCTTCCGCTCCAATCAACACACAAGAAATATCATATTGCGTTATCACAGCATATAAGAAAACAAAGTCTCGTTAGCAAACTTTTTATAAGAATGGAAGACAAGACTTAAAATGAGTAATTATCTATAATTTTATCAGCAATCAGCTCATATCCCTTTCCGTTTGGATGAAGGGAATCAGCGAAGTATTGTTTTTTGTTTTTTCCCTTGAACAGTTCATTGGTGGAAATGTAGGTGATATGTTTATCTTCTTCTGCTTTCTTTCTGATGGATTTGTTCCAATGGTCAATATATTTTTCAATTTGGTCGCCGTCAGGGTAAGGATTGTATAGTCCAATCAGGATAACAGGTGCATCACTGTTGGCGGTTTCCAGTGTTTCCAGTATGCCATTCAGTTTATCTTCATATATGTCTTTAGCTTCAACAAGATTTTCGTGATGGAGCGGATACAGATCCCCGCCATTGCTTTTCAGCAAATCGTTTGTGCCTATATATACAATAAACATATCTGCATTTTTGATATCCTCTGCCACTTTCGGTTTGAGCATTTGCTGGAGAACATCAGAAGATTTATAGCCATACACTCCATGATTTGTTATGCGGTAATTTTTATCCTGATATTCCTTATCCAGTTTGCTCTGCAGCCTCCCAATATACCCCTCTTCCGTTTCATCACCATATCCATAGGTAAGTGAATCCCCAAAAGCAACAATCGTTTGGCTGCTTTCCGCTTTTTTCTCATCTCCAAGGAATGTGATGGAAAGATAGACGCCGATCCCTAACAGAATAATGCCTGCTAAAAGGTAGATTTTATTTTTCATAGTGTATGTTCCTTTCTTAGTTGAGATAATTGATGGCTGTCACAGACTCATGTTCTTTACCCCGCATCCCGGTGGTTTAATCTCATTTCCATAAAAAAGAAGCAGTACCAAAACGGTACTGCTTACTGTAATTAAGCGTTTGTCACGCCCTCTTTTTCTTTAATTTGCTGTTTCATTCTCTGACGGTCTCTTTCCAAGATCGGCTTAAGATATTTGCCTGTATAGGATTCCGGAACTTCCGCAATTTTCTCCGGGGTACCTGCGGCTAAAATGGTGCCGCCCTTATCTCCGCCCTCTGGCCCTAGGTCGACGATATAGTCGGCTGCCTTGATGACATCGAGATTATGCTCGATAACCAGGACAGTATCCCCATTCTCAACCAGACGCTGAAGAACCACAAGCAGTCTGGAGATATCATCAACATGAAGACCTGTTGTCGGTTCATCAAGAATATATAGGGAGCGGCCCGTTGAACGGCGGTGCAATTCGGAAGCGAGCTTGACACGCTGCGCTTCACCGCCGGACAATGTGGTCGCAGGCTGCCCCAATGTGATGTAGCCCAGGCCAACATCATAAATCGTCTGCAGCTTGCGGCGGATCTTCGGAATATTTTCGAAAAACTCCAGTGCATCTTCCACTGTCATATCAAGAATCTCGGAAATATTCTTCCCTTTGTATTTAACTTCAAGTGTTTCCCTGTTATAGCGCTTGCCATGACAGACTTCACATGGCACATACACATCAGGCAGGAAGTGCATTTCAATCTTAATGATTCCGTCTCCGCGGCATGCTTCACATCGTCCGCCTTTTACATTAAAGCTGAAGCGCCCCTTTTTATAGCCCCGCACTTTTGCTTCATTGGTTGACGCAAATACATCGCGAATATCGTCAAACACGCCAGTATAGGTTGCCGGGTTGGAACGGGGTGTACGCCCGATTGGAGACTGGTCAATATCAATGACTTTATCCAGGTGATCAATACCTTTTATCTCCTTATGCTCACCAGGCTTCGCTTTGGCTCTATGAAGCTTCTGGGCAAGCCCTTTATGAAGAATCTCATTGATTAACGTACTTTTTCCTGAACCGGATACACCCGTAACAGAAATAAAGGTGCCGAGCGGGAACTTAGCATTCACATTTTTAAGATTGTTTTCTTTAGCCCCTTTAATTTCGATAAAGCGTCCATCGTTCTTGCGGCGCTCAATTGGAAGCGGAATGAATTTCTTGCCTGACAGATATTGACCTGTCAGGGAGTTTGGATCGTCCATTACCTCCTGAGGCGTACCCGCTGAGACGATCTGCCCTCCATGAACACCTGCTCCCGGACCCACATCAATTAAATAGTCGGCAGCCACCATTGTATCTTCATCGTGCTCTACTACGATCAGGGTGTTGCCGATATCACGCATATTTTTGAGCGTATCAATCAAACGGTCATTATCCCGCTGATGCAGGCCAATGGAAGGCTCATCCAGAATGTAGAGTACACCTGTCAGTCGCGATCCGATTTGTGTGGCCAGGCGAATACGCTGGGCTTCACCGCCGGATAAAGTTCCCGCTGCTCTGCTTAATGTCAGGTAATCCAGACCGACATTGAGGAGGAAACCCAGCCTTTCCTTAATCTCACGGAAAATAAGATTGGCAATCTTCATTTCTTTTTCAGACAGTGTCAGATCCTCAAAGAAGCTGAATGCTTCCTCAATCGAATATTCTGTTACATGACCAATATGCTTTCCGGATACAAGCACAGCAAGTGTTTCCGGCTTCAGACGGTAGCCCTTGCAGGAAGGACATGGGTGCTGGGCCATGTATTTCTCCATTTGCTCCCGGATATAATCAGAGCTTGTTTCTTTATAGCGGCGCTCCACATTGCGGATGACACCTTCAAAACGAATATAATTTTCCCTAACCTGGCCAAAGTCGTTTTCATATCGGAAATAGATGCTGTCCTTGGCGGATCCATATAAAACTTTATCAAGCAAGTGTTCCGGCATATCCTTCACCGGCATATCCATATCAATCCCATAATGATTGCAGACGGCCTCAAGCAGCTGAGGATAATATTGAGAGCTTGTCGGTTCCCATGGCGCAATGGCATTCTGTTTTAATGAAAGATCCTTATTGGGTATGACCAGATCAACATCAACCTCAAGCTTAGAGCCTAATCCATCACATTCCGAACAGGCACCAAATGGACTATTAAATGAGAACATTCTTGGTTCAAGCTCACCGATTGAGAATCCGCATTGAGGGCAGGCATGGTTCTCGCTGAATAACAGTTCTTCTTCCCCAATGACGTCCACAAGCACCTTGCCATTGCCCAGATTCAAAGCAGTTTCCAATGAATCTGCAAGCCTTGGCGCTACGCCTTCTTTTACGACGATCCGGTCGATTACTACTTCTATAGAATGCTTTTTGTTTTTTTCCAGCTCAATCTCTTCACCGAGATCCATCATTTCTCCATCGACACGTACACGGACGAATCCCTGCTTTTTCACATCCTCGAACACTTTTACATGGGTCCCTTTTCGGCCGGAAACAAGGGGAGCCATAACCTGGAGCTTTGTCCTCTCAGGATATTCCATAATCCGGTCAACCATTTGCTCAATGGTCTGTGAGGAGATTTCAATATTGTGAATCGGACAGGTGGGACGTCCCACCCGTGCAAATAATAATCTCAGATAATCATAAATTTCTGTCACTGTTCCCACTGTGGAACGAGGATTTCGGCTAGTCGTTTTTTGGTCAATTGAAATGGCAGGTGACAGGCCTTCAATCGCATCCACATCAGGCTTATCCATCTGGCCGAGGAATTGCCGCGCGTAAGCAGATAATGATTCCACATAGCGGCGCTGCCCTTCTGCATAAATCGTATCAAAGGCCAGAGAGGACTTACCTGAACCTGAAAGTCCGGTCAGGACGACAAGCTTATCTCTTGGAATGGTGACATCTATATTTTTCAGATTATGGGCTCTGGCACCCTTTACAATCAGTTTATCCATCGCCATTTTTACGTCATCCTTCCGCTTTCAGCTCTAATATTAAATCACGAAGCTCGGCTGCCCTTTCGAAGTTGAGGGATTTTGCCGCTTCCTTCATTTCTTTTTCCATATCGCCGATCAGCTTCTCTCGCTCTTTCTTGTTCAGCTTGCCGAGCTTTGCTGACGGCTGGTATTCTTCCTGCTCTTCTGCCGCATGGGTTGCACGGATCGAATCGCGAATATCCTTCTGAATAGTCATTGGCGTGATGCCATGCTTCTCATTGTACTCTTCCTGGATGGAACGGCGGCGCTTTGTTTCACTGATGGCTTTCTCCATGCTGTCCGTAATCCGGTCTGCATACATGATGACATGGCCGTTTGCATTACGTGCTGCACGCCCCATCGTCTGGATGAGTGAACGTTCCGAACGGAGGAAGCCTTCTTTATCAGCGTCAAGTATGGTAACAAGGGATACTTCAGGAATATCCAATCCCTCCCGCAGAAGGTTGATCCCGACCAGCACATCGTACTTGCCAAGACGAAGCTCCCGGATAATCTCAATCCGCTCAAGCGTTTTTACCTCTGAGTGCAGGTACTGAACTTTAATGCCGATTTCCTTTAAGTAGTCTGTTAAATCCTCAGACATTTTCTTCGTTAAAGTGGTGACAAGCACACGTTCGTTTTTCTCAACACGATCCTGGATTTCGCCAATGAGGTCATCAATTTGACCTTCGATTGGACGGATATCAATTGTAGGATCAAGCAAGCCGGTTGGGCGGATGATCTGCTCAATCATTTCCGGTGTATGCTCAAGCTCATAAGGGCCGGGTGTTGCCGAAACAAAGACAGCCTGCTTCACATGCTTTTCGAATTCGGTAAACGTAAGCGGCCTGTTATCCATCGCTGAAGGCAAACGGAAACCATGGTCCACAAGCACAGATTTCCTTGCCTGGTCACCATTGAACATACCGCGGATTTGCGGCAGAGTTACGTGCGATTCATCAATCACAATCAGGAAGTCTTCCGGAAAGTAATCCAGAAGGGTATATGGTGTTGAACCAGGAGGCCTTAACGTAAGATGACGGGAGTAGTTTTCAATGCCGGAACAAAAACCCATCTCCCTCATCATTTCAAGGTCATAGCGGGTCCGCTGCTCGAGGCGCTGGGCTTCAAGAAGCTTATCGTTTTCTCTTAATTCAGCCAGGCGCACTTCCAGTTCTTTTTCAATGTTCTGGATGGCGATTCGCAGTTTCTCTTCACGCGTTACGAAGTGGGATGCCGGGAAAATCGCCACATGCTCACGTTCACCCATTATTTCACCTGTTAGGGCATCCACTTCACGGATCCGGTCTATTTCGTCTCCGAAAAATTCTACACGGATACAATGCTCATCCCGTGATGCCGGGAAAATCTCGACAACATCTCCGCGTACACGGAAGGTACCGCGCTGGAAGTCGATATCATTGCGCTCGTACTGGATGTCAACGAGCCTGTGAAGAAGCTGGTTCCTCTCAATCTCCATTCCGGTTCTTAAGGACAGCACCATTTCTCGGTATTCTTCAGGCGATCCCAAACCATATATGCAGGAGACACTGGCAATAATAATGACATCATTCCTCTCAAACAGGGAGGAAGTAGCCGAGTGGCGAAGCTTATCAATTTCGTCATTGATGCTTGCATCTTTTTCAATAAAAGTATCTGTCGAAGGCACATACGCCTCAGGCTGATAATAGTCATAATAGCTGACAAAATACTCAACCGCGTTGTTTGGAAAAAAGTCCTTGAATTCACTGTATAGCTGACCTGCAAGTGTTTTATTATGTGCAATAACAAGCGTTGGCTTGTTTACTTCTTTTATGACATTCGAAATCGTGAAGGTCTTACCCGTTCCTGTCGCACCCAGAAGTGTCTGGTGTTTCTTGCCGGAATTGATTCCCTTCACTATTTCTTTGATTGCCCCCGGCTGGTCGCCCTGCGGGGAATATTTTGAGACTAATTCAAATTGATCCTTCACCTAAAAGCCTCCCGTTCAAATTGCTTTTTTCTATATATTAAACACAAACCAGCATTGAAATAATTTAAAATCCGGGATGCATAGCTGATTTGTCAGTTTTTTACTCAAAACTCATATCATCATTCTACCACAAAGAGCCTAAAACAAACCAATAATATGCGAACGGATATTCGTTTTTCTGTTTTTGCTAAGAAAATATTGCTTGGGAAATATGCCGAAATATTGAGGGGATTGTCGAAGAAAGGTTAATCAAACGTTTGATTGATTGCTTTAAGTTTAATCAAACGTTTGATTGAATTCCATTAAAAGCTGATATGACGGATGCCTAAAAACAGCTGTTAAATAATTAAATAAAAAACCTGTCGAAAGGTTTGTTCGACAGGCTCTGCAAAATTTATTCCGCACTTGGCTTTATTTTCGGCTTTAATTTTTGGGCATACCAAAACCCGACAGTCAGTGAAAATGCGTCTATAACGATTAGGGCAAATGAATTGGTGTAGCCTTTATATACAGAAGCAGCAATAAGTCCCACCGTCAGCACCAGCCCGATTACACGATTATAGCTGACTCTTGTAAAAAACAATACCAGCAGTCCAGGAAGCAGAAGCGCTGACAAGTATTTTAATCCCATTTAAAACACCTTCTTTTGGTTTTTCACAAAAAAACTCAAGGTTTCTACCATTAGAATAGCTTTTCACCGGAGGATGTACAAGTTTTTTCAGTGTTATTCCAAGCGTTCTTTCACATAATAAGAAAAAGAATTTTTTATGGAGGAATGCTTCATGGCCAGAAGAAAGAGACGCCCGCTAGTACCGGAATCAAGAGGTGCATTGGACCAGCTGAAAAATCAGGTAATGGCGAACCAGGGATATCATGTTGACAGAGAAAATCCTCACGCAGTGAAATATGAAATTGCTGAGGAGGCAGGTGTGCCTTTGAAGCAAGGCTATAATGGCCGGCTTACATCCAAACAGGCAGGAACTGTTGGAGGAAAGATTGGCGGCAGCATGGTGAAGGAACTTATCCGGATAGCACAGGAACGGATGAAGGAACAGTAGGCAAATGTGAACTTGGGAAAAGAATGGTGAAATTGGGGAAACGAACACTTGATTTGAGGAAAAGACTCAGCAAACCAGGGAAACACCCCTTAAATATGAGGAAAACTCTCACAATAAAGAGGAAAAGCTATCCCGCAAAAGGATAGCTTTTGTTCTTATTCAGCAGCTTTTCGTTCTAGAAATTCCTGTTTAATGGATTTAAGCAGTTCCGGTTCCGTTATCAGCTGGAAGGCAGTGAGTGCCAGTCCTTTCGCTCCCGTAAGCAACGCTTCATCTCCTTTTGCAGATGCGGCTGCTTCCCGGAACGGAACAGTATGAGCAACGAGATCATCCGCACCAATTTTAATATAAGGGTGAATGGCTGGCACCACCTGGCTGATGTTGCCGGCATCTGTCGAACCGATTCCATCCCGGTCTCCTTCCACTACGGTTTCTCCCAAGTCTTCAATTACTTCTTTAAACACCTGGTCATATGTCTTGTTTAACAGCAGGTTATCTACTTCGTTTTGAAAAGCAATCACATTCAGCTTTGCTCCTGTTGCCAGTGCGGCGGCTTCTGCGACAGCTTTAACCTTCCGTGTTACCTCATTTAAACTTGTTCTGGTTGAAGCACGGATGAAGAATCTGGCTTTTGCATACTCAGGGATAATATTTGGAGCATCGCCGCCATGAGTAATAATTCCATGGATCCTCACATCATCCTTCAATTGCTGACGGAGAGCATTTATTCCGTTAAACAGCTGAATAACTGCATCAAGTGCGTTGATTCCTTCCTCTGGTGAAGCTGCCGCATGGGCAGGCTTTCCGATAAATTCGAAGTCAAGCGGATCAACTGCCAATGATGAACTGGTCAGACGGGTATGGTTTGACGGATGAACCATGAGGGCGGCATCAATGCCATCAAGCAAGCCATGCTTCACAAAGCTTCCTTTTGCACTTCCATTTGGCCCGCCTTCTTCTGCCGGGGTTCCAAGCACTACTGCTTCTCCTCCGGTCTCATCAATAACCTTGCTCAATGCAATGGCTGCTGCCACACTTGTCGTACCTATGATATTGTGGCCGCATCCATGGCCCAATCCGGGAAGAGCATCATATTCTGCAAGGAATGCAATGGACGGCCCCGGTTTATCGGATTTTTTCCGGGCCAGGAAAGCTGTTTCATGCCCGGCCACTGCCCGCTCTACTTCAAACCCTTCCTTCTCAAGAATGCCTGAAAGCAAGCCTGAGGCAAAAAACTCCTCATTTCCTATTTCCGGGTTTGCATGGATCTGGTGGCTTGCAGAAAGGTAAAGTTCCTTGTTATCATCAACATTCTTCCTGATCGCTTCTTTCAGTTCGGATAGTGCTTTTACAGGTGCCGTCATCATTGTTCCTCCTTTTATAAAGTGAAACTTCAATCAGTGGGGGTTTCCTTATCCCCCACTGATTGTTAGTTGAACCAATCGGGCCTTTACGGGCAGTTTGACCCCCACTTATCCTCCTTTGATTCCTCTGAGTCTAGAAGTGGGGGTCTTACTGCCCGTTAGACTGCGATATTTTAATTACCAGCCAATATCACTTAATGGAATGAAAGTCGGGATCATGCTTCCGTCATATTCTTTCGTGATGAAATCAGCAACATCATCTTCCTGGTAAAGTTCAGCAATTCTCTTAAGCGTTTTGTTATCCTTGTCTTCTGTTCTGACAGCAATGATATTTACATAAGGTGTAGCGGTTTCGCTTTCAATAAACACTGAATCCTTAGTTGGCTTAAAGCCGGCGTCTACGGCAATTCCGTTATTGATGACTGAAGCCGAGACATCCGGAAGGGCACGCGGCGTCTGCGCTGATACCATTTCTACAAATTCAAGGTTCTTCGTGTTTTCAACGATTTTATTCAAGTCCAGATTTCCGTCATAGTCCTCGGATAATTTGATCAGGCCAGCTTCCTCCAGTAAAAGAAGGGCTCTACCGCCATTTGAAGCATCATTTGGAATGGCGATCTTGCCGCCTTCCGGAATGTCTTCTACAGATTTTACTTTCTCAGAATAAAGACCCATTGGTGCTAAAACAGTTGTCGCAATCGGTGTAAGATCCATATTATGCTCTTTAATAAAAGTGTCGAAATAAGCGACTGTCTGGAATGCATTCACGTCAAGATCATCTTCTGCGAGGGCGACATTTGGCTGTACATAATCTGAGAATGTCACAACCTCAATTTCAATGCCTTCCTTTTCAGCTTTTTCTGCAATAAAGTCCCAGATGCGTGTATCTGATCCGCTGACACCCAATTTAACCTTCTTTGTTTCTTCTCCGCCAGTTGTGCTTGAGCATGCCGCAGTGAACACAGCCAATGCTAAAATAATGAATGATAAAAATAGTTTTTTCATGATGTGTTTCCTCCTAAGTTATCTTCTTCTGATTTTTTTGGATAAAATATTTCCGAATGACTGCAGGCCTTGAACCATGACCACTAAAATTGCAACGGTAATCAGCATGACGGTTGTATCGAATCGCTGATAGCCATATGTAATGGCAAGGTCACCTAGGCCTCCGCCTCCGACTGCCCCGGCCATGGCAGATGCTCCGACCAGACCGATTGTCGCAATGGTAAAGCCCAATACCAGCGAACTGAGTGCTTCCGGAATCAGGAACTTTAAAATGATCTGTCCCGGTGTCGCTCCCATTGCTTCTGCCGCTTCAATGACTCCCGGATCAACCTCAAGCAATGAATTTTCTATTAATCTCGCAATGTATGGTCCTGCATAAAAGACGAGCGGCACTACGGCTGCAGCAGTTCCAATCGATGTTCCGACAATCATTCTGGTGATTGGGATGATGGCTACCATTAAAATGATGAAGGGGACTGATCTGAAAATATTAATAATGCTGTTTATGATGTTAAAAACAACGGTGTTTTCCAGCAGATGCCCTTTTCTTGTCACAACAAGCAATATGCCAAGCGGCAGTCCGATAAGAGCTGAAAACAGCAATGAGAATGCCACCATTTGGACCGTTTCGATTAAGGCTTCGATGATTTTTTCCTGGTTAACTAGCACGTGATGTCACTTCCTTTATTGAAACTTTTTCCTGGCTGATGTACTGAATAGCACGTCTGATTTCACTGTCCGGACCCTGAAATTCGACAATCAGGTTGCCAAATGGTGTTCCCTGCAGTTCAGTAATATTTCCAAACAGGACGTTGAAGTCGATATTAAACTTTTTGGCAACCTGAGAAAGCAACGGCTGCCCGGCAGAATTTCCGACAAAGTTGATTCTGAATACCTTTTGAAGCCCCTGCTGTTTTTCAATTACTTGCTTAATGGAGTCAGGTATTTGATCATTCATAACCGTGCTGACAAAGTTTTTCGCTGTTGGAGTTTTGGGTGAGGAAAAGACATTGAAGACGGTTCCTTCTTCAATAATTTTTCCTGCCTCGATGACAGCGACACGATCACAGATCTCCCTGATAACAGACATTTCATGGGTAATGATCAGAATGGTAATGTTGTATTCTTTATTTATTTTTTTCAGCAGCTGCAGGATCGAGCTGGTGGTCTGCGGATCCAGAGCTGACGTTGCTTCATCACATAATAGAATGGAAGGCTGGGTCGCCAGTGCCCTTGCAATCCCGATTCGCTGCTTTTGCCCGCCTGATAGCTGATCAGGATAGCTGTTCGCCTTATCGGCAAGCCCTACAAAATCTAATAGTTCATGGACACGCTTTTTTATTTCATCCTTAGGGATCTTAGCCAGTGTAAGCGGCATCGCCACATTGGCAAACACGGTTTTCGAGTTTAGAAGGTTAAAGTGCTGAAAGACCATCCCGATGTTTCTTTTCACTTCACGAATTTCTTTTACAGATAAAGCCGTCAAATCATGCCCGTTGACAATGACCTTCCCTGAAGTCGGCTTCTCCAGCCAATTGACACAGCGGATCAAAGAGCTCTTTCCCGCACCACTGAAGCCAATCACTCCGAAAATCTCACCCTTATTAATCTTTAAATCTATTCCATCCAGAGCAGCTACCTGCTGACCTCCGCTTTCATAGACCTTCTTTAAATTTTGAAACTCTATCATGTTGCATCTCTCCTCTGGTGTGACAGGTACCTATACCAATTTGATAAACTGGTATAGGTACCTGTCACCGCTTTTTAAACAACTATTCCTATATGAAAACTAAGAATTATGCCCTGAAATTTACCCCTTCCATCAGAAGAGGTTTTTTAAAAGTCCCCTCCTTATCTTTCAGGCTTTTTGCCTGCTGGATTTGGCACAGTGCGTTCTGCCTGTTGCCGAAGCTTCATTGGGCCAGGTCCCTCTGCTTCTCTTGATAAGAATTATTCATATGTTTATGAATAGAATCTTGATGTATTTTTCCGCATAAAACAAAAACCCTCTTCTAAAGAAAGAAGAGGGCAGCATTTATCAATGGTCCTCTTCTTATCTTTCAAGCAATGCTTGCTGGATTTGGCACGGTACACTTTTGTCCGCTGCCGAGGTGTCATAGGGCCAGTCCCTCAACCTCTCTTGATAAGAAGATTTTTCATATGCGGTTGTAATATGTTTATTACTTTACCATCTTAAAGAAAAAGAAGTCAATACAATTTTTTAAATATTTTCATTTGGATAAAAAAATGATAATTAAATCCTATGTGTCTAAGACCCTGACTCATGTATAATAATGGAAAAGTGCCATTTTTCAAAAAAGGAGGGACAAAATGATTATGTCCGAGAATCCGGCAGATTTACTCGCGGACAAAGTCGAAGCGAGGAATCTGCAGCTGGCCATTCAGCATTCCAGTGACGTGATTGCAAGAGTGACAAAAGAAGGCATTGCTTTATATGTCTCCCCTTCCTGCCTGCCGACACTGGGGTATTCACCGCAGGATTTTTACCGGAGCAGCCTTTACACATACTGCCATCCAAATGACCGGGATCTTCTAAGAGATGCACTGGCCGAGCTCGCACAGCTTCCACATAATCGGGAGACTTTTCGTTTCAGGCATAAGGAAGGACATTATTTGTGGCTGGAAGCCAATTTTTCAGTCATTAATGATGATAAAGAAATGATGTGCATCATTCGGGATATGACTCAGAGAATTATCATGGAAGAGGAAATTCTTGAAACACAGGAGAAGTACCGTTTTCTGGTGGAGTACTCCAAGGATACGATCGGAATGGTGACTCAAAAGGGGATTTGGACCTATATCAATAATGAAGGGAAGAAGCTCTTCGGGTACACGAGCATCAAAGAGATGATCGGCACCTCCCTCCACGACTACATTCCTCCTTCAGAACATTCCACCCTCGATGATTTTCTGCAAACAAAGCTGAGCGTAAATTTTGAGCTTAATCTGATCCGGACTGACGGACAAATAAGAAAAGCCGAAGTCCAGCTGATTCCAACCACTTTCAAGAACAGAAAGGTCTACCAGATCATTATCAAAGATGTAACCGGACAAAAGAAGACAGAAGAAAAGCTGCAGAATGCTGAAAAGCTTTCCGTGGTCGGTCAGCTTGCAGCAGGCATTGCCCATGAGATCCGCAACCCGCTCACAGCCATAAAAGGCTTTACACAGTTATTATACGAAGAACATAAAGACAATTTCGCAGAAGTCATTCTAAATGAGCTGGAACGTATTGAAGGCATCGTCAATGACCTGCTCGTTCTTGCTAAACCTCAAATAACCGAAATAGAAGAAACATGCCTGACAAACGTAGTAAAAAGTGTGATTACTCTATTGAACAGCCAGGCAGTCATGGAAAATATACTGATCGAATTAACTCAGTCGCCCGGAGAATTCTTTGTGAAGTGTGAAAAAGATAAAATTAAACAGGTGCTGATAAACATCATTAAGAACTCAATGGAAGCCATGCCAATGGGCGGAAAAATAAACGTCGATATCCGCCAGGAGAACCACTCTGTCATCATCACTGTCGAGGATGAAGGAATCGGCATACCGGAAGAACGCCTCGCCAAACTGGGAGAGCCGTTTTACAGCACAAAAGAAAAAGGGACAGGTCTTGGCATCATGATCTGCAAAAAAATCATTAAAAACCACGGAGGAAACCTTTACATCGACAGCAGGGAAAATGAAGGCACAACGGTGCAGATTACTTTGCCGTTTGCCTGAAAAAAGAAGCCAGATGCCTGAGCTGGCTTCTTATTTTTTAAAGATAAATTCCTGTTCCTGCGTCTCATCCCCATTATGAACCCTTTCCTTATAAAAAATTTCATCCTCTGACATCAGCAGCACAGTAGAACTCCTGGTTCCGTAGCCATCGCTTTTGATAAATAATGGAGACAGAATCCGTTCCCATTCAAGAGAAACTCCTGTTTTCGGAAGCCTGTCATCCGGGGCAGGGTCTGCATTCCGGAGAAGTGTGAACAGTTCTTCTGTTAAGTTTCCCTCTGCATTATCTAAGAGAGCAGATAAGCCCTCCTTCCCTTTTTTTACCTTCGGCCACTCGGTATCCAGCACATGGTTGCTGACCCCGTACACCCCTGGCTGAAGCTGCTCTATTCGATCCTCCACGTTCGAATAATAAAAGAGCTCATCCAAATTGCCCGCCAGCAGATTGTAGCCCGGATAGCTGATGCGGTGTTCAGATGCCCTGTTCATAAAATCAGCAGGCGAAGCACTGCCCTTCAAAAAATCCGCCACCAAATCTCCTCTCGACATCTTGCCTTCTGTGACTTCATTCGGATCACGGTAATTGGTCAGAGCTGCAAATCTGCCATTTTTAGTGACACCCATCCACGTTCCCATTTTTCTCAAATCGCGTCCGGCGAGAATGTGGGGATGGTCCTCCCAAAAATGTGCAGGCGCAGTCGGACGCTCGTAAAATTCGTCGCGATTGGCTGCAACAATCAGCTTATACTTCGGATGAACTTTGTATGCGAAAAGGATTAGACACATAGGGATCACTGCTTTCGTTTTTTATTAAACTTCACATGCAAATAAAGCAAAAAGCCCCTTTCTGCAAAGGAGCTTCCCTATCTTCACGTAACCGATTCCTCGAGCCGAGCTGCTTTCCTCGCCCTTAAAAACCTTATTGTATTTAAAACAATCGTTTTAGTCACAGCATAGGTAGGAATCGCCAGAATCATGCCAAGAATTCCGGCAAGATTGCCTGCAACCAGCAATAGGATAATGATGGTGGCCGGATGTGTGTTTAAGGTTTTGCCGAGAATCAGCGGCGACAGCACGTTCCCTTCAACCTGCTGGGCAATCACGATGACCACGACAACCAGAAGGGCCTTAGTCGGCGAGTCAAAAAGTGCGACGATTACGGCAGGTGCACCGCCAAGAAATGGTCCGACATAAGGAATGATATTAGTGATGGCCACAATCAGCGCCATAACAAGTGCATAAGGCAGATCAATGATTAAATAACCGATAAATGATAGTGT
Organism: Cytobacillus firmus; assembly: GCF_023612095.1. Taxonomy (GTDB): domain Bacteria; phylum Bacillota; class Bacilli; order Bacillales; family Cytobacillaceae; genus Cytobacillus. Next base: position 677,509 of record NZ_CP086235.1, on the reverse strand, counting down.
CCCTACAAACAGCGCCACAGTAATCTGCCCCTGAATGTAAGAAGAAAGGGTTTCGCCTGTTTCTTTAAGGGTTTTAACCCCTTCTTCTCTGTAAGCAACAGGAAGAAACTTCGAAACGGCGGCAGGAAACTTATCACCATCTTTGAACATATAAAACAACAGGAAAGGCACCGTGACAATCGTGATTGCAATATTCGTGATCAGGCTGACAATGCCGGCTACTCCCTGTGTCAAACGGCTTGGGAGCGTATTCGCATAATCCATAATGCGGGCTTCAATTTCTTGTATTGAAATGTAGTCCTGTGCCAAAAACCACTTAAACTCTTCTGTGTTAGACATTGAATTAACAAAGTCTCTTGTCGTTTTCGCATATCCCGGCAGATCATTGAATAATTCAGTAACCTGTCTGCTGATAAGCGGTGCAATGTTGCCAATCACAAGCGTCACTAAACCGATAACAGCTGCATAAATGATTAGAATAGCTGCCGTTCTTGGCACCTTATAGCGCTGCAGCAATCTGACCAGCGGGTTCAATAAGAAATACAGAAATCCCGTTATAATGATTGGAAAAAACAGAGTAGATACAAAGATGCCGACCGGTATAAACAGAAAAGAAATTTTTGTTGATACATAGATGATTGTTAAAATTATCAGTAATTGCAAAGTCCAGTAATGCAGTTTTTTCTTTGCCACATTGTCACCTTTTTCTATGAATAGATTAAATAAAGGATACCATATTCGCTTGTTTACTCCTACGAAGATGCTACTTCTTTTACGAATAGGGATGGAAAAGGTTTCGGAAAAGATGAGAGATTTCTTCTGGACTATCAAATTTCCACAGCAGGGAATATCAATTAAAAAAATAACATTTTTTGGTTTATAACTCCCATAAAACAGGGTATAAAGAACTATATAAATTCCAGGAGTGAACAGACATATGACCACATTAGACATTTTTAAGAAAGAACTCAATCTGCTGACAGTTGAAATGCAGCGCTGTAATAATTCAAGAATAAAAAATCAAATTCTTAGTGATATTCTTCTCATACAGAGTGCAGTTATAGACATTCTCAAAACTGCTGAGCGAGCTATTCATAAAAAAATTTAACAGAGCCCAAAATGAAAAGAGCCGCTCAGCAGCTCTCTATTCTTTGCCATAAATTAATGAAACTTTTTAACACCAGCAATCCTCACCTTCACACACTACAAAATCATGATACCGGAATAATGTGACCGGATGCATTCAACTTTCTGCCTGTTGGGTTGCTGATGATTATAACAATCCTTTCATTCTCCCTTCCAATCTGTTATTCATACCATTGTTTTTTTCTAACGTATATCTGTAGAAACCTGACCTTTTTAATAAGACAAGGCCACCTAATTTGGCAGCCTTATATCAATTAACGTTTGTTTAGCTCAATGTACCTTAAATCAAAATTCGATATAAAAAGGATGAAGTTTTTCGTTTAAACAAAACTCCATTCTTTACCGGAAACTTTCCCCAAGCTTTTGAAATCATTCCGTGTATTTATGTAACAATTTAATTTTTAAATTAAACCGCTTCACTATCCCACTTCTTCTCATCCTGAACAAACAGCAGCCCCAGTTCATGATGGTCACCTTCATAGAGAGCACGCTGAACGAAACGAACCTGCCCGTTCACATCAAAGATCTCAAGCTTGCAATGAGCTCCGTTCTTTTGCAGAGCCTCGTAGAAGCCTTTCTCATCATGGATTTTTACGCCATTGACTTTTGTAACAACCTCTCCCACTCCAAGAGACATTTTATCAGCTGGTGAATCAGGAACTACCCCGAGTACCATGATTCCCTGATTGCGCTTGGAAAAGTAAAACGGCGCCTGATCCTCTGCCATTCTCTGGCGGAGCGAGATAAATTCACGCCCGATGATCGCAAGTGCTGCTGCACCCACGGCAGCAAGCGGATACCAGTAGCCTGCAGCCGAAATCAGCAATAAAAGTATGCCGAACACGCTGATTCTTTGTCCAAGCAGGGCTGTTGCCTCTTTAGGAAGCGTGCCTTGGATTCTCTGATGAAACCCGATTGAAAACGGAACAAGAAGGAGTGAATACGTTTCACCGCCAATTGGCAGCATTGGCCACCACTCAAACGGCAGCTGCAGCGCCTCTCCCGGAATCAATAGAAACACAGGCACCATCCAGATTCTTTTGGACTCGTGTATGCCGATAGTTTGTCCCCTTTTACTCTTTACAAGCCTTGGAGATGTACCTTTCCTACCGTTTCTTATAATCAGGAAGCCTTCTGCAATCACCAAAAGGGCAAGGAGAACAGCGATGGATGGGAAGATGGAAGAGTCAACATCTGATTCCGACTGGGCGAATGACGGCAATGGCCACTTCTGTTCAAAAGCAAACATTGTGGCGAAAAAGGCAAAGCCCAGCGTATAAACTGGCGCCATCCATCTCACTTTTGCCGTTAAGCTCCACAGAAACGTAAGTGCGGCGGTAAACACAATCGTCTCCAACGGCAGGACTATTCCCGCTCCCACCATTACCACGCTTACGGCAAGACCTGCCAGAATCCCCAGCGGAAGAAGCTGCCTCAACTCAAAATAGGCATTTTCTGCACGGACCGAAAAGTCCTTTCGCTCTCGCTTCACACGGGAAATACCTAAAAAGGCTGCCACAAAAAACAGGTAATAAAATACCGGATTCAACAGCAGCTTTCCCGTTCCTTTAAGAAACTCAAAAATCCACTCTTCTATCAAAATTGCCACCAGCCTCTATTTCTAAATTCTCATGAATTATGTAAACAACAGAAAACTCTATTACTCTATATTCTACCAAAAGCACCTTACAAAACCTATTACAATCTCGCTTTAAATAAAAAATAGCAGAAGGAAAAATCCTCCTGCTTCATTCGACAAAATTCGGGTGGTGCCTGTCACTATTTGGCTACATATCTCAAAGCCGTCTGCAGCTGCAGATCGTTCTGCTCTTTTTTCATTTCTTCGATGGCGGCCTGTTCAAGCGCTGCTGCGGTTTTTTTGTCTATTCGGCCGGTTGCTTCAAGCTCTTTTTGCTGCTGAAAGACTTTCACTGCTGCTTCAGTGGAATCATTGAAATAGCCATCTGTCCTGCCCGGAGCATATCCCAGACCCGCCAGAATTCCCTGTGCATTCTTCACCATTTCATTATTCATATCGATTGCCAAAGGCTTCTCCACCTGCAAAGGATGAGTCTGATAGATGTCCGGCTGTTTCACCTCAAGGGTAGGCTTGATTCCTTTGTTATGAATCCAGTTTCCGTCCGGAGTCAGCCATTTAAATAAAGTGAGTTTGATATTACTGCCGTCCCCCATCGGAACAGGCTGCTGAACAGTCCCTTTTCCAAATGATTTCTCACCGATAATGGCATAATCCTCCGCTTCTTTCAGGGCGCCGGCCAGAATCTCCGAGGCAGAGGCACTTCCTTTATCCACAAGAACGGCAATCGGATAGCTTTTTGGATTTTCTAGTGTGGAAAAATATCTCATTTTCTCCCCATTCCGCTTTTCAATCTGCAAATAGGGTTTGTCAGCCGTAACTAATTCCTTCAGGATTTCCTGAACAGAGGTCAGGAGGCCGCCGGGATTTCCGCGCACATCGATAACAAGTCCCTCGATCCCTTCCTGTTCCATTTCACTCAGCTGTTTCGCAAATTCTTTCGATGTATCTTCGGAAAAGGAGGTGATCTCCAGATACCCTACCTCTTTTCCTCTTTCCTTCTTAATTTCTGAGTAAACAGTAATTTGAGGAATCTCATCTCTTTTTACTTTTATCTGGAGAGGCTCCTTCAGACCTTGGCGTGCAACTTCAAGCTCTACTTTCGTACCTTTTTTACCGCGGATTTTCATGGTCGCTTTATATAAATCAAGACCCTTCACACTTTCCCCATCCACTTTTAAGATTTCATCTTTTGGCTTTAACCCCGCTTTTTCAGCCGGTGAATCCTTAAAAGGCGCCACAATAATGATTTTCCCGTCCACCATGCTGACTTCTGCACCGATCCCTTCAAAAGAGGATTCCAATGTATCACTGAATTGTTTTGCCGTTTCTTCATCCATATAAACTGAGTATGGATCTTCGAGGGTTGCAAGCATGCCCTGGATAGCTCCTTCCACAAGCTGCTTTTCCTCTACTTTTTCCACATAGCTATTTAAAATCAGCTGATAGGCTGTTTCCATCTTTTCGACCTTCTCTTGATCAGCTTGTTTTCCGTTTTCCTTGGAATCTATTAATTGATTTGGGGCTCCTGTCTGCGGAGCTTCCTTTGCCAGCCACTGCATGCCTGCATATGTACCGCCAGCCCCTGTCAGCAATGATCCCGTCATCAGCACGGCGATCCACTTTCTGCTCATCGTCATCTCCCTTTCCAGTTTCCTGCGTTTCCTGTATATATTCAGCGTCTGCGGTCTTCCCCGATTTTTAAGTAAATAAAAACAGCCCGCAAAGGGGGCGGGATGTCTTCGCTTATTTCATCCTATGTTAGGTGTGGACGAGTTATGATTTCTTTTGCTTGAGACTTTTTTAAAAACAAACGTCCCATAGGATTAAAGACCCTCTTTTCGGGTAAAAGAAAAGTGGAAGAAGCTAGGCTCCTTCCACTTTCACTATTTTTATAGAGGCACGATGCCAATTGGATTGATTGCATTTGTTTTGCCTGCATTCCAAGAACCTCTGTGAAGTTCGAAGTGCAAATGCTGGCCGTAAGATTGTCCCGTGTTACCCATGATGCCGATTTGCTGGCCTTTAGAAACAGTCTGGCCAGAACCGACAGAACGGCTACTCATGTGGGCATATACAGTAGTATACGTTTGTCCGCCTACAGAGTGGGCAATGAAAATCGCATTTCCATAGCTGCTGGAATAGTATGAACGGATGACAACACCATCAGCTGCCGCCATGATTGGCACTGTACCGCCTGAAGCAATATCTACTCCAAAGTGGTCACCTAATGAACGGTTACCAAAACCGGAAGAAAGTCTTCCTGATGCAGGTCTTGTCCATGCACCGCTAGATACTGAAGGTGCAGATACCTGCGGGCTGTTTGATGTACCGCTGTCAGATGATGAGCTGCTTCCTGCTGATGAAGAACTGCTCTTCTTGGCCGCTTTAGCTGCTTTAGCCGCTTCTGCTGCCGCCTTTTGTTTTGCCAGTTCAGCTTGTCTTGCTGCTTCTGCCTGTCTTTCCTGCTCAAGCTTGATCGCTCTTTGAATTGCCGCTTCCTGCGCTGCAAGAATCTCATTTTCTTCAGACAGTTCAAGCTTGTGGGCATGCATTTCCTCTTCTTTATGCTTTAGGGATGCAAGTAGTTTATCTTTCTCTGCTTTTTGAGCGTTTAAGCTCTTTTTCATGCCTTCAAGCTCGGCACGCATTGTTTCTAAAGAGGCTAGCTCTTCTTTTACCTGATTCTGTTTTTTCTCAAGCTCGTCTTTATCCGCCTGATGCGCTTGTAAAATATCCTGGTCAGCTTCTACGATTGTTGCAACTGCTCCAACGCGTTCAACAAAATCTCCAAAGCTCTGCGCACCCATTAAAACATCAATATAACTCACCATTCCGCCAGTTTCCTGGTAGTTGCGTGCACGGTCTTTTAATAGCTCATTACGCTTTTTGATGCGCTCTACTAATACTTTAATTTCTGCTTCAAGTTTCTCAATTTCCTTTTTAGTATCAGCGATTTCTTGATTCTTTTCTTCAATTTTAGCTAAAGCATCACTAATCGCCTTATCCAGACGCTCAATCTCACTTTGTACAGATTGCTGCTCGCTCTGGTTTTCGCTGATCTTATTATCTGTATCGTTTAATTTCGATTCTACTCCGGAACGCTGTTCGTTAATTTTGTTCTTTTGACTGTTTAAATCGTTTAGTTTATTTGCTGCAGACGCCTTCTCAACAGGCATCCCCACTGTTATGCTGCCAAATCCCAGAACGGCAGCTAATGATAATGTGATGATGGATTTCTTCAATTTCCGATTTCTCCTTTCAATGAACACCATATGTACAGGTTAATCGTTCTATATTTCATCCAAGTCTGAAACGTTTAGCTACTCTGAATCGTCTAATATAATGAAGCTTGAAGGCGCCTGGACAGGTTCCCCCCACCGCAGGGCCTTCTAAGCTGGTTTATACTTTCAGGAACTTTCTGACTGACATCAGGCTTCCCCATACACCAATGAGGGCACCCATCAGGATAAGAAGCCCGGAAATCTGATAGACAAACGGACTAAACTCCAGCAGCTTGACAAAATGTCCTTCAAGCTTTGGCGCTAAGTAATCATAGGCGTAATAGTATGCTGATGAAACAAGCGCAATTGGAATAATGGATCCAAGCAGTCCAAGCCATAAACCTTCAAGGAAGAATGGCCATCTGATGAACGAGTTGGTTGCTCCTACCAATCTCATAATCTCAATTTCGTTTCTTCGTGACATAATCGTAATTTTAATGGTATTGGAAATCAGGAACATGGCAGTAAATAATAAGCCGATAATCAGCACAAGGCCAACATTTCGTCCGGCATTGATAAAGTTGAATAGTTTTTCAACCTGTCCCTGCCCATATTTTACTTTTGCCGCATATTCCATTTTCTCAATCTGCTTTGCAGCTTTCATTGTGTCTGCCGGGTTTTTCGTCTTTACGATAAATACATCGTTCAGCGGATTATCCTGTTCGAACAGTTTGAAGGCTTCGCCTTCTTCACCAAGGCTGTTTATTAAACTATCAAGCTCTTTTTCCTTAGTTGAATATTCAACTGTTTTGACTTCGGGTATTCCTTCGATTTTTTGCCGTAAAACGTCCTGATCCTGCTCATTTGCAGCAACATCGATGTGAACGCGGATTTCCACGTCCTCTTCAATGGTTGTAGCCACCTTGTTGAGATTCATCATAATGACGAAAAATACGCCAACTAAAATGAGGGTTACTGTGACCGCACTTGCCGAAGCAAATGTCATCCAGCCGTTTCGCCCGAGACTTTTAAAACTTTCGCGGAAGTGCCGGCCCAATGTTCTAGCTTTCATAGCCGTAATCACCTCTTTGCTCGTCACGCACAATTCTTCCGCCTTCAATGGCAATAACGCGGTGCTTAATCGTGTTAACAATTTCTTTATTATGAGTTGCCATGACCACAGTCGTTCCTCTCGTGTTGATTTCATCAAAGATGTTCATGATTTCCCATGAGGTATCCGGGTCAAGGTTTCCTGTAGGCTCGTCCGCTATCACGACCTTTGGAGAGTTAACGATTGATCTGGCGATAGAAACACGCTGCTGCTCCCCGCCTGACAGTTCAGTCGGAAGCATTCTTGCCTTATGCTTTAAACCTACAAGGTCCAAAGTTTCCATGACTTGTTTTTTAATATTCTTCGGATGCTCTTCAATAACCTCAAGAGCAAAAGCAACATTCTCATAAACAGTCAAAGTTGGGAGTAGCTTAAAGTCCTGGAAAACAACCCCGATTTTACGGCGCATTAGCGGCACCTTTGCATTCTTCAATGTAGCCAGATTCACTCCGTCAATGGTGATCGTTCCGCTCGAAGGCTTTTCTTCCCGGTACATCATTTTGATAAAAGTGGATTTACCGGCTCCACTCGGTCCTACTACATAAACAAACTCACCTTGCTTAATATGAATATCAATCCCGCTGGCAGCTGTAACGCCATTGGGATATCTCTTATATACGTCTTTCATTTCAATCATGTATATCACCTAGCAATCTAGTGTGTATTAAGAATTAAATAAGCAGACGGCTTTTTTCGCTAAAAAACGACATCCTTTCGACATAGAGGATGACAAAATACTTGTAAATACTGCCTATTTAGCCATCTAAAATTCTCACACAACCCATTATAACATCATAAGTTGTCAAAATAACGGAAAAAATTATTACAGTTTCTTTTCAATCCGAATACTTTTGTTACTTTTTTCCTTATTTTCTTTTATATTCTAGTAAATTATTCTCTTAATCGACTGATTTTTCCTTCTTTTTTCATATTGCATTTACTCGATATTTGTCGCAAATTGTTCAATCTCATTATATATAAGAAAAAAAAACACCCTGCTAATCAGAGTGTTTTTACTTAATCCTCTTATTTCTTGCCTGCCAGCCAAGATGCTACAGCAGAAGCTTCTTCTCCCTGAAGCAATCCTTTTGGCATAGCTCCTTTACCGTTAGCTATCGTGTTTTCAATATCTTCCTGTGATAGGTTTGCACCGATCTTATCAAGTGCAGGCCCTACACCGCCTTCAAGATTTGCACCGTGACAGCTTGAACATTTCTGTTCATAAAGCTTTTGTGCATCGCCAGCGTCAGCCGTATCAGTTGTTGTTTCACCGCCGCCGTTTGTCGAAGTGTCCTTGTCTTCAGCAGCATCGTCTCCGCCGCCGCAGGCTGCAAGAACTAAAGATGTACCCATCAGTAGTGCTAATAGCTTCTTCTTCACCTATAATTCCCCCTCAGGAAAAAATACTAAGTACAGCTATATTATACCAACTCTACGCTCGTTTGAAACCCTCGCCCAACACCTCAGAAGCATCCGTAACTATGATAAATGCAGTAGGATCAATGGTTTGAACCAGTTGTTTCAATTTTGTGAACTCTGTCTGATCCACCACACACATCAGGACCGGACGTTCATGGTCGGTATAACCACCGTATGCTGATAGTTTTGTCACACCACGGTCAATTTTATTCAAAATTCCTTCACGAACTTCACTTTGTTTTTCAGTAATGATTAAAGCCATCTTTGTCCGGCTGAATCCAAGCTGTATGAGATCGATTGTTTTGCTTGTTACATATAAAGCAATCAAGGCATACAGCCCCTGCTCTATGTCAAAAATAATCGCAGCGGACAATACGATCAATCCATCGATTATCGCAACACAAGTACCAAGAGACAAACCTGTATACTTGTTAATAATCTGTGCTGCAAGGTCTGTCCCTCCTGTAGATGCTTTACCCCTGAAAACAATTCCTAAACCAAGGCCGACACCAATTCCGCCAAACAGAGATGCGAGCAGCGGATCGGATGTCCATGGCTCATATTCCTTCGTCAGAAAAACAACAAACGGCAGGAAAATTGTCCCGGCCAGAGTCTTTGCTCCAAATTGTTTTCCAAGCAGCAGCACACCAGCAATAAAAAGCGGTATATTAAATGCCCACTGTACATAAGCAGGCTCCCAGCCAACAACCGCATCCAGGATCGTACTGATCCCGCTTACCCCGCCTGATGCAATCCGATTGGGAAGCAAAAACACATTAAACGCGACCGCTACAATACCTGACCCTATCAAAACGTATAAATACTCCAGCATTCTCTCCGCTTTTGTACTATTAGTATATCCTCTTCTATATTTGCCCATTTCTTCTCCCTCCGGTGTCCCGATCTTTGCACAAGCTGACATTCCATTTTTACCGTCAGTGAGTATAGCATGGAGTTTGTGGACTGTAAATGCCATTGAACTGCCGTATTAAAGGACTATGCTCCGCCTTTTCATTATGTTGCGATAAAAGCGTTCAATTTATCATGCATTATTAATGTGTGAAATGTTTATGAACATTTTGGAAGAATACTCCCAGGCCGCTTTATGATCAGCATGAAATGCAGTGGCATGTGGTATAATGTCGAAAAGGAGGTGAGAAAATTGGAGAAGATTCTTAATGAAATTTTAAGTACATTGAAGGACCATTCAAAGAGATTTGATTCAATAGATAAGAGGTTCGATTCGATTGACCATGAAATCTCTGATGTCAAAAGCAGACTTGGGAATGTTGAGAACAGGCTTGGGAATGTTGAAAGCAGAATGGAGAATGTTGAGAACAGGCTTGGGAATGTTGAAAGCAGAATGGAGAATGTTGAGAACAGGCTTGCGAATGTAGAAAATAGAATTGAAGTACTTTCTGAACAAATCGAAAATAATGCTACTGAATTCAGAAGCCATTTTAAGCATATTGAAACAAAGCTGGATCAGCATGAAGAGACTTTCCATGTAATTTCAGATACATTGATGGGTACAAAAATTGATATAGAACATCTTAGTAAAAAAAGCGGAGTCCACGAAACTGAAATAAACCAGCTCAAAAAGCGCATCCACTCCTAGAGCACTCCCCATTCACCGGCTTGCTCAGTTAAAATCCCATAAAAAATAAGCCTATGCCGGTAATATGCCAGCATAGGCTTTCTTGCATTTATCCTGAGGCAAAATCAATTTTGAGCACAAAAACATAAATAACTCATTACTTGTTAAATACCCTATAACCAAAACTTCTAAAGGAATAAATCACTGCCAACCTCAAAAATATAATAAATCCCATATAGTACACTTGCAACTGAAGAGATCCTTATAAGATTTAAGTGTATTTTCTTTTGAGCATGAGAAGTGATTAAAAAGGGCAACCCAAGAACAGTAGTAAAGAGAAGCATTCCAATAATTGTTCCTGCTCCAAAAATGAGGATAAAAAGAAAAGCTTGCAACTCTGTTTGAGCCTGTGCAGTTGTTAATAGAACTAAAGCTGCACTGCCAGCCAGACCATGAATCCCACCAATGATAAAAGACTTCTTGTGATAATGCTTTGTGTTCGGCCTTTGCTGTTTATTGTCCTTAAAGCCAGTAAAGCCAAGATATATAAGCATTATGCCCACTGCCAATTCAAGAGAAAGAGCAAGAGGGCCAGGAATATGCTGATTAAGCGCTATAACCGTTACCCCAAATAACAGGAGCATTAACGTGTGGCCCAGCCCCCAGAAAACACCTGAGAGCGAAGAGCGAACCAAGCGCTTTGTCTGGCTTGCAATTGTTGAAACCGCGATAATGTGATCGGGCTCTGTTGAATGTTTTATTCCTAATGTGAAACCAAGCAATAATATAGAAAGTAATCCGCTTTCAAGCATCTAAATTCCCCCAGCGGCAAAATTCTGCCTTTCCCTCTCCAATACAGTTAAGTTCCTTCATTATAAAGCTGTTCCTTCCAGCAATTTATTCATACTTCCGCTTTTATATCCAGCCAGGTCCATAGCTGTATATTTAAATCCAATCAATTTTAATTGCTCAGAGATTTCTTTATGATACTTTAAGAGTTCATTCATATCTGACGGATCAACTTCGATTCTTGCAATTTCATTGTGAACTCTGACACGGACCTGCTTAATTCCAAATCCCTTAATAAACTGCTCGGCCTCATCAACTTTTCTCAACTTCTCAATTGTGATTTTTTCACCATATGCTATTCTGGAGGATAAACATGCGAGTGAGGGTTTGTCCCATGTATCAAGTCCCAGCTCCTTGGAACGAATCCTGATATCTTCTTTCGTTATATCAGCCTCGGCCAGAGGGCCTCTTACATTTTTTTCAATAGCAGCCTTTACACCAGGGCGATGTTCTCCTAAATCATCTTTAATGAGACCAAAAGTCAAGTTATGATACCCTTTTTCAATCATAATTGGATACAAATTTTCAAACAGTCCCTTTTTACAGTAATAGCATCTGTTTGAATCATTTTCCGAATATCCGGGAATGGAGAGTTCTGACATCTTAATAATTTGATGTGGGGCATCAATGGCATTGGCGATTCGAATAGTTTCTTCCAGCTCGGAAGGAGGAAAAGATTCCGAGTCGGCTGTAATAGCAAGCACATTTTCTTTACCTAAGGTATCTAAAGCCACCTTTAATAAGTAGGTACTATCTACCCCTCCCGAAAATGCAATAATAATCCGCTCCATCTTTGAAAGTATTTCCTTCAGCTTTTGTTCTTTGACTAAACTATTATGTATATTCATTTGGACACTTCCCCCTCCTGTTATTGTTCTCCGATCACAAACCTGACAACATTTGGGTGGGATTTGAAATCCTTTGACCCTGCGCCATATCCTATTTTCTGAACTTTCATGGAAGGCATATTCCCGAACTCATTAGCCAGGGTACGGACAATGGCAGCACCAGTAGGTGTCGTCAATTCACTTTGAATGTCAGTCTTCCGCAAAGGAATATCTTTTAGAATTTCCAATGTAGCCGGGGCTGGTACAGGATAAAGGCCATGCGCAATATTGATATATCCATTTCCTGCAGCAACCGGAGTGCAGACTACCTTTTCAATGTTTAATGTATTGTAAGCAATTGCGGTCCCTATAATATCAATCATCGAGTCTACACCTCCAACTTCATGGAAATGCACCTTTTCGAGAGTGCTGTCATGTATTTTTGCCTCTGCTAATCCTATCGTTTCAAACATTTGTAAGGCTGTTTCTTTTTCTGCCTCTTCAAGCTCAGATTCTTCAATTGCTTTTTTTATGTGTGTATAGTGGCGATGTGAGTGTTTTTCTTCTTCTGTATGAATGACTAATTCCGTACTGGAGATCCCCTTCTTTACAACCTTTTTTGTCCCTAGCGAAAACTCTTCCTTAATTACAGATTTAAGCTTTCTTTCTACACTTGATAATTCAACGCCCAATTCTGTGAAGGCTGCCAGAGACATATCTCCAGCAATGCCAGAAATACCGCAATCTATAAATAATATGTTCATTACATTTACCCCGCTTTGTTTTTATGTTCAGACTCTTAGCATCAAAGAAGCTGAGTAGCCCGCACCAAATCCATTGTCTATATTCACCACCGTTACGCCGGAAGCGCATGTGTTAAGCATGCTTAACAAAGATGTAATGCCATTTAAGTGTGCACCATATCCTATGCTGGTCGGAACCGCTATAACAGGAGTGGAAACCAATCCCCCGACTACACTGGGAAGTGCACCTTCCATTCCCGCTACAACAATCAATACATCACACTTTTTAATCTCGTCAATTTGCGCAAATAAACGATGAATCCCCGCTACTCCAATATCATAAAAACTTTCGTAATGGTGTCCCATAGCTTCAATCGTCACTTCTGCCTCCCGGGCCACAGGAATGTCAGAAGTCCCTGCACAGATAACCCCAATTTTCTTCTCCGTCTTCAGTTCATAATCCTCAGGCTTATACAAAAGTGTTCTGCCGGATGAATCATATACAGCTCCATCCACCTGCCTGCATACTTCTTCTGCAGATTTTGGGTCAACCCTTGTAGCTAAAACGGTATTCCCCTTATAAACCAAATGCTTAAATATATGTAAAATTTGTTCTGTGGTTTTGCCTGCCCCAAAGATAACCTCAGGAAATCCTTGTCTGAATTCACGCTCATCGTCCACTTTGGCAAATCCGTAATCTGTAAAGCCCTTCAATTGTTCCTCAGCTTCCTCAATTGAAAGATGGCCATTTTTTAATTGTGCTAAAATATGTGTAGTATAAGATTGCATTCATTTCTTCCTTTCTTTTCTTCATCTAAAATATATACCAGCTAAAGGAGGCTCGTTAAAAATGCAGCATGGCCAAGAGCATACTGATCATGACATGATCAAAATTGAAGTAAATCTGGACGACATTCCTGGAGAATGGCTGGGACATGTTATGGATTTATTGTTTCAATCCGGGGCCAATGATGTCTTTTATATTCCGATATACATGAAGAAAAATCGGCCTGGTACCATGCTCCAGGTTTTGTGTGAAAATAAGAAAAAATCCGAGATGATGAATATCATTTTTAGAGAAACCACCACATTGGGTGTGCGATACTACCCGCTTTCTGTAAATCGGCTTGGCCGGAAATTTCGTAAGGTCGAAACACAATGGGGGACCGTCTCTGTTAAAGAGGGGCTGATGCAAGGTGAAATTGTTCAGCAAGCCCCGGAATTCAGTGATTGCAAAGCTATATCTGAGCAATACGGAATCCCATTAAAATTGGTTTTTCAAGAGGTTTGGAAGCACCTGAAATAAATCCAAATCAACTAATCCAGCAATCTGGCAAAAGGACCTCCACCTATCCAAATGGCAGGTCCTTTTGATTTGAATTAGCTTCCGAAACTGCCAACGATTTAGAAATTTATTAATTCAGAAAATTCCTTTGCCTTTTCAGTCAGTTTCAAATAATCCTCTTCCGAATTTAGATTTTTTGCATTTACTAACGAACTGCCTACTCCTGCGGCAACTGCCCCCGCTTTTAAATATTCCCGGATATTTTTGACATCAATACCCCCGGTTGGCATCAGCGGAATATGCGGAAGCGGCCCCTGCAGGCTCTTGAAATAAGAGACACCCATGACATCGGCTGGGAACACCTTAATAAGATCTCCGCCATTTTCATAGGCTGTCAGGATTTCAGTTGGGGTGAGGGCACCAGGGATACTGAGGACACCGTAACGTTTTGCCAGTTTAATGGTTTCCTTATTAACGATTGGCGAAAATATGAACTCCGCTCCAGACATAATGACTGCACGCGCTGTTTCAGGATCCAGCACGGTCCCTGCCCCTACAATTGTCTGGTTTCCAAACTCTTCTTTTACTTTTTCTATTAATGAGCATACTTTTGGTGTTTCTACTGTTATCTCAAATGTGCTGACACCGCCGGCCAGCAGCGCATGAGCAATGGGCAAAATCTGATCCTGACGTGCACCGCGAATAACAGCAACAATCTTGCTCTTCTTTAACTCTTCTAACGTGCTCACTGATTTCCCTCCTTTTTATCTCGTAACATCTTCCAGATTGCCTTTCATAAAGGACACAAGATCAGATCGAGTTGGCAAGCCTTCTGCATCTCCATTCACCATTGTTACCATTGCTCCCATCGCGTTGCCCTGCAGTACTGCTTCTTCAAGCAATTTTCCGTCCAGCAGTCCTGAAAGGACACCTGCAGCAAATGCATCACCCGCTCCAACAGGATCGATTACCCGCTCAACCGTAAAGCCTGGGATTTTCTTCACCAAACCCGATGAAGATGATATTAGCGACCCTTCTTTTCCCAATTTCATAATGACTGTTTCAATCCCAAGATCATGAAATTTCTCTACATATTCCTCAGGTGAAAATGTGCCGAACAGAAACTCTGCTTCCGAAATGCCAGGAAGGACTATATCACTTTCAGAAGCATATTTTTTCAAAAATTGCCGTGCTTCTTCTTCATCACGCCAAATTTTCAAACGGAGATTTGGATCAAAAACGATTTTCGTCCCATTTCCTTTTGCTATCCGGATTGCCTTTTCAAGCATCTCCCGGCATGAGAGGCTTAGTCCTGGCGTAATGCCTGTAAGATGAAGATATTCAGCATCTAAAATGGACTCATCCAAAAGCCAGTCGGCATTCATTCTGCTGGCCGCAGAATCTTTTCTATAATAATAGACACGCGTGTCATTCAAGCGCCTGAACTCTTTAAAAAATACGCCTGTCGGCGCAGTTTGATCGCGCGTCACATAGGAAACATCCACTCCTTCGCCGCGGATGAATGACAGCATAGCATCACCGAATTCGTCCTCCCCAAGACGGCTGATCCATCTCGAACGATGTCCGAGACGGCTCAATCCGATGGCGACATTGGATTCTGCCCCGCCAAATTTCATTGAAAAAGAATGGGCATGGCGAAGCATGCCCTCCTCATTCGGTGTAAAAAGAGCCATCGTTTCCCCGATTGTTACAACATCCATGTCTATCAGCCCTCTTTCTTCTGTGAATCACCTTTTACGTAATTGGAAAGTGTTCCGATGTTTTCAATGGTAATACTCATTTTGTCACCGTCTTTCAGCCACACCTTTGGATCCCGGCCCATTCCAACTCCTGGAGGCGTTCCTGTTGCAATTAAGTCACCCGGTCTTAGCGTCATAGACTGCGATAAGAAGGAGATAATCTGCGGTATGGTAAATATCAGGTTGCTTGTATTGGAATCTTGCATAATTTCCCCATTGAGTTCGAGTGAGATTGATAGACTGTGCGGATCCCCTGCTTCATCCTTTGTCACAATCACTGGTCCTGTTGGCGCAAAGGTGTCGGCTGTTTTGCCCGGGACCACTGTCCGTCCTTAAATTGCAAATCGCGCGCGCTAATATCATTCATGATCGTGTAGCCAAAAACATAATCGTTTGCCTCTTCTTCCGTTACCCGCTTAGCTTCCTTTCCCATGACAACAGCAAGCTCTGCCTCAAAATCAACTTCACTTGAATTGATAGGAATCTCCACCGCGTCATGATGGCCGACGATGGCATTCGCATATTTTGAAAAGATCACCGGTGAAGCAGGCGGCTCCATTCCGGTTTCTCTGCAATGATCAATATAATTCAAGCCAACGCAAATGATTTTTTCCGGAGCCTGCATCGGCGGAAGGATTTTCACATCGGATATTGGAAAAACAGCCTCCTCATTGGTACCCTGGCTAATAAGCTTTTCAGCAAGCGGCAGCAGTTCTTCACTTCTTTCTATAAAGGTTTTCAGGCACGAAGGAAATTGATTTCCGGCAAGTATTGTTAAGCTGATGGCTTTCTCTCCCTGGACAACACCAATATGCTGTTGAGAATTAATCGTGAAAGCAGCTAGTTTCATATTCGGCACTATCCTTTCTTACGTAAGGGCATAAGGTGTTTTTTCACCTTTTAAAACCTGTACGATATTTTTCGCAGCCTTTTGTCTTAGCTCCACCATGGCTTCCTCTGAATACCATGCGCTGTGCGGAGTAATAATGACATTATCCATATGAAGAAGCGGGCTATCGATGCTAATTGGCTCTTCTTCGGCTACATCGAGAGCGGCACCTGCTATTTTGCCATTTTCAAGCGCTTCTATCAGGGCCTTTTCATCAATAATCGGACCACGTGCAGTGTTAATGATGACAGCATTTTTCTTCATTTGGCTAAATCGGTCTGCATTTAATAAATGGAAGGTATCCTTAATTAACGGAACATGTACCGATAAATAGTCGGCTTCACTTATGATTTCATCCAGCTCCATTTTTTGCACTCCGGCTGATGCCATATCCTCTGCGGAAACAAAGGGATCATATGCGGCCAATTTAAAGCCAAGAGGTTTTACCTTTTCAATAAATCTTCTTGGAATGCGCCCGAATCCAAGAACTCCTACTGTTTGATTGGTAAAACGGTGAATAGGGACACAAGCTTTGAAATCCCAATTTCCTCTTTTTACTTCATTATTTAATAGAGTCACTTTACGGGCCCATGATAAAAGAAGAGCCAGTGCGTGGTTTGATACCTCTTCCATCCCATAATCAGGAACGTTAGCTACGGTAATGCCTTTTTCATTGGCTGCATCTAAATCAATCGTGTTCACACCAACACCATAGCGGGAAATCACCTTGGTATTTTCAAGGGATTCTATTACACGTCTTGAGATTGGTGCGTATTGATTTAAAATGGCGTCAGCATGTTTGGCCTGCTCGGCCACCTCATCTTCCGTTTTGCACTGCGCTTTGACGAATTCAATATCAAGACCGCTTTCTTTAAATACGTCTTCCTCATATTTGAGATTTTCAAATTCATAGTCTGTTAAAAGTACTTTAAATGCCATCCTTTTCACCCCTGGAATTATAGTAAGAAATCCCTGGAACGGATTGAAACCGCTCAGGGATTGAAAATTATTTAGCTAGCGTTTTTTCAGCCTTCGGAACCCCAAGCCCTTCTGCACCAAGCTTTGAAGTAACTGCTTCCGGATAGTAGCGTTCAATCATTTGAATACCAATGGAAGCACGGCGTACACGCTCTTTTACGAGTGAGATATTCGTGCTTTCCCATTGCTTTCCGGAAGGATACACATCCGGGTGATTGCGAAGGCCAAATTTAATATAAACGGGAGCGAGCACCCGAATGATTTCCGGGATTTCGTAGTAGCGCAGGAATCCGCCGAAATTATCCGGAACCTCCACGTACAAGTCAATTGGAATATCAATGGACTGGCGGATTGCAGCAAGCTTTGCGAGCGGCAATGCAGAAGGCACATTATACGTATCTGCTCCGATATCCTGCATCAGTTTTACTGAAACAGGGTTTGCCGAGCCCATTTGCACAGATACCTTTACAACGAAGTCTTCAGGAAGCTGGCCCTTTTTCTTCATTTCTTTTGTTAATAGAAGAAGCCCCTCATCAGCTACAAGTGCGCCTCTTAAGCCCAGTTCAGCACCGCGCTTTAAATCTTCCATAGCATAAACAAGCTGATCCGCTCCCTCATGGCGAAGCGCCTGTGATTTGCCCCCCGATGTAAACGGAGCTGCACTGATATCCCAAGTGCCTCTTGGTCCTACAAATAAGCTTAACTCCATTCCTCGTTCTGCTGTCAGTTCGCACATTTCTTTGATTTCCTCATCTGTTTGAAGCATAATGCCGCTTCCCTGAGAAACGCGGTGAATCGTCAAGCCAAGGCGATCGATTTCTTCAAGCGTGGCTTTTAACGCTTCAGGCCCTTCAACACTTGGAATCTCAACCCGGTATTGTGCACCGTCCGGGAATCTTTTTGCTGATGTCGGCAATTCTTGAAAATCGCTGGATGGATAGCCTAATTGTTCAAGCAATTCGCGGGATTCTTTCATAATTGGACGCCTTCTTTCGTTTTAATAGTTTGTAATAAACTTCGAACATTTTCACGTAGATCGGCAGGGTATACATCAAACGGAACACGATGGCCTGCTGCTTTTTCAAACCAGCGCTGATGAACAGCTTCTTTCATCGTTGTAAAAAAGGTCGGGCAATACGTATAAACATCCATCAGCCTGGAGATTTGCTGGTGGTTATTCCGGGCTTCAGCTAAATCCCCTCTTTGATAAGATTCATATAAATCTACTGAGACTTCTGGAGCAAATACAGCACTGCCATTGATGCTGCCAGCGGCGCCAATCATCAGGGCCGGGAGCATATGCTCGTCAAAGGCTGAGAAAACAAGGAAATCAGGACGGACCTTTTTCACTTCTGTAATTACCTGCCGAATATGGCCAAAATCACCGACAGTTTCTTTAATGCCAGAAATGTTCGGATAGTCTTTGGCCAATTTGACGATTAGCTCAACCGGCAAATTTTGGCCGGTTAATTGCGGGATATTGTAAATAAACACGGGAAGCTCTGTATGATTGGCAACAGTTGAATAAAAGCGATAAAGCTGATCATCCGAAAGCTTCCAATAGTAAGGGCTGACAACAAGCACACCATCTGCTCCCTGTTCCTCTGCATAAGAAGTCAGTTCAAGGACTTCCTTAAGAGCTGTGTGGCCCACACCAACCATAACTTTTACGCGCCCATGGATATGTTTAATCATTTCCCTGACATAAAGCTTCCGCTCTTCGATGGAAAGAGAAGAAAACTCACCTGAGCTGCCCATCAGCAATATCCCATGAGTATTCCGAGAAATCAGCTTATCAAGATACCTTCTATTCAGCTCCAAATCCAAATTTCCCGCTTCATCAAATAAAGTGACAACCGGGGGAATAATTCCATGAAAGCTCATTCGATTTCCTCCTCATTTACCATTCGGCAATGCTGCCATCTTCATGGCGCCAAATAGGATTTTTCCAATCATGTCCGGCTTCTGCTGCCTGCTTTACTTTTTCCTCGTTAATCTCTATACCGAGTCCAGGCTGATCCGGAATGTTTACATAGCCATCTTTATAGGCGAATACTTCAGGATTATTAATATAATCGAGAATGTCCATTCCCTGGTTATAGTGAATGCCAAGGCTTTGTTCCTGGATGATGAAATTTGGAGTAGAAGCATCCAGATGAACCGAAGATGCCAGTGTCATTGGTCCAAGAGGACAATGCGGTGCAATCGACACATCATACGCCTCAGCCATTGCGGCAATTTTCTTTCCTTCCAGAATACCGCCTGTGTGCGAAAGGTCAGGCTGGATAATATCTACATATCCGTCCTGCAGAAGCTGCTTGAATCCCCAGCGTGTATACATCCTTTCACCGGTGGCAATTGGACAGGTTGTATGCAGGGCAATCTCACGCAGAGCCTCATTGTTTTCCGGAAGCACCGGTTCTTCAATGAACATTGGGCGATATGGCTCCAGCTCTTTCACTAATGTTTTGGCCATGGTTTTATGAACGCGGCCATGAAAATCAACCCCTATGCCGAAGTCCTTGCCGAGTGCCTCACGAATAGAAGCCACACGCTCAATAACCGCTTCCACTTTTGAAAAGCTGTCTATGTAATTCATTTCTTCAGAGGCGTTCATCTTAATCGCTTGAAAGCCCTGTTCCTGTTTTACTTTTGCTTCCGCAGCAACTTCAGCCGGCCGGTCCCCCCCGATCCAGGAATACACTTTAATCTTCTGGCGCGCTTTGCCCCCGAGCATTTCATAGACTGGTATATTGTAATACTTGCCTTTAATATCCCAGAGCGCCTGCTCGATCCCGGAGATCGCACTCATCAAAATTGGGCCCCCCCGGTAAAAACCGCCACGGTACATTGTTTGCCATATATCTTCGATGTCATTAGGATTACGGCCAATAATATAATCTGATAGTTCATTGACGGCTGCCTTTACTGTTTCAGCGCGCCCTTCGACAACAGGCTCTCCCCAGCCGGAAATGCCTTCATCTGTTTCAATTTTTAAAAACAGCCAGCGCGGCGGAACTTTATATAATGAAAGTTTCGTAATTTTCATATGGGCACCTCGCAACTTTTTGATAAAAAGGAGATTTCTATTTTGGAAATCTCCTTTTTAGGTTTGAATGGTTTTCCTCAATTTAGCCGATTTAAGAGCCTTTTATGAAAACTGTTTTAATGGCTGTATAGAATTCTTTTGCAGCTTCACCTTGTTCACGTGAGCCTGTACTTGAAGCCTTCATTCCGCCAAATGGCGCCTGAAGTTCTACACCGGCGCTTTCCGCATTGATCCGGACGAGACCCGCTTCAATTTCATCGATGAATTCCAGAATCGAGCTGATATCTGAAGTAAAGATCGATGCACTCAATCCATATTTAGTATTGTTTGCCACTTCGATTGCTTCTTCCAGGTCAACGGCTCTAATAAGCGCAATGACCGGCCCAAAGATCTCTTCCTGTGCAATCGTCATATCAGCTGTGACTTCTTCAAAAATAGCCGGTTTAACGAAGAAGCCGTTATCATATTCACCGCCTGTCAGCACTTCGCCGCCATGAACCAGTCTGGCACCTTCATTTTTTCCGATTTCAATGTACTTGTTAAATGTGTTGAATTGGCTTTCGCTTGCACAAGGCCCCATCCAGATGCCTTCTTCAAGGCCGTTTCCGACAGTGATTTTTTCAGAAGCTTCGATAAGCTTTTGCTTGAATTCGTTATAAACATCGGCTTCTACGATAACGCGGCTTGAAGCCGTACATTTTTGTCCAGATGAGCGGAATCCGCCGCTGATGACCGCTTCAACAGCCTGGTCAAGATTGGCATTTTTCGCAACAATAACAGGGTTCTTTCCGCCCATTTCAAGCTGGAATTTGATTCCGCGCGCAGCAGCTGCTTTCGCTACGCTTTGTCCAACACTCTCTGACCCTGTAAAAGTAATGGCATTCAATTTAGGATGATCGATCAATCCCTGGCCGATCTCAGAGCCTGAACCCGTTACAAAATTTAAGACACCTTCAGGAAAGCCGGCCTCTGCAAAGCACTCGACCACCTTAGCAGCAGTGACAGCCGCTTCGCTCGCAGGCTTGAATACAACTGTATTTCCGTACACAAGTGCAGGCGCGATTTTCCAGATTGGAATCGCAACCGGGAAGTTCCAGGGAGTGATAACTCCTACAACTCCAAGGGGAGCACGCTTTGTGAACATAAGGGCATCTTTATCAGTTGATGGAATCACGTCCCCCTCTTTGCGCATTCCTTCTCCTGCATAATAACGGAGGATGGCAATGCCTCGGGCTGTTTCTCCTTTTGCTTCAGGAAGGGTCTTTCCCATTTCCCTCGTCATGCTTTCCGCAATTTCATCCAGCCTAGATTCAAGGATGTTTGCTGTCTGGAACAATAGCTGTCCTCTTGCTGCCTGGCCAAGCTTGCGCCATGCTTTCTTCGCTTTGAATGCCGCCTCTACAGCCTGGTTCAGCTCTTCTTCATTAGATTTTTGAACGTAGCCGACTGCTTCCTTTGTAGCAGGGTTAATGCTTTCAATGACATTTCCGGATGCAGATTCTTTCCATTCGTTATTAATGAAGTTGCTGTATGTTTTGGTTTCGATTGTAGTTTTCATGCTTATAATCTCCTTTTTATTAAAATGTTGGGCCAATACGCCAAATTCCAAAGTCATGCTGCTTCAAGATTTCCGCTTTTGTCAATTTGCCATTTGCGACAGCCTGGATTTCCTTCATGATCCGTCCGCCGACTCCTCCGACTGTTTCTTTGCCGTCAACGATGGTTCCGGCATCAAGATCCATGTTTTCGTTCATGCGTTCGAACATTGGTGTGTTTGTCGAGATTTTAATAACAGGTGCAATCGGCGATCCGGTTGGTGTTCCGCGACCGCTTGTGAAAAGAACAATTTGTGCCCCGCCTGCAACCATACCGGTTAACTGTTCAATATCATGGCCCGGGGTATCCATCCAGACCAGCCCTTTTTTGGTTGGCCTTTCTGCATAGTCAATCACTTCTTCCAAACGTGTCGTGCCTGACTTTGTTGCAGCTCCAAGCGACTTTTCTTCAAGTGAGCTCAATCCGCCTTCAATGTTGCCCGGGCTTGGATTGCCGGTACGGATATCAACACCCATCTGAATGGAGCGGTTTTCCATCATTTTAATGACGGCATACGCCTTTTTTGCGACTGAATCATTCGCTGCACGGTTGGCCAGCAAATGCTCTGCACCGATTAATTCGGTTGTTTCAGCTAAAATGGCGGTGCCGCCATGTTCAACAAGCATGTCGCTTGTACGCCCAACAGCCGGGTTTGCCGAAAGGCCGGAGCATGCATCCGAGCCCCCGCATTCTGTACCGACAATCAATTCGCTGAAATCACATAGCTCACGCTGCACCATAGATGCATCCTGAACCATTTTCACCGCAATTTTAGCCACCTCGGCAATGGTTTGAAGTGTGCCGCCATGTTCCTGTATCGATACGGTCTCGACCGGCTTGCCGCATTTGGCAATTTCGTCGCCAATACGGTGTGCCTGATGGGTTTCACAGCCTAAGCCGAGAACGATCACACCGTAAACATTTGGGTTCATTCCCATTCCGGCATATGTTCTGGCCGTCTGGTCATAATCGGTTCCAACCTGTGCACAGCCATGCTGATGAATAAATGTAACGGTTCCGCTTACAAGCTCTGTTACCCGCTGTGCCGTTTGCGTTGCACAAGTAATCGTTGGCAGGATCAGCACATGGTTTCTTACTCCAACACGGCCATCAGGACGGCGGTACCCCAAAACTGAAGCTTCTCATTGAACAACTTTGTCACCCCTTCCTCTTTTGCCTTCGAGATTATGAACATGCACATGTTCCCCTGCATCGATTGGAGCGACTGCTGCCCCGATTACCTCACCATATTTAATAATGTCGTCTCCCTGGGAAATGGCCCGTACTGCAAATTTATGGCCAAAACGGATAGGCTCAAGAATTCTAACTGTTTTTTCGATGCCCTCTGTTTTAACAATCACTTCCGCTCCCGCAGGTATATCGGAAAGAGCTACAGCTACACTATCCTTTTCATTTAAAAACAGTGTCTTGTACCCACTCATCAGCTCACCCCTTAGCTGCCTGCCCTACTTGCTGGCTTTGGACAACCGGGTTATTCAGGATGCCAATGCCAGGGATTTCAATTTCAATCCTGTCATTTTCCGCTAAAGTAAATTCGTTTGGCGGCACAACGCAGGTTCCTGTAAGAAGGACCGTTCCGTCAAAGATTTGGTTATCCAGCACCAGGTATTGGACCAACTCATCCAGGGTGCGCTTCAGCTGGCTGACTTGAGCATCTCCATAAAATACAAGCTCTTCATCCCGGTAGATGCGGCAAATAATCTGAAATTCATAAGGATCTGAAACAGTCTCGGCCAATACAATAGCCGGCCCTATGGAACAGGAATTCTTCCAAACCTTTGCCTGCGGCAGGTACAGCGGATTTTCCCCTTCTATATCCCGGCAGCTCATATCATTTCCAGCCGTATAGCCAAGCACCTTGCCATCTTTATCAATGACAAGCCCCAGCTCAGGCTCCGGGATTTGCCAGTTGGAATCGGACCGAAGGTATACAGGATCATTGGGACCTACCGTTCTTGCAGATGTTGACTTGAAAAAGATTTCCGGACGCACCGCATCATAGACTTTGTCATAGAACGTTTCTCTGTCAAGCTTTCCTTGTGTGGCTTCATAGTTTCGCGCTTCCCTGCTTTTTTTATAGGTTACGCCTGAAGCCCAAACTTCTGGAGCATCAATTGGAGTGGTTAATTGAAGATTTTCCAGCGGCAGTTTTTCTGATTCCTCGGCAATCTGTTTTACAATATCAAACGGTGTTTTGTTATCTTCGCGCGCTTTAGCAATCAGTGACATAAAATCGCTGAATGGAAGGTCGGCTGCTTCATTCTCATTCGTTACAGCTGCCAGTTGTTTTTCATTTCCTTTTAGATAGCGGATAATTCTCATGTTAACTCCTCCTGAATGACTATTTGCCATTTTTAAAATTTTTAATTAATTCAATGTGTATTTAGGCTATGCCGGCAGCGTAAAGCCAACCAATTGGGAAGCCTTCTGAACAGGCTCCCCGCCGGCAAGGAAAATGATAAACTTTTATTCACTTAAATTTTTTGGTACTCATACCCGAGATCCTGCGATATGCTGGTGCTGCACTCTTTCAGAAGTCCCACGTGGTGTTCACGGATTTCATCCGTTACTTTAGAAGCAGGCATGGACATGCTTATCCCGGCTATAACCTGACCGGAATAGTCTTTGATCGGAACAGCATAACAGACAATGCCCGGTTCGTTTTCTTCGTTATCCACTGAATAGCCAGCCGTGCGGACATGAGCAACCTCCGAGAGTAATTCTTCTTTCGAAGAGATTGATTTAGGTGTTTGTTTTGTGTACTGATAGTTTTCAAGAAACTGATCCAGTTCGGCATCTGTTTTCGTTGAAATGAGCGATTTGCCTACCGCGCTTGTATGAACGGGAACCCGGCGTCCGATGCGGGAGTAAAGAACCGTAACTCCGCTTCCTTCAACCTTATCGATATAAACTCCATCCTGTCCGTCGAGAATGACCAGATGGACCGTTAAGTTCGTCATGGCGGATAGCCTTTCAAGATGCTTTCTGGCAACTTTCCGCAAATCAAGATTACTCAGGACCATATTGCCCCGTTCGAAAAGCTTAAGTCCCAGACGATACTTTCCATTTTCCTCATTCTGGGAGATGTATCTCTGTTCCTGCAAAGTCTTCAGCAGCGAATGAACCGTGCTTTTATGCAGATTCATTCTTTTGCTTATTTCTGTAATGGATAATTCTCTTTCCCGCTCGTCAAATAAATCCATAATTTTTAATGCACGTTCCACTGATTGGATAATAGGCATTTCCGCTCACTCTCCTAGTTCTATTTAGCCTAATTTTACAGGAATTTTGACGAGCTTGCCTCTTTATTTTGCAACAGTGCCTGCTTCTTGAAGCAAAACATCTGTCTCATAATCCAGAACTGCATCCTCGGCTACGGCCAGCGGAACCACTCCGTTTGCAGCATCCGTATGGCCATACATGCGATTGCTTGCTGCAACCAGCTTCTGGCGTGCCTTCATTCGCTGCTTTCTCTCTTCCACAAGAGACTGGCGATCTGCTTTTAAGCTGTCAGTAAAGGAATGGACAACCTTCCCTGCGAAAAGCTGGGTTTTATCTACAAAATCAATGCGCCTTCCCCGAAGCTGAAGATGTACAACATCACCTGTCTGAAGGAAGCCGATGCCCCCGCCTTCGTATGCTTCCGGTGTCATATGTCCAATTGCAGCACCGTATGTAACGCCGGAATAGCGCCCGTCACTGATAATGGTTGCGACCTTTTTCATGACCCGGTTGGCATTAATATGCTGCATAGGTGTAAACATTTCCGGCATTCCAAAGGCTACCGGACCCTGACCGGCAATGACAACTGAAATTTTCAATATGCCTTTTTCAGCCATCTCGTCAAAAAGCTTTTCGTATGATTCCTCTTTTAAAAGTTCCCATTCCGCTCTGTTGTTATATTTCAGTGTTTCAAGCAGCAGGTTATGGTCAAATAGCTTATCCTTTTTAATATCGTTAAGCAGATTCGAGTCAAGCAGGCTTCTGTTTGCATCATCTTCATTCTCAAAATAAAGAACAAATGCTAGCTTATCATCGAATTGATCAAGCTGCGGTGTCGGCATTCCGCTGATTTTTACCACTGCGCTTTCAAAGAAATTGCCCTGCAAAACATCCACTCCGCTAAATGCCCTGCGCGGTTCTTCAGCAGATAATATAACAGGATTTTCTTTTACATTTGATGCCTGGAGGCTTCTTGTGATGGCGAGACGCTCTCTCCAGGATCTGGCTGCAACTGTTGGCGCATTCTGATCCATCGGTACACCATGTTCAAGCAATTCGTAAAAAAGCGTTTCCATTCCCCTGCTCGTTCCGCTGCAGCACTGCATGGCGAGCGAGTAAATATCACGGCCTTCTGTCAGGCTATAGTCAAACAAATCAGGAATCGGATGCTCATGATGTATGCGGTCCAAATCCCATAGACTAAAATTGTATCCGCCATAGAGCATGCCCGCAACAATATGCATCATCAGGTTAGTAGAACCGCCGGATGCACTATGAATGCGGATCGCATTCTTGATATTGGCAGCCACAATATTGGAAACACCATATTTTTCTTCATTAATCATAGTGGCAAAGCTGTCAAGAACCGAATTGATCTGCCTTTGTGTCGGCGGATCTGTCAGCAGCTCCACCGCCGGATGAACAAGGCCCAGTCCAGCTACAAGATGTCTGGAACTATTACCGGTACCATTAAAGGCACAAACCCCTCCCTGTCCGTCACATGTCGCAACTGCCAGCCTCATTTCAAAATATTTATGCTGTTCCTTTGTTAAGATGCCCCTCTCATATGCACGCTCGAACACACCCTGGAAGGCTGTATTTGATGAACATTGCAGGATATATGCCATTGTGTCACGCAAATCAGCCGCCACATCAGCCGCACCATTCAATTCAGCTTTCTTCGCCAACTCTTCAAGCTCTGCGATTACATCGTCCGGAATCGATCCGCCTTCGAGAACATGTGCAGGGGCAAATGTTGCAAAAAATGGAGCTTCGCCGCGGCTGCGTCTTACCCGATCAACATGTGCCAGCGCACTGACAACGCCCAGCGGCTGCTTATCACATCCTTGAATGACGAATGCACCATGATAACTATGTGCTTCCAGCTGATTGACGACCATTTGGGCAACAGCGTTCCTGCTTTGAAGGGAATAGCTCATCCCCTGATTGCTTTGGGCAGTGCCATCACACATAACCGGGGTGGAAAAGTAAAAGGGAACCCCGCCATTCTGCCAGATGCGGATGGCTGCACGTGCAGAGGTCTGATAGTCCATGATGTGAGCGGGATGGTCAGATGAACCTCCGATAATGGCAATTCGCGGAGCATTTACTTCAAGGCGGTTGTAAATTTCCTCGAGTGTCCAATCCGGCTTTCCTCCTTCATAGGAAGAACCAAGTGTCTGTTTTGCCCGGTCCAAAAGTCCAGCTACCGTAATCGGTTCATTTGCTTTTCCCTGTACATTGTCACGGTATGGATTTACAGGATTATCTATAAGCGGGTATAAATGTGTCATATGAACACTCCTTATCTATCAATCTGCAAGAATAATTTTTTGCAGGTAATCTTCGGATTAATCGAGCACCAATTCCTGGAGATCGGAAATAATTTTCAAATTGCTGTTTTGTTTCGCTTCCTCAATCAAACTCTCTGAAATCCAGATTTCTCCGATGTCTAATGTATTCTTGATTCGAACAGCTTTTACCTTGTTTAAATCAAAGGCATTGCAGGTTTTAATAGCAGCCTTGACAGCAAGCTCTTTTGTTTCAAGCACCATTGGAAGCTTAATGACTTCGATCACGGTGCTGGTCAGAGCATTTGCATAGCCTTTTTCCCATATAATTTCATCTACTACTGCTTTCGTTGTCATGTCTGCCATGCCGATGCCATTCGCATTTCCATGCGTTTTTTCGGTTAAACCCAGCACCACGGTTCTTTTTATATCCGGTCCGCCGGTTGCATATGGCGTAGCGAAATTCCCTGTAATATTCGGGTCCATCCCGTCACCTGAAATATCTTTTCCAAGCTCGTCGACAATCAGGACATCAAACTCATCAAAATGAATTTTTGGCATTAAAGATTTGGCCTCTTTCAGAAGTTCCGGTTCCACTGTCTCCAGTTCTTCTGCCGGAACTGCAACAACCTTTGCAATCTTGTCATAAGCATTTTCGAGAGAGGCAAGGCCGAAAATGATTGGAGCTTCTGATAATGAAATTTTGGCCATTTCCGGCACATGCTCTGCCATATATTTAAAACTATAGGCATGAGCGGCTTCTGCCCCTTTTTGTTTTCCGAGCCCGATGGTAATCATTTTCATAAGGCCGCTTTCAACCGGTCCGCGGAATGCTGTATGAGGTTTGACCCTGTTAATGACAACAATCTTGTCAGCCTCATAGGCGTTTCGGTCAATATAGACCGGAAGCCCATTTGGAAGTTCGCCAATCTTGACAACTTCCATGGAGGATTTAATCGGTGCCTCAACAGCACCTTCCGTTACACCCAATTGGTGAAGCACATCAATCTGGCCTTCCGAGGTAGCACCTCCATGGCTCCCCATGGCAGGTACGATAAACGGATTCCCTCCGACACGTTTAATTTCTCTGACCGTTTCACGAACCAGAACAGGCAAATCTGCCAGTCCCCTGCTTCCAACCGCAATCGCCACGGAATCTCCTTCATTAATTCTGGCCAGCACATTGGTGTCATTCAGGGTTTTCCGTACCTCATCCGCCACATCTTCCAGCTGGGGTGCGTGGAAATTCTGTCTTACTTTTACCATTCTGGGAATAGGGATATCCTTTAAGATTTCTTTAATTATGTCCATTACCTTTTCTCCTTCATTAATTCAGCCATGCAAGCGGCACTGTAATAATTTCCGGGAATAGGATCAATAGAAGAAGCACAATGACATGAACAACCAGGAATGGCCAAATTCCTTTCGTCAACTCGACCAGGCTGATTTTGCTGATTCCGCAGCCAACATATAAAACAGTGCCCACCGGAGGTGTAATCAATCCGATACACAGATTGATAACCATGACAATTCCGAAGTAGACTGGATCGATTCCGGCCATCTTAACAAGCGGCAGCAGCACTGGTGTGAAAATAAGAATAGCCGGTGTCAGATCCATCACAAGGCCAATCAGCAGCAGGAAAATCATAATAACCATCATTAAGATCAGAGGACTTTCAACTAATGATCCCATGTAGCCCGCAATCTCTGCAGGGACATTTGCGACCGTAATAAGCCAGGCTGATACCATGGCAGCAGCGGCCACAAACATCACAACACTTGTTGTCTTTGCTGAAGCAATTAAAACATGGTACAGCTCTTCCAGCTTCAGCTCACGGTAAATGAATAAGCCAACAAACAAGGCATAAAATGCAGCTACAACGGCAGCCTCAGTTGGTGTAAAAACCCCGCCGCGCAGACCGCCAATAATGATGACTGGAAGCATTAAAGCAAAACTGGCATCCTGAATCGCTTTCCAAATTTCTTTGGCTGATTTTCGCGGAGGAAGCTCACTTGTATCCTTCCGTGACATAAAGAACCAGCCAATCATGAGCCCGACTCCCATCATCACTCCAGGAATGATACCGCCCATGAATAAATCTGTAATGGATACACCCGCAGTTACCCCAAATAAAATCATGGGAATACTTGGCGGTATAACAGGAGCTATAATACCTGATGCACAAATGATGCCTGTTGATGTGTTAACGTTATATCCTTTGGCAATCATCATAGGAATTAAAATTGCCCCCAGTGCTGCTGTATCTGCAACAGCGGACCCTGATAATCCCGCAAAAAGAATACTTGCAATAATGGCTACAAAGCCAAGTCCGCCACGGATGTGCCCTACCAGCGCCATGGAAAAATCAACGATACGCTTGGAGATTCCTCCTGCATTCATCAGTTCTCCCGCTAAAACAAAAAACGGAATGGCCATTAGTGAAAAGTTATTAGCTCCATTAATCAGGTTTTGGGCAACAATCTGGCTATCAAATGTGCCCATAACTAACATCAGCATAACTCCGCTGGCAAGCAGTGCAAATGCAATTGGCACTCCTAGTGTCAGTGACCCAAACAGAGACCCTAAAAATACTCCAATCATGAAAAATATCCCCCTCCTTTCCATCCGCCGCTATTTTGCAATGATCTTCTCTTCTTGATCATGGTTAACTTCTGCTAATACGTCGTCTGAGGATTGAATGATCGTAAAGTTTTCAGACTTTCCTCTAATAGCCTTAAAGAGGCTGGCAATAACGATGACCATCATCCAAATACTGGATACAACACCTATTCCATATAAATAAGAAAGAGGCATGCCTGTTGCCGGACCGGTACTGTTCATATTAAGAAGAGTCATTTTCCAGCTTCCCTCCAAGATCAGCCATAGCAGGTAAAGGACTATTGCATTACTGATCAGAAAGGCAACTTTCTGAAGTCCCTTTGGCAAGGCATTGACAACGATATCCACGCCAAGGTGCATTTTATCCTTCAGTGCAGCAATGGCCCCCAGGAAGACCATCCAGACAAAAAAGTAGCGGGACATTTCTTCAGACCAGGTAAGACCTGAATTGAATACATATCTCAAAACAACATTTCCAAAGACGGAGAGGGACATGGCTGCCAGTGAAAAGGCAATCGCAATGTTTAATAGTTTGGTAGAAAAAGAGTTAATTTTGCTAAACACAGCTTACTCCTCCCTGCAATTTAAGCTCGGAGGAATAACAGGGTTATATCCTCCAGGCTTCTTCTTCCTGCTACTCTGCTTCCGCACGGATGCGATCAGCTAAATCCTTCGCCCAATCAAATTCACTGTAAATCTCTTCATACAAAGGCTGTGCTGCTTCTTCCATCTCAGCTGAAAACTCTTCTGAAGGAGCTGTAAACTTTAAGCCATTGTCTTCGAGGAATTTCTTATCTTCTTCATAGCTCTTCTCAAGGAGGTCAAATTCATAATCTGCAGCTTCTTTTGAGGCCTTTTCGATAATTTTCTGCTGCTCTTCCGTCAAACCGTTCCAAAAATTACTGTTGATGATATATAGGTTAGGGCTAAACATATGCTTTGATTCCAGAATGTCGCTTTGCACTTCATACCAGCCTGATGCCCTGACTGTAGCGATTGGATTATCCTGGCCATCAACTACTTTTTGCTCCATCGCTGTGAATACTTCAGAGATTGGGAGAGGAGTCACATTAGCGCCAAGTAATTTTCCCAGTTCAATATAGTTTGGTATATTTGGCATTCTTAAGCGAATTCCGTCAAGATCTTTTAAACTATCAATCGTTTTGTTTGAGGAAATCATTCTAAATCCATTTGCACTCCAGGCAAGAGGCTTTACACCATGTTCAGATTCAAGGTCTTCTGTCAATTCATCACCAATCGGCCCATTCAATACCTTTTTTGCATGGTCGAAATCTTTAAATAAGAATGGCCATTCCGGGGCGGCCATTTTCGGAATATCAGCCTGCATGATCAAACCTGGAATTCCCATTTCGATTGTCCCGTTGCGGACACCATCATAGAATTCTTTCTCGGCCCCCAATGTACTGTTCGGGTAAAGCTGAACTTCCAGCTCGCCGTTGGTTTCTTCTTCTACAATCGTTTTAAACTTTTCTTTCAATGCCACATTTTGGGGATGGTCCTCAGCAAAGTAATGTGCAACTTTGATTACCTTTTTCTTTCCTCCCCATTTTCTCCTCCTGCTTCCTCCCCGCCGCAGCCGGTGA
The DNA here is from genome assembly GCF_023612095.1 of Cytobacillus firmus. Lineage (GTDB taxonomy): Bacteria > Bacillota > Bacilli > Bacillales > Cytobacillaceae > Cytobacillus. The sequence goes on along the minus strand of NZ_CP086235.1, from coordinate 645,681 downwards.
GGATTAAGAAGCTTGCAAGCGCGGTGGCTGCCAATCCAAATAACTTCTTGTTTTTCATCTTCATCTCCCCTTCGTTAGTTTTGCTGCAAATATCTAAAGTTGTTCATTGTCCTATAATATAAAACTGAGTTTTGTAATATACACAAAAAGGAAACAGCTATTCTCTTTATAAAAATGCTGTTTAATATCCGCTGAGCACTGATTTGCCCGTTTATAAGAACAGAAGTGAAATCTGCGGTATGACAATAATGATCAGCAGTGTGACTACCATTGCAAAGAAAAACGGCACAATCGCTTTAGATAGCTGTTCCAGTGTCAGGCCTGAGATCCCAGCACCCACAAACAGGTTTACACCAAGCGGCGGTGTTATAAAACCAATAGCCAGGTTTACGATCATAATAATCCCAAAGTGAATCGGATCGTAGCCTATCTGAAGGGCAACTGGCAGGAGTATTGGCGTTAAGATGATAATCGCTGCAATCGTGTCCATGAAACACCCTACAATTAAGAGCAATAAGGTAATGAGCATCATGATGATAAGCGGCTCGCTCGAAATGGAAATCATGGCTTCAGCGATTTGATTCGGAATTTGTTCAAGTGTCAATAACCGCCCAAATGCTGTAGCCGCTCCAACAATTACAAGCACAGAAGCTGTTGTTAAAGCAGAATCCACAAAAATCTGAGGCAAATCTTTGAATTTCAATTCTCTGTAAACAAAAACACTGACAATTAAACCGAAAACCACCGCAACTACGGCCGCTTCTGTTGGCGTAAAGATACCGCCGTAAATACCACCTAAAATAACAATCGGAATCATGAGAGCCCATTTAGCTTCCCAAAGAGCTGTTAAAATGCCCTTTAAGGTTGTCTTTTGGTCTGATCCAGTATAGCCCATTTTTTTTGAATGAAAGTAAGAATAGATCATTAAGCCAATTCCCACCAAAATTCCCGGGATGATTCCGGCAATAAACATATCTCCAATCGAAACACTGCCGGATACACCATAAATAACCATAGGAATACTTGGCGGAATAATTACGCCAATTGAACCGGCTGATGCAACAACCGCTGTTGCAAAGCGTTTATCATAACCTTTCTGGACCATGGCAGGAATCATAATCCCGCCAATCGCCGCAACAGTTGCAGGTCCTGAACCTGATATCGCTGCAAAAAACATACAGGTTACGATCGTTGCCATAGCAATGCCGCCTGTCTTATTCCCTACCATTGAATCAGCTACATTAAACAGCCGCTTGGATATTCCTCCCTTCCCCATGATTTCACCGGCGATAATAAAGTATGGAACAGCCAGCAGCGGAAAAGAGTCAACTGAGTTGGTTAATTCCTTCATCAGGAATTCAACTGGCATACTGCCGGTATATAAAATGGTGAATAATACGGCTAATCCGATTGCTATTCCTATTGGAACAGTTAAAAATAGAAATGCGGCAAATGAACCAAATAATACCCCCGCCATTCAGAATCTACCCCCTTTAAAATCTAGATCACATTTATATTTTGTTCAGCATCTTTTGGAAGTTCATGAGTTTTATCATAGTTTTTAATCGATATAATATTGCCTATGATATTTTGAATCAATCGGATGCCCGCAAGCCCCATGCCAACAGGTGGAGCAAGATATACAATGCCTGTCGGAATTTGAAGTGCAGGTGTTGTCTGTCCAAACATCAGCAGTTGGGATGCAATTCCGTAACCATAGAACACAACATATACGCAGAATACTAAAAAGAGGATATTAGAGATGAGTGAAAAATAAATTTTCGTTTTATCTTTAAAAAGAATGAGTGCGGCATCCACTTTAATATGGCGATGATGCTTGACAGCATAGCTGATACCGATATAGATCAGCCAGATAAAGCAGTACCGCGCAAGCTCTTCTGACCATGACAGTGAATTTGACATCACATAACGCATAAACACCTGTATAAAAATGACAGAAACCATGATAGCCGATAAAACGAATAGTATGTATTTTTCAAAGTTATCGTCCAGCCATCTTAGTACTTTTATCAAACTGATCGCCTCTCTTCTTCAAAAAGCAGCCGGCCATCGAGCGACAACCGGCTGCTCGTTTCAAATTTATTTTGCCTTATCAATCTCAGCAAGGAACTCGTCTACAATTTCAGCTCCGATTTTATCTTTGTATTTATCAATAACCGGCTTCACAGCTTCCTGGAACTTTTCAAATTCTCCCTCTTTGATTTCTGTAAAAGTCATTTCTTTCTTTAGCGTTTCAAGTGATTCGTCCGCTACTTCACGTGTACGCTCACGGTTAAACTTACCTGCTTCTACTGCTGCTTTCGAGATGATATCCTGTTGTTCTGCAGAAAGCTCTTCCCAAATCTTTTTGCTGAATAAGAAAATGAAAGGTGTGTACACATGATTTGTATTCGAAACATGCTTTTGTACTTCAGGATACTTACTTAACAATATTGTTGGATATGGGTTTTCCTGTCCGTCGATCGTCCCCTGCTGTAAAGCTGTAAATAATTCAGTGAATGCCATTGGAGTTGGGTTAGCACCAAGGGCTTTCCAGGCATCTAAGTGGATTTCATTTTCCATTGTGCGGATCTTCAATCCTTTAACATCCTCCATACCTGCAACAGGTTTTACATCGTTTGTTAAGTTACGGAAACCATTTTCCCACCAGGCTAAACCAACTAATCCCTGCTGATCAACCATTTCAAGCATCTTATCTCCAAAAGGACCATCCAAAACCTTATCTGCCACTTCTTCATTTGGGACCGTGAATGGAAGGTCGAAAACACCATACGCCGGTATAAAGTTTACAAGCGGTGAAGTAGATGGAATGGTCACATCAAGCGTACCGAACTGAAGCATTTCAATTGCTGAACGGTCATCGGCAATCTGGCCGGAATGATAGACTTCCACTGTTAAATCATCTGACTCTGCTTCAACCAGCTCTTTAAATTTCAAGGATGCCTCATATTCCGGATGCTTGTCATTGACCCCAATACTCACTTTGATTGTCCGCTTGCCCCCTTCTCCGCTGGCACTATCGGATCCTTTTTCAGAAGCGCCGGTTGAGTTTGATCCACCTCCGCATGCTGCCAACACCATCGTACTGAACATAAGAATGCTCAAAAATAAAATAGACAATTTCTTCATCAATCTTCCCCCTCAATATTTTTAAAAATGATAGTGACTCTATGTTTGCGCTATCATTGGAAGTTCAAAAAACATATTTAATTTATAAAAACGCTTTCAAAAAACCATTAAATATTTTTAAGTTTATCACTCCTTCAAATCATTTTGTTTTACATTATAAAACTCAGTTCTGTATTCGTGAACATATTTGTATTTTAACGTCAGCTTATTTTATTTGTCAAACTATTTTTTATATTCAAAAATGGTCGTGAAATTTAAACTATTTCAATAAAATGATTGGAGTTTATGATGCTATGAAGTATTAAAGGGGGAAAGGATTTAATGATATGCTGACAAAACATTTTCAGTAAAAATTTTTCTGCATTTTTTATCAGGCTGGAGACCGGGGAGGCAGGATGTAGAGATTTTATATTTTGATTCTGCACAAAAAAGCCAATGCCGGTCTCTCTGCCGGCATTGGCTTCTTATCTCCTAATATTAATCCTGAGGCAAAATCAATTTTGACCGCAAGTATGCGTTAATAAACGTATCCAGGTCTCCGTCCATAACTCCCTGGACATTACCTGACTCCGTGTTGGTGCGGTGGTCTTTCACCATTGAATACGGGTGGAAAACATAGGAACGGATCTGGCTTCCCCAGCCGATATCTTTTTGCTCACCGCGGATTTCAGCCAATTCAGCTTCCTGCTCCTCGATTTTCTTCTGGTAGAGCTTGGCTTTAAGCATTTTCATGGCATGTTCGCGGTTTTTGATCTGGGAACGCTCTGTCTGGCAGGTTACCACGACATTTGTCGGCAAGTGGGTGATACGGACAGCAGAGTCAGTTGTGTTGATATGCTGACCGCCGGCGCCGCTTGCACGGTATGTGTCGATTTTGAGATCTTCGGTACGGATATCAATTTCAATTTCATCATTGAATTCCGGCATCACTTCACAGGAAACGAATGAAGTATGGCGGCGTCCTGATGAATCAAATGGTGAGATCCTGACAAGGCGGTGCACGCCTTTTTCTGCTTTCAAGTATCCATAAGCATTATGTCCCTTGATGCTAAGCGTAACACTCTTGATCCCCGCTTCATCTCCCGGCAGGTAATCAAGCGTTTCCACCTTGAAGCCTTTCTTTTCAGCCCAGCGTGTGTACATGCGAAGCAGCATACTGCCCCAGTCCTGTGATTCAGTTCCGCCTGCACCCGGATGCAGTTCAAGAATGGCATTGTTTTTATCATATTCTTCGCTTAAAAGAAGCTGAAGCTCAAAGTCGTTCAGACGCTTTACCAGGTCCTTAAGCTCTTCCTCTAGATCGGCCTGCAATTCTGCGTCGCTCTCTTCTTTTACGAGTTCATAAGTTAATTCCAGATTCTCAAATACTTCGTATAAATCGTGGAATTCAACTACCTGGTCTTTTAGTGAGTTTGATTCGCTGATTACAACCTGTGCTGCCTGCTGGTCATCCCAGAATCCAGGCTGCAGCATGACATCGTCAAGCTCAGCGATGCGTGCCTCTTTGTTTTCTAAGTCAAAGAGACCCCCTAAAGTCCGCTAAAATCTTAGCTGTTTTTTCAAGTTCATTGCGAATATCTGCTAATTCCATTTTGGTCACCTCGAAAATTATTTTTACCCATTATAGGGTGATTATCTGTAAAAGCCTATATCAGCATATGCCTACAAGCTTTTTCCAAAGAGAGAAGCCGGCAAAGCTGTTGCCGGCTCTCTTTTTATTTCTCTGCACCACAGCAGTTTTTATATTTCTTGCCGCTGCCGCAGATGCATTGGTCGTTGCGTCCGACGTCCATCTGCTTGACGACAGGTTTTTTCTTAACCTTTTCACCGTCTTCTTTCGGGTTGACGGCCTGGCCTTTGGCCACTTCCTCGCGCTCGAGGTTGTTGCGGATTTCGGCTTTCATGATGTATTTAGCCACATCTTCTTCGATGGAAGCAATCATGTTTTCAAACATCGCAAAGCCTTCTCCCTGATACTCACGGAGTGGATCGGTCTGGCCATACGCACGCAGATGGATTCCCTGGCGAAGCTGATCCATTGCGTCGATGTGATCCATCCACTTGGAGTCAACGGCACGAAGCACGATAACTTTCTCAAATTCACGCATTTGCTCAGGGCTAAGCATTTCTTCTTTTTCATTATAGCGTTCTTTAACCTTGGCAAAAATGGTTTCGGCGATTTCCTCCGTATCCTTGCCGCGGATGTCATTTACAGTAAGGTCGCCTTCATTCAGAAGGTTCCCATTAACATAGTCAATGATACCCTGCAGGTTCCAGTTTTCCTCATCTTCATGTCCAGGTGCATATCCTTCCACATTGCGCTGGATGCTGGTCATGATCATTTTTTCAACGATCTCTCTCAAGTTCTCAGACTCTAGAACTTCGTTTCGCTGACCATAAAGAATCTCACGCTGCTGGCGAAGAACATCGTCGTAAGAAAGAAGCTGCTTACGGGCATCGAAGTTATTGCCCTCAACGCGTTTTTGCGCAGATTCAACGGCTCTTGAAACCATTTTACTCTGGATTGGCTGAGTGTCATCCATTCCAAGACGTTCCATCATCGATTTCATATTGTCAGAACCGAAACGGCGCATCAATTCATCTTCCATGGAAAGGTAGAATTGCGTGACACCAGGGTCTCCCTGACGTCCGGAACGTCCGCGGAGCTGGTTATCAATACGTCTGCTTTCATGACGCTCTGTACCAATAACGCAAAGACCGCCAATTTCCTTTACACCTTCACCTAGCTTGATATCCGTACCGCGACCTGCCATGTTCGTGGCAATCGTTACAGCACCCTGCTTACCGGCATCAAGGATGATTTCCGCTTCACGGCCGTGGTTCTTCGCATTTAGGACGTTATGCGGAACACCTTTTTTGCTCAGGTATTTAGAGATGATTTCAGATGTTTCGATCGCCACTGTACCAACGAGTACAGGCTGTCCTTTTTTATGGCGCTCGGCGATATCTTCTACGACCGCACGGAATTTGCCATCCATTGTGGCATAAATCAAATCTGCTCTGTCATCACGGGCGATCGGACGGTTTGTCGGAATCACCACAACGTTCATATTGTAGATATTGCGGAATTCCTCTTCTTCCGTTTTCGCCGTACCAGTCATACCGGCAAGCTTTTCGTACATACGGAAATAGTTCTGGAATGTAATCGTTGCAAGGGTCATGCTTTCGTTCTGGATTTCAAGCCCTTCCTTCGCTTCGATAGCCTGGTGAAGCCCATCACTGTAACGGCGGCCCTTCATCAGACGGCCTGTAAATTGGTCAACGATGACGATCTCATCGTCCTGAACGACATAATCAACATCCAGGTGCATGCTGGAATTTGCCTTTAGTGCCTGTGTAATATGGTGGTTAAGTGCAACATGGGAAATGTCGAAAAGGTTATCGATTCCAAAAGCCTTCTCTGCTTTCGTCATCCCTTCTTCAGTCAGCTGCACGCCTTTTGTTTTTTCATCAAACGTAAAATCTTCATCTTTTTTCAGGCGGCTGACAAACGCATTGGCCTGAATATAAAGCTGTGTAGACTTTTGAGCTGAGCCGGAAATGATCAGCGGTGTACGCGCTTCGTCAATAAGGATGGAGTCAACTTCATCGATTACGGCATAGTGAAGAGGACGCTGAACCTTCTGCTCTTTGTAAAGAACCATGTTATCGCGAAGGTAATCAAACCCAAGCTCATTGTTTGTGCTATATGTGATATCAGCCGCATAGGCAGCCTGCTTTTCTTCTTTGGAAAGTCCGTTTAAGTTAAGGCCAACAGTCAGGCCAAGGAATTCGTAGAGCTGACCCATTTCAGTGGCGTCACGGCTTGCGAGGTATTCGTTGACCGTTACAACGTGCACGCCTTTTCCAGTTAAGGCATTAAGGTAAACCGGCATAGTTGCAGTCAGAGTTTTACCTTCACCCGTTTTCATCTCGGAAATGTTTCCGTCATGAAGGGAAATCCCCCCATTAACTGAACCGGATATGGGTATAAACCAAGAACGCGCTTCGCTGCTTCACGGACAACCGCAAAGGCTTCAGTCAGAAGATTATCAACAGTTTCGCCCTTTTGATAGCGGGCTTTGAATTCTTCCGTTTTCTCGCGCAGCTGCTCGTCCGATAATTTTTCCATATCAGATGCAAGAGCATCGATTTCTTCTGCCATTTTGGTAAGGCGTTTTAGTTCGCGTTTATTTTGATCAAACACTTTATTTAAAATCCCAAGCATTAAAAACGCTCCTTTATGTTGGATATAACAGCTCTTTATTCAGGGCTGGACATATCTGATTTCATAGTTAATATCATTGCACAGGTAGTAATAGATTCGCTATTTCCCGGCAGAATCCTCCTATGAAAATTCACATTATTTCTTATTAATATTACCACTTTGGGAAGGGGGTGACAACTTATGCCGCATTTGGGGTTAATCGAGGGCGTTAGTTTGATGATAGGGGTGTTGGTTTCGGTTCGGCGGCTGGGTGGCTTATTATGGGGGTTTGAGTTTGGGTTTATAAATAAAAACAGAGAGCAGCGATGCTCTCCATTTTACGAATTCGACGATTCTATCAGTTCTATAATGGTTTTCTCTACTGCGTCGTAAATCTCGCCATAATAATTGGAAACCCGGTTGGCATTGATGCCGTATAACTCTCCGAATTCTTTCTGAGTGAGATTTTCCTTTACAGGAGCTATGGTGCTAACAAGGTATCGAAGGCCCGCAACATAGTTATCAGGCTTTTTAACCTGTTTGCCGGTTTTCTTGAGGTACTCCATCCAAAGTGAAATTCCCATGCCGATCAGCCATGGCTCTTCATCAGCTTTAATCATGTCGTCCCGGAACATTTCAGCAACCTGTTCTGCACCCTTGGTAGGCCAATCGAAATTGTCCATATTTGGACCAACTGATGATTTTGGCGTGTCATTCATAAGGTCAATGAGGAATTCAGCCAAGTATTCTTCCGGATTCTCATATCCAGATTCTTCGAAGGAATACTGGATGTAGTCTGCAAACTGCGCAGAGTTCTCTCCCGGCAGGTCAAATATAGCAGGAAATGCCACATACTCTTCTCCATAAGGAAGCAGCATAGCAAAGGCAAAGTTCCCTTCCTTAACGTCCATATCACCAAATATAGAGACATTGTAAACCTTCCCGGTCAGACAATCCTCGATAACTGCTTTGTCTTCAGTCACTTCAATTAATTTTCCAGCTGCAGCTTTACTGTCCTCCCACGATTTCAAAATGTTTTTTAAGCGGGGGCGCGTGACGGCTGGCAGCTTAGAATGAATGAACTCATCCATGATGGAGTCCATATCTTCCAACGTTCCAAAAAGAACGTACCAGAAAGAGTGCACAAATTCATAAAACTCTTTTTCCTGCGGTTCAATGTCTTCAAGTATATCCAGAAGGTCCTTGAAATCCTCTTTCATGTCTTCCGCAAAATGAGTAAGTGCAAAGACCCTTGCTTCCTTTTGAAGCTCAATAACTTCGTGATTCAATACATCCTTAATCGAAACGGCATCCCTGCTGCCGCAGCATTTTTTATATTTTTTTCCGCTCCCGCATGGGCACGGTTCGTTTCTGCTTACTTTTACTGTTGACATCTTCTAAATCTCTCCTACCAAATTCGTTTAACTATACTATCCTAACATTTATCAGCCGTTTAGGCATTAATCAAGAGGATTTTAACATTTGGCAGGTTAAGGAAGCTTAAATTCCAGCTAATCTGAACCCAAAGAAAAAACGAAGAGCTCCCTCTCCGTTTCAAAGTTTTTTCATATACACCAAAACATCCAAGTCAATCTTCCCCGCTTCCTGCTCGCGGACTTCGAAGTTTTCGGTATGAATAAAGGCAGTCAATGCTTTCAATAGCTGTTCATCACCCTGACCAGCCTTTAAATAATCGAGCCGAGTTAATTCGCGAACAAGTTCCTCTTTTATCTCACCTTCAATGGCCGTAATCCGTTCAGCCTTTGACGGTGCAAAATAGAGCTGCTGCAGATGATAAATCCGAATCAGCTCGGTAATCGGCTCGGAATGGTCGTCGACCCTTAAGTCTATGTAGCGGTCGTTAAATCCTCCGTATCCGCCAGCTTCTTTCACAACAAGAAGGGCTGCGGATTGCTGGCCGCGGCTGTCACCGCCGGCTGCCTGGCCTGAATTCAAGGCGGCGAGCAGGCGCTCAGCCAGAGTGCCGTCTGTTGAGATAAACGTCTGGCCCATTGCCTCAACCGTTTTTTCATCCACAAGGATATTGCCCTGCGCGGCAAAGTGAGGACCTATCATGCCTCCAGCCCAATTATAGCAGCCTTCTCCTGTGAACGTTGCCGGATTTCCCATGCTATCCAGCAGTCCGACCTGGCGGAGCTCTTTTTCAGGATCATCTTTAGTAATGATTTCAAGTGTTTCCTCGGCAGTTTTCCCCTCTTCCATCATTTGCAACGCACGCGGTCCATATGAAGTATTGGCGTATGACTGAGTCGCAACCGCTCCAATACCTGCTTTTGCAAAAGGCACTACTGCACCGACTCCAAGAAATTTCGATTGAACCGCAATTCCCCATTCTTTTTCCTTCGGATCGTATCCCACGATGGAAAATGTCATAAAAAACCCTCCCCCTATCCTAAAACAAGTCCTCCGTATACAAGCGCTCCGGCGATCACATAAGCCGGATGGACTTTAAGCCTTTCCATGAGGAAGAAGCTAAGCAGTCCGATGAAAAGTGTCTGCCAGATGCCGGCACCTTCATATGCTGAAAATAAGAAATCGTACGTCATGATACCAAGCAGAACAGCGATAACCGGCCGGATATAAGTAGTCATTCGTTTGACGCGCGGCGATTCCTTATATTTCATCAGAAGTCCGAGCAGGGTAATCATCAGGACCAGGGATGGAGCTACAGTGGCGAATACCCCCACGATGGCCCCGAGGATTCCTCCCTGTTCATATCCGATATAACCGGCCATTTTTGTGGCAATCGGACCGGGCAGTGCATTAGCCATTGCCAGCATTTCACTGAATTCATTTGTGGTGAGCCATTCATAATTGTCGACCACTTCATTCTCAACCAGCGGAATGGATGCCGGTCCCCCGCCGTATCCGAGAATCCCCGGAATGAAGAATGCCAAGAAGATCTGAACGTAAATCATGCGAGATTCCTCTCCTTTTTTGCTTCATTTTTATCCGCTTTATCATTTTTCAGGAGAGCCGCTGTCAGCAAAACAAAAATGATAATCGCAGGATGAATATTAACGAATTCAAGAAGAACTAAGCTTACGCCTACAAAAAGGAGTGTCCAGCCCCATCCCAGAGATGATTTCGAGGACTTTTTAACAAAATCCCAAGTAAGTTTTGCCAGCATCACAGCCACAACTGGAACGACTGCCTTTGTCATGCCTGCTACCCATGGCTGGTCTTTGAATGTATTTAATGCGGTAAGAAGAATAATCATAAGGACAATTGTTGGTACCATTGTTGCTGCAAGTGCAGTGACCATGCCAAGAAATCCGCCAACACGATAGCCGATATAGCCGGCCATTTTTGTGGCAATCGGGCCTGGGAGTGCGTTCCCGAGAGCCAGCACATCGCCGAATTCATCCGTATCCATCCATTTATATTTATCAACAACCTCTTTATGGACAAGCGGAATCGACGACGGGCCTCCGCCATAACCGAGGATGCCTACTCTAAAAAAAGCCATAAAGATGTCAAGCTGCTTCATGATGCCTCCACCTCTTTCGTTGTTATCATCGGTACCAGGTACCTATACCACTACTAGACCAGTTGGGTAACACTGCCTCCGTCTCCGCAAAAAGCAGATGAAGGAGCGGCTTTTGTGTGGTCCGCTCCCCTATACCTTTTATATGGTTATTTTACTCTTATATGCGTGCTGCTTCCTCACTTTTTATTACCAGGCAGCGATTGATCCGTCCGTTCGCGGTTCGGTTCCGCCCATGAGCACGCCTGTTTTCGGGTCACGCCAGATAATCTGGCCGCGGCCGAATCCGCCGGTATCAACGGTTACCTCAATTTGGTGGCCTTTGCGCACTAAAGCTTGGGCAATATGATTAGGGAAATGCGGCTCCACCTGGACCTTATTCCCTTCAACCCACTGCCATCTTGGCGCATCAAGTGCTGCCTGCGGGTTCAAGTGGAAATCTACTGTATTCATGACCACCTGCATATGACCCTGGGGCTGCATATAGCCGCCCATCACACCGAAAGGTCCAACGGCTTTTCCGTCTTTTGTCAGGAATCCAGGAATAATCGTGTGATATGTTTTCTTGCCCGGCTTCAGTGCATTATGGTGCTCCGGATCAAGAGAGAAGTCATGTCCGCGGTTCTGGAGGGCAATTCCCGTTCCAGGAACGACAAGCCCTGAGCCAAAGCCCATATAATTGCTTTGAATGAAGGAAACCATATTCCCTTCGCTGTCTGCAGTCGCCAGATACACAGTACCTCCGCGCGGCGGCTGGTATGGCTCAGGTGTTACGGCTTTCTCGCCAATTTCGTTGCGGCGGGATTTGCCGTACTCCTCCGAGAGCAGTTCTTCAACAGTCACTTTCATTTCAGCAGGATCTGTAATAAATGCCTTGCCGTCTGTGAAAGCTAACTTCATCGCTTCGATTTGTTTGTGATAGGTATCCACCGTATCTTTATCACCAAATTCGAAGCCTTTGGCAATGTTTAACCCTAAGAGAGCTACAAGCCCCTGGCCGTTCGGCGGGATTTCCCAAACATCATAGCCTCGGTAGTTTACTTTGATGGGATCTACCCATTCCGCCTTGTAATCAGCGAGGTCTTCTTTTGATAAAAAAGCATTGTATTTTTTTGAAAAAGCATCGATTTTATCAGCGATCTCCCCGCGGTAAAAGCTTTCGCCGTCTGTTTCGCCAATGGCTCTTAAAGTGGCTGCATGGCCTTCAGAACGCCAGACCTCGCCAATTTCAGGAGCCCGTCCGTCCGGAGCAAAGGTTTCAAACCAATGCTGGAATTCATCGTCCGTCAGAGTCTGTTTGAATTTTTTATACGCATACTGCCAGTACTTGCCGAGGATCGGTGTTAACGGATAGCCTTTTTCCGCATAATCAATAGCGGGCTGAAGGACTTCTTTTAACGGAAGCCTGCCGAATCGCTTGGAAAGCTCAGCCCATGCGGATGGAGCACCAGGCACCGTAACCGGCATCCAGCCGTGTGTCGGCATTTTCTCGTAGCCTCTTTCCTTTAGAGCTTCTATTGATATGGACTTTGGTGCAGGGCCGCTTGCATTCAAACCATGCAGTTCCCCTTTCGTCCAGACGAGGGCAAATGCGTCGCCCCGATTCCGTTGGATGTCGGTTCAACCACAGTTAAAGCTGCTGCTGTGGCGATTGCTGCATCAATGGCATTTCCGCCTTTTTTCATGACATCTAATCCAGCCTGTGCCGCCAGCGGCTGAGACGTTGCGACCATGCCGTTGTTTGCCATGACGGTTGTTCGCTGGGATGGGTATGGGTGGTGTTGGAAATCAAAATTCATGGAGTTCACCTCTGTATTAAAGTGTTAAAATAGTTAATTCTGATTATAACAAATTATATAAAAATTATGTTGGTATTTATTTCGAAAAACTAAATGAAAAAACACCTCATAATAATAGAGGTGCTCCATTCATTACCCGACCAGGATTTCTTTAATCACAATCGACGGGCTCACGGCCAGATCGATTTCCCGCTGATCCTCCAGCAGACGGATGACCGGTCTGTGGAAATGCTGTTTGATTTTTGTCACAATGGCCTTCTGCTCGTTATGAAGAATCACTTTCGTTCCCGGATAGTAGGAAGGAATGCTATTGACAAAGGCTTCAATAACCTTTCCTTTATACTCCGTTTCATATTTGGTCATAATCAATTCCAGCGCTTCATGCGGAAGCATCTTGTCGATTGAAATCAAATTTTCGTATAAACTGGCCACAGCACAAACCTGCGGAAGCTCAAGGATGTCATCTCCTGCCAGGCCTCTCGGATAGCCTTTTCCATTCATAAGCTCGTGGTGCTGATATGCAATATGGGCCGACAGCAAGCTGATTTCCCGCTGGTTTTTAATGAGTTCGAAACCCTTTTGCGGATGCTCCTCGTCCTCTTCAGATACTGCTTTTCCAATATCATGCAATAGGGAGCCGATGCCAAGGTCCCGAAGCTGCGACTGTGTATATTTCAATTTTTTAGCCGTCTGGATGGCAAGCAGAGCCACATTGACGGAATGGGCATAGCTTTTTAATTCAGGGGGAACAGATGAGGATGGGACCAGGACGATGGTCTTTCGTTTTGTGACTTCGCCAATCATTTGAGCCACTGATTTTTGGAGCTCTGCCACATTTAACATTTGCTTTTTAGCTGCCAGATCAAATGCCTTCTGCACGACAGTAATTGTATCCATCCAGGTAGGCATATCAATCATTTCATCCATTGAAATGCCTTCTGATTCAGCATCCTTTACAATCAGCGTAGTGATTCCCATATCCTCTATTCTTTCCAGAATGGCCGGGTGAATGGCACGCCCTTCTGCCAGCAAAACTCTCTTCATCCTGTCATATATAGGCCTGGCCAGTTGCATTGTCTCCGGATTGTATTGTGTAATATCGATCATTTGCATCCGTCATCTTCCTTTCTTTCAGCAGCCTGATATTAATACTGTACCCATTTCCATCACCATCTGTCTATGAAGGTTCAAACAGGATAAGCGGAGTTAAGCACATCTTGCATTCCATTTTCGACAGTACAAGCCAAATTCCTGACTTTTAACAACCTCTCAGGAATACAGGATTTCAGCCGCCTTATACTCCTTTTAGAGCTAAAAAAACGCATCACAGGCAGGAATTTCGACATTTGAGGACAATCCCATTGGCAAAAAGGGTCTTTAGGACTATGATTAAAGAAATAAAAAATTATTTAAATTTTCAGATTTAAGGAATCAGGGACTCCCCCTCCCTGATTCCTGATCCCTTTTGGGTGTTCATATATTAACATAGATGCAGCGTTTCTGGTCCCTCTGCCCAAAAAACTGTACATGGAGGAATGGAAGATGAAAAAGAAAATCAGATACTCACTGGATGAACTAATTAAACGCAATAAAGAAGAGCTGCTGCGGGATAAATTAAAGCTGGAGAAGATTGAAGAAAGACTTGACGAACGCCATCTGAAGGCTCATCAGGCATAAAAATGATTGACAGCGGCTTAAGAATCCACTATGATATAGCTATAAATTAAATAGTTTCTCCTAAAGGGGAGTAGCTTTTACAGCAGAGTCGTCATTACGGAGCACACGCTCTCGGCTTTGTTGGCAATTTTAACAATTGTTAGCAAGACCTTTACCAATTTGGTAGAGGTCTTTATTTATGGGCCTTTACCACCGCGGTAAAGGCCCTTTTTATATACGAGCCCGCACCGCGACACGTTTTACTTTATAAAATGGAGGAATAGGTAGAGAGAAAAATTCTTGAAACTTTATCGTGTTTTCCACGTAAAGTAAGAAACATCAAAATTGTGGTGTGAGCGAGCAGCTCCCCCTATAAAATTAGAGGAGAGATCTTTGTTGATTTTACGAAAATACATGTCAATGCTTGGAATAGGCTCTGCAAAAATTGATCTGCAGCTGCCAAAGCTTCAATATACGCCAGGGGAAAATGTGAGCGGAATCTTCCTGATTGAAGGAGGAACGATTGAACAGCAAATTAAGCGGATTGAGTGTGATCTGGTCATGACATCGCCTGAGAATGAGAAGGAGGAAGTGATCGGGACAGCGACCATTCTGTCCACCAAAGTCATTGAATCAGAAGAAACCAACAAAATGGACTTTAACTTCCAGCTGCCTGAAGACATTCTCTGCTCTGCACCTGACCGGATTTTTCAATTCAAAACAAGGCTAATTTTTAACGAAGGCGTCAAAAGCGCTGATCTGGATAAAATTACGATTATTCGATAACCAGTCCTAAGGAGGAAAAAACGAGTGTAAACGATCCCCTCTTAACCTATTTAAATTATAAAAAGAGGAGATTCATACCTAATTGAACACTTTGCAAAAGTGGCTAATTCTATTTACGTTTTGAAGCATACTTGAAACAAGCTATCTATCAGCTGCCACACTTGAAGTGAAAAACCCGCCGCGCGTTCAGGTGGCAGCTTCCATTCAGCGAATGAACTAGAAAAAGGTGAACCTAATGAAGTTTCTCAAACGCATCAAATTTGTATTTAAATTTTGGAAGTTCCTGCCCTTTCTGAAAGAATATTTTCTATCACGGGAGGTATCGGCCGGTAAAAAGCTCTTCCCTGTAGCGGCCGGCCTTCTTTATATCATTCTGCCGCTCGATCTTGTTCCTGACTTTCTGTCGATCTTCGGCTTTACGGATGATATTGTGATTACATCGTTTGTCCTTCAGCAAATGGTGAAGATGGCTCCGGAGTCTTTGAAGGAAAAATATAAAGTTCTGGAGGAATGATATTGAGGCCTGTGCAAATGCAGGCTTTTTTATTTTGCCAACTTTTCATCGTGAGGTCTGACTTCAGACTTAAAACATCCTCCTTTCTGCCGATATTATGTAAGGCGAAATATAATAACATGGAGGTCTATCTTGAAAAAACTATTACTCTTCCTGCTGATGTTCAGTTTACTTTTGGCAGCCTGCTCTGCCTCTGAACAAAGCACAAACCAACATAAAGAATATAAAATTGGCATTCTCTTATCGGACACTGGACTTGGAGATGAGTCTTTTAACGACTCTGCATTCCGTGGCCTGGAAAAAGCCCGTGATGAGCTGGGCATTCTGTTTGATTACAAAGAAGCGCCTGACGGGAATTTTGAAAAGCCGCTTGAAGAGCTGGTCAAAGAAGATCATGACCTGATCATCGGACTGGGTTTCACAGCACAGGAAGCACTTGAAAAAACGGCGGAAAAATATCCTGACAAGCAATTTTTGCTGATTGATGCTGTTTCCGAGCTTGATAATGTGGTCTCACTTACGTTTAAGGAGCATGAAGGCAGCTTCCTTGTCGGAATGCTCGCTGCCATGACAAGCAAAACAGGCAAACTGGGATTTATCGGCGGCGTTGATGTCCCCGTCATCCACCATTTTGAAAATGGATTTGTGCAAGGAGCAAAGCATTTCAATCCGAAAATAGAAGTATTAAGTGAATATGCCGGAGATTTTGGAAACGCCGCTCTCGGCGGGAAAATTGCTGACAAACAAATTGCTGCAGGTGCCGACTTTATCTACCCTGCTGCCGGATTCACCGGTTTTGGCGCACTGAAAAAAGCCGAAGAAAAAGGCGTGCTTGCAGGCGGTGTCGATTCCGATCAGTATTTTGTTGCAGAAAAAGCCGTTGCCACATCTATGGTCAAAAACATTGACATTGCTGTATTTAACCTGGCTAAGGAATTGACGGAAAACGGAAAAATCGAAGCTTCCTCATATGAATGGGGACTGGCAGAAAACGGTGTCGGCCTTTCTGAGATTCGCGTAATTTCCTTAACAGAGGAACAGAAAGCTGCATTAAAAAAAGCAACCGAAGACATAATCGCTGGAAAAATCACAGTAAAAGCTGAATAAAGGAGTTCCAAAATGACATTACGAAAACGCCTCATTATTGTCACGCTGATCCCGCTCGCACTCTCGGTCAGCATGATTGGCTTTATCATATACCAAACACTGAACATACAAAGCTCCGCTAAAGATGATGTGGAACTTCTGCTGAAAGTGAAGGACCTGGAGCAAAGCCTGGTGGTGACAAGCCAGTCGCTTGCCAATTACACATACAATTCAAGTGACGCCAACAAGGACCAAGCACTCACCATGATGACAGAGGTCCAGGAAAACCTGGCTTCCCTCTCTTCGGTTGCCACAGTACCCGAGCATAAGAAAATCATCGGCAGCATTGAAGGAAAGTATGCAGAGCTATCGAAAGTTTCAACTGAAGCCTTCAACAAGGGAAACAAAGCGGAAATCAAGCGCCAGAGCATACGGATTTCCGGCATATTAAATGATATGCACCTTTTAAAGAAGCGCACAAATGAATGGTATGAAGGCATTCTTCAGGAAACCAGCCAGAAAATCGCCTTTATCACGAATTCTTCCCTCATAGGAAGCGCGTTGCTTATTCTTTTATCAGCTGTCTTCTCATGGATGGCTGCCCGAGGAATTACAAAGCCAATCAATGCGATTGTGGAAAAAGCAGAGAAAATTTCAGAGGGCGATTTAACAGCAGATTTATCACAGCTCATCTTTAAAGAGAATAGCCGCTATGAAGTGGATAAACTAACGGAAGCCTTCTCAAAAATGGTGTTGAACCTAAAAGGAACCGTGCAATCCATAGAAGAGGTCAGCCAGAATGTAAAAGGATTTGCCGGGGATGTGGCTTCCTATATGCACAGCTTAAATGAAAGCAGCAGCCAGGTGGCCGTTTCAACCGACGAATTGGCGAGAGGCAGCCAGGCCATTTCTGAAGACGTTCAGGCAACTGCCGAGTTAATGAGCGTGATGGGTGAGCAATTTTCAGCTGTCCATCAGTCGAGTGCCGAAAGTGCTGTGCAAAGCACACAGGCATTGGAATCAGTTCACCATGGCAGAGTGTCTCTAGAAAAACAAATGAAACTTGCGGACGAGATCTCAAGTTCGTCTAACCATATTAGAAATTCAGTCAGTGAATTTGCCCAGTTCACCAAGGAAATTGAAGGGGCAGCTAACACGGTGAAAGATATTGCGGATCAAACCAATCTGCTGGCATTAAATGCAGCAATTGAAGCAGCCCGTGCCGGTGAAGCAGGTAAAGGATTTGCGGTTGTGGCAGAAGAAGTACGGAAACTCGCCGATTCTTCTTCCAAAGCAACCGATCTGATCGCCTCAATGGTCAGCAATATTCAAAATGGAATCAGCAATATTTACAATGCCACTGAGCAGGGACATGCCCTTTCAAAAGAGCAATCCCAGTCGATGAGCGAGACGGAACAGGTCTTTGAATCCATTTCTGAACATGTTTCCGGCATTCACAGCCATTTGGAAAAACTAGTTGAAGATATGAAGAGCTCCAGTGAGATGAGTCAGCAGGTTATAAGCGCTGTGGAAAACATTTCGGCGGTAACCGAGGAAACAGCTGCCGGGACTGAGGAAATCTCCGCTTCTACCGAAGAGCAGCTTCGCGCGTTTGAGCAGGTTATGGTGAAAGTGGAGCAGCTGAAGGAAATGACTGATGTGATGGAGAGGGAATTGGAGAAGTTTACGGTTTAGACGGGGTTTTGGCAGTGTCGTTTTAGGTGAAGATGTGAACGATGCAAATAGACCCGGAAAACCTGCAAATAGTAGAGCGATTCTCGCAAATAGAGCTTGATATCTGCAAATAGAACGGCAAATTTGCAAATAGCAGGCCCATTCCTGCAAATAGCCCAACTGCGAACCCGCACAAAACGAAAACCCCGCCTCACACAGCGGGGTTTTCACGTATTATTATTGCGCTTCAATCAGACCATAGCGGCCATCTTTACGCTTGTACACGAC
This sequence comes from Cytobacillus firmus, assembly GCF_023612095.1. Taxonomy (GTDB): domain Bacteria; phylum Bacillota; class Bacilli; order Bacillales; family Cytobacillaceae; genus Cytobacillus. The sequence goes on along the minus strand of NZ_CP086235.1, from coordinate 627,013 downwards.
ATTCGTTAAGTTAGACTCTGCATTTGTGAAAACGTAGAAGCTGTGGCCCAGCATGTTCATTTGCAGGATCGCCTCTTCACTGTCCATTGGCTTCAAGTCGAAGCTCTTTTGGCGGACAACTTCAAGATCGTTATCCTCCTCATCCAGTTCAGGTGGCTCTGCCTCATTTTCCAACGCTGCAAACACAGCAGTCAGATTGCCCTTCTCGCGGAATTTACGGTTCACTTTTGTTTTATGTTTGCGGATTTGACGCTCCAATTTATCGGTAATCAGATCAATCGCTGCATACATATCATCATGATCTTCCTCTGCTCGGAGAACCAGGTTCGGCATCGGAATCGTTACTTCCACTTTAGAACGGTTATTGTTATACGTTTTTAAGTTTACATGTACATTTGCATCAGGAGTTTCAGTAAAATACCTTTCTAACTTCGCAATTTTCTTCTCTACGTACTCTCTAATTGCTGGAGTTACCTCAATGTTTTCACCACGAATGTTGTAATTCATACGTGAACTCCTCCTTCTCATTATACAATGGCGACTTCCTCAGAACGCTAACTAAAATCTAAGCGTCTGTAAAAGAATGCCTAGTCTTAAAAGTATATTAAGACTATATATTTATATTTCTATTTTACCCCTAAAAACTCCTGCTGAAACTGGTAAAAAGATTGAGAAAATTTGTCGAATTCGTGAAGTAATAAAAAAACGAGCAGCTTATTTCACTGCTCATCCTTTTAAATCAATATGTCCGCCCAAATGGGGCTGGGCTGCTTGCTGGAGGGCCTGTACTTCCCCTCCGGATAACATGCTAGTTATCGACTCTGCATTAACCTCTGCCTGCTCCATAGCTGTTTTTAAGATTGATATGGAGGCTTGCTGCTGAAACTGACCTTGTTTTAGCACCATAGATAATAAAGCTATATCCACGAGACCACCTCATCACACTTTATTTCTTCCTGTCCAGATACATTCCGTCTGCGGTGATGTTGCCATAAGGGTTTTCATATTGGTTATTCTTAACTTTTTTCAGCTGTAAGGTCCTGATTTCCATTTTAATTACATTAAGCTTGTGATTTAAAAGCGGTTTTAACTTTTCTTCCATCGTCATTAATTCTAATTTCACTTCATTTTCTACCTTAGAAGAAAGATCCGGAAGCTGATTAAGAAGTTTATGCCTTTCCTCCAGTAACTGGTTTAATTCTTGGATATATACTTCTCTCTCATCCACAGGGAGTTCTTTTTCCAGGTGATTTTGCAGCTCTTTTGTCTTTTTAATAAACAAAATGAGTTCTTCCACTACGCTTTTCCGCTTTCTGCATATTGTGGTTTCTTGGCCAATTGAATAACTTCTTTCCACGTGTTGCGAAACTCCAAAACATAACCTTCGACTTCATCAATAATTTCGATGCTATTTTTAGTATTAGCTTCAATTAGTCTTTGAAAAATATAGTCGTACATTTGCATCATACTCTTTGATATTTCAACATCCATATTCAAAGTCAGCATAAGTTCTTGAACAACATTTTGAGCTTTGATTAAATTTATATTGCGCTGCTCAATGTTATTCTCTTGAATCGCAATTTTAGCTAGCTTCATGAACTTTAAGCAACCATTATAAAGAAGCAGTGTCAACTCTCCTGGTGTGGCTGTATTTACCGAATTTTGCTTATAAGCTTGATGCGGCATGTTTAAACTCAATGTCTACTCACCCTCTTGATAAAATAATCTTAAGTCTCACAAAGAAAAATCGGACGAGTTAACCGGATTGCATCATAGATCCTAATTGGGCCATTAGCTGAGAGGATTGATTGTTCATCTGCTGCATCGCTTTTTCCATCGCATTGAATTGATCCCAATAGCGCTGTTCTCTCATCTTAAGTCTCTCTTCAAAGCTCTCTATGCTGCTCTTCATTCGCAGGATGTCTTTACCCATTGAATAATTGTGTTCTGTTTTAAAAGTGTTTCCTGCCTTTTCTTCTATTTTCTTTAAAGTTTCATCGACCGTAGAACGTAATCTTCGGGCAAGCCCTTTTTCCTGATAGGTAGGTCCATCTGCCATGAATAACTGGTAAACAGCTTCTGGATTATTTTCAATGGCTGCTTTTAATTTGGTTTCATCAATCTCAAGCTTACCTCGCTCAAGATAATCTTTAGTAGACTTGATTCCAATTTCCGCCAGCTGATTATAATCACTATCTGCCCTTGTTACAGCATTTACTTTTATTTCGGTATACAAATCTGTTCTCATCTTTGTAAGTCCGCCAGACAACAGGAAATCACGTCTCAGAAGCCCGCTTTTTGCTTTTTCTTCCCATTGCTCAATTTCCTTTTCACCCATCGCTTGTCTCTGCTCATCCGTTAAAGGCATAAAGGAACCATAACGCTCCGCTGTCAATTCGCCGTTAATTTTACCGATCATTTCATTATATTTTTCAATAAATTTCTTTACAGTATCAAATATCGCTTCTGTATCGGAATTTACATTTACTGTTGCTGTTGCTGATTCAGCACCAGAGCTCTTCTTCAATGTAAAAGTTACATCATTCATGGTAAATGTATTTGATTTTCTAGACGTTTGCAGTCCATTAATAGTGTACTGTGCATCTGTACCGTCAGTTTCACTTGCATCATCAATCTTTAAAACGCTGGTGAAAAAGGAATGCTCACTTGCAGTACTTGTGCTTGTCTTACTATTGAGAAATAGCATTTCCGGACCTGCTGACATATTCCCGGTAGCCTGCCGCTGAGCCACTACTTTATCAGAGCCGCTGTCATAAAACATATTAATGCCAACATTGGATTTATTAATTTCACTAAATATAGTATTAAGCGAAGTTGTACCGCTATACTTAAAATCGTTCGCCCTAACATTAGCAGTTCCGTCTTCATTTAAAGTTTTAATATTAAACTCGATATAATTATGTTCATATGATATATCAAACTTTTGACCTTCCTCTAATGAGGTGCCAAACGCCATTAAGCCTGTATTACTGTCAATATAAACTTTATCTGAAGCACGATCAGCCGGGGCTGGAATAGCTCCTTCCACCACCTGAAAGCTGCTAGCGGCTGTTCCGTCAGCCTTTTTCACATCAATAGCTGCAGGTAACCCTGACACTGCTCCAGTCGCCAATTGATACTGGCTTGCGCCGCCTTTAGGAGCTGTAAAAGTTTGATTTTTTGCCTCCTGCTCCCATCCAATATCAGCGGAATTTGCTAATTTATCACGCTGTGACCATAAACTTTTTGATGAGTCAAGTTTTGTAGAAGATGCAGCACTAATTCCAGCTGTACTTTCCCGTCTGGCAGAGGTTGCAAGAGTAACATTCTCGATCTTATATGAAACTTGCCCCGCATCTGAACTGGCAGTTGCTGTAACAAAGTCAGTATTGGAGCTTGTTACTGTCTTTTTGAGCATATTGGATTGACGAAAAATCCCATCAAAAATAAACGTATCAAATTCCTTAAGGAGTTTATTCATATCCCTGTATTTATCACGCTGCCACTCAACAACCTGCTGTTTTTGTTTCATACGGTCCAGCGGCATGCGTTCGGCTCTCATCATTGAATCCACTATTGACTGTGTATCAAGTCCGCTGGCTAAGCCTGAAAATCGAATAGAATCCAAATCTGTCTCTCCTTTCTAAAACTTCTTATCAATAAACAATCCTAAAAAATCAGTCATTTTTGCATACATATCTAACAGCTGTTTTGCAGGAATCTCTCTAATTACCTTCTTGCTATCCTGATCCACGACTTCTACATAATAACGCTCAGTCTCGTCATGAATCTTAAACTGAAGCGATGTAAATTGGGGTTTTAGAAATTCATTCATGCCGTTAACTACATGTTCTGCTTCTTCCTTAGTTAATACCTTTTTTTCGTCTTTTTCCTTTTTCACATCCATCTGCTGCTCTTCGTGTTGTTGTTCTATTATCTTGGATTTTTCTCCTGCTGTCCTGTCTGCAACGATTGGTTTTGCTGAAGCTGATGAAGGCGAAACAGTTTTGATTTCCATTGTGAACAACTCCCTGATATAATCCTAGATTTTATATCGGCGAATCTCTTTTATTGTTAATAAACTTATGGTCAGAATTAAAAAATCTCCCTGAATATGTTTTCAAGGAGAAATGATTATCAAATTAAATAATGACCTATCACCTTTTCAACACCCTTTATTACAGACTTAATGTCTTCGTCTGACATCTTCGGATATAAAGGGAGGGTTAGAGCAGATTCATACCATTTCTCAGCTGCTGGACATAAACCTTTTTCATACCCAAGCTTCTGATAGTATGGGTGCAAATACACAGGAATATAATGAACATGGACTCCTATATTCTCAGCCCGCAGTGCTTCAAATATTTCTCTTCTCCCGACATTTAACTGTTCCAAATTTAGCGAAAGCATATACAAATGCCAGCTTGATTGAGTTTGTACATGCTGAAAAGGTGTTCTTACTCCCGGTAAGGATGCAAAAGCTTGATTATACCGATCAACAATCTGTCTTCTATTTGCAATAAAATGATCTAATTTCTTTAATTGTGCAACCCCAAGTGCGGCTTGCAGATCGGTCATTCGATAGTTGTAACCAAGCTCAGCCATTTCGTAATACCAGGGACCTTCATCTTTTGTTAGATTTTGATTTGTTATTCCATGAGAGCGAAACAAGCGGAGTTTCTCAGCGTATTCTTCAGAATCTGTAACAATCATACCGCCTTCAGCAGTTGTAATATGCTTCACAGGGTGGAAGCTGAACATGGTCATGTCTGCAAGAGTTCCTACCCTGCGCCCCTTAAATGTGGCACCAATAGAATGGGCGGCATCTTCAATTATTACTAGATCATGTTTATCAGCAATCCTTCGAATGGCCTCCATTTCGACTGGCTGACCGGTAAAGTCCACAGGTATAATGGCTTTCGTTTTTTCTGTTATGACATCCTCAATCTTACTTGGATCTATATTGTAGGTTTCTTCATCAATATCGGCAAAAACAGGCCGGCCACCGCAATAAAGAACACAATTGGAACTGGCTGCAAAAGTAATAGGAGTCGTAATGACTTCATCTCCATTGCCTATTCCTGCAGCAAAACAGGCTCCGTGAAGAGCAGCAGTACCATTTGCAAAGGCAACTGCATATTTGGCTCCCGAATATTGAGCCACTTTCTTTTCAAATTCTTCAATCCTAGGTCCTTGAGTAATAAATGGACTCGTTAATGTGTCTATTACAGACTGGATATCATCACTGTCAATCCATTGCTGTCCATAAGACAAATATGTGTCCCTGACAGGCTTTCCGCCAAGAATAGCTAGAGTCATTCCGTTCCCTCCAAAAAAGTCACCTGCTAGATGAGGTGACTCGTTTTAATCCAATCTTCAGTTCTTCTTATTCCTTCTTCAAGACTGATCCTTGGCTCCCAGCCGATAAGCTCTTTCGCCTTGTCGTAGTTACATAAAAGTTTCTGAATTTCACTCTGAGGATGAATATGTTCAACATGCTCAATACGTGATGAATCTCTTGCAATCATTAAAGCAAGATCATTTACAGAAATGTCGCTTCCTAATCCGGCATTGACAATTTCACCATTAACGTTGTCAGAATACCCTGATTGCACGACGAAGTCTGCACAATCATCCACATAAAGAAGATCTCTTGTTTGAGTTCCCTCACCATAAATACTCAGGATCTCACCAGCAAGCTTCTTCTTAATGAAGATAGCCACGACGCCGCCTTCACCGCCAGTTTTCTGATAAGGACCATATGTATTAAAAGGGCGAATGACCACAGTTGGCAGACCATACGCATGATAATAAGATAAAACCATATTCTCGGCAGCAATTTTTGATCCTGCATAAGGAGAAGCAGGTTTAATAGGATGTTCCTCTGTAATTCCTTTCTCATCCATGCAACGGTCATAAACCATACAAGTGCTCATAAATACCACTTTTACATTGTGCTTGCGGCATTGTTCAAGAATATAAAAAGTACCTAGTGTGTCGTTATTGAACGTTGTTCTTGGATCATCGATTGAATCTTGTACGTTTATGGAAGCCCCTAAGTGGTAGCAAATATCAAACTTTATTTTACTAAAAAGGTCTTCTAGCAATCCTTCATTTTTAATATCTCCTACAATAAAATCCTGCAAATCCACTTTGAATTCTTCAATATTTTCTTCTCTTCCATTTGACAGATCATCTAAAATCCACACTTTATTTCCATCTGCAAGAAGTCTTTTTGCAACTGAACGGCCAATAAAACCCGCGCCGCCTGTAAGTAATATGTTCATGTTCATTTCCATTCCACCTTATAATATATCCCACGATAAAGGAGTTCCTTTTTTCACATCTGCTGTAACTGCTTTACCCAAGACACTCTTTAAGTGCTTTGGCGGTAATCCATATCCCGGGCGGATCGCTCTAATATTTTCTTTCGTTAATATGTCACCGGCTTTTAAATCCTGGGTAACATATAAAGAGCGCCGATCCTTCATCGAAGGAACCTCAGCCTTCGTAGGACCGTAGCTGATTTTCCCCAAGCTCTTCCATGCTCTCTCTGTTTCTACAACAAGAGCTTTCATCTCTTCAGGTTCCATCGAAAAAGCTGCGTCTGTTCCGCCTTCTGCTCGAGATGTTGTAAAATGCTTTTCAATCACCGTTGCCCCTAACACCACACTTGCCACTCCTACACCTGTCCCCATCGTATGGTCAGATAATCCGACCTGGCATTGGAATAGCTCCTTCATATGAGGAAGGGTCAACAGATTAGAGTTTTCCGGTGAAGCAGGATATGTGCTTGTACATTTTAAAAGAATGATATCCTCACAGCCAGCATTTCTTGCAGCTCTAATGGTTTCATCCAATTCAGCTGCTGTTGCCATACCCGTTGAGATGATTAGCGGCTTTCCTGTTGAAGCAGCCTTTTCAATTAACGGGATATCTGTATTTTCAAACGATGCAATTTTGTAGCAGGGCACATCTAATTTTTCTAAAAAATCGACAGCCGTTTCGTCAAATGGAGAGCTGAACGGAATCATTCCCAATTCACGGCACCGCTTGAAAATCGGTTCATGCCACTCCCATGGCGTGTATGCCTCTTGATAGAGATTATAAAGGGATTGCCCCTTCCAAAGACTGTCAGGATGATCGATGAAAAACTCACCTTCATTGATATCTAAAGTCATTGTGTCAGCTGTATAGGTTTGCAGTTTCAATGCATCTACTCCAGCTTTTGCAGCAGCCTCGACAATTTGAAGAGCCTTTTCTAAAGATTGGTTATGGTTTCCAGACATTTCGGCGATGATAAATGGCTTATGCTTCTCCCCAATGTATCGTCCTGCAATATTTATTGTTTCTGTCATTATTGTAAAACCTCCAAGATTGCTTCTACAACTGGGTGAGTCTTATGTTTCAGCTCAGATTGCATTAACTGCCGCGCTTTATACGACATATTCTGCAGTTCTTCAGAATAATCAATTGCTCTAACCAATATATCGGCAATATTCACAGCTTTTACACCCTCATGCCATCCCAAGTTCCAAACAGCACCGAATTCTTCAGCTGCTTCTGTTGATTCCCTCTGGTTATCTGCAACAATAGTTACAATCGATGGTAACCCCAGAAAGCATCGTTCCCACATTGTCACTCCGCCAGCTCCTAACGAGAGGTCGGCATTCTTCATCAATTGAGCGAGATAATTGATTTGTATGTAAAAGAAATACTTTTTCTCTTTACATTTTGCTTCTATGTACTGTTTATGAGGATTAGATACACCCACCACAACATGGATATTTCGATTCGCTATATCTATAGATTCAAGTGCTTCTAACGCTTTTGTCGTTTCATTTGTTGGATCTGATCCTCCATAAAATACGAGGATATCTTTAATAGGCTGACGCTTGCTTACAGATTGCTGTGCTTGATAAAATTCAGGACGCAGCAGCAGGTATTCAGGACCAAGCAATTTTCTGCAATTTACAGGCACCCATTCATCATACCTGATTTTGTACTCCTTAAAGAAATTCTGATCCAACAACAAGTCACAGTCATGTGTTCGATTAGCTAAATCGTCAATGACCATTATTTTCATATCCCTAAAGGATTCTCTCACCATAGCTTCCCATCGAGAATCAATATAATAATGATCAACGACAATTAAATCAGCTGTCTGAGTCTTTAATTGATTAATCGTGTGATTTGCATCCTCTTGAAAATCAGCACTTTCTGGTATTGAATAAACCTCATATCCTTCTGTCCTGATATACTCAATGAGATTTCCGCTTGTTTCTGAACATATAAATGCGATCCTGGCTCCCTGTTCCTTTAAATAGTGTGCCAAGGTTAGACAGCGCATGATATGACCTGTTCCAATATCAATGGATGCGTCCGCTCTAAAAATTATTCTCAACATACAATCTCCCTAAGTGTGTAACTTCAGCACAACACTTTTCTGTTTCTTTTACACAACAGGCTTCTGTTCAATATGTGCATTAATTTTTGCAATTTCAGGGTTGCCTTTCAAAAAACGAACAACTTCGTATGCCGGCACAAAAAGATCCCCATTGAAGTGATCTGCAATTATTTTACATAGTTCATAGTCTTCCTCTGTATCCAGCGTAATCCGCAACTCAGGTTCTTGAATGGCATCGCCAGCAGCAACAGACGTCCAGGAGAACTCATCTTTATGCTCATACGCATAATAAGTCACATGCTCGCGATGGCGATGTTCTAAGCCATGCTCATTGATATACTGGAGTGATTTATAGGAAAATAACTCCACGGCTAACCCTCTTGGCAGCTTGCCAGTAATACTCATAAAATCGGCAGATTCCTGGCTCATAGTTTTAACCATTTCAGTAGCAAGCTCATAGTCTACAAAAGGACAATCTGCCGTCACACGTATCACGCAGTCTGGCTCATAAGGTTTCGATGCTTGTACATATCGGTCAAGAACATCTTCCTCAGATCCCCTATAGAAAGAAACATCCTTTGTTTTACACCAGGCTTCAACTTGATCATCCAGTGGGAGAGTTGAAGTCGCGACAATTACCTCGCTTATGCCCTTCATTTTTTTGCATCGTTCTACAACATAGGTGAGAACATCATGCTTGCCTAAAGGCTTTAATATTTTTCCCGGCAGACGGGATGATCCCATGCGGGCTTGGATAACTGCGATTGTTTTCATTTACCACACAACCTTTTAGTCAACTGTTGGAAAGTACTTTGCAAACTTTCCTCCACACGATTTCCACATTTCTTTCGTCATTTCAAAAATGTATACATTATGATATTTGCCGTATTTATAAATATGATCCGTTAAATAACCAACTTCCCTAGCACCTTGTTTAAGATGAAGTTTGCGTACTCCTTCATTTTCCTCCATGACTTCTCCCATAAGCTTATGGATTCCAAGGAACTCAAAAGCATAATTGTACACATACGGGCCAATAAACCCGCCGAGCATCCCATAAGCAGGATCACCAATATAGAAATTCCAATATGCCCGTTTATCTCTATAATTGATATCTGTAATAGAAACTAACCCAATCGGCTGATCTTTATAATTTAGCACCCAATAATGACTGTTCTGGTCTCTTTGAACAGATTTTAACCATTCATTCTGTTTGTCCAAATCGTAGTCAATATCTGTATACATATGTCGTGTGACAAACTCGCTTGTACGCCAATTTAGTATTAACTCTAAGTGCTCTTCTTTTATTGATATAAAATGCAATCCCATCACCTAATTACGATTTCTCTAGTAAAATGCATTAACAAATCATATCCATCCCATATTCCTTCAAAATCAAGGGCTTGACCAATTGGGACAATACGATCAATACTCCTATTCCCCACGCCTTCAGCAAACTCCATTAATTGAGACTTCGTAAATCCGAAGTAGGACAATGTCTGGTCTTTATCATCCAGAAATGGAATTAAGTCATATAACTGAGGAAGATCTAACTCTACAAATAGACCTCCCCCACAGTGTCTTTCTCTTATATCTAAATCAATATTATTCACTTTCAGGCGTGAAAAATTGGGCAGATGCAGAAAATTCACTACGCTCTCTTTATCACTCAATGAATATCCTGTTGTCAGTTTCTGAACTTGTAATGCCGGAGAATATTCTTCTAAGTGCTCATCTAAATAGCTATTAAGCTGAGTCCAAAACCGATCCTGTGCAGATTCGATAGATTTTTCTTCTCCTGTCCAGACTATTAACCTTGGAGATGAGCAAGCCATTTGGGCAAACCAGAATCCATCATTATAGAAGTTCTTAATCAATCCATTAAACTCATGATCATCTGCATTTAAAACAGCTCCTGCTTCCAATACGGACAGAGAAAACCGATCAGGAAAAGCTAACTCTGTCGCCAAAGGTGCCAGCGGAATAGAACGAATCGCTTTAACCGTTTCATCCCCGCCCCAAATAACGCGGATATGACAGCGTTCTGATAAATATTGGGTTGTTTCATTATTATGCTCATAGGTCAGGATTGCCGTACGGCTCGCAACCTCGGGATAATCTTCTAAGCCATTTATAATGGCACGAAGCAAAAGCTCAGTTTGCTCCTGCTTACGGCCGGAAATCCGCAAAATATTGCTATTCCCTGCGAGCATGGAAAGCACCCAAGAATACACAAAGATCGTATCAACATTTGAAGGAGCAAAATGCAAAGCAGTCCCTCTTGCCAGCACCATTCTTTCTCCAGCCTTTTTTACATAGGATTCCTGCATTTCGGATAAATGGGCTTTCCTTAGCCAATAAGCTAGAGCAACCAGCTCAGGATAACGCCGGTAGGAGTGGTCCTTTAAAATTGCCTTAGAAATGGATTGCAGAAATGAAAGCACTTCTGGATGAAAAGGAGAAAGAGGCTTAGCTGTAATTATAGACTCAATCGTTTCTTTCCAGTTTTTTGATTGATTCGGCCAAAAAAACTTCACGATTGGTTTTCCCCCTTCTGATCAAATGCGAATGTATCGCTGCATCCCCGAATTTCTGCTTTAGGAATTCGCCCAGCTACGGAAAAGTACTTTCCTTTCCACCCGCATGGACAATCATCTTCACCATGAATAGTTCCAAGGTCCTCAGTCAGCAAGCTATGTCCGGGATAGCTTTTCGGCAAAACACTGAGAACTTGAATTAACCCTTGCTCGCCAATCGGCAGCGGTTTGAAGGTGATCTGATCTCGAATTAGTACATCTGCATAAATGGGTGTATGGAGATGTCCATGTGAACACTCAGCAAAAATCGACCCCACCTGTTCCACCATGCCATAATAATTATGGATAGAACCCATTCCGAACTGGCTCTGCAAAGAACCTTTATAGATTTCGTTGCTGACGGCTTCCTCTTTAAGCTTTTTCCAGCCGCCGCCATGAATGAGAATGCTATCGCCTAAATCAAGGTGAATCCCTTTCTTGACCGCTTCCTGGTAGAAATACTTCCAAATCATAAACGTAAAGCCAAACAATAATAGCTTCTCACCTTTATGCTGCTCTAAAAACGTTGTTAAACCTTCCCAATCCACACTCATATCCTCATTTAAAACATAGAAAGGACGCCGTCCAAAGTTGGAGAAACCTAATATCCCGGCACCTCTTGCACTGAAGGACTTACGATCCTTTAACACATTTTTAGTATCAATAATGATCATCGGAAGGCGCTTTGTTCCAAGTAATGGCTTCATTAATGAAACGAGGGCTTTTGTTTGTGCAGCTGCTGTTTCCTTATCTAAATAGATCTTAGAAACCTGCTGGCCTGTTGTCCCGCTTGAAGTGAGCACCTTGAATACATAGTCTTCATTAATAGAGTATAAATCCATCAGCTTAAATAGCTGGACAGGCAAATAAGGGATTTCTTCTATGCTGCCCGCCACAGTTGTTTGCCCCGATTTATCAATCATGTTTCTATATGGTTTGCACTGTTTATAGTGGAAATTTGTTAACGAGTTCAGTTCATTTAATAAGTAGGTTTGTTTTTCTTTGCAGTCCATTTCAAATGGTTCAATCATATAACCAGTTCCTTTAATGCTTCATAGTTTACTTTCCCGTTTGGCAGTCTAGGAATTTCTTCTATCTGTTTTAAACGGAAAGCACTTCGGTGCAGTTTATACAGATTTTCGATCAAATCTTGAATCTTTTCTTTATGTTCATCGCTTTGAATAGCTACTATCATTTTATCATCCGATCCAACACATACAACCTGTGTATGCAGTTCGGTTTCTATTTGTTTTTCAATGTCATCTAAATTCAATCGCAACCCAAATAATTTAATAAACCGCTTCATACGGCTTTTAATATAATAAAAACCATCGTCATCAACATCGGCTAAGTCACCTGTTCGAAGTCTCCCTTTTAGCTCGTCACCCTTAGCTAAGTCGCTGAAATTCTCAGCATAGCCCATCATAACATTTGGCCCTTCATAGACTAGCTCACTGGTTTCTGAATCTAAAGCCAGCTTTCCATCCGGTATGGCTTTACCTATGCTTGCAGGCTTCTCCAGAAGGAATTCATGAGGTAAATAGCTAATGCGGGCAGTCGCTTCTGTTTGGCCATACATCACATAAAATTTCTTACCCTTCTCTTTTGCAAACTCTCCAAAAAGGCGGATAAGCTTTTCATTCAATCTGCCGCCTGCTTGAGTGAAATACCGTATGTCAGGCAAGTCCATTTTCAGGAATCCGATTCTTTGCAGCATTTGATAAGTGTAGGGCACACCTGCAAAAGAAGTAGCCTTCTCATTTCTCATAAATGCCCAAAAATCTTTTGTCAGTACACTATCACTTGTCAGTAAAATAGTCGCTCCAGCATATAAATGGCTGTTAATAACAGAAAGTCCGTAAGAATAATGCATAGGTAAGTTAGCCATGCCCCGTTCTTCTGGTGTAATTTCCAAGTAGTGAGAAATAGAACACGCATTTGCCACAATATTATCGTGTGATAGACGGACAAACTTTACACTCCCTGTTGTTCCAGACGTGCTTAACAGAAGAGCCAGGTCTTCATGAATGTCAAAACCATGTTCAATCTTTCTTTTCAGAATTCCTTCTTTGAACTCGGAGTAATCAACATGATCCATATCGCCTAAAATCCAGGCTGGCTGATAGGAGTCGATGACCGTACGCAAAAGTTGCTCTTCTAAATCGGCATTTAAGAGCATTACTGCATCACCATTCTGCAAGACAGCCAAATAATTGGCGACGGACCTATAATTATTTTCAGCTAGAATTAAAACTAATTGTTTGCGTGATGACTTTATTTTAAAGCTAACATCCAGAACATCACTCTGCAATTGTTCATAACGATAGCTTTCTCCGCTTTGTTCAATAACGGCAATCCTATTTTTATTTTCAGTGGAAAGGCTCCATAATGATTGCATCTTCTTCCCCTCGTTCTTAAAACTGTATATTAATATAATATTGTTTAACGTATTCACCAATCAATATATCTTTCTCTTTTTACATCGACTATTTTCTAAAAAAGTGTAGAAAAAAAGCATGGCTTATATCACCATGCCTCCGTCTGCACCGATTACTTGTCCTGTAACATAAGAAGATAAATCGGATGCCAGGAAAAGTAATACACTAGCAACTTCCTCTGGATTACCGATCCGCTTCATGCCTATGCTATTTAAAACCTTATGTAACCGTTCATCCTTATAATGTCCTGTCAAATCTGTGTCTATAAAACCAGGGGCTACTGCATTTACTCGAATATTGTGCGGTGCTAATTCTTTAGAAACTGATTTTGTAGCCCCTATAACACCAGCCTTGCTGGCTGCATATACTGCATTTCCTTGGCTGCCATTCACACCGATAATTGAACTCAGATTAATGATTGATCCTACTTTTTGTTTCATCATTAACCTTGATGCATATTGCATATGATAGAGAACAGAAGATAAATTCGTTACCATAGTCGTTTCAACCATCTCTTCTCGAATCATTCCAAGCATAGCCTCTTCCATGATTCCAGCATTATTGATTAAAACATCCAGTCTTCCTTTTTCTTTTCGAATTGTATGGAAGCTTTCCTTTATTTTCACAGTATCCATTACGTTATACGAAACAACTAAGGGTTCAATGAGGTTATATTCAGCTACCAATTCTAAAGTTTCGTCTAACCCTGCTTTTTCCCGCGAATGCAGGATTAGCTGTGCACCATGCTGTGCAAATACTTTCGCAGCAGCTTGTCCAATTCCCCTGGAAGCTCCTGTAATAAAAACAACTTTATCCTTTACTAGCATACACTGACCCTACTCGAACTTAATATCATATTTTTTCAAAATTTCCTTCGCCTTTGCGAATGAACTAAGATCAAGTACATCGTCCGTATCAAGCATGATATCGAATTGGTCATCGATTTCTGCAACAAGGGCCATGTGGGCGACTGAGTCCCATTCGGGGATCATATTGTATGCTAGTTCGTCTGTTACTTGAGTTTCTTCGATTCCTAGTGCTTCTGCGAAAAGTGATTTTAGTTTTTGTTCGTTCATGTTTTTCCTCTTCCCTATAGCAATCTTAATTTAAAAAAATTCACCTAGAAACTAGTTAAGATGAGTATAGTAGTTCCAGTCTACCTTCTCTGTTCCTTCACCTGTTGCAATTCAATTTTTATTTTTGATGTAGATATTCCCACCGTTCTCGGTAAGTATATGACATTACAGTATTCTTCTAGAAAATTAAAACGACCTTCCCAATCGTCTCCCATAACAAACAAATCAATATTATGTTCTACCACATCATTTATTTTTTGGCTCCACTCCTGCTCAGGAATAACCTCATCAACATATTTGATAGATTCATCCATTATTTTCCTATTTTCATAGCTATGGTATGAAACTTTATTTTTTTCGTTATTAAATGCATCTGTTGAAAGCCCAACTACGAGGTAATCACCTAACTCTTTTGCCCTCTTTAATAAATTAATATGCCCAATACGAAGAAGATCAAATGTCCCATAAGTTAAAACTTTCTTTGTGCTCATCTCCCCTGAACTTTTTGACAACGAGAGTATGTCTCGAACCTTTAACATTCTTCTCTATCCTTGACAAAAACACTGTTGGAATACTATTCAATTAGAGAATTGCCTTCTTTCCTTACTTAGCTAAATCAGTTGTATTTCTTGAAACTTTATAAATGTACTTTGACTTCAAACATTCCCAGACACGGTACATCCAATCAATGTTCTTAAAAATAACAAAAAAGTACACTCCAATATCAAGCCGATTGAAAATAGCGCAAACCGAGAAAACAAAAAAAACTGTTAGCATATCTAAACCAGGAATTATTCCTCTATCTAAAAACCATTGTTTCCAAGTTGCCCTAACAACAGTATATTTTCTCATAAAAGGTAAAACATATGAATGAATAACTAATACATCAACATATAGTGTAAGGACAAACAATATCTTTATCAACAAAGAAACATCAACAGAAAATACGATAGCCATAAATACAGTAAATCTAACTGTCTGATCTGAAAAAACATCTAGCTTAGCGCCAAATGATGTACATCGATTAGTAAGTCGGGCTAAATTCCCATCCGATCCGTCCATATAATGCCATAACTGAAGTAAAATGGCAGCTAATATTAACTTATCTTCTATAATTGATACAGCAGCAGAAACACCAATAACAGTCGCGATAATTGTGACCATATTAGGTGACATTTTCAAATCATAAACAATCTTAGTAAAAAACGGATCAATTAAATGTGCGTAATAGCGATTAATTGCATACTCATGTTGTCGTCTTTGTTGAACAATGTATCTCCTCTTAAATTGGCGATACCATTCAGTAAATCGCCTTATCATCTCTTCCCTCCTTCAATGCCTAGTTTATTTTCATACCCCTTTACAATTATATGGATATTTTCAATAAAGCCCATGCTTTTCAGCTGTTCCATTATTTCTTCATAAAACATACTGGCAACAATAATAAATATATTTTCTTTCTTCTCTTGAAGTAATACTTCTGGGCTTTTTACTATTTTGTCATTTAAAAGACTTTGATCCCATAATATTTTATTGTTATCAATGAAATAAGATATGTCATAACCAAGTTCTTGAATTCGATTATATAACTCTTGTCCGCTCTTACCAGTTCCAAAAACCACAATTTTTCTTGTAGTAAAAAGGCTCTCCAAATACTCCTTCTCAGGTGGAGTACTTGACCACTCTGTCTTGGATAAATAGTGATAATAATCTGTTTTATATGGATGGTTATTTAAATAATGCCATGGTTTCGATGATTCAGTATAATGAATAATAGCAGGATTTTTGATGGCATTCTCAATATCACGTTCAGTGTAATGCAGGTCTTTCTTGCTTATACTAACTTTTAACGATTCGCGGTAATTCCACTTTGGATCAAGCAATAAACATTTTTCATACAAAATGGCATTTAACGCATCTTGATCATGGTATTTCAATAACTCCTGATCGGTGGTTTGAATAAAATCAATTAATTGTTTACAAATGTCATCTTTTCTCCATAAATCAAGATTCATTAGCAAAACACCTGAGTTAAAATAAGATGATTTTTCAGGAATTCCCAAAAAAAATTGTCGGTTCAAATTCGAATTATCCACCGCAGCCACATGATATTGCGATAAATCAGTATCCCACAGTTCCTTTATATCATTCCTTACAACAATGTCGGAATCAAGATATACGATTTTGCTAATATCTTTTAATATAGTGGGTAGTGCAATACGAAAATATGCTACTTTATTAATATATCGGCTTACTGTCATATTCTCAAATGTGTCTGCGTTTACAGTAAGCCAATCAAAAGTTGTTGAAAATTGTTTACAGATAGAACTCAATCTATCCTTGTTCTGCTCTGAAATCCCACCATCTAAGAAATATATATGCTTATGATATTTTCTATCACTGTTCTCTAAAAGAGAAAGTAACATTACACTTAGATGTTGAGCATAATTATCATCGGAAGCAACCGCGATATTTATCGTATCCATCACTTTCTCCTTTCATTAAATAAGCATGTGTTTTTTCTAAATTAGGCATTTAATGAAATCCAAATTGTAAGTTGTAAATTTAAGCTTCATATTTCCTTCCAGTCAATAATTTCCTTATCTATTAATCTCTCTTTGATTGTTTTTATTATTGTATTGCTCGTATTTGAATCTATAGATGAAATAACTGTATCAAATTCATCTGATCTCTGATACATCATCTCACTAGACCAAATAGGAATATTATTAAGCGCTTTTTCATTTGTAAAATTATCTATAAAAGCAACTATATTCAAGTTATATTTAATAGCATCAATATAAATATAGTAAGCCGTTTCCAGTGTTCCAAATATCACGAGCCTACATTTACTATTTAGTATTGCTAGATTAGATGTATTTTTATGATAGTAATTTTCCAACCAAGTACTTTTCTTTTGTATCAATTCATTAGACCCATCATAATTTAGCATCTTAATTATAGAATCCTTGCTTCCTTCTTGTGTTTTTATAAGTGTATCTATTTTCTCAGATTGTTCATTTAGCTCTGCAACTTGAACCCACTGAACTGCTGTATTTTTTATATTAAATTTTTTTGCGTTCCGTGTTGCATTCTCTGATAAATACTTCATCTTACTTTTATCATTATAAATAGAAATAATTTCTTTTGAGAAATCATCAATTTGATTTGATTGAATTAGGATACCATTATTATGGTGATCAATAATGGTATCTGTCACACCAGCTATATTGTGTGCAACAGGAATACACCCAACACTTTGTGCTTCAATTATTGATAATCCAAACCCCTCATGGATAGATGGAAATAACAGGAAATGGGATTCTTTCATTTTTTCTATTACAAAACTAAAATCAACCA
This sequence comes from Cytobacillus firmus, assembly GCF_023612095.1. GTDB lineage: Bacteria > Bacillota > Bacilli > Bacillales > Cytobacillaceae > Cytobacillus. The sequence continues at coordinate 609,156 of NZ_CP086235.1, read as the reverse complement.
TTCCAAAATAACTTGTAGACGAATTCAACTTATACTTTCTAATTATTTTCTTGAATTCATCGAAGTCTCGTCCATCACCCAAAACTAATAATTCACTTGAAGGCAATTTTTGTTTAATTTGATTAAATATTTCAGGAACAAAAAGAGCTCCCTTATCTCTATGTGTTATTCTGCCAGAGTAGATTAGTTTTAACTTTTCGTCAGTTCTTTTCTTATTTACTTTTTTATTATCATCAAACTGATAAGTACCATTTGGAATTAAGAAAACTTTATTAGGTTTTTCTATTTTTTCTTTTAAGATGCTGTAGGTCTGCGGACTAATCGCAATATAATGGTCTATACTTTTACTATTAGTTGTCGTTAATTTAACTGTGTTATCATAAATTCCGTGCAACACAGCAATTTTTTTTGTTTTTGGATTAATAAAACTAGATGCAATTATTCCATAAATAGTATTATTAATATAAATCGCATCATAGGATCTCGAATTTATGAATTCTGCAAGATCTTTAATATATGCGAAAGGATCACTATATGACCAAATACTAAAGCCTTTAGTAAATATACCTAAGTCTCGAACCTTATCGATCCATTTTCCTTCTTTTACCGTTGTAATAATCTCAATTGTATGGTCCTCTATTAATTCTTTAGTTATATTTAATAAGAGTTGCTCCAGGCCACCACCTTCCATTCGATTTACTAACATACCTATTTTCATTAAACCACACCTTTAAATTTTAAAAATAGCATTTCCTAACCATAAACAGTAAGGTTGTATGTTTGAAAACAAATTAAGTAGACTTAAAAATTCATTAATCCTAGTGTCTCTTTCCAATCATAAGTTAACCTTACGATATCTTCTTCAACTAATGGAGATCCAATCTGAACTTCAATAAATTCAACATCTGTTTCTGCATACATTGCATGCTTGGAACCGATTGGAATTTGCAACACATCACCCGAACGAACGTGAACCTTTTTCCCATCTTGAATGAAGATAGCCTGTCCAGAAATAATCGTCCATGTTTCTTCCCGATAGTGATGGTATTGATAGCTTAAGTTTTTGCCCGCATGAATATGAAGGCGTTTCGTTAATACTTCTCGTCCCTCACACTTCGTAATATCTAAGACTCTATACCAACCCCAACGCCGCTCCTCATACATTGGTCTTGAAAACAGCCCTTCTGTCAGCATATCTTTCATTCTTGAACTTGCAGGCTTGTCCGAAACAAGAATACCGTCAGCACTAACAGCAACAACAGCATTCGATACACCCAAAACTTTAATTGGAAGATCAAGCTCATTTATGACATGAGTATTTTCACTGTCTTCACTTAAGGAACCATTCCCCAATATAGGTTGGTGCATTTCCTCTGTCAAAGTATTCCATGTCCCAAGATCTTTCCAATATCCTTGATAAGGTAATGCAACAATATGTGATAGATGCTCAACTACTTCAAAATCAAAGCTTTTTTTAGGAAGCCTAGAGAAATTTGCTAATAATTCCTCATAATTGGTTGGAAGATTCTTTTCACGGAACTGATTTATTATTAATTTCAACGAAAAGGAAAAAACACCGCTATTCCAAAAGGCTCCTTGTTCGATTAATTGAGCAGCTTCCTGTTCAGAAGGTTTTTCTATGAATTTACCAACCTCCATATATCCCACATGATTATCAGGAATTAAATAACCATATTTAGATGACGGATACGTAGGCTCAACCCCGAGGAGAGCCATTTCAGCACTAGTAGTATGAACGAGTTTCTCCAACTCTGCTACTCTAGCATAAAACTGCTGTTCAACGTATGCATCCACAGACACAACTGCTACCACTTCATCCTCTTTCATTCCTAACACAGAATATAGGTAACTGCATGCTAGTGCAATAGCAGGGAAAGTATCCCTTCTCTCCGGCTCAACTACAATAGGAATATCTCTGCCAATCTGACTATGCAACATGTCGATTTGAGCTGTATTGGTAGCGACAATAACATCTTCCCAACTTAATACAGATGTCACTTGACGAAACACGCGCTGAACCATGGACTCAAATTCACCCGTCTCTTCGTTCTTTAATACTTTTAAAAATTGCTTAGCACGAGAGTCATTGGAAAGCGGCCAAAGTCGTGATCCTGAACCACCTGATAATAAGATAAGTTTCATCTATTTCACCTCACAATAATAATGACTAATTATAAAATAACAAACAACAGTTACCTTAAATTTCCCATTAGTTTAACTCACTAACTAACTCTCTCCAACTAAGTCTCTTAATATCTTCTTTTAATTTATACGACTCTAACTGTTTCTCAGCTGCACTTTCGTGAAAGCCTTGAAACCCATATATAATTGCATCAACTAGCTCTTCATTTTCTCTTATCCAATCAGGGAATACACACATATGCCGTTCATTGTAATTCCTTGTCTTTCACTATTATTATCCAGAAAACTAAGTACATTAAATTCATTTACAATCAAGTCTTGAGCTATTAATACCGCCAACTCTCCACTTCCAAAAATCACAACATTTTTAATTTGAAGTTTTTTCAGTGGATCACTTATCGACTTTTTATTAAACACAATATTTTCAATCCACAGTTTTAAATAGTTTTCATTTGAATTATTTACATGCATATTCGTGTTAGAATCGAAATGAAGTAAATACTCATTAATAATGGATTTTGTTTCTTCTTTAACAATTTGAAGTGTTTTTATATTGCTGGATAAACCCCCTAAACGAAAAACAGACACTAGAATAGGAATATGATAAATATCTTTCTCGTACTTCATGAAAATTTTTGTAAGCAACTCGAAGTCCGCTGCTATTTGATAATTTAAGTTAAATCCTTCGAATTCAGTGATCACACTCTTTTGAAGAAATGTTGCTGGATGAGGTGGCATTTTTCCATTTTTAATATTGCTTAAATCTATTTGCTGTCCAAGACGCCTTATAAATCCTGTTGTCTCATTTTTTATATAAATATCACCATAAACACCTATAGGGTTACTTCTTAATTCAATTTGATTTGCTACATATTTAAGAACAGTATTTTCTATAAGATAATCATCAGAATTTAAAAATAAAATATAATCACCACATGCATACTGAACACCTTTGTTAAAGGCATCGTACACTCCAGAATCCTTCTCTGAAACCACAAGGCTGATACGATCATGATACTTTTTCACGATTTCCATTGTCCCATCAGTCGAAGCCCCATCAACAATAATATATTCAATGTTTTCATATGTTTGATTTAGCACACTTTGAATAGTCTGTTCAATGGTTTTTTCACTGTTATAACATGCTGTAATAATACTAATTTTCGGCTGTGCGTTCATTTTTCACCACATTTTCCACATACCATTCGTATGTCTGTATTATACCGTCGCTTAAAGGTTTGTTTGGACGCCAGCCAAGTTCCCTTAATTTTGTTATATCAGTCACTTTCCTTGGAGTCCCATCCGGCTTTGATACATCGAACAACAGTTTCCCATCATAGCCAATGACATCACAAAGCAATTCCGCTAATCCTCGAATTGAAACCTCTTCCTCTGTACCAATATTGACAAATTCACCAATATCCTCCGAGTTTTGCTTCTTCATTAAAAATATACAAGCATCTGCTAAATCATCAACATGTAAAAACTCACGTAACGGTTCCCCTGATCCCCACACATCGACAGCCAATGCGTAATTCATTTTTGCTTCATGAATTTTGCGCATTAGTGCTGGCAATACATGCGATGTTTCCAGGTTAAAATTATCATTCGGACCATATAAATTCGTTGGCATTACACTAATGAAATTCGTTCCATATTCTCGATTATAAGCACTGCACATTTTAATCCCAGCAATCTTCGCAAGGGCGTAAGGTTCATTGGTTGGCTCTAACTCACCTGTTAATAAATATTCTTCCTTTAACGGCTGAGGTGCCCTTTTCGGATAAATGCAGGTACTTCCTAAAAAGAGCAGCTTTTTCACGCCATACTGGTGAGCCGCCTCAATGACATTCGATTGAATCATAAGATTGTCATATAGAAACTGACCTGGATACGTAGCATTCGCCATAATTCCGCCTACTTTCGCCGCTGCCAGAAAAACATACTCCGGCTGCTCCTGTTCAAAAAATGTGTTAACATCCGCTTGCCGACGTAAATCAAGCTCTTTGCTTGTTCGCTTTATGATATTCATGTAGCCAATTGACTCTAATTTCCGTACAATCGCTGACCCAACTAGACCATTATGTCCTGCTACATATATTTTCGACATCTTTTTCATTTATTCGCACCTTTTCTACATTAATATTTATATTATCGACAAAAAAGAAAAGAACTGAAGAGTATCAGTTCTTGAAAATATAACCACTAATTATTATTTTTTCCATTTTCTAGTACGACCCATTTAGTAGTAATTTGAAGATAGGCTAAGTACATTAATTCAATAAATTATGCAAATCCAAATCCGACTGCACCATCATCTTCACTAGTTCATCAAAGCTTGTTCTCGGCTCCCATCCGAGTTTCTCCTTTGCTTTTGCCGGATTGCCGAGAAGAAGGTCTACTTCAGTTGGTCGAAATAATTGCGGATCAACAGTAACTACAACTTGCCCTGTGGCTCTATTAATTCCTTTTTCCTCAACCCCATGACCTTGCCATTCTATTTCAATTTCTGCTTCTCCAAAAGCTTGTTCAACAAACTCACGTACTGTACGTGTTTCACCAGTTGCAATTACGAAATCTTCTGGCTCTTCCTGTTGGAGCATCAACCACATCGCTTCTACATAATCTCCTGCAAATCCCCAATCCCGTTTCGAATCAAGATTTCCAAGATACAAACAATCCTGCAATCCATGCTTAATTCGCGCCACTGCCAAAGTAATCTTGCGTGTCACAAAGGTCTCCCCACGTAGCGGAGATTCATGATTGAACAAAATTCCGTTACAAGCATAGATCCCATAAGCTTCACGATAATTCACTGTAATCCAATATGCGTATAACTTCGCCGCAGCATAGGGACTGCGAGGGTAAAAAGGAGTTGTTTCTGACTGTGGGATTTCCTGCACTTTTCCATACAGTTCACTTGTAGATGCCTGGTATATTTTTGTCTTTTTTTCTAATCCAAGAATCCGAATTGCCTCTAACAAACGTAAAGTTCCGATACCATCAGCATTCGCCGTATATTCTGGCGTTTCAAATGACACTTGAACATGGCTTTGCGCTGCTAAATTGTATACTTCATCTGGTTGAATTTCTGAAAGCAAACGAATTATATTCGAGGAATCCGTCATATCTCCATAATGAAGTTTTAATCTTTTATCATATAGTAAAGCTTCAATTCTGTCCTTTTTTTCAATGGATGAACGGCGAATAATGCCATGGACTTCATACCCTCTCTTTAATAGAAAATCCGCTAAATATGCGCCATCTTGACCGTTTACTCCGGTAATCAATGCTTTTTTATTCATCTTCCCACCATGTTCTAAACTTTTTAATATTTTCTCTATCTTGTTCTTTAATTGTTTTATTATTGTAATATAATTGTGTATCCAAAAGCCATGTATGCAATTCCTTTTCCTCTGGAATCCTTGGATCTGATAAATTATGTTCAGTATTAATTCCTATAAAATTAGCCATTCTATCCCAATTAACATCCCATATTGGCAATAAAGAAAATCTTTTTGAAGAATATTGATTTAAATAATTTATTACCTCAACATCCCACCAATAATATTCTGGCTTATTATATGAAAATATTCTTATCCCTAATTCCTCGTATTTATTTACCCAGTAATTTGGTATTTCAAGTAAGTCTTCTCTGACAGAGTACATATGATGATACATACGGAAAATTTCAATTGGATGTTTACTTGTGAAATTTAGTGTTTCATAACATTGATACCATCTATGTTTACTTGTCATCCTATTCCAATCAATATATTGTAAATGGATAACACTTACTTTATTACATTGGTATCTTGGAGAAATAGAATAAACAGGAATTCTTTGGCTATGAATTAAACTACCGATATGCTCTTTTCCATCATCAACATAACCGAAATTCATCCATGTACTTGGGCTCCAATATTGTTTCAGATTTGGATGAATATTTTCCCACCTGAATTGAATTATAGTCCCTTCTGGAAGCCTTTTTATTGTTTCTAATTCTTCTTCCCAATTAGGTGTCAACAACTCATCGGCATCTAGTGCAATAATTAACTTTTTCCCCTCGATTTTTCTAGCTTCTTCTAATAATAATTTTTGCCGTTCTGGCTCATTAAATTGTTTACTATTGTTCTCTATTAATGTCACTTTCGGGTACTTAGCAGCTATATCTTTTGATCGATCTGTAGAATTCTGATCAGCAACTATAATATGATCTGCCCAAAGCGAGGTAGCTTCTAGGAAATTGTCTAGAAGCCATTCTTCATTCTTGACAGGTGTAATACAGACTATTTTTACATTAGTCACTCTATTCTCTCCTAACTAGAAAACGTTATTAGTCACTGTTAGAAAAATTTATTACCTTTTCTTTTTAATATAACAGTGTCTTCTACTACCTCATCAAAATTAGAGTGGTTTACTATTTTTCCATTAATAGTAGTACATTGATATTCTAATTCTTCGAATAAGGAAAAAAGGTCTTCAACCTCAAAAGGATATGACTTCATATTTTCTGGAAAAAATTCCATTATAATTATTGGAGAGAACGTGCTCAATAACTTTTTTGCACCTTCCAATACCAGGTACTCAGCTCCCTCAACATCAATTTTAATTACATCTACTTTTGGAAAACTGTTTTGTTCCCACAAAGAGTCTAACTTTAATATTTTTACGCTAGTTTTAGTTGTTTCCCCAGCTCTTTTTGTATCAACTAACCCATCACCTGAAGCATCTTTTTCATTGTGGAGATAAAAATCAGCAAACCCATCAGTATTTCCTAACGCTAAATTGAATGCAGTTATTTCTTTCTGAAGCGAGTTATTTTCTAATGTTTTTACTAAATGATTAAAAGTTTCCAATCTTGGCTCAAAGGCAAAAATTTGTGATTGTGGCAATTTTTTTTTGACAGATAATGAAACTAAACCAATATTTGCACCAATATCCAATAAAACTGGTCTTTCAACAAAAGAGAGTTCTGACACTATTTTCTCGACTAGCACTTTCTCATATTCACCATATCTTACTTGTTCAATTAGACTGCATCCCTTAGGAAAAGATACTTTATATCCTTGAAAACATAAAAACTTTTCCTGATCTCCAAAATTAATTAATAAATTCCAAATAAACTCTCCTCTAAAATAATTAACATTTTCCTCAAATCCATAATCCTTTAGCTGCACAGATATCTCATCATAATATTGACTTGTTATTATTAGCATTACTTCATCTTTTGCTATTTTCTTTAATATTTTAGGGTCATATATACTTAAACCATTAATTGATTTACCTTGTTTATTAATATCATTATCAACAATATATGACATATTCTTAAATAGCGAATATACTTTTTGAAAAAATCCACCTGACCCAAAACAAATTACATTTTTTGTAAATAACGAGGAGTAAATATTTTCCAAATAATGATTAACATGTTGAAAATTGTTTTCAAAGTAGTTATTGCAAGCCTTTATATCTTCTAAATCCTTATACTCTCCTCTATTCTTTTTCATTTTCAGAACTTCATTCAGCGCAAGAAACTTAAAACCTTTATAAGAAAAATAATTCTCCCTATTTTCTAAGTATTCTTTGATCTGTTCTGGTCTAAAATAGTTATTATGATTTCCCGTAATTTTTTCCTGAGTAGATGAATAACCTGTAATAAAGTCTATATCACTAGGCTTTCTAATACCGTAGATACCAAGGACACATCCCGAATCAATAATTACGTTTTCTTTTGAAATGCTCATTTCAGACAATAACTGTGAAAAATCATTTAATAATTCATTTACAGTTTTAATAAAATCAAATTTTTGATAATTTAGTAAATGAATACTATTTTTATTTAGAAGTAATTCTGCCAGTTTAATTGTTTCATCATAGGTATCGCTTGTATGAATAGAATGGTTGCCAATTCCGAATAATGATCGAATTTTAGACTTCTTATCTAAAAGATTCTCTGTATCTTCCTCAATAAAAATTACCCTTATAACCGAGCCATATTGAAAACAACCAATTTGTTTTTGGGTAGACCCTTTGTAGTTATTCTCAATACTACCTAACCACTGTTCACCTTCATATAAGTTTATAATGAAATTTTTCTGGCCTATAGGAGTAAGGTTAATTGACTTTTCATAGAGGATTTTTGAATTTTGCCCTAAAATATTACTACCTATAGAAAAGGACTTTTTAGGGTTAGAAAATAGGATAGCAGTTCTAATATCATTTTTCATTTTAATATACTCATGAACTAATGTTTCTGTATAACCCTCTTGAAATAACTTTTCTTGTAAAAATAAATAATCAAAATTATGTTCGATACTAATATCAAAGGTTACAGTACTAACTTCTACATCTAAATAAAGAGCAACGGCTAATCTATGTGAGCCATCAATAATATTCCCGTTTCGATCAACAGGTATAACTGAAACACTTGAGTCAAACCCGTTATTTTCCATTGATGAAATGAGGCTATTAAAGGATGTCAAGAAAGAATCTTTTCCTACCTTTCCCGAATAGTCACTCTCAACAAATTTATTTATCTTTTCTATCAGTGATATATATAAACCTTTATAATATTCGCTATTCTTATTTTTCGCATATAAGTATTTAGCAACTACATCCAATCTATTCATTTTTAGTAGATTCGTTGGATGAACATTCTTAATTTTATACTCTCTTTGAGGAATGTCTAAAATTGAAAATAAATATGGGTTAATAACGCTTTTAAGTTGATCAAATGTTAGAATGTTATTATTCATTATAGTTATCTTCCTCATTTACTTAGAATAATCAAAGGTCTATACCCTAGATGACTTACTATATTTTTTGTATCTGAAAAATGATAGAATGAGCTACCCTCTAGCTTTCCATTCACAGACGAAACGTATTTATGCTCTCCTCTTATTGTAACGAGTAGATTCTTCTTGTTGATATAACAAAAATTACCTTCTTGAACCCAAGATGAGATATTCCCATCACAATTCCAATTGATACCTTTTCTATATGAATCAATATAGTCAAGGCCTATATAATTGTCCCACTCATTTTTTGTTTTTATATATGAATAATAGCCACCATAAATTAGACGACATCGTCCTTTATAATTGTCTATAACAATACTATTTCCAATTCCAGAAGCAATGCCCTCAAGTAATAATGTATCCCAAGAGATACTGTGCTGTATATTTCGGTCCGATATTAATTTCTTTCCTTCCTTATCACTATCAACCATAATAAAGTAGAAATCTCCATCCGGATAGGCAGTTGATCCAATAGGAATAAATTTATCCGTCTCTTCCCCCATACCACTAAACTCACCAACTTTATTATAAGTTGCCTTATAATGACACCGAATACGTTTTCCGACTTCAAGTTGTTCAACTGTCGTTACTTCATGAATATGGAACAGACGGCTTACTTGGTTGATATCTATACCCGTGAACTTAAAACAATTCCCATCAAGAATTTCCATTTCAACTAAATGTTCTTTATTTTCTAATCGGTTTTTCTCAAATAGTACTCTGTTAATATTTGATATTTCAGCATTTGTGTTAGACTTTTTAAGCAGTATAATTTCATGATGACCATCAATTGTTAATTTAATTTTTGTTGAGTTGCCTTTATTTTGTGAACCTAATACTTTAAATTGCGTTCCTCTAAACCTAAATCGTAAAATTGCATTTTCCGTTGGTACAAATTGTTTAATTGGAAAATCGATTGTTTTACTTGGAGAATAATTTTGTTGTTCCCAGTTACCTTCATAATAAAAGACACCACAATCACAAGGATAAAATTTATCAGTTGTCGGATGTAAATATTTATCCGTCATTCCATGAATTCGATAAATACTCCCAACTAATTGAACCAATGTTTGCTTGCAGAGTTCAAGATATGGTGAAAAACATTCAATAATTAGTCTTGCTTTCTCTCCTTCGCTTGTTTGCTTGCGAATATTTGCAGATCGAATACTCAGGGCTTGAAACTGCATTCGAATGGTTGGCTGAATATAAACTTGATAACAATCGGTGCGTATTAGTTTTTTCATTAACTTATCAAATTGCATAATGTGATTTGAAACTTTGATTTCTTTATTGCTATCAATACTCTTTTGCAATTCAGCAAGCTTGGTTGTTATTTCATTATGTAAAGTCCAAAACTTTTCAATGGAGTGCTCCATTTTTTTGATTTTATCATCAGCATATTCATTTGCATAAAGGTTATAAGAGTTATTAAACCAATCATTAACGACAATTGGGGTATGAAATTTCTCTTGTATAATGTTTTCTAATTTCTCAAAAGCTGCCCCCTCAATTGCAGCTCCGCCCTTTGTTGTATTGAACACTTGAACATTTGGAAACTGTTTAATATACTCTTCAATATTTTCACGCATATTATTAAAAGACGGAGTCGTTTCAATTAAATTCCCATAAACATCTTCAACAAGCAGAGTATGGACTTTATCCTCTTCTTCTACTTGAATAGATCGGTTTTTTTCTTGATAATCGACATCTTTTGAATAAAACTGATTATTTCTAAAAGCCAGGTTTTGCCCAGCGAAAACAATAGGATTACAGCCAAGTTTGGCTGCTAATTGAAACGTCACTGCTGCAATAGTGGAAGAATCAAACACTACGTCAAAATCACTATCATCTTTATTCTTCAAATAATACTGAGCAATGGTATCTTGATTTGTAATCATATGAAGCTTAGGACCTTTATACATATCCAATGTTTCGAAACCAACGCTTGTACCATAAATCATCGGTACTGATGTAATTCCTTGCTCAATCATACTTGCAAACACATCATAATTATGACCTTGAGGGTCATATGTACAGACGGCGTCCGGCAATATTCCTTGAGCAATTAATGCACGGTTTGCCGAACCAACGGCAAATATATAGGCAAGTTTCTTGTCTTTAATATAACGTAAGTTGTCATATTCTTCTTCTAATGAAGGTCCAGCAGACACAATGATTAATGGCTTATTATTAAAGTGTTTCTTAAACTCATTACTTAATATATTCGGGGTGGTAAACGTCTTAGGGAAATTAAGCAAGCTATTTAACGTCCATCGTGCACTAAACATCTGATCTACGTAATGATTGGTCCTTTTTGCCTGCATAGCAGCTTTAAAATCCTCTGTGAAGAATTGGAATTTGTTTTTAAAAACACGTTCGTAGCTTGGTAGTGTTACAACTAAAACTCTTTCTTGCAAATTTTGTATGAATAGATCTAAAAACAATTTCCCTTTTTCACGTGAGGTTTCGATAGCCACACTATTTAACCTTCCTAATGGAATGTCCCCTAGACGGCAATGGTTCATAAATTGATAAAACACTTCAATTTCCGGCTCGTATATAGAAAAGGTATAGTTTGGGAACCGGGTCATAAATTCTTTTATGTGATAGCCGAATCCTATTCCGTAAAATAATACATGTTCATATTGATCAGCCAAATCATGAAATTGTGATATGAATTTTTCAGCCTCTTTTTGAGGGTCATATTTGCTATGTAACAGTTGCAAACTCTTGTTTTCCATTATTTGAATTGTTTTGTGACCTGATTTTGTTTGCAGGATCTTTGAAAACGTTTCTTTTCTATCTTTCTCATAAGCCTTTAATTCTGTTAGTGTTTGATTTGAATATTGATTAAGTAATTTAATATTTTCACTTAACATATCATCCCGCACCCGCATAAAATCACCTTCTATTTAATTAATCTTTCCTGCTCTATCCAATTTCTTAATATTTCTTTGTCAATGACCTGGTCACTTGATACAACAGGTGTTTTTTTAATAGGGTAAGCATCATTATAATTTTTATTACCAGTATACGGTGTTTTGATAATGTACATATTTTTTGTTTCAAGTGCAATTCTGATTTCGTCTTCTGTCATTAACTCTTCATACATTTTTTCACCAGGACGGAGACCTATTTGTTTAACTTCAATATTCTTATTAAGAGAGTATTTTTCAGTAACTTCTTCAATCAGTATCTCAACTAGATCATTTAATTTGATGACTGGCATTTTCAATACAAAAACTTCACCGCCAAGTGCCATATCATTAGCTTCTAGCATAAGCTTTATTGCTTGCAATGGAGTCATCATGTATCTGAGCATATTACTATCTGTTACGGTTACTCTGTGATTTTCTAATATTTGTTTCTTAAATAATGGGATTACAGATCCTCTTGAGCCCATTACATTTCCAAATCGGACAGAACTAAAGACTGTTTGTTTCGGGCCCTTTTGATACTGTGCAGCAGAAATTAGACGTTCAGCTGTTAATTTCGTCGCTCCATATGTATTCGTAGGAGCAATAGCCTTGTCTGTACTTGTAAATAAGACCTTCTTTACTCCTGCTGTTAATGCCGCTTGAATGACATTTTGGGTTCCTAACACATTTGTCTGAACAGCTTCAAACGGATTATATTCGCAAGATGGCACATGCTTCATGGCAGCTAGATGGAACACAAAGTCAATGTCTTCCATCGCACGCAATAAGCGTTTTTCATCACGGACATCACCAATTAAGTATCTAATGTTCTGATACTCAAATAACTCCTGCTGCATTTCAAATTGTTTATATTCATCCCGGCTAAAAATTCTAATTACGTTAGGGTTATGCTGAAGAAGCTCTTCAACTAAATAACGTCCTATGGTTCCTGTTCCGCCAATAATAAGAATTTTCTTGTGGGAATACATGCTCTTCTTCATTTTTCCGCCTACTTCTGCTTAATATTTTCTTTCAAAGTTTTTCTCTGTTTCACCATAGATATTTTCAAATTGGGGTAAAAACTCATATTGGATAATATCAGCTAGAAGAATAGAATCTTTATTTTCCATTGCATCCAATAAATTAGGCAGCTCAGCCTCAAAGACTGCAGCACTTTTGATGAATTCATCCCAGCCAATAATTTGATGATCAGCAGAATCAATGCTCTTGATTGTTTGATAGATCCAGTCAATCCCATCCAAAAGTTCAGTTAATGTCAGCCAGCTTTGTTCTGATGGAGTTTGATAGAATTGATTGATTAATTCCTCAATTTCCGGAATAGCACGATTTGTATATGTATTTAACGAAACTAATATACTGCCAATAAATTCTTTAATGGTCATTGCTATTACTTCAACTATATTGATATTAGCAATGTTATCAAGCAGATATTCTTCGTGATCTTCATAAACTTCATGTCCGTCTATAACTAAGTGGCTGAAAAAAAAGTTCTCATCCGTGAGAACGTTGTTAATCACCTCTACTAACTCATGGACGCCGTCTTTATTATTTTCAAAGGAAAAGCTTTTATCTAACATTGTTAATATCATTATTAATATCCTCCGGGATCTCTATTCTACTTACTTTATCGACATTATCTTACAAAAGTTAAGTCTTTTCGACTAGCAGTTATTGGGAGAAAAATGACTTATCAAAGCACAAAAAACCCCAGCAAAAAACGCTGAGGTTTGTGAAATATGAAATTATTATCCAAGCAATTGAAGCACTGATTGCGGACGCTGATTCGCTTGAGCTAACATTGCTTGAGAAGCTTGAGAAAGGATGTTATTCTTTGTGAACTCCATCATTTCCTTCGCCATGTCTACATCACGAACACGAGATTCAGCAGCTTGCAGGTTCTCAGAAGAGTTACCTAAGTTACTGATTGTATGTTCTAGACGATTTTGGAATGCACCAAGCTTAGAACGTTCAGCCGAAACTTGGTTGATCGCTGAATCAATAACCGAGATTGCAGCAGTTGCTTTCTCATGGTTACGGATATCTAATGCAACAACCTTAGCCCCCGTGCTATTACCTGCATCAGTTAATACGTTTTGACTACCTGAGGCAAATTTCGCATCGTCAGATTTAGCTACTAGTTCAGCACCAATAACAGTACCATTCTCTGTCATAATCTTATTTCCGGTTGTACTACCACCACTTACAGTATAATAACTTTCCGTACCCGCAGTTGCCCACGCATTTGTTTGTCCAACCACAGTGCTACCAGCTTGAATTTTAGCTGCTGAACCAGATGACGTTGAAGCAACACCTAGCGCTTCAGCACGCATGTCGAAAATATCAACTGTGAAATTTTGGCTTGAGTTCGCACCTACTTGAATGTGTAAACCATTTCCACTAGTTGTATTACCAGCAGATGCTACACGACTACCAGCATCTAGAGATTGCTCACCATTTAATAGTTTCTTCTGGTTAAACTCAGTATTGTTACCAATACGGTTAATCTCAGAAGTTAATTGATTCAACTCTTTTTGAAGTTCTTGACGATCTTGATCCGTGTTTGTATCGTTCGCAGCTTGTGTAGCTAGCTCACGCATACGCTGAAGGATTGAATGTGTTTCATTTAGAGCACCTTCAGCTGTTTGAATCAATGAAATCGCATCTTGAGAGTTACGTTGGGCTTGGTTCAAACCGCTGATTTGACCACGCATTTTTTCAGAGATCGCTAGACCTGCAGCATCGTCTCCTGCACGGTTGATGCGAAGGCCTGAAGATAGCTTTTCCATTGATTTTGCTGCCCCTGCTTGGTTTGTTCCAAGCTGGCGGTATGAGTTCATTGCCTGTAAGTTATGATTGATAATCATTAGGTTTTTTCCTCCTTGAAATTATGTTTGTTCCACATCCATGTGGTTTGTGTTTGCCTGTTTTCTTAATAGGTCGGCCGCCCTATTAAGATCCTAAGCTACATTTTTTATATCGGTTATAGTTAATTGTTATTTAGCAATTTATACTAATTAATTATTTTTTATTTGTGAAGATAGTTTTTTCAATAGTTCAAAAGACGCATTTCCCGCTTGACTGTTCTCTTCTTGAATGGCAAGGTAAATTTCTTTTCTATGAATTTCCACATTCTTCGGTGCCTCTATTCCAATTTTTATTTGATCTCCATCTATCGAAAGTATCTTTATTTCAATATCAGAGCCAATTTGGATGGATTCATTTGGTTTTCTCGTCAGCACTAGCATAGTATTAACCCTCCCTGCCTGCAGGAGATAGCTTACTAGTTAATAGATGTTTAGTTTTATATGGGGAGTCACTAAGAATTATTTGTTTCCCTATTTTTTTTGCATCGTTTATGACAATTGGGCCTTGCAGGTTTGCTGTAGTATTCTCGAAAGGCTCTTGTATTGTCAAGATTACAAATAAAGCTACTTGTTCCTGGTTTTCGATCTCTAAAGTATCAAGAACATTTTGAGGCAATTTCACTGAGTAGTCTTTGAAAAAATCAAAAGGGCTGACAATAACAAATGCCAGGCTTGTAGTTTGGACCGATTGCATGATTAGGAAAGGGCCCTCCTCTGCAAAAGGCATGATGTAAAATTGCTGCTCATCAAGAAAACTCGGGATTCCTTGTTCGAACCTGATAATGTTTGATTCCTGTATTTCTACTTCACCATGGTATTTCGTTTGGATTTTCATCTCTGCCACCATCTCTTTTAAATTTTTTGATCGAGGGCTTCTCCAATCGCCTGAATTTGGAGTGAAGCCATTTGTTTTAAATAGATTCGCAAATCTCCTGGAATGAAATTAATACTTGGATTGTGAGTTTTAAATTTGATTTCAGGATTATGAGTTTTTACTTTCACTTCAATTTCTGAAGGCTGATAATGAAATTTGATGCTTTCTGCAGATTTGGGCATATAACCGATGTTTAGCACCTTTGGAGGCGGTTCGCTTTTTTCCTTCGCAATTTGCGGGATGACTGACTCTTTTGTATCCTCTATTTTCATTAAGCGTTTTCCTTCAGATACCTCTTTAGAGATGTTTTGCAGAACTTTTTGTTTTGCTTTTGCCGTCCAATCTTTAATGGAAGCAAATGCGTGTTTCAAATTGGCATCTGCAAAGGCTTCTGTTTGATCAATTTCTAAATGGCCCTTGGACTTTTGGATCTGCACCTCTGCATTTGGCTGCCTCATTTTCACATCCGGCAATGGCTGTCTTATGGTGATTTTTGAACTTGTTTGTTCTAGCCCCAGCATTGCCATTGTATTAGTCAGCTGCAGACGAGGAAGCTGCATAGCTTGACCTCCTTATATACTAGCGTTATAAATCACTGCTATAAACTATTTTAGAAAAAAAGCTATCCCCTGCGGAATAGCTTAACGTAAGAAGTCCATTAATGTCGGCTGAATGATTCTTGCTCCAGCAGCAAGGGCTGCCCTATGGAGACTTTCCTGAGTAGTCAAGTCGATAATTGCTTTTTCAAAGTCGATATCTTCATTTTCCGAAACGGTTTTAACTGCAACAACTCTTTGCTGAAGAAGACGACTTTGGACCATTTCCGCTCTGTTTACCTGTGCACCAAGTTCGGCTCTAGATGACACAATATCATCTAAAAACCCGTCAATTGAATCAAGAGCTTTTGTAATCTCAGCTCCTGTAGTTTCCTCATTCGTTAACATTTTTTTAATAGATTCTAAACTTCCGAACATCTCAATGGAGAAAGTATTTTGAGCATTAATATTGATCGGGATCGTAACACCCTTCATTACTTCTATATTCACAAATTGTGTATTGGTCGATACAGCTTTTTTATCTGAAACAATTAAGTCAGCCGTATTGATTGTTTTTTCCACATTGATGGTACCGCCATTTAGGTGCTTTTGCTCTTCCTGGTAGGAGTGAATTACCTCACCAGAAGCAGCATCAAATAGCATCTTGTCACCTGTAACGCTTTGGAAGACATGCTTGCCATTGCCATCCACTTCGCTGAAACTGAAGCTTGCTCCTTTATAGCTAAAAGTAAAATCTTCAGCATTTACGGTTCCATTATTTAAATCATCTTGAAACTTTCCAAAATCAACGCTGAATTTATTTTCATTGATAGCGGGAGCATCTGTAGCTGTTCCATTAAAGATGTAATTTTCTCCTACACGCGTGTTGGCAAGCGCAACGATATGTTCTTGAAGCTGCTCAATCTCTTTTGCGATATTTCCCCGTGCTTCAGGGTCATAGCTATCATTAGAAGCCTGAACAGTTAATTCGCGGATACGATGCAGCACTTGTGTTGTCTCGTCCAAGGCAGCATCTGCATTATCCATCCAGTTAAAGCCTTCATTAAGGTTTCTCATAAATTGGTCTACTTCAACTACTTGGCTTCTGTAACGCATTCCCTTCATGGCTACAACTGGATCATCAGAAGGTCTGGTGATTTTTTTTCCGGACATAATTTGATCCTGAATTTTTCCCAATCGGTCATAGTTTTGACTGATATATTTTAAATTGCTATTCGTTAGCATCGATTGTGTTACGCGCATTTAATTATTCACCGCCTCTTATCTTCCTGCAACGCCCATACCATTAATAATTTTATCGAGCATTTCATCCACTAGAGTAATATTTCTTGCAGCCGCATTATAAGCATGCTGGAACTTAATTAAGTTTGTCATTTCTTCATCCAGGGAAACACTGCTTTCAGATAACCGTCTTTGCTCGACCGAATCTCTCAATGTTCCTGCTGTTTTTGTCATTCGGGCTGCCTCTGAAGCATTATCACCTAATTTACCAATCATCCCTTGGTAAAAAGATTGGACATTTGTCAGATTGCCTCCATAATTAATGACTGCATCTTTAACGTTTGATAGCTTAAGAGCATTGGATCCATTTCCAATAAAGGCTTCATCGCTTGGTTTTAAGCCCTCTGCCTTAAAGCTGTATGTCCAGGTGTCACCATCAGAAGGTGAAGAGATATGAGAGAGGTCAAAATCAATGCCGAAAAGTTTCGCAGTGTTATCAGTTGTATTGTGTTGGGCAGTGACGGGATTCCCGTCCTTGTTAACTCCTGAAAATTCATATTTCCATTCATTGTCAGCTGTGTTGAATTTTACTGTAACGTTTATTTCTTCTAATGCTGGCCAAGTACCAGTATAGGAAGCAGACGTATCAGAAGAATCATAGATACCTGTAAGCGAAGGATTACCCACAGTGTTTGAGCTCACACTGCTTCTAGCCATTGTCCCTGCCTGAACATTCCCTTCAGCTGCCGCTGCAATGTTCTGAACATCCTCAAGGATAGCATCCGCAACTTTAAGGGCAGATGCCGCACCTTTCACATCGGTTTGCGACGGAGAGATACCGTTGAACGAGAAGAAATCCATATCATTGGAAGCACCGTTTCTAATTTCATTTAAGCTCCATCCTGAACGATGAATCAGATTAAAATGTGATGCAAAAGTAAAAGCCATTTGATCAAGATCATTCAGCATATCAGTGTATGTACCTTTAATTACGGTGCCATCTTTGTAGCCGTACCCTTCGATGTAACCTTTCAGCATTCCATTTGAGTTGAAAGCTTTAAAATCCGAAAACTGGTATTGTGGGCTGGAGGCATTATCTGCATCTATGTTGCTCCCAATTCCTGCAAATCCTTCTTTATTTTCGTTTAGCTCAAAGAATTTCATTGCAGATACCGGACTGTCCATTTCGGCGCGGTTTTCAAACTGGATATGTATCCCTGTGGCCTTGCCGGTTGAACTATCAACAAGCTTGATTTCCTTCCCATTTGAATCTTTTAATTTCTCCCCTTGAGGGGTTGCAAGGTAAACATCCAGAATACCTTCAGCATTTCCCGATGCCAATCCCCCGCTGGGCTTCCGATCAACTTTTACATTAATCATAGTTGAAAGCTCATCTATTAATCGATCCCGTTCATCGTAAAGATCATTGGGCAGATATCCGTGCGGCTCAATTGAACCAATTTCTTTGTTTATAGAATTGATTTGTCTC
Source organism: Cytobacillus firmus (assembly GCF_023612095.1). Taxonomy (GTDB): domain Bacteria; phylum Bacillota; class Bacilli; order Bacillales; family Cytobacillaceae; genus Cytobacillus. Next base: position 590,249 of record NZ_CP086235.1, on the reverse strand, counting down.
AACAGTGAGTTAATTTTATTTTGGGAAACATCAATTTCGTTCCTGTAATCCTTCTGAATCGCTTTTAGGGAGTTCGACATATAGTTGAATGTATTAGCTAAGGAGATACCCCGCTCTCGCACCACTCTTCTTGCTCCATCGTTCTGAGGCTGAACAGCCAAATCCTGTAGAGCATTCCAAAACTCATCCATGGTGCTGGCCAACCCGGAGTCAGAGGGTTCATTCATGACATCCTCCATTTGGGTCAGCATATCAGATTTTGCCTGCCAATATCCTAATTTAGTATTTTCAGTTCTCAGCTGCATATCTGTAAAACTATCACGAATCCTTTGTATATCTCCTACTTTTACACCTGTGCCAAGCTGACCTGGTATTTGAGGTCGGTTCATGGAAGCAGGCGGGTAAGGTTCTGTCTGAGCAAAATTTACTCGCTGCCTTGTATAACCCGGAGTATTGGCATTTGCAATATTGTGGCCTGTAGTATAAAGAGCTGATTGTTGAGCCGTCATCCCTCTTCTAGCTACCTCCAGCCCATGAAATGTTGAAGTCATCCCTTTTTACCTCCGTTATGCTTTTGAATCAAATAGTGAGCGTTTATTTTGTGATATATCTTCATTGCTTTCATTATTGCTGCTGTAATTGAATGTATCCAGGTCCGGAATCAAGAGGTCAAGAGAAAGGTTTACAAATTGAAGAGATTGTTCCAAGAGGTCTTGATTCAGATTATTTTGCCGTTTAAGGGAATCCACTTGCTCTTCCAGGTCTGCTTTAAGGTTATGAAGCATTCCTTTGTCATGACTTCCCGCATTTTCAATAATGGCTGAAATAGTTGCCGCTCCTGAATTTTGATCTTTGTCTAATATTGCGCTCCCTATATCTGAAAGCTCTAAGCTTAACTTTTGAATAGCCTGGATATGTTTATTTTCATCCTTAAGAATATGCTTAAGCGCGTCAACATCACTCTTTATAATAATGTCTGTTTTTCTTTTAGCTAGTTCATATAAACTCTTATGCAGCATAATGATTTTTTCTAATCTGCCATATAGGTTATCTAAAGACAAAATGTCCACTCCTAGTACTTGTCATTCCAGAAGGAATACATTTTCTCTGCTATCTTCTTAGGTTCAATTTTATATTCACCTGATTGAACTTTTGCCTTAAGATCATCAACTGTCTGCTGACGCTTAGCCTCGATAGAATCTCCTTTTAGGAGTTCCTGTGCCTCAGATGAAATTTCAATTTTATCTTTTTTCCCTGCTTGCTGTGCTTTTTCAGTCTTTTCCAGTTGCTTATTATAAGGATTCATGCCGACGCGGCCATAATTATTGATTTTCACATTTATTCCTCCTCGGTTTTTAATAAAAAACTAAAAGTACTCCGAGTCTTATTTACCTGTACTTTATATCGGTGTAAAATTAATAATTTCAAGTAAAATAAATAAATTTCTATACGGGATAAAGGGCCCATCTTTTACTTTTAATATATACAAAAAGAACTATTAGCTTTCACACCAATAGTCCTCAGGTATATATATTAATAAGCAGTCCTTTTATTTCTCCAACCATGCTTAATATGTCCATAGATTTCTTTTCTTTATCAAGAACCTCATTGGTTAAATCAATCAATTTTTTGTCTACTTCTTTGACAATTTTATAGATTTTCGTTCGTCCTCGACGATTAAATCCACGCTGTTCCTCCAGCTGAAGTCCGTTTTGTACGGCTTCCTCCAGGAATTTTTTCACCATTTTTTTATATTTCCTCAAATGGTCTACAGTTCGATTTTCGGCTAATACTTTTCCTTGCTCTTCTATCTCCTGAACCATTTTTGTCATTTTATCATAGACGGTGTTTTGACGATTTTTAGACATAACTTCCTGAAATGAAATACTCTCAGTTGGAATATTATTTTTACTCTGGACTTTTTCTAATCCAAGCTTATCAATCTTTCGGACTTCCATCTATACTCACGCCCTTGTCAAGATGCTATACATTTATTTTAGCATAATTCAACCATAAATAGAGCCAGCCTAGAAAATCAGGCTGGCATCTTATTAAGAAATTAACCTTGAAGCAATTGAAGAACTCCCTGCGGCAATTGATTTGCTTGCGCTAGCATGGCTTGTGCAGATTGATTAAGGATATTGTTCTTTGTGAACTCTGTCATCTCAAGAGCCATATCTGCGTCGCGGATGCGGGACTCTGAAGCTGTTAAGTTTTCATGTGTTGTTTGCAAATTGTTGATTGTATGTTCTAAGCGATTTTGTGTAGCACCAAGCTTAGCACGAGTTGATGAAATTTGGTTAATTGCTTTCTCTAATTTAAAGATAGCATCATTAGCATCTTTATGAGAAAGAACACTAATATTGTTGATGCCCAGTTTCACCGTACTTAATTGAGGGACATCTATTTGTAAGCCCTGGTTAGTATTTGCACCGATTTGGAATGCTAACGCTTTATTTGTTAAATCGAACTGTGATGTTCCATTTTTTGCATCCGTTCCAAATTTCATTTCCAACCCGCCGTGTGTCAGGACTCCATTTTGAGTTGTAATTTCCTTTGTAAAAGTAATCGGTGTTGGAGTTCCATTTTCTACTCTTGATACTGATACATTCATTTTGCCTTCAACTTGGATCTTCGCTGTTCCATCCCCGGCAATTTTCGCAGTATCAATTGAAATCTGTCTTGGACTTGTTCCGATCGTTTCAGTTGTGCCACTCGCACCAACTTTAGCAGCTAGTTGCCCAACACTGAATCCATCTGGATCAAACACTTCAATTGTTGCATTTTTTTGACCATTTTCTTCTTGAAAATTAGAAACTACGATTGAATATTCACCGTATGGTAATCCTTGATTGCTAGCAATACTCAACACCGTGTTATCACTGATTCCAGCACCTGGTTGATTAATAGTATATACAGATGTAACACCAGAAATCTGGAATTCGTATTTACCTGTAGGCAAAGAAGGATCCGTAACAGTTGGTACATCCTTAATATTAGTCATAGCCATTTGCCCTGAAAGATACTGTGTATCTACTGCACTTGAACCATCCAATAATTTACGCGTGTTAAATTCTGTTTTCGCTGCAATACTGTCGATTTCTTTAAGCAACTGGTCAATCTCTAATTGAATGGAATTTCGGTCAGATGTTGTGTTTGTGTCGTTTGCAGCCTGTACAGCTAGTTCACGCATACGCTGCAGCATAGAATGCACTTCTGTCATAGCACCTTCTGCAACTTGCATTAACGAAACTCCATCAAGTGAATTTCTCTCTGCTTGTTTTAAACCGCGGATTTGTGAACGCATTTTTTCAGAAATAGCTAACCCTGCTGCATCATCTGCTGCACGGTTAATACGCAAACCCGATGATAATCTTTCTAAGTTTTTAGAAGTTTGGAATTGGTTCTGATAAAGGTTACGATATGCATTCAAAGCTTGGATATTATGATTTATTCTCATTTCCCTGCTCCTTTGGGTTGGGTTTTATATTGAAATTAATTATTTTCCATTAGTACGCTTTTTTCATAGGCCATGGCTTTTTGTCTGATGCCAACTCCTGGATTTGGTGCTTTGGTTTTCATTGCCTTGTTCCAGGCTGAGGTTATTTCTTCTAATGATTGGAGGACTTCTTTTATTAGGCTGGTATCTTTTTTCAGATTTGCTTGGACTAGCTTATCAGCCATATAGTTATATAGAAGGTCCAGCTGATCTGCTATGATGCCTGCATCATAATTTAGCCCGGCTCCGAGACGGTATAAAATATCATTTGTTCTCTGCAGCTTTTTATTGGCAAAAACGTAGTCTTTATTATCAATATCCTCAATTGCACCCTCTAAATTGGTTATGCACGCTTCGTATAAAAGCGCTGTTATCTCCTGAGGTGATTTTTGATGTATAGCCGACTCTGTGAAAATACCGGTCACGTATTTACACCTCCAAATTGGTTATCTGTTAGTTTTATCGACCTGAATCCTGCAGTGTTTAATAGTTTTTTTCCATTTCTTCTATTAATAATAAAATCTCTGCCATAACCGAGTAGAGCTGGGGGGATATTATCCCCTAGATCCATATCGAGGAGGTTTGCCACCAGATTAGAATCCTCCTGCATATGGATATTATTCTGCTTTGCCAGAGCTATAATTTGCTGGGCTACCTGCCCTTTTCCCTGTGCAACAATGGTGGGGGATTTCCCTGTTTCATCATCATATTTGACGACGGCAGCTGACGGACCGTTTAGCTCCCTGCGCTTTTTTTGATTATAGTAAGTGGATACCATCATATTTTGAAGTCCATTCCTTTCTCGGTAAAGACAGGTCTTAATGGTTTTGGATCGTTCTCCTGATCCTGCACCCCTTGATCAGTTGCCAGCTTTGGCTGAGGGACACTCATTCTTGTAAAATTAATGCTGCTGACGTTATAGCCGACTTCTTGGAGCTTTTCCTTTGTGAAGACAGCCGTTGGCTCCATTCTTTCCTTAAAGCCAGGCAGATCATTTTTTATCGTGATAGACAGGTTACGGTCTGTCGAATTAAGCAGGATGCCGACATCACCGAGTTTTTTGGTTTCCAATAAGAAATAGAGGTTGCAGTTTTCCCAGTCCACTTGCTGGCCTTCGTTTTTAGAATTAACGAACACTTGCAGATTTTCTGGTTTTCCGCCTAACAGCATTGGCAGATTAAAAAACATGCTCTGCAGTGTTCCGCTGGCATCTGATTTGCTTAAAAGCTGCTGGCCCGTTAAGTTTGTGAGTGCCTGCTCTGCCTGTTGGGCGATTTTAGAATTCGTCTCCTGTCCTTCTCCCTGGGCAAGCTTCATGAGAGCTGCTTTCAAATTTTGCTGTTGCTGCTCTTGCTGGGATTGGTCATTTTTTTGGAAAACAAGAGAATTTGCTACTTCGCTGTCATGATTAAGTCCCATTGATTTCACCATTTCAAACATTTGCCTGGCAGATGGCTCACCGCTTAAATATCCGCTCGCAGTTTCATTGAATTGCTTAATCACATGCTGAGCAGCCGGCTGTTTCTCGAGCATCATGCTTTCCTTCGCCACAAAATGAACCACTTTTTGCTCGGACGGTTTGAAGATGACTTTATCTATTAGTGTCTTTACTTCACTGACAATTTTCCCGGCCTGTGCGTGGTCCCCTTTTGCCAGCATTTTTTTGGCTTCCGCCAGCTGGGAGCTTGCCTGCATCAGCTGTTTTTCAGTTTTCATATCCGTGAAAAGCATCATTTCACTTTTTAAAATGGCATTGTCCAGCTTGCTGATGGCGGTTTCCAGCATCTGCTTTGCCTGAGGGTAAGCATTTTTCTTAAATGTGTTGATCAGATGCTCTACATTATCGAGATTTCTGGTTATTTCACGCTTTAATTCACGGAAATCATGGGTTGCCTGTGCAAGCTTTTCGGTCACCTTTGTAACAAGAATATCCTTTGACTGAATTCCCAGGGATTGAAGCTGTTCATTAAGGTCGTACTGAAGGGCCTCTGCTGCAAGTTTGGCTTCCGCTGACATTTTAGGCTCTGATTTAGCTAAAGTTTGTTCAATATCTGAGAGTTCTTTAGTCATATGCTGGCGCGCTCCCAGCTCACGGCCTTTCTCCTGAAGCTGTGCAGCATGGCTGATGGCTTTTTCCGCTTTATCAACGGTGCTCATATTCATGCCGGGATTGCTTGTTATTTCTTTAAGGACAAGGTTCAGTGCCCGTGTCAAATCCGGCTCTTTTTGGAATTGTTTTATTAATTGTTTAATTGCTTCGGATGGCAGTCTTTCTGCTTTTTGCTCATTCATTCCCGAGCCCTGAGCCAGGCTATTCTTCTGGTTTTTATTCATATGCTGTTCACTGTCTATGGCATTGTTTTCTGCCAGATTCCTTGTTTGCTTTAATGCTGCTTCTGCCTGCTGCAGCACTTTAATCATCCTGTCACGGCCCGCCTGATCTAATTGACCGGTTTGTTTTGCATGCTTTTCAATCTCTTTCGCTATAGAAGGATCAATTTGTTTATTATTTAAAAGCTGTTCCTGGACTTTTTGCAGCACTTTCTTGGTATTCGCTTCTGACTGTATCTGCTCACGTACCTGTTTGAATGTCTCTCTTAGCTGGACTTCACCTTTAGGTCCCTGGGCTTCCAGCGTTTTTAACTCTGCCTCAGCTTTAGTTAAAGACTTTTCCAGAGCTTCTCTCCCGACTGATTCTCTGCCAATTCTCTGAAGGAGATCTGCCTCTTTTAGTGCTTTTTCTATATTTCTGGCAGTTTCTTTATCTATGGAAGGGTTGTTTACAATTTGGCTTCGGACTTTTTCAATAGCACGTTGAAAATCAGGTTCGTTTTGGACCTCTACTTTTACTTGCTTGACCGCTTCACTTGGACGCTGTTCTGTATGAATTCGTTCAGCTGGTACCCGCTGGCGGGCCTCTATTTGTTTGAGTTCGGTTTCCGCTTTTGTTAATGCCTGCTGGATACGTTCTCGGCCTGCCGATTCCTGGCCAATCTGCTGAAGGCGCGTTACTTCGCTTAATGCTTTCTCCACTTTTTGGGCTACTTCCCGGTCCATTTTTGGATGCTGGACTGCCTGTTCACGGACTTTTTCTACTGCCCGCTGAAGGTTCGGCTCGTTTTGAACCTCGGCTTTTACCTGCTTTATCGCTTCACTTGGACGCTGTTCTGAAATACTCCGCTCTGGCTGCACCGGCTGGCGTGCCTCTATTTGTTTGAGTTCAGCTTCCGTTTTCGTCAAAGCTTGCTGGATTCGCTCTCGGCCGGCTGTCTCCTGGCCTATCTGCTGGAGACGCACAGCCTCTGTTAATGCCCGCTCTACTTTTTGTGCTACTTCCCGGTCCATCTTCGGATGCTGGACTACCTGCTCGCGAACTTTCTCTGCTGCCCGCTGAAGGTCCGGCTCGTTTTGAACCTCGGCTTTTACTTGCTTGACCGCTTCGCTTGAGCGCTGTTCTGAAATGCTTCGCTCTGGCTGCACCGGCTGGCGTGCCTCTTTTTGTTTGAGTTCAGTTTCCGCTTTCGTCAAAGCTTGCTGGATACGGTCTCGGCCGGATGTTTCCTGGCCAATCTGCTGGAAGCGAACCGCTTCGTTTAATGCTCTCTCCACTTTTAACGCTACTTCCCGATCCATTTTCGGATGCTGGACTACTTGCTCACGCACTTTTTCTACTGCTCGCTGAAGATCCGGCTCGTTTTGAACCTCGGCTTTTACCTGCTTGACCGCTTCGCTTGGGCGCTGATCTGGAATATTCCGCTCAGGCCGCACCTCCTGGCGGGCCTCTATTTGTTTCAATTCAGCTTCTGCTTTTGTTAACGCTTGCTGGATTCGCTCACGGCTCGCTGTCTCCTGGCCTATCTGCTGAAGGCGCGTTGCATCACTTAATGCTCTCTCCACTTTTTGCGCTACTTCCCGGTCCATTTTGGGATGCTGGACTACTTGCTCACGCACTTTTTCCACTACCCGCTGAAGGTCCGGCTCGTTTTGAACCTCGGCTTTTACTTGCTTGACCACTTCGCTTGGGCGCTGCTCTGGAATATAACGTTCAGACTGTACCGCCTGACGCGCCTCGATTTGGCTGAGTTCAGTTTCCGCTCTAGTTAATGCAGCTATCATAACTTCTTTCGCAGCTGTTGTCCTGCCTTGATTTGCTAATGATTTGGATTCTTGCACGGCGTACATTAATTTGTCTGAGGCCTCTTTAACGATCTTTGGATTCTCGATTAATCGGTTTTGAGTTAGTTCTATTGATTTCCGGATATCCGGATTTTTTGCAGTTTCATCTCTCACTGCTCTAATTATTTCAACAGGCTTCTCTTCAGCTTTTGGCGTGCTCACTGTTTCTTTGGGCTGAACTGCCTGCTGTTCTTTTCTGAGAAGCTGGTCTTCTGTATTTTTCAGTGCCTGTACGAGTCTTTCCTTGCCAATGGCCTGGAGCTTTTCAGCATCTGCCGCAGCTTTCTCAATGTTTTGGGCAAGTTCCCTATCTAATGACGGATGGTTAATGACAGTTGTTCTGATTTGCTGAATGGCTTTCTTTAGATCCGGTTCCTTTTCAATAAGTTCCTGGCTGGATTGGATAAGTTTGCTTAATTCAGACGAATTTACAGACTTTCTGCTGCTTTCCGCATTTATAATACTTTGTGTTTGTACTTTCTGCTTTTGATCAGGTGTAACATTCGCTGAGTCAATTTTAGGGATTGCGCTGTCCGGTTGTTTTTGGACAGGAGCATCTCTTTTTCGATTTTGAATTCCGGATCAATTTCTTTTGCCAGATCTGTCAGCACTTCACTTAATGGCTTGCCATGCAGCGCTTCATGCACTGCACGCAGCTGTGTGCCTGTTGCTTCCAGCCGCTTGTTCGCAAGGGCCTTGACGGTTTCAAGCTTGGATTCGGTGGATCCCTTAGCATGATCCATAAACTCTTTTAAGTCTCTGACAATTTCTTTCGAGATCGGGGAGCCTTTATCCAATAAGGTTTGCACTGCTGTTTTCAGCTCAGGCTTTTCATCGCCTGATAACCCTACACTTTGCAAAACTTTTAGTTCGCTTGCCTGGCCTGCTGGGCTTTTGGGATTTTCAGCAGCAATGGTTTTAACCTTGACTGCATGTTCCTTTTGATCAGTAATCTGAACTGTCACACGATCTGATGAAGGAACACCTCCCTCAAATTTTGCCTGAAACTCTCTTCCTCTTATAGTAATAACGGCTTCTGTATCCGATAATCTTTCTTTAATTTGCGCACGGCTTACTTCCCCTGTCTTTAGATCAAGAGGTATTTCAGCAGCTGATATTTTATTTGAAATCCGACTCGTTACTTGCATTATTTCAACTCCCGTACGTGTTGCCTTATTACGTTTTTTATCGGATTGATTTGAATAATATTAATTCATGGATTAAACAAAGATGGATATGGTATGTATTCCCAATGAAAAAAGGACATCCCGAAAGATATCCTTTAAACTCTAAAACTTTTTATAATTCCCATCGACCACAAAATAGGTTCCTTGTTTTTCACGTTTAGCTGCTTCTTGTCTTCTTTCTTCCTCAACAGTAAACTGCTGAAGATCTTTTCTCAATTCTCCTGCACAGCTCTTGCAGACCTTGCCTTCCCGGATGCTGACACCGCATTTTTCACAAGGATAGCCAAGATTCGGAAATTGAGCAAGCTTCAACTTTCTAGTACGGATAAATTTCAGAATTAAGTCTTCCTCAATTCCCGTTGCTTCTACCACCTGTAAAATGGTCGCAGTCCGGTTCTCCCTCTTCCGGATGAACTGATAGACCGTCTCATAAGCCTTCTCTTCTTCCTTCCAGCAATCCTGGCAGACTTCGCGGAACTGATTTTTTACAAAAATGGCATCACATTTCGGGCAATTCGATAATTCAGCCATATGATTCTTCCTCTCTCAGTTATATGACACTATTATATCCCGAAGAATAGGATAATTATAGAAAAACATTATTCAAAATATAGCTGACTGCTGGCTGTTTCTATGAATAGGGAGTCGGGTACAGACGGATTTTGCTCCAGCTGTTTTTGCAGACTGCCAAGCATCTCCTCCAATTTTGCTCTTGGTCCCTCTTCGATCATAAATTGAAATCCATAATTAGTCAGAGTATCCGATATTTCGTCTTTCCGGACAATCGTTCCCGTAAATGCAAGGAACTCTCCTAATAGCTTCGTTTCAATCAAAAGAATAATATTCTTTCTCACGGGAAGTTTCATTTTGGACACAAATTTTACTCCGCCTGCACTCATATCTTCAATCAAAATTTTCGCGCTGCCCATTTTGACAGGCTTTCTATTAAGCTCTAAGATGGTCATTTTTGCTTCAAGCGGGTAAGGAAACTCGACCCGTTCATACTTCCGCAAACCTTTAAACACATTGTCTTCTTTGCTATTTTGCGGCTTCAAAATGCCAATTAACAATTTCTGTTCAAAGATGGAAGGAGGAATCGGCTTGCTGAAAAGGTACCCCTGTATTTGGTCACATTCATTTTTCCTTAAAGTATAGAATTGCTCAAAGGTCTCTACACCTTCCGCTACCACCTTCATATTCAGCCCATGGGCAAGCGAGATCAGGTTGGCTGTAATGATGGCATCTTCCGCATTTTTATCCATTGTCCGGATAAACGTTTTATCAATCTTTAAAACAGCGAATTTATATTTCTTTAATTGAGTGATGGAAGAATAACCGGTTCCAAAGTCGTCCAGCGCAATTTTCACTCCCATCTCACCCAATTCCTTAAGCACTGTTATCACGTTCTCCGAGTAATTGATCAGGGAAGATTCCGTCAATTCAATCTCAAGCAGTGACGCGTCCAGATGATTCTCGTCCAATGCAGCCTTAATCGTGGAAACAAGACAGCTTTTCAAAAAGCTTAAGGGAGAGATGTTCACGGATATCGGAACAACCGGCAGCCCGCTTTCCTTCCAGGAATGAATTTGCCTGCATACCTTCCTTATCACGTATTCGCCAATATCTACGATTAAACCGGTTTCTTCTGCAACGGGTATGAATTCCAGCGGCGAGACTCTGCCCCATTCCGGATGATCCCATCTTAATAAAGCTTCCGCACTAACTAGTCTCCGTGTTTTCGCATCAACTCTTGGCTGGTACTCAAGAAAAAACTCGTCATCCTGAAGTGCCTTCCGCATATCCTGTTCCAGCGTAAAAAGCTTATAAGACTCAATATCCATGGAGGGATGGTACACCTGAAATCTGGTATTCCCTTTCTGCTTGGCATGGTACAGGGAAGATTCCGTATTTCTGACCAATTCATCAGCTGTGCTCCCATTATCCGGATATAAACTTATGCCTATGGATGGAGAGATTTTTAGCTCAAAGCTGTTGATATGGAACGATTCAGAGAAGATCAGATTGATAGAATCCGCTAATCGTGCAGGGTCCTCCGCTTCCTGAATAGATTCCATAATGACCGCAAACTGATCACCGGAAATTCTTGCTGAAAAATAATTCACCCTCTCCTTAATTCTTTGAGAAACAAGCCTGAGAAGTTCATCCCCGGCAGAGTGGCCGAATGTATCATTAATCTGCTTTAGCCGCTCCAAGTCAAAAAACAAAACCGCAAATCTCTTATGTGCATCATCTTCTATAAGGCTTTGAAGCTTCTGATCAAAGTACCTGCGGTTCGGCAGGTCGGTTAAATGATCATAAAAAGCCATACGCCTCATTCTTTTTTCAAGCCATTTCTGTTCCGTTATATCTGTTACAAATCCATCAACCCGGATCAGCTCGCCTCTATCATTCAGATGCGGGATGCTATGATGATTAACCCACCTTAACTCGCCGGACTTATGAACAATCCGGTACTGATAGCGGATACTATTCCCATTCAGAAGTTCCGCCCGCTCTTCCTCTACCGCCTGCACATCATCCGGATGGATTACATCGTTCCACAAATCGAAGTCGGAAATAAACTCTTCGGCCGTGTAGCCGAAAATCCCTTCCACCCCTCTGGAAAAATGAAAAACCTTTTTTTTCAGAAAATCTGCAGAATAAATGCCCACATCAAGATTTTCATATATCTGTCCAATTTTCCGTTCGTTTTCATAAAGTTTTTCTTCCATGCGCCGCTTTTCAGTTATATCCTGAATCGTGGCAATGATTTTGGGCGATCCATCTTCATCTGCAAAATAATCTGCACGCTGGTGAATATACCGTTCTTCACCATCCTGCCTGGTTATCCGGCATATCAAATCCAAACTATCTTTTTCATTCAGCAGCCTGCTGAACTGCTCTATAAATGTCGGCCGGTCATCCGGATGAAGAAACTTTAAATACATTCGATAGTCTGGAAATAATCCTTTTTGAGGATTCAGCCCAAAAATCCGGAACAGCTGGTCGGACCAAAACCCTTTGTCAGTTTCTATATCGTACTCCAGGCTTCCGATGTTTGCGATCTTCTGGGCCTGGTTGAGGTTATTTTTTATTTTCATAATTTCCGTCTTATGGATATCACATTCAACTAGATCCCTGTTATCTTCAGCCAATGACTTCACTGCACCCTTTCCCCGAAAGCAGCTGCAAAGTATTCCTGTGCTGCCCGCATTCCCTGCTGTCTTCTCATCTATAAAAATTTTACTTGTTTAGGATATTTTAACATAGGATTAATTACCTATTAATATTACGACCCAGAAATTATATTGAAATATATTCCAAATACTAACCTCTTGCCAGAGTAATTGAAAATACTGAGGCTGCACCACCATTTTTCAATACCTTCGCTGCATGGTATAAAGTGGAGCCTGTAGTATAAATATCGTCCATTAGAAGAATTACTTTATTTTCAATATTAATATTGAGCGGCTCGAAGACCTGATGATGATGAATCCGCTCAAGACGCGATTTCTTGGATTGCTTCTCAGAATGGATTCGCTGCAGCAGGTCTTTAGGTGTAAAGCCTGCCTCACGGATGAGTGCAGCAGACTGATTAAATCCGCGCTCATACAGCCTTTCAGGACTTAATGGAATCGGAACAAGACAATCGAAATTCAGGTTTTTCAGCTTTTCCTTTATAAAAGGAGTGAAAGCTCTGGCCAAAACATAATCACCCCGGAACTTATACCTGGCGAGTGTCTCTTTCAGAAAGTCATCATAGGTGAAAATAGAATGATTTTTATCAAGTATCCCTGACCACTCTGGATCATGGTTCCACCTTACACAATCAGTACAGGTATCGTCTTGTCGAAATTGAGGATCTAAAGTACTGAACGGCCGGCTGCATTTATTGCAAGCCTCTCCTTTAATAAATGGGAGTTTGTCTGTGCAGACTTGGCATAAATGATTCTCCTTTGGACGGGACCAGAGAGTGGACCAGCTAACTGTTGAGAGAATTTCTTCATGGCAGATTAAGCAGTTAATAGTCAATCAATCCTTTCTTTTTGGCTTCTGTGTTCATATGGAGGATTTGCTTTCGTGCTTTGACCATGCTGTCGGTTTTGCCGTAATGGAAAAAGGTGATATCTCCTTTGGGGTAGTCAGAGTTCCTACCTACACGGCCGGCAATTTGGACAAGAGCACTTTCTGTAAAAATGCGGTCTTCTGCGCCAAAAACAGCTACGTCAATATTAGGGAACGTAACTCCTCTTTCCAGGATGGTCGTGGTGAGAAGCATGGGGATTTCCTTGTTGCGCATCATTTGGACTTTGGCTTTTCGTTCTGGGTCTTCTGCGTGAACAGCTTGGATTGTAGGATAAGTTTTTCGGAGTATGGTGAGGACTTTATCCATTTTATCGATTTTGGGGAGGAAGAGCAGGCACTGTTTTTGGTTGTCCAGCCTCTTTTTAATCCATTGGATGACGATTGGCGGGAGCTTATCTTTTTTAAGGGATTTCTCCCAATTTCCGCACCATTTGAAGGATGGCACAGGCAAGGGGTGACGGTGAAACCTGGCGGGGATGGTGACAAAATTCCTTTTCCCGCTCCGGCATTCATTCTGCCATTTTTGATTTGGGGTAGCTGTCAGATAAATCATGGAGGAATGTTCTTTGCGGGACTGGCGGACAGCATACTGAAGGCTTTCGTCTGCCGTATAAGGAAAGGCATCCACTTCGTCCAGAATGACTGTATCAAAAGCCTTGTAAAAGCGGAGCAGCTGATGCGTGGTGGCGATGGTTAAAGGCGCTTGGAGATGACGGTCTTCACTGCCGCCGTAGAGAACAGCCACCTGGATGCCGGGAAAAACTGCTTGAAGCCGCGGTCCAAGCTCTAGCACAACATCTGTTCTTGGAGTGGCAATGCAGACTTTTTTTCCGGAGACGAGGGCAGTGCTGATTCCTTCGAATAGAACCTCCGTTTTTCCTGCACCGCAGACAGCCCAGACGAGGAGTTCTTTATTTTCGATTACAGCTTGCTTTACCTGATCGGATGCAATCTGCTGGCCGGGTGAAAGGGTGCCGGTCCATTCCAGGGGGTGCTCTTTTAATTCACTGACAGGCTCTGATCCGCACCAGCCAATTAGAGGGGAGCACTCACTGACTCTGCCCATCATGATGCATTTTCGGCAGTACGCACACTCCTTCTCACCGCAACGGGCACACGGGAAGCTTGCGAAGAGTGTGCGGTCTTTATTCCCGCATCTGGCACAAGTAATCTTGCTTTTGGTCTTAATGATCCCTTTTCGGTAGGTAATATAGCCATTTTCATAGTGCTGATGGATTTCTTCGAGTGGATGCTGAAGGTTTTCGAGTAGAAGCTGTTTTCCATGGAGGATTTGCTGAAGTTCTTTGTTAAATGAGTAGTTTTCGATAAGTGGCGTCTCCGGAATGGTGTCAATCGAGGATATCGGGAGGCTTTCTGGAGGAAAATCTTTTATATAGGGGGTCATTTTAGGAGTAAATCTCAATTAGTTCACCTCTGACTAAATAGTTTATCTGTCTATTTGCAAGTGTTACGGTTCTATTTGCAAGTTCCCGGATCTATTTGCAGATTCAGGCCCGCTATTTGCATATTCAAGCATTCTATTTGCAGGAGTCCTCAATCTATTTGCAAATCCACATCACTCCTCTCAAAAAATCTGCGCCACTCCCCAGAATGGCGCAAACATTACTTCTTCACCCAGCCAAATCCCATCGCGCCTTCACCTAGATGAGTTCCAATAACCGGTCCAAAATAGCTGATCATAAACTCAACATTTGGATATTCCGCTTCAAGCTCAGCCTTCCACTCACGCGCTTCTGCTTCGCGGTTGGCGTGGATAATAACCGCCTGATATGGCTCGCCGCTTTTCACATCTTCCCAGAAAAGGTCAACCATCCGCTTCATAGCTTTCTTCCGGGTGCGAATCTTTTCAAACGGAACAATTTTTTTATCTTCAAAATGAAGCAGCGGCTTAACCTGGAGAAGACTTCCAATCAAGGCCTGTGCACTGGACAATCGTCCTCCCCGCTGAAGATGCGACAGGTCATCCACCATAAAATAAGCGCGAATGCTTTTTTTCATTTCCTCAAGCCGTTCCACGATTTCCTGTGGACTTTTACCGGCAGCAGCCAGTTCAGCCGCTTCCACCACATAAAAGCCCTGCACCATACAGCTGATTTCGGAATCAAATGGGAACACCTGAATATCGTCGACCATGCTCCCGGCAGTAACCGCCCCCTGAAAGGTACCGCTTATGCCACTGGAAAGATGAATCGAGATCACTGCATCATACTCTTTCGATAATTTCTCAAACAGCTCAGCAAATTCACCCACCGGCGGCTGTGAAGTAGTCGGAAGCTCTTTATGCTTCACTTCTTCATAAAAGTCTGCAGCCGTAATTTCCACTTCTTCCTGGTACGTCTCACCGCCAAAAATCACACTCAGCGGAATCATATGTATATTTAACTTATCTCTTAAATTCTTAGGAATATATGCTGTACTATCTGTTACAACAGCCGTTTTCATAAATAGAGGTACCATCCTTATCTTTTTTCTCTACTGTATGTTCCATTTTATATGATTGTGGGGGGAAATGCATTAAGTTTAGGAAACAGATAACTGTATAAGCCCTCCATAATACCCACTTTTCAAATCTGGTATAAATTTACCTTCAAATCTTTCCCAGAAATATGATAAAATGCTTTTTGTGTCTTTATTTTGTAAAGGAGCTGTAATATTTGATTAATCAAAATAATCCCACATCAACTAAGTACAGCTTAGATAAACTTCATCAAATCCTTAATAGGGAATTAAGCGCATATAAAAGTATCAAAGTTCCTAATATCAGCTATTCTATCAGCGGAACAGAACTTGCTTCATGGCTGATTGACAGTGCATCCCCTAAAGAAATTGAAGAGCTTGTTCAAATGGTGAACCAGGCTAAAAAGAGATCCTCCAATACAAAAGCTATTTTCCAAATATATGCTGCAGCACTTATAAAATAAACACGCAAAAGCCAATGCTATTGCGTGTTTATTTTGGTTAATATTTCAAAAAAAGTGTATAAATACCTTTAAATAAAATTGTCTATCCGTTATCATTAATTATAAATAAGTAAATTCTCCTTTGAAACAATAAAGAATAGAGGTAAACCATGGCGCAAGCAATCACAATTATTCTTTCTTCGTTTATTATTTTTTTATTAATTGAGGAGATTTCCCATCTTGCCTTTAGAAGATATTTAAATGGTCCTTTTGTTTTCTTAGGAAATTTATTGAGATTATTGAGTAAAGTTAAAAATAAAAAAGAAAAAGCCACTTCCAAAAAGGACTTTTTCTCACAGTAAAATTATCGCACCTCGACCCAGCCATTTTTAATTGCTACTACTACTGCCTGAGTACGGTCATTTACATTCATTTTTTGCAGGATATTGCTTACGTGGTTCTTTACCGTTTTTTCGCTTATGTATAAAGCTTCCCCAATTCCGCGGTTGCTTTTGCCATCTGCAAGGAGCTGAAGCACTTCACATTCGCGGCGTGTCAGCAAGTGAAGAGGACGGCGGATTTCCACCTGTGAATAGGAGCTGTTGCTAGTTCCCTCTGCAGCCAAGCGGCGGTACTCATTTACCAGGTTGTGTGTAACTTTCGGATGTAAGTAAGATCCTCCATCGGCGACAACCTTTACAGCTTCCACTAGCGCATCTGCATCCATTTCTTTTAAAAGGTATCCGCTTGCCCCTGTCTTAAGGGCATGTGTAACATAGTTTTCATCATCATGGATGGAAAGAATGATTACTTTTGATTCCGGATATTTATTAATCAGCTGACGGGTCGCTTCCACGCCATTGGTATTCGGCATATTGATGTCCATGATTATTACATCTGGGTCATACTCTTCCATCAGCGCCATGGCTTCACTGCCATCATCGCCTTCTGCCACTACATTAAAGCTCTTTTCGAAATCTAAAATGCGTTTTACCCCTTCTCTGAATAATTGATGGTCATCAATTATGACGATCTTTGTATTCAAATGCTTCGCCTCCCAAATCTCCAGTTAGTTTTCTATCTCTATTCTTAAGGTGTTTCTTAATTCAATGGCACCTGGATAATGACAATGGTTCCTTTGCCTGGTTTAGAGTCTATGGACATCTGGCCATCCAAAAGTTCAAGCCTTTCTCCCATTCCCATAATTCCAAAAGAGCCCGGACGCTTCTCGCGAATATTGAAGCCTTTCCCATCATCTTTGATGACTACTGCTACCCTGGTGCTGTTTATCTCTATTTTCACTTGAATCTCTTTAGCTTCAGCATGTTTTAGAGCATTAGTCACAGACTCCTGAATCAGACGGAACAATGCGACTTCATATTGAGTCGGCAATCGACTTTCTTCGCCAACATTCGTGAAATTTATCTTTGTACTCCTGTGATACTCTTCGATCGTTGTTAAGTATTTTTTGAGGGTAGGGATTAAGCCTAGATCATCAAGAGCCATTGGACGCAAGTCATAAATAATCCTGCGGACTTCATATAAAGCATTGCGGACCATTTTTTTCAGGTCTTTTATTTCAGTAATGGCTTCAGCAGCACCGCGCTCTTTGTATACCCGTTCAATTAAATCGGACCTCATCATGACATTCGCCATCATCTGGGCAGGTCCGTCATGGATCTCGCGGGATACCCTTTTCCGCTCTTCTTCCTGTGCTTCAATGATTTTCAGGCCAAAATCCTGTTTGAGCTTCGCATCCTCGATGATTTCTCCCATTTGTTTCAGGTCACTTGTCAGGTAATTCATCACTACCGTAATTTGTGAAATGAGGACTTCCGATCTATCAATAGTGTCGTTAACACCTATAAGCCTTCTTTCAATATCATCACGGCGATCTCTAAGCTGTTTTTCAAGCTGACGGTTCATGGATAAGTCCATTTGAAGCTGATGGGCCTTTTCATAGGCTTCGCGCACTTCAGACTCTGTATAATCCTTAAAATGCATGCTTACTTCAGAAAGGCGCTTTCTTGCAAACCGGGTTTGCACTTCCAGCCTGTCCCCTTCTTCAATTACTTTAAGGACCATTTGTTTTACTTCCATCAATTCTTCCGTTAAAGTCTTATAATCTTTACGGCATTGCTCGCCTATACGGAAAATTTCATCTTTACTGGTACCTACTGTTTGGACCATTTTTTCAAGGATAAGATCCAGAGTCTTGGAATCGAATTTCTTAATACTCATTTACACTCCTCCAAGGGCGTAACCCTTCCGCTATGTACCTTTATTTTAGCGCTAAATGAGCTAAGATACTATCTTTCCAGTCTGAAAATTATACCAAGTTACCTAAAATTCGGTAAAAAGGCTTAGACTTGTGATTTCGCCTTATGTCTTATATCCTATATACAGATAGGGTAAACATTACTATCAGGCAAAACAATATGTATATTTATGCCACTTAAAGATTAAAATCGGCATATTTTTTTTATTATAGCAGCATAAACATCAGAATTGTTTTCATTATAACATGGGAAGAAATGTTCTATATTAAAGTTTGATTACATTCTGTTAAAAAATTGTTGTTGGGAAACTTGTCGAATTATAATGGATATAGCTGAACTTTCGTACTAATTTTAAGAAAGGAGCGGTTTCGTGCTGCCCTCTTATTATACAGTTAAGGGATACGGAGAAAATGAAATCGAAATAGAAAGATCCAGGTTTATTGCCCATGTAGACAGAGCAGAAACAGCGGAAGAGGCGCTGGAATTTATTCAGAAGATTAAAAGGAAACATTCCAATGCTACCCATAATTGTTCTGCCTACTTAATTGGAGAAAACGACCAGATCCAAAAAGCAAATGATGATGGAGAACCAAGCGGCACAGCGGGTGTGCCGATTCTGGAAGTGTTGAAGAAAAAAAATCTTAAGGATACTGTGGTTGTCATAACCAGATATTTCGGCGGAATTAAATTGGGAGCAGGCGGATTGATCAGGGCATATGGAAAGGCAACCTCTGCAGGCTTGCAAGCGACTGGAATTGTTGAAAGAAAGCTCATGACAGTGATGAAGACAAAGATTGATTATACCTTGCTTGGCAAAGTCGAAAATGAGCTGAGAACGTCAATTTACGCAATAAAGGAAATTCATTATCTTGATTCAGTCACAGTTGAAACATTTGTTGAAGAAAATCAAATCAAAGCTTTTACTGACTGGATGACCGAATTAACAAATGGGGCTGGTGAAATTACTTTAGGTGACAGTCTTTACCTGGAAGAAGAGATAAAATAATAGCATACCCAAAGTTTTGTTTTACTAAACTCCCTAAAAATTATAAAATAACTTATGGCACTCGTTACTTTTAAATAAAGGAGCATACAGATGTCTCATGATAGACGTTCAATAGCAATTGAAAAAAGAAAATCCAAACGGAAGAGAAGAATCTTTTTATTTATTTTCCTTCCTATTATCTTACTGACACTTAGCGCCACGGCTTATGGAACATTTTTATATAATAAAGCACAATCAGTTATGGAAGATTCCTACAATCCTATAGATCGCACAACAAAGAGAGCATCTGCAGCCCAGCCGGATATAGATAGTATTTCAGTACTGTTCATCGGTGTGGATGACAGCAGCAAAAGATCTTTCAGCACTTCCTCGAGATCGGATGCGCTTATGCTTGCTACTTTTAATAAGGATACCAAATCAGTTAAATTGCTTAGCATCCCCAGAGACTCTTATGTTTATATCCCGAAATTGGGATACCAGGACAAAATAACACACGCCCATGCTAACGGTGGCCCTGCAACCACCATTGAAACTGTTGAAGAGCTGCTTGATATTCCAGTCGACTTTTATGTAAAAGTGAACTTTAATGCGTTCATCGATATAGTAGAAGCTTTAGATGGAATTAAAGTGGATGTCCCTTACGCATTTTCAGAACAGGACTCAAATGATACACCTAATGCCATCAGTTTAGAACCCGGATACCAATTATTAAATGGTGAAGAAGCACTGGCATTGGCCAGGACCAGAAAACAGGATAGTGATATCCAGCGTGGTGTAAGACAGCAGGAAATCCTGAAAGCAATTGTAAACAGAGCTGTTTCAGTTGGTTCCATATCAAAGTATGCAACTGTAATCGATGCAGTCGGGAAAAATATGGAAACTGATTTAACTTTTGATCAGATGAAAGCCTTCTTAAATTATGCAACTGAAGGAACATCAATAAATATAGAATCATTAAATCTGGCAGGCCAAGATATGTACTTGCCTAATAGCAATGGAAACCGCGTATATTATTACGAATTAGATGAAATCAATCTGGCTGAAATCCAAACAGAATTAAAAAATCACCTGGATCTTGGCAATACTGAATATGGACAAAACCCTGCTGAAAAAGTCGACAATACCGTTCAAAGTGAGTATCAAAGCCAAGAGGAAAGTGACTATTAAAAAAACCTCAAAAATGTTAATGTCCCCTTTAAGTAGACATTCAAAAAAACCTCCATGTTACCATGGAGGAAAGAATGCTACTTGGAGGGGATTTTTTCTATGGCAAAGAAAGGACAAACTTTTAATAGCTATTCGGAGGAGTTTAAACATAATGCCGTCATGAAATACGTGAATGGGTCTAAGAGTTATAAAGTACTGGCAGAAGAATTGGGAATCCGTAACTGCAGCCAGCTTAAAGTGTGGGTTAAGAAATGGAAAGCTGGAGTACCGTTTAATGAGCGTAAAGGAATCTCTAACCCTTTAAAAGGCAGGCCTAGGACTAAATTCAAGTCGGTTGAAGAGGAAAGAGATTATTTAAAAGCACAGGTTGAATTTCTAAAAAAGCAGTATCCAAATCTGGTAAAGGAGGAGGAAACATACCCAGAAGAATAAAGTATGAACTGGTTGATGAGTTAAGGGGGACCTATCCGGTCTCCTGGCTGCTTGAGATTGCCTATATCAAACCGGCTAGCTATTACAAATGGAGAAAAACGAATGGTAAACGGGAAGAGAAGGCTAAGGATGAACAAGATATTCGAGAGCACATTTTGGGGATTCATTTCATGCATCCTGAATTTGGCCGGCCTCGTATGACAGATGAATTAAATGAAAATGGGTATTTAATCAACCACAAGAAGGTCTACAGACTGATGACGGAAATGGGCATACAATCAGTCATCCGAAAGAAGAGAAAATGGCACGGTCGCAGTCCTTCTATTATCTTCCCTAATCGCCTTAAAAGGAATTTCAGGGCTGCAGGACCTAATCAAAAGATGGTAACGGATATAACATATGTGTCTGTGGGAGAAGAATTTTATTATTTATCGGTCATACAGGATCTCTTTAATAACGAAATAGTAAGTTGGGAGCTATCTAAGAGAAATGATCTGGAACTTGTGTTAAATACAGTAGAAAAATGGACAAAGAAAAAAGACGTAGCTGAAGCCGTTCTCCATTTAGATCAAGGCTTCCAGTATACGTCAAAGCTATACAGCAGCCGATTAGAGGATTACGGCATCAAGGGCAGCCACTCTCGAAAAGGAAACTGCCTTGACAATGCCTGTGTAGAATCGTTCTTCTCACATCTCAAAACCGAGAAGCTGTATATAAATAAGTGTAATTCAGGAGAAGAACTAGAACAAGCTCTTGAGGATTACATCTACCATTACAATTACAAACGAAGACAAGAGAAACTAAAGAAACGCGCGCCGATAGAATATCGACACGCGCTCACTGCTTAGCTTTTTATGTTGTCTACTTGACAGGGACAAGACCAAAAGCGGTTTTTTTTTGCATAAAAACAAAAAAAAATAAGCAACCTATTAGGGGTTACTTATTGTTAACATATTCATCTTTTTAACGGACACGGGATTTAAGTCTTTTCAGGATTGGCTGATAGTCTTTTCCTACAAGACCGAGAATTTCGGCAAAAAGTTCAATAAGAACTAAAATAACAGCTATCAATATCAGAGAACCCCAGATTTTAGCTTGGGAAAAAATAATAGCCGCCAGCCCGAAAAATGCCGCAATAGCATAAATCATAAGGACTGTTTGCTTATGTGTAAACCCTAAATTTAATAAACAATGATGTAAATGTGATTTATCCGGTGCGGACAATGGCTGCTTATTGACAAACCTTCTTATAATTGCAAAGAATGTGTCTGATAAAGGTACGCCAAGAATGAGAATAGGTATAATAAATGAAATCATTGTAACATTTTTAAAACCGAGCAATGACAGAACACCAATCATGTAGCCTAAAAACAAGGCACCAGTATCACCCATAAATATCTTTGCAGGATGGAAATTGTAAATGAGAAAGCCAAGCGTGCTTACAACTAATAATGCTGAAATAGCAATAACATAAGTATTGCCCATGAGCATAGCCATTACAGATATTGTAATGAGTGCTATTGATGAAACTCCTGCTGCAAGGCCATCCAATCCATCAATTAGATTTATTGCATTTGTTACTCCTACAATCCATAAAACTGTGAGTGGAATAGCAAAATATCCAAATTTAATTGTGCCGCCAAAAGGAGCATTAATGAAATCCATTTCCACTCCACCCCATAAAACAACAATTAAGGCAGCACCAATTTGCCCTATAAATTTCACCTTTGCGGACAGATTATAGATATCGTCAAGCATTCCTATTCCAACAATAATCAAACTTCCAATAATTATGGCCAGATGATAATCCTTGGAGGGCTGAAAAATTAACACCCCTATCAAGAAGCTTATATAAATGGCCAAACCCCCTAGGCGAGGCATGATTTTTTGATGTACTTTTCTCTGTTCTGGTTTATCTGTAGCCCCGATCTTAAATGCCAGCCTTTTGACTAAGGGTGTCATAATTACGGAGCATAAAAAACATAATATTAAGGTCAGGTAAAACATTGCAGACCCTCCTTATGAATAGAATGCCCCTATTTCTCGCATGGAATCAGGCATTTATTTCTAAAAGTGTGTAAACATACACACAGGGATTATTATAACATAATCGGTTAATGCAGAATCAGTAAAATTCCGACAAAAATCGACCTCTGTCAGGTTATTCCTTTAATTTCTGATATGCGGTCAAGACAGCGTTTCTAAAGTTTTCAACTGTAAATAATGCAGAAGCTCTATGATATAAACTTTCACCAAGTTGCTTAAGCTCTCCATTTTGATTCAACTCAATAGCTTCAATGATAGCTGATTCAAGCTGAGAAGGGTCATTAACAGGAACCACCCACCCAAAATCTTCAGAGGGAATAAGATCTTTTACTCCACCTACATCTGTGGTAATCACTGGACACCTGGCTCTGGCGGCTTCAAGTAAAACCAATGGAAAACTCTCACTGTGTGATGTCAGAATTTTTATATCTGAAATTTGGAGAAGAGGGTCCACATCTTCCCGGTAACCCATAAAAATCACATTTTCATCCAGATCTTGTTCTGTGACCATCCTTTTTAATTCACCTTCAAGAAAGCCATCCCCAACTAAAAGAAGCATTATTTTTGAATAATTTCTCTTAACCCTTTTTAATGCATCAAGTGCAATAGAATGTCCCTTAACCGGTGTAAGCCTGGCGATCATAATGATCACAAAATAATCCTCATTCAAACCTAAGTTTTTTCTATTTACTTTATCGGTTGCCTGGCTGGGCGAAAAGTCAATTCCGTTAAAAATCGTGGTGATCTTCTTTTCTTCGATACCTTGAGAACTTAACAGATTTTTAAAACGGCTTGAAATGGCAAAGTAATGATCAGGTTTTTTTAAAACCATTAGATGCAATCTGGTAAAAACCTTTCCTGCTACCCCTTTCCCTAAAAAATCATGAAAGGGATTGCTGTGAACTGTAGTTACCCAAATACACTCAGGCCTTTTTCGCTTGATCAGGCACCCAAACAAGTTTGCCCGTGGTCCATGTGTATGAATAATGTCAATTCCTTCTTCATCTATAAAACGCGTCACTTTGTTAATAATAGAAAAATCATATTTAGACTTTTGCTTGAAGAGCTTAGTATTAATTCCCCTCTTGAAAGCCCTGTCAAACATCTGTCCGTGCTCAAAAACTCCAAGGAAGAACTCGTCTTGATTTAAGGTTTCTAACAGATCAAGAATATGATACATTCCTCCCCGGTTTCATTTCCAGCGTTCAAATGGAGAACCTTCATTCTTCACCATCCTCTGTCTCATGATATATGACGAAACTCATTAGAAAAGGTTTCATAAACGGTCTAATCCTTCTTTTGGTTTTTTGAATATAAAACCTGTATAACAAAGCGGGGTAGTGCAAGCATTCTTCTCCATCTCGATGGCTGCTGCAAAAGCCTGTAGAGCCATTCTAATTTCATATTCTGCCAAATGTCTGGTGCTCGTTTAACTTCACCGGCCAGTACATCCACGCTACCGCCTACTCCGATAAAAACTCCCTTTGAGAATGAGGAAATATTCTCCAAAATCCATTTTTCCTGTTTTGGAAACCCCAGGGCAACAAATATTAGATCAGGATTCGATTTTGCAATTTCACACGCAACCTTCTTATCATCAGTATTAAAGTAACCATCCTGATTACCTGCAAGAACCAGATCAGGAAATTCAGCCGTTAAATTTAATGCTGCCTTTCGGTTTACTTCCGCTTTACCTCCAAGGAGGAAAATTCTCCATCTATTTTTATTTGCCAGTTCCAGCAGCTTCATCATTAAGTCATAACCTGTAACTCTCTCATCTATAGGCTTGTCCAGAATCTTGGAGGCCAAAAGAATTCCATGACCATCAGGTACAATATAATCCGCATTAAGAATCGTTTCTTTATATTCTGCATCTTCATATGTATACATGACGATCTCAGGATTGGCTGTGACAACGAATGCCTTTTCCTCTTTTTCAATCTTGCCTTGGAGTATTTCAATCATTTTATTGAAAGAAGTGTTGATGAAAGGAATACCCAATATTTTTATTCGCTCATTCATAATTTTACCCTCGTTTGCTTAATAGCTTCTAATATTTAATCTATACATTAGCATGTCTATTCATCATTGAAAATAAGTTAATTAATTCTTAATTAAATTTACATAAGTTTAATCTCAGATTACTCTCCCTTTCCTTTCTGATATGTTATACCTTAATATAGGAGAAGCCCATTAATTCTTTATAATCCTTTCCATTTTTGCCCATGCTAAATATTAAATAATGTTTGGAGAATATTAATGAAACGAAAATTGATAAAAGCTGCAGGTCTTTTAACCTTTATAGCAATCATCAGCAAATTATTAGGTTTTGGCAGAGAGCTTTTAATGGCATCATATTTTGGTGCATCTGCTACCACTGACGCATTTTTTGTAGCTTCCATCATCCCAGTACTAATGTTCACAGCAGTGGGTATGGCAATTTCTACAGGAATGGTCCCGCTATACGCTGAAGCAAAAAAAAGAAGTAAGGATGAAGCAAGTGAAATAGTCAGTGTATTAGGAACCTTATTTTTGATTGTTGCTGTGGTCCTTACAGCACTTTTTTACTTAATTACTCCCATGGTAACCCAAATGATTGCTCCAGGCTTCGACGGGGAGCAGCTTCATCTGACAAATATATTAACCTGGATTATGCTGCCCAGTTTTTGCTTTTATGTTTTGTCAGCTATCATGACAGGCATATTGGAATATGAAAAGGTATTTACTCCACCTGCCTTTGGAGCTATCCCACAGAATATTCTAGTCATCATGGCAATCGTTTTTCTTAGTGAGTTTTACGGTATATACGGTATAGCAATAGCTACATTAATGGGAGCTGTCAGTCAGTTTCTTATCCAGTTTCCATTTATCCGGAAATATAAAGTTCTAAGATTAAACTTTAACTTTAAAAAACATAAGAATACAATTAAGGATACTGCTTTTGCTTTTGCTCCAATAGTGATTGCCTCAATTGCCTATCAGCTGAATGCAGTTGTTGACCGTATGATTGCTTCTGGTTTACCAGAAGGAAGTGTTTCAGCATTAAACTATTCAAATAAACTTATGTTTTTGCCTTTAAGTATTATTTTACTATCTCTTATTACAGTAATTTTCCCTTCGATTGTCGATGCGGCTATAGCAAAAGGGAAACAATTGGCAGGACTTATCTTCTCCGGCATGGGTGCAATAACACTACTTGGAATCCCGATTGTTATTGTTATGCTCCTGGAGAGCAGGAATTTAGTCAATATTGCCTACCAGAGAGGAGCATTTGATTCAACAGCTTCCAGTATGACTGCTTCAGCTTTCTTTTTTTATTCTTTCGGGATGATATTTGTTGCTTTAAAAGAATTCTTAAACCGGTCATTCGTTGCTTTAAAGCAAACCAAAATCACTATGATTGGAAGTATTGTATCAGTACTTGCAAACATTATTTTAAGCCTGGTCTTAGCAAAATTCTTAGGAGTAGGCGGGATAGCTCTAGCAACTTCTATTGCTATGATGCTGCAAACTCTTTATTTATTCGCAAGTTTGCCAAAAAAGGCCTCAATTCAGAAATCGGAAATAAATGGCTACTTAAAAAACAGTGTAAAATTAATGGTGATTTTCTTTGTTGGTTTTTTTATTGTTGATCTTGTACGTCCTCTCTATAATCAGTTGTATCCGTTTTTATCTTTTACCATAACGTCAGTTCTTGCTTTTGCCATTGCAGGTTCGGGAGCAATAATTTTAAAATGCCGTGAAGTTACTTGGATAATAGATTTTATTCGCAGAAAAAGGAGTCAAAAATATGGTGAAGAATAAAGTAATGATTACAACCTCAGCGGGTGAATGGGAAGGCGTGCAGCACCGTCCGCACCATTTTATGAAAAGAGCAGCACAATCCGGCAGGACAGTATTATATGTAGAACCGCCAGTCACACTTCTGGGTCCTTTAAAAAACAAGGCACTATGGAGCAATTGGAAAAGGTGGGGTAAAGGAATAAAGAAAGTTACAGAAAGCTTGTATATACTCAGCCCTCCTCCAATTTTGCCTTTTGGAAATAAGAACAGGCAGATAAATAAATTAAACCAGCTTTTAATTGCGCAAAGCATAAAAAGTGCTCTTAAGAAATTGGGAGAAGCCGAATTGGAGTTATATGCTTTCTTGCCAAACTCAGTGGACTTACTGGAACATATTCCTTTCAAGAAAATTTTTTATGATTGTGTGGATGATCACGCTTCTTTTACAGGACTAATTGATAAAAATTTGGTGGCTGAAATGGAAAAAGAACTGATGCAGCGGTCAGCTGTATGTTTTGCAACTGCCAAACAACTTTTAGATGACCGAAAGGGATGGAATCCGAATTTTCATCTTATCCCAAATGGTGCTGAATTTGAACATTTTTCACGTGTCCAATCTGATACCCTGCTCATTCCGCATGACATTTCTCATATTACACAGCCAATTATCGGGTTCATTGGAGGGATTAGCGATTGGATTAACCTTGATATGATTGCGGAAGCCGCTAAAAATCTCGAGCATTTTTCATTCGTTATGATTGGCCCTGTAGATACTGGCATCGAAAAGTTTAAACACCTAAAGAATGTGCATTTTTTAGGGGCAAAGGCTTATAAAGACCTCCCAAACTACATTCAGTCTTTTGATATTTGCCTTATACCATTTCGAATAAACAAACTGACTATGAGTGTTAACCCGATCAAGATGTATGAGTATTTGTCAGCGGGCAAGCCTATTATCTCCACTCCATTACCTGAAGTTACTCAGTACCGGCAGATAATTGAAATTGCAGATACACCAGAAGAATTCATTCAGACAATATTAAAAGTAATGGATTCTTCATCAGACAGCAACTCACCTGAAAAGATCGCCAGCCGTCAATCTATAGGAAAAGAAAATTCATGGGATGCTCGCTGGGAAAAAGTTCTGACTTACATAAATTAAGCAAAAAAGCCTAATAGTTTATTGGGCTTTTTTGCTGTTTGGAAGCTTCTTGCATTATACTTGCCGTGGGCAGGACGAATATACTATTAACACTGCCTATCGCCTTTTTCGGTAATAATGTTAGAATATAATGTAATCCACTAAGGTCAAATGTTTATAAGGGAGATAAAGATGAGTAAAATATCCGTTATTATTCCAATATATAATACTGAAGAATTCCTTGATGCTTCCATAACCTCGGCAATCAACCAAACTTACAGAGATCTGGAGATTGTCTTAGTTGACGATGGTTCTTCGGAAACCTGCCAAAAATCCATAGATGCTTTTGCTGAAAGGGATTCACGCATAGTTGTCCATCGCCTTCCCAAAAGAAAAGGAACCGGTGCAGCAAGAAACTTGGGCATCGAAAAAGCAACAGGGAAATACCTTTACTTCTTAGATAGTGATGATTATCTGCCAGATCATTCATTAAAATCATTAATTGAAAATATGGGGGATTCTTCTCTTATTTCAGGCCAAACGATGAACTTGAATAAAATGAATGAAACTGAGAATAACGTACTAATAGAGAGTGAAGTGATCAGCCAGACACTAGAGAATGCTTTCAAAAATATGTCTGTGCTTAATCGTCTAATATCGGCAGATTTTGTTCACAAGCATGGATTGAGATTTTCAGAGGCTACCGACTGTTATTCAGATCTTCAATTTTTAGCAGGACTTATTGCTTTGCTTGATCGATCACCTGTACTCAATCAGTGTACGTATTATAAAAGAACGAGAAATGATCCAATATCAAATCCTGCTTTAATGCAGCTGGACACTGAGAAAAAAGTCACTGATTTTCTTTATATATTTTGCTTATTGAAAACAGAGTTCAAGGCTAAAAATGATGTACAAAAGTATCTAGATCAGCAGTTTTTGCAATTTTACCGCCGGACCGTTGTCATGTTTTTTCAAGATAGAAACCAAATTGATCATCATTTTGACTCACTCTCTAATGCAGCTCAATCTCTTAATGATGAGGTAATCTCGAATGGCAACATCTTCGTGAAATCCGAACTATTAGCTTTAAAAAACAAAAAAGCAATGAAGTTAAAAAGATTATTAAAGACACACCATGGACTAAGAGAATTAAAAACCGCCTTTTCAGGAAGAACTAAACTTCTTGTGTTTTTATACAGAAGAGTCTTTTCTAACATGCCGCTAAAAGAGAAGACCATTGTATTTGAAAGCTTTCTAGGAAAAAATTATTCAGATAGTCCTAAAAATATTTATGAGTATATGGTAAGTAAAAACCTCGATTACCAATATATATGGATTTTTAACGAAAAAAGAAAAATTCCAGGTAATGCTAAACAGATAAAGAGATTTAGCCTTCGCTACTATTATTATATGGCAACAGCTAAATTCTGGGTCAGCAATTCCCGGATTCCCTTGCACCTGAATAAACGGGAAGGTAATATTTATCTTCAGACTTGGCATGGAACACCTTTAAAAAAGCTTGTATTTGATATGAATGAGATACATTCAGCTAACCCTAAATACAAATTGCATTTTTATCAGCAATCCAGACGATGGGATTATTTGATTTCAGCAAATCAATATTCATCGGAAATCTTCAGAAGAGCTTTTAAGTTTGAAAAGGAAATGCTGGAATTTGGCTATCCCAGAAACGACCTTTTACATTCACCGCAAAAGGAAAACAAGGCAAATGAAATAAGAAAGAAACTTGGGATATCCGATAACAAAAAGGTTATTCTTTACGCCCCAACATGGCGGGATGATGAATTTTACAAGCCTGGTCAATATAAATTTCAACTGAAGCTGGATCTGCAAAAAATGAAAGCTCAGCTTGGTGACGATTACGTAATTTTACTAAGAATGCATTACTTCATTGCTGATCATATAGACACAGCTGGTGTTGAGGATTTCGCTTTTAACCTTTCAAAATATGATGATATTGCAGAGCTATACTTAATTTCTGATATATTGATTACCGATTACTCATCCGTGTTTTTCGATTATGCCAACTTAAGAAGGCCTATACTATTCTTCACATATGATCTTGAAAAATACAGAGATACCCTTAGAGGATTTTACATCGACATGGAGAAAGAGCTTCCGGGCCCTCTTTTAAAATCAACAGATGAAGTACTGGATGCAATTGAAAATATTGAATCTGTCAATAAAAATTATAAGCATTCTTATGATGAATTTTATGATAAGATTTGCAGCTGGGAAACAGGAAATGCTACAGAGATGGTAGTAAAAAGAGTTTTTAATGTATAGTATTTAACAAAGTCCCGCCTGCTAACGGCGGGACCTTTAGTTATTTAACGGTATACTCATTGCTTGAGCTTAATAAAACATTTTCACTGTCAAAGATTTTCATCTGAAGAGTTTTCACATTTTTGTTCTCAGGTATAAAAGCATAAACAGTCCCACTATCAATAAATGTATAGTCTGCAGCTTCTCCATTAATATAAACCTGTGAACCTGAAGTAAAATAATCCCCTTTTAATAAAAGAGCATTTTTCCCTTTATATTTGGCTGGTTCGGCACTTTTAATCTTAGGATCACCAAGGCCTAATCGATAGCTGCTGCTCGGTTCCACTTTAATCCTCTGCAAGTCCAAACCAAACTTTCTGCCAAATAATATATCATACTGAAGCAGCTCATATTTTATCAAATCACCTTCTTCTGGTGATGATTCATTCAAATAATCCTTCCGCGGCAATATTGACTTTCCGGATCTTCTAGTTTCATTTAGGAAATCTGTCAGATAGTATCCTTTGACTCCAGCTAATTCCATAATGTATGGGCCTAAAAAGGAGCACTCAATTGTAAATTTTCCTTTTGATCCGAAAAGTTGTCCCATATAAGCAAAGGTGTCTGATACATCTTTAAATAACTGTTAAAGTCTTCTTCCCCAGTAAAATATCCAGCTTCTTTATAGACCTGGTAGTTATCCCCCAACAAAGGCAAATGATCGCCAAAAAAGACTACCATTGTTTTCTCATTCATTTGCTCCAGCGAATTAATAAGCCTTTGTAAATCTTTATCAATCTCTGCTAAATTATCAGCATAAAATTCAAGAATATTTTCGGCATCTGGAGTAAAGGAACCTTCTCCCTCTTTTAATTGCGCTTCCATAGTTGCATAAAACTTCTTTGCATCAGTCCGATAAGGTCCATGGTTCTGCATCGTTATTGCATAGATAAAGTTCGGTTTATCACTCTTTTCTATTTGCTTGAGAATTTCATCTGTAATTTCATTATCTCGGTAATACATCATATCCTGAACTGGATTAGGGAAGAATTCCAAGCTGACGAAACGATCAAAACCCAGGTGTTTATAGACTGAATTTCTTTCATAGAACCAGTTATGATAGGTGTGATACGCAAGTGTTTCATAGCCTTCACTCCTGAAAATGTGCGGCAATGCTGGTATTGGCTCTTTTATATAGTTTTTATAAGGAACACTGCCAGGACTTAAAAATTGAGTGCTCATACTTGTTAGAATTTCAAACTCTGTATTTGAAGTAGATCCTCCAAATACCGGCACATGAAGTTTCCCGGATGTAAAGTTACTGGAAAGATGGTGGAAATTAGGGAGCGGATCTTTATTAAATGATACGTTATTCATTACAGTCGGATCCCAAAAAGCCTCGCTCATAATAATTATCACATTTGGCTTTTTAGCTGAGTTCCGCTGGGAAGCCTTTTCATTCTTCACTTCACTGATGATACCTTCTATCTTAGACGCTGCGTAGGTTTCAGGCTTCTCCTCCTGGATTCCCGATATACTGCTAATAAACCCTATTGCCACCCCATAAATATCATACAGTTGCTTTGGGCTTGCTGCCTCAGAATTTATTCCAAAAGGTTTTTTAAAGACCCTGCCCTCATTATTTAAATCCTTAAATAAGAAAAGTGTGAAAAGAAGCAAACAAATTGATGCAGTTATATAATGGGATTTAGGAATATTATCAACAGACATTTTCTTAGAGACTATCCAAAGGATAAATAAAAACAAGATCAAGATAACCGGCAGCATGATTAAATAATATAATGAAACACCTGAAAAAAATTGAAGCATGTTCTTTGCTTCGCCAGCCAGCACAAGGTCTGAAGGAAGTAATGGATCACCTCTCAATTTTTCCTTAGTCCCGCTTGCAAAGGCTATTATGATCCCTATGAGAACAAACAGTGCTGAAACAAGAAAATAGGCTTTGCTTTTCAAAATAGAAAGCGATCCAAAAAAGAAAAACATAAAAACAAAAGCATATAGAAAGTAATTGGAATGACTTAAAAACCAATTACTAAAATCTATTATGCTTCCCCGGTATATGAATTCAATGACTAAAAGGCTCACAAAAGAGGTAACCGCTGCTCTAAATAAGCTTAATCCATGGTCTTTAAAGCTTTGAAGCATACCCATCCTTCTTTCAAGTAATTTCCGACTCTGATGCAGATGATCGAGAAACAAACAGCCAAGCTAAAAGCAGCGACATATAAAAACTTACGCCAGGTGCAGTTAGTACATGACCAGCCATATAAGATATTCCCAGACCCAAAATGATACCGGCAGCGATTAGTACATTCTTATAAACCAATATCATCTTAAGGTTCAAAATAAAATATATCGATACCTTATATAATACATAAATTAAAGGAATTAAATAAATGAGCATTCCAATATACCCCAGAGAAAAAAGATATCATGAAAGTCCATCTCAATCATTTTTGCTTCCTTTTTATAATTCCCTCCGTACCCCATACCTATGAGTTTCTGCGCTGCTGGAGCTTCCTTAAAATATAATTGATGATCTAATAAAAACTTTTCACGGCCGCTATATATTAGATTTTGCACTTGTTCATCTGAAGGTTTACTCGTTTTCGGCCCACTTACCGTTTCATTATTATTTTCAAGACCCAGCCATGATAAGTGTACATTCATATTTTTAGCCAAAGGTGAAAATGGAATATACACAGCACTGCCTATTATCAATGCAGCAAGAATAATTATGTTACTTAGTTTAACAACTTTATGTGAGGCTTTCTTCTTTTGAAGGAAATTGACAACTGAGAAAAACAAACCAATAAATAACGTGATTATAATAGCCCCTGTACCGACTTTTGTCCCCAGGGAAAACAGTGAATAGATACAGAAAATCACAGGAAACCAGTACCACTTCCCCTTTAGTGCTGCTGCATAAACCGCAACCGGAAATCCGATAGCAAGTATGGCTCCTATTTCATTCCCTGCATAAAACCAGCCTACATGCCCATGCTTCCCTCCTTCATAGCTTTCAAATGAAGTACCTGTTACTCCGGCAAGAAACATAGAGAAACTAATAATAAAGATAGAATAGGTTACATATTTTATTGTTTTTTCATTCCATTTTTCAGCATTGTTCAATTTAAATAGTATTACATAAAACATTAGTGAAAGCGGAAAATAGATTAATTTGACAATGAACTTAATTTCGTCCACCAAAATAAAATTTGGCTTAATATAATAATTAACCAGTAAATTTGCACCCATCAAGCTAGATAACAGGAATATGTAACTGAGCGTGAATTTTTGATGAGGATTATTCTTAACAAACACAAGGAACATGCCGGCCAAAGCCATAAAGGCAATCCGAAATAACAAATTCAATGATAACTCCTGATCCATCAGCCTCATGGAAAGTGAAGTCGTCAGATCTAAGATTGGCTGAGTTATTATATACACTAATGCTAAAACACTAATAATGTCTAATGCTCTCCTGCTCAAATTCATTGATGAAAACCTCTCATTTCAGTTTGTAATAAAATAATAAACGAAAAAAACACCTGCGTATATCTATCAGCAGAAATTTTAATTGAATCTTTACAAATCATCTAATTGTTTTTTTAGTTTATTCAATATTTATTTATTAAATGCCCTTAAGAGGATAAATAAAAAGCCTGTTCCTTACTTCGGAAACAGGCTGACATATCTTCAGATTTATGTGGCGGGCTGGAAATTGGACTGGCTCTGTTTTTCCATCGCTTCTTCTCTGAACTTTTTCTTTTCTTCATTTGACATGGCTTTATATTCTTTTAAGAACTGTTCATAAGCAGGAATAACTGTCCCAATATCCCCCTCCATTTTGACTTGTCCAAACTCAAGCCATATCGCTTTTTCACAGAATTGCTTCATTTGGCCAATGGAGTGGCTGACAAAAAACATGGTTTTGCCCCGCTGCTTAAATTCATTCATTTTATCAAGGCACTTTTCAGCGAATGCTTTATCACCTACTGATAAGGCTTCGTCAATAATTAAAATATCCGGATCTGTATGAACTGAGATTGCAAATCCAAGGCGAGATTTCATACCGCTGGAATAGGACTTAACTGGCTGATCAATAAACTTTCCAATCTCTGCGAATTCAATAATGGAAGGCTCCATTTCAGCAATCTCTTTTTTACTGAAACCAAGCATCAGGCATTTCAATTCAATATTCTCTCTTCCAGTAAGCTGATTATTAAGGCCTGCCGACACAGAAATGAGAGAAGCCTGTCCCTTCACTTCCACTTGACCTCCTGTCTGCGGCACAATACCGGCAATAACATTGGACAATGTGGATTTACCAGAACCATTTACCCCTACAAATCCGATAATGTCCCCTTGTTCAGCCTCAAAGCTTACATTCCTTAGGGCATAAAAGTCTTCGCCATAATTCTTAGGCAAAATGATATCCAATAATTTTTCAGATGTTTTTGTATATAATTTGTACTTCTTTGTTATATTTTTTACGATAACTGACTTTGACACAAAATCACTTCCATTATAAGAAATCAATAAAATGTTTTCTGAATTTCACATGAATGATTGAACCAAACCAAAATAGGAAAAGAACCAGTGCCCAAAAATATAATGTATAGCCAGCTTCTTCAATCATATACCAACCCTGGCCCAATAAAGCATGACGGTATCCTTCCACCAGGTAGTAAAGCGGATTGATCTTCATGATGGATTGTACCCATCCAGGCATACTAAACGTTACCCATAAGACAGGGGATACATAAATAAGAATTCTAAGCACCGCTTGCACAATCATCTGAAAATCACGCACAATGGTAGAAAGAGTAGACGTTATTAACGAAATTGCAATTAGAAATACGACTGTTGCAAAGATAAAATACGGAAGCTGCAAATAATACACACTTATAGGATAACCTGATATTTGAAAAATAATGGTTGAAATTAAAAGCAATAATAGGTGCGGATAAAGCTTTGAAAAAATCACATAAGTCGGAATTACACTCATTGGAAAGCTCATCTTTGATATCATTTTTATTCTTGTATAAATTGATTTGGACCCTTGTGAAATGGATGGGTTTGCAAAGAACCAAACCAATATTCCCGCAAGCATCCACTGAAAGAAAGGAACATCTCCAACTGCCTTTCCCCTCTTATTCCATATCCAAATACAAACCAGTATATAGCTATTTGAATTCCAGGGTTAAGGATTTCCCACATCATTCCTAGATAGTTATTGTTATTTGCACTTTTTAATTCATACAGTGATAGCCTTCGAATTAAATAAAAACTTTCTATTTGTTCTTTTATAACTCTTAACATCGAACTCATCTATTAATAATTCCTTCCTGACTGCTTTTCATCTATAGTATTTAAAGCGATATATATGCATTTGTCCAATATTGATATTATACGTAATAGCACCAATGGTTACAACTCTCGACCCTTTCCTGCTCTTTATATTATTTCCAATCAAACCTGATGTTTAACACCCCAAATTTACATGAAATAGGAAAAATATACAAACTAGCAAATTTTGTCTAAATAAGTAGTTTAGTACTATTTTATGTTATCATTACTTTGTAACAATCTTGTAATATATCTATTACAAGATTCCAACAAGAAGAGGGAGGAAGAGAAAATTATCAGAAGGATCTCATTTGGACTGTCAATGATTACAGCAGTCTTTTTTGCTTTCCATCCGCCCAGTACTGCATCTGCAGCGGATTTCACAGAAAAGAAAGAAACAGTGGAATATAACTGGGGCAATGGCAGTCCTATAAATAAGAATGACCGTTTTACAGCTACTTTTGACCAATCTCAATTTTTGAACAAAGGCGATTACTTTATCCAGACTCTGGCAGATGATGGTATAAAGGTAAACGTCAACGGAAAAGAAGTAATAAATCGATGGAACTATACGGCTGATCTCTTAAATAAGGCTTATTTACCTGATTCTCCTGCTGGCCATTACGAAATTACGACTCAGTACAGAGAGGCTATAAAGGAAGCAGCAGTTTTTTCTCATGTTGCTGAATTTGGAGATTGGATAGCCTATTATTATCCCAATGAGGATCTTACAGGCTTGCCATCCGCCTCTAAAGTTATAAAAGGAAAACCTGAATATAGCAGATTAATAGAAAGCTTTGGATATAATAATCCAATTCCACAGGACCATTCCATAAAGAGCCAATTCCCTTCTGACCATTTCTCTGCAAGGTATGTAACATCAAAAAGACTGGATGCAGGTGAATATGTGATTCGGGCAGGAGCTGATGATGGAATCCAGGTACTTATAGATGGAAAAATGGTACTTGATAGATTTACCAATAGCGGATTCCGTGAAGATGCTATAAAAATCACTGTCGAAGATCGCCGTGAAAATGGTGCTGGATTGAAAAATACCCATGACATTGAAGTTAGATACAAAGATCATATCAGATCGGGAAGAATTGACTTCTTCATTCAGCCATTTGATGATGCTAAACACTTATCCTCTGATGATGGATGGCTCGGTGAGATTTTCTCAAATCAATCACTTGAAGGAAATCCAGTCATTATGGGCGGTAAGTCAGCAATAGTACCAGTTCCACAGTTAAATTTCAACTGGAATCTTAGCTCTCCAAGCCCATTTATCCCTAAGGATCGGTTTTCCGCCAGATTCACCAAAAAAATACTCACACCCGCTTCCGGCATTTACCAGCTTAAGGTTCTGGCAGATGATGGTGTCAGAGTATTTATAGATGATCATGAGTGGATTGATTCCTGGAAATACATTAAAGGGAATAAAAGGGAAGTATCCATCCCGCTTACCAAAGGTGAACACGAAGTAAAAGTTGAGTATTTAGAACTGATAAATGAAGCCAGCTTACATTTTGAAATGATAGAATCAGAGAATTTATTTGATGAATCAGCACAGTCTGTCAGTTACAATTGGGGTCACGATCTTCCGCGGAAGCAAAAAGACCGGTTCACAGGAAGATTTGACTTGACCCAAAGCCTTTCGGTCGGAAATTATTTTATCCAAACCTTAGCAGACGATGGCATTTTCGTTGAAGCTAATGGCGAGGAGAAAATAAAGCGCTGGGATTATTCGAGCAGCTTAATTAATCGTGCCCTGTTAATGGAAGCCAAAGCAGGGACGAACCATATTACTGCCTTATACAGAGAAGGCATCAGAGAAGCAGCTATATATGCTGATGTGGTTAAATTCGGAGACTGGCTGGCTTATTATTATCCAAATGAAACACTATCCGGCTACCCTATAGCATCCAAGGTACTGACAGGAACCAGCCCGTATGGAAAGTTCAGTGAAAACCATGAAGATGAAAGCCCTGCTGACGGAGTACCTTCAGACCATTTCTCAGCAAGGTATGTAACAGCACAAAAAATCGAAGCTGGAGACTACTTAGTCAGAGCTGCAGCAGATGATGGAATACAAGTATTTATAGACGATAAACTGGTTCTGGACCGTTTTACAGCAAGCGGCTATCGTGAAGACGCCGTAAAAGTTACCATTAACGATACTGACAAACCTGGAAATGAAAAAGATGTTCATTGGATAGAAATCAGGTATAAAGATGTTGTGAGGTCAGGAAAGGTTGACTTCCTGATTCAGCCTTATACAGAAGCAGCAGACCTGGATCCTGCAGACGGCTGGCTTGCAGAGTATTATCCAACGAATGATTTAACAGGAAATCCCGTTATTCATGGAGGAAAAGAGTCATTTTCCCCCATTGAGTCATTGAATTTTAATTGGGGTGATGGATCACCTGGCCCCCTAATACCTGCCAATGGCTTTTCTTCCCGCTTCACAAAAAAAATAAACATTTCTGAGGAAGGATATTACTACTTTAATGTTAAAGCAGATGATGGGGTGAAGGTAAAAGTGGATAATACCCTGCTCATTGATTCCCCAAAATATCAAAGCAGCCTTCTTCGCCAAGCAGGTATTACCCTTACAGAGGGAATTCACGAAATTTCAATAGATTACTTTGAAGGTTCCGGGCAATCAAGCATTTCAATTGAGATGCTTCCTGGAAAGAGTCTTTTCAATGGGGCAGAAGAAGTGCTGAGATATAACTGGGGTGATGGCGGTCCCGGCATTGAAGTAAAACCCGACAATTTTACAGCTGTATTTGATCAAAGCCAATCTTTAAGCAGCGGAGATTACTTCATGCAAACTTTGGCAGATGATGGGGTCTCTGTTGTCTTTGAAGGAAATAAGATTATTGATAGACTCTATTATTCCAGTAATTCTATCATTGACCGGGCCATTCTTACTGGCATCACTGCAGGAAGAAAGAAAATAACTACGACATACAGAGATGGCATAAGAGATTCTGCACTGTATTCAGAAGTCGTTAAATTTGGCGATTGGCTGGCCTATTACTATCCAAACCATAGCTTAACAGGTCTTCCAGCTGCAGCTAAGGTCATTCCAGCAGGGTCACCTTACGGCAAGCTTTCAGAAGATAATGGTTGGAATAGTCCAGTACCAGGTAAAGTCCCGTCAGATGGTTTCTCTGCACTATACAGTACTTACAGCAGAATCCCTGCGGGTGAGTATGTTTTGAGAACTGGTGCTGATGATGGTGTACAGGTATATATCGACGGCAAGCTGGTACTAGACCGATTTACTGATGGCGCCTTCAGAGAAGACTCTGTTAAGCTCTCAGTAAAAGATCAACACGGCACTTCTCCAGCTTTAAGTGATGTCCACTTAATTGAAGTCCGGTATAAAGAAGTAACTCAAACTAGCCGTGTGGAAGCTTTCCTTCAGCCATATAATGAAGCGAAAAACATCTCTCCTGCTGATGGATGGTATGGAGAAATTTATCCTTCCCGTGACTTTTCAGGAACTCCAGTAATATTTGGAGGTAAGTATTCACTCCAACCAATTGCTGCAATTGATTTTCAATGGGGACAGGACAAGCCAAGTCCATTGCTGCCCAGTGCGGATAATTTCAGCGGGGAATTTATTAAAATGTATAACATTGCAACACCAGGAAAATATGCTATTACAGTCCATGCTGATGATGGCATTCGAGTATTTGCAGATGGAAAACTGATAATTGACTCCTGGAAATATATAAGCGGAAACAAACGGCAAGCAACTATCAACCTGACATCGGGAATACACGAATTCAAGGTTCAATACTATGATGCAGCAAGTACTGCCTTATTAAAGTTTGAGCTGGATCATGTATCTGCAGATTCATATGCTGAAATTGATCTTAGAAAGCCTGCAGACATTACCGCTCAGGATATTATCAACTTTTTCAATAACTCTCCTGTACCGAACAGCTTATTAAAGAACTATGCTCAGGAGTTTATCAATACCCAACAGCAATCAGGCGTAAATGCGGTTTATTTAGTGGCACACTCTATACTCGAAACAGGATGGGGACGATCAACACTCGCCCAATACAAAAGGAATTTTTTCGGGTATGGAGCATATGATACTTGCCCTACTACCTGTGCGTTCTATTTTCCGACAGGACAAGATAACATTAACTACGTAGCTTATAAAGTCAAAACGGATTATTTAATGTCTAATGGTACATTTTATAATGGACCGACACTAGAAGGAATGAATGTCAGATATGCTTCAGATAAGGAATGGCATAATAAAATAGCTAAGCTTATGCAGAGTATCCAGCTCTTTGATGCTAAATACTATGATGAAGCAGCACCATCTGAAAAGATTCCGGCCAAACCGCCAGTTTATAGTCGTGAAATACCTGACGGCCTGCCCTATCCCATTGACATTTATAAAAGTCTCCCTAATGGCATTATGGCTGAAGTGAATACAGATGTGAATTTCCGAACCATCCCATACGTAATGGGTTCGACTCTAATCAAGACCATTTCCAAAGGTACAAACGTCATATTATCTGGCTATAATACTGATGTACAGCCAATTATGTACGATAACAAACCTTATGATTGGCTCAAAGTCATCCAGAATGGCACAAACGGGTGGATCAACGGCTATTACTTGAATATCAAAAACCTTCTTCAAGTGAACGCCTCATCATTAAACATCCGTAAAGATGCAACAACAAATTCCAGCTCTATGGCTCTCGTGTCAAGCGGCACCTATCTAAAAATGTCATTAGACAGCTCTGGAAAGCCTATAAAGAAAAATGGATGGATTCAAGTATATACTCCTCATAACGAAATCGGATGGGTTTCTGAAGAATTCATCAGTATTATTTCTAAACTATAACATAATAGAAAAACCCCGCTTCATTCAGCGGGGTTTTCTCTATTATAAGGGAAAAATATGATTAATAACTCTCTGAGCAGAGTTCCCGTTTTCCAGGCTGCAAAATTCCTGATAAAATTCTTCATAATTTTCTGGGGGGACTGAACTACTGCTGTATAACTTAATTGCTTTAATAACTTCATCTGTTGTGTTCATAAGCGGACCAGGCGCCTTTTTCTCAAGATCGAAGTAGAAGCCTCTCAGCTCATCTCTATAAACGTCAATGTCATATACATAAAAAATAATTGGTCTTTTCAAATTTGCAAAATCAAAGAAAACAGATGAGTAATCTGTTATCAATATGTCTGACACCAAATATAATTCCCTTATGTCCTCATATTTAGAAAAATCAAAAGCAAATTCCTGATAGGGGGTAAGATCAAAGTTTTCCGCAACAAGATAATGCATTCTGAGGATAATAACATATTCGTCCCCTAGTGCCTCTCTTAACATTGAGAGGTCTAATTGCAAGTCAAACTTGTATTTCCCATCAGGATAAAATTGATTATCCCTCCACGTTGGTGCGTAGAGAAGCACTTTTTTGTCCAAGGGGATTCCAAGCTTTAGTTTGATTTGATTACTTAAGACGGCTTTATTTTCAATATGGAGAATATCATTGCGCGGATATCCAGATTCAATAATCTCATTGTCATATTGAAACGCTCTTCTAAAAATCTTCGTGGAATAAGAATTGGGTGAAATCAAATAATCCCAATTTCTTGATTCCTTATAAAAGTCCCTTTTGTATTTTTCAGTGGCAGTTCCATGCATGTGTACCTCTTCCATATCATTCGCCAGTTTTTTCAATGGTGTACCATGCCAAGTTTGAAGATAAGTGGTATGCTTTGGTTTAGGTATCCAAAGTGGCATCCGGCTATTTGTAACCCAGCATTTGGCCCTTGCCATTAACCATAACCATTTAAGAGAAAACCTTTTAACATATGGGATTCCCTTTTCTTCAAAAGGAGCAGTGAAGCGGGGATCCACACTCCAATACAACTGATAATCAGGGTAATGATCCTTAAGGTATTCATAAATGGCTCTTGGATTGCAGCTATATTGCTTTCCTAAAAAACTTTCAAACATAATGAGATTTTCATTTGCAGGGAAAAACCCTACAAATTGGAATAAGTTTTTGTATATGGCTTGAATAACCGGAAGTCTTTTCAATTTAGTCAGTATATTCATCCTTAGCTCCTAAAACGATTTCATCATCCTGATATAGAATTTTGACAAGCGTTTCGCTTGATTTACCTATAGAGTATTGGTTCCATTCCTCTTTAAACTGTCTTATTCTTTCATAATCAAAGGAGTTCTTCTTGAGTGATTCAATAATCTGATCGGTATTATAGACAACAGGCCCAGGGACAAATTCATCGTATTCCTCCCAAAAACCCCGCTCTTTTAAATAGGATTCCAAATCATACGGATAAAAA
The DNA here is from genome assembly GCF_023612095.1 of Cytobacillus firmus. Taxonomy (GTDB): domain Bacteria; phylum Bacillota; class Bacilli; order Bacillales; family Cytobacillaceae; genus Cytobacillus. The sequence goes on along the minus strand of NZ_CP086235.1, from coordinate 548,507 downwards.
ATCATCGGCTTTTCCAAGATTGCAAATTCAAATGGAATGGAGGAATAATCAGTGATTAGATAGTCACAGACAAACAGCAGATCGTTCATCCTAAAGTGCCTGCTGCAATCAATCACATAATCCGGATATGCTTCATGGCCTGAATGATTGTTTATTGCAGGGTGAAGCCTTAGCATGATAATAATATCAGGCCCAAGTTCTTCATACATTTTTTTATAATCTATTTGCAGCCTAAATGAATCCAACTCAGCTTCTCTATAAGTTGGAGCATATAGAATTACTTTTTTATTCTTTATGGAAGGAAACTTCCTCAGCATTTTCTTCTTAATGTCTTCGATTTTATTGATATTATAAAAAATGTCGGTACGTGGAATTCCAGACCTTAATATATTTTGCTCATTAACACCGAAAGCCTCGAAATATATTTTCGCCAAATTTTCTGAACCGACAATGATTTTATGAAATTGTTTGTATACTTTCTGAAAACGAATTAACGCTCGTTTTGTTCTAAGCTGGTTTGAGGGATCATGAATCCCAAATTGCTTGATAGCTCCAGCAGCATGCCAAAGCTGAATACATTCTGCTTCTTTTTTGAATTGAATGGCAGATAAGAATCCATAATAATTATCAACAAAAATTTTTCTGGCAGTTGCTAAATGATAAATTGAGAAAAACGTATCAAATATTTGATACGTTTCAAAGTTATATACTTTCACATTATTGCTGTTCTCTATTTTTAACTTGCTTCGTTTACTTTTTAAGAAGACAATTTCGCCATTATACTTCATTTTCTTTAACTGCTTGTATACATACCAGCTGTTATCTCCAAAGGTAACAACGAAAACGGTCTTGTTCTTTAAAGGAGATAGTTTAAATAGATTAAAAAGTATTTTAAAAATGAATAGGTAGACAGTAATTGCCAGTTCCCTAACCATTATTAACTTTTAACAGATCCTTCTTAATCTTTGTTGTAGAGATCCCTACAGTACGGGGAAGATACACCACTTCACAATAATCCTTTAGAAAGTCGAATTTACCTTCCCAATCATCGCCCATGACAAATACATCAATATCATGCTTAGTAACATCTTCAATTTTCTGTTCCCAGTTTTCTTCAGCTATTACCTCATCGACATAGCGGATTGACTCAAGTATCATTTTTCTGTTATCGAAGCTATGATATGCCTTTTTATTCTTCAGGGCATTAAATTCGTCAGAAGAAATGGCAACAATCAGATAATCACCAAGTTCCTTGGCTCTTTTAAGGATATTTATATGACCCCAGTGGAGTAAATCGAACGTTCCATAAGTGATTACTTTACGCATTGTATCTCCTCCTATATTTCTAATATCTATTAATCTAGTTTGTATGATAACTGTTTTCTTTTACAAAGGCTTTACACAGATTTAACAATTAAAAGAATCTTAAAAATTGTGTAAGCATGTCCTAAATCATTGTAAAGGTTTTATCAGGATTATTCAAGAGATTATCTAAAGCAGGTATACCCATTTATCTATTTTTACGCTAAAATTCTACATTTTTTTACATACAACACTCTAAATTATACATCATCTTTCGATTTAATGCCACTTGATCACATGGAAGTTTACTGGAATTCAAGTATAAAAAAGGCAGCCGCTATTAACGGCTGCTCTTGTTTTACTTATTCTTTTCAAATACTTTATTTATCACATTTTCACTGGCATGTCCATCGTCATACTGGCAGTATTTAGCCCTGAACTGTTTCATTTTTTCATCATACTTTTGATTATGAGTGTTCATATTTTGAAGGGAATCAATCAGATCCTGAGTTGTACGTGCCAAAGGACCTGGTGCTTCTTTTTCAAAATCTATATACATTCCTCTTAACTGGTCTCTGTAGAGCTCCAAGTCATAAGTAAAGAACAGCATTGGACGATTCAGAATAGCGTAATCAAACATTACAGAGGAATAATCCGTTATCATTACATCAGAAATCAGATACAAATCCTGAATATCCTCGTAATTTGATAAATCATAAGCAAAGCCTTTATTTTTCGATACATCAATCGAGTTAGCGACAAAATAGTGCAGCCTCAACAGGAGAACATATTCATCTCCCAACTGCTCCTGCATCTTATCCACTTCCAGCTCCAGGTTAAACGCCTTTTTAACCCGCCAGGTAGGAGCATACAAGATTACCTTTTTATCACGAGGTATGCCTATTTTTTCCTTCAGATTCATGATGTCTTTCTCATTATCATGCCGGAACAACTTATCATTTCTAGGAAATCCTACTTCGAGCATCTCTTTTTCGTATAAGAAGCATCTTCTGGTGAGATTCGTCACATAATCACTCGTGGATATTAGATAATCCCATCTTCCGCATCTGCGTAAGAAATTATTCCTTTTCTCTTCAGTATCGATTTCTCCCGGCACATCCAGACCCATGGTTTTAAGCGGTGTACCATGAAGAGTTTGGACTTCTATTGCCCCATCCCGTTTTTCGTAGAAGTCAGGGAAGTTAGCATTGTTAATAAAATACTTCGCGGTTGCCAGGTAATAATAATACTTCAAGGAATTTTTCCGGACTGCTTTGCCTCTTCCTTCTATATCAGTATTTTCATTATTTAAAATCCAAATATAGTTATAATCCATACCGTTTTTCTCCATCTCTTCATAGATGGCACGCGGATTATCACTATAAGATTTCCCCCAAAAACTTTCGAATACTACCGTTTTCTTTTTCATAGGCAAGTATCTGAATAAGGGATATAATACCTTTTTAATTACCTCCTGGCGGCGGGGACCTCTTTCAATCCAATCCCAATGAAGAACGGATTTTATTGCGAAATTGCCCTCCCTTGTTTTAAACGGAATTAATTTAATTCCAGAGACAATATGTTTATCGAATTTAATATCTTTCTTATCAAGACGTACCCTTTTTCTTACTAAATTTGGCTCATGGTTGTCATTACCAGAGGCTTCCAGATAAAGCTTCCATATTCCCACATCCATAAGGGCTAAACCTTTTTCACTGAGAAGATCAAATTCACAGTCCAAATATTTATACGAACCGGCATCCCGGGTTTTGTATGGGATTGCATATGTTTTGCCGCTTTCAGAGTGCTTAAGAAGTACTTGTATTTCATCAATTTTCTCAAATATGTTAAAGAATTTATTGTATACTTCAATATTAAAGCACAACTTATTATCTGAAAATTTCAATTCATCAAGATAAGGGGATACATTTTGGAAATTAATACTTAAGTTCCCTGCAGGGCTTGTTTGAATTCGTATTTCTTTCTGCCCGTATGGAGCACTGCTCTTTTTTATATAATTCAGTACTGTTAACGGCATTAATTCGCCTTCATGCTTAATATACCCAATCCACTTGTTAGCCTGCTCTTCATCGTTTATCAAGCCGACTGGCACTGTTGCACTGTATTCATTTCCAGCCAAGTCGACCCCATGCTTATTGACATTTGATGCTTTTGATAGCGGAAAGTCAATTCTTGATCCCCTCGAATAGTTCACCAAGGTCAGCATTGAACGATCAACATCATAAATAGTCTGTCCATTAATATGGATCTGATCATCTTTGATGTGCAGCTCATTAATAACAGAAGACAGTACATCCGCTTCAATCACTAAATCCCAGGCCTTATTATATTTAGGGAATACCCTTTGCCCTGTCCCAGTGTTGTATGTTGGTCTCGGCTTCTTACCTGCTATTGGACCGCCTGCTCTGAATTCGCGCATAATATTATCGACGGTGAGTTGAAACCAAAGCTCAAGCTTGCCCTTTCCCAAATCGGATATGTCCTGGTTAGCGAAGTCAATCTCAAGCTCATAACCTGACCAATCATAATTATAAAGCCTTTTCAGAGGGCTTCTTTTGCTGATCCGGATACCCTTTTTAAAGGTAATATCTTTTCTAACTGAGACTTCAGCTGGAATTGTAACCTTCTCACCTGTTTCAGGATTTAATAGATAGCTTTCAAGCTTAACCTGTTTTTTCTTTTTCATATCCATTTTGCTGATATAATTATATCCTTTGATTGTAAGTTTGCTTCCAGCCCACTTGGCAGCTTCAATTTTCCTTACAACCTGCAGCTCATCATCCATCCTGTAAAGTGATTCAGGCAGCTGGCTTCTAAAAGGATAATCTCCATAGTAATGATTACCCTTTTTGATAACCTTGGTTGTTTTCATTTCGTTCTTCTGAAATTGTATAACTTCAAGAAGTTTTTCTTTGTCACCTTGTTTTACAAAATAATACTTCAGCCGGTCGATCGCATTTAATCGATTAATCACTTGAGGAGGAATATCTTCCAGATACTGAGAGACTTCCTGCACAAATACATCAAGAAACTCCTCCCCTACTTCATCCAGACCATTCAAATATAAAAGAATATCCAAGCTGAGTGCTTTATATTCCTTCATTTCGCGAAGTTCGCCTTGAATATCCATTTTATCAAAGAAGGCATCTACCATCTTCAGTACTGCCAGACGGTCGGTAAAGTTCACTATTTGGTCACGCTGCTGCGTAATGGAGCGATCACCGCCATCCCTTGCACGCCAGTAATAGATTACATCTCCCAGAACATCTGTTGATGACGAAAGAAAGTGAGCAGGGATCGTTACCGGCAAATCTTCATATAATATGCCTTCTGGAAATTTAAATTGATGCTGATCCCAAAATGACTTCTTAAACAATTTATTCCAAGCAGTTGTATCGTATATAAGCTCCATATTTTTTGTAATATGGGTATTGAGAATAGTTTCTTTAAAGACCTTTTTATGGAGGCCTGAAGCAAACTCTTTAGTAGAATTAAATCTTTTTACATTTCCAATAACAATGTCAGATCCTGTTTCAATTGCAGATTCATACATCATCCTGTATGCGTTCCTGGTTACATAATCATCAGAATCGATAAAGACGAGGTACTCACCTTTTGCAAATTGAACGCCGTAATTTCTGGCATGACCTAAGCCGCCATTAGGCTTATGGTATGCTTTAAAGTGAGGGTACATTTCATCATAGCGATCCATTATCTCTCCGCTTGAATCTGTCGACCCATCGTTAACCATAATAACTTCTATTTCAGTTAATGTTTGTGCAGCAATTGAATCCAAACATTCTTCCAGATACTTCTCAACATTATAGACAGGTACAATTACACTGACTTTAGGACGTGGTTCAATCATGGAACATCCCTTTCTTTTCTCACTGTTTCAATTAATAAGTTCTATTTTTATGCCAATTCCAGGCACTTGAAATAATGGCATTAAGGTCATATTTCGCAGCCCAGTTTAGTTCATCTCTAATCTTTTTTGAAGAAGCTACAAGTACTGCCGGATCTCCGGCACGCCTTGGACTTTCAACAACATTTGCCTGGATGCCGGTTACTTCCTGACATGCTTCAATTACTTCTTTAACTGAGTATCCTGCACCATTTCCCAGATTGTAAACTCTTCTGTCCACTTTCTTATCAATTAAAGCATCTACAGCCAGAATGTGGGCAGATGCCAGATCGCTTACATGTATATAATCTCGTATGCATGTTCCATCCTGTGTAGGATAATCGGTTCCAAAAACAGAGATTGACTCTCTCTCACCAAGTAAATGACCTAAAATGATTGGGATTAAATGTGTTTCGGGATCATGGGATTCTCCAATTTCACCCGTATGGTATGCACCAGCAGCATTGAAGTAGCGGAGCGTGACATAATTTAATCCATGAGCCTGAAAAGCATCTTCCAAAATATGCTCTACCATTAACTTTGAACGCCCATAAGGGTTAATCGGTTTAGTCGCAAGATCTTCACTAATTAAATCGGTTTCAGGAATTCCGTATACCGCTGCAGTGGAGGAAAAAACAAAGTTGTTAATATTCGCTTCTTTCATTTCCTCCAGCAAGATGATCGTCTTGCCGACATTATTCTCGTAATATTTATAGGGTTTGTTAACTGACTCTCCAACAAGGCTGTTTGCTGCAAAATGCATGACAGCTTCTATAGGTTTCGACTGAAATAATTCCTTCAGAACTTTCCTATCGCTTAAATCCGCCTCGATTAACTCTGCCCGCGGATCCACGGCATCCCGTTTCCCTGTTGTAAGGTTATCTAAAACGATTACATCTCTTCCCTGTTCCAGTAGTTCTTTCACAATATGTGACCCAATATAACCGGCACCGCCGATAACTAAGATCATTTCATCACCTTCATATCTTAGAGATTTTTTTCTTTATATTAATATCAGTCCTATAGTTCACCCTTATACAGGATACAATATAAACACTTACAGGTAAAACAAAGAATAAGACTGCCTGTTTAAACTGACAGTCTTATTCCCTGCATTATGGCAAGCTCGCTATTTTTTTGAAACAGCTTGGATTTCAACTACATCTTGAAGATAGTTCAACAAATCTTCGCGCAGGTCAGCACGATTTAAAGCCATTTCAATCGTAGTTTTAATAAAGCCGAATTTTTCTCCAACATCATATCTGATACCTTCGAAGTCATAGGCGTATACATTTTGAGACCCATTTAGTTTCTGGATGGCGTCAGTTAATTGAATTTCCCCGCCAGAACCGGTTTCCTGGCCCTCTAAAATGTCAAAGATCTCAGGTGTCAATACGTATCTTCCCATGATAGCTACATTGGAAGGCGCATCTTCTACTGCCGGTTTCTCAACAAAGTTACGCACCTGGTATAGTCTTCCATCTTGTTTAACCGGATCAATTATACCGTATCGGTTTGTTTCCTGCTTTGGAACTTGCTGGACTCCAATCACTGATGAATTTACTTTTTCATATAAATCAGTCAGCTGCTTCAAGCAAGGAGTCTCAGCCTGAACGATGTCATCACCAAGCAGAACAGCAAATGGCTCATTGCCGATGAATTTTCGGGCGCACCAAATAGCATGTCCAAGACCCTTTGGCTCTTTTTGACGGATATAATGAATATCCACCTGAGAAGAGCGCCGCACTTTTTCAAGAAGATCAAATTTTTCTTTACGTACCAGATTATCCTCTAGCTCAAGAGCGTAGTCAAAATGATCTTCAATTGCTCTCTTTCCTTTACCAGTAACAATAATAATGTCCTCAATTCCGGACTCAATTGCTTCTTCTACTATATATTGAATAGTCGGCTTATCAACGATTGGTAGCATTTCCTTAGGCATCGCTTTAGTTGCAGGCAAAAATCTGGTCCCTAATCCTGCTGCCGGAATAATAGCTTTTTTTACTTTTTGCACTATAATAGCCTCCTAAATTTAAAAAAGTTTATGTGAAATTATTGTAAAATATTCTGCAGTTTTTTATCAAGTTTAAGATTAACATATCTTTACCCATACTTCACAAGTAAATTTATGTAAAAGTCATCAATTTTACATTTAAATTACAAATACTATACCCATAAAGAAATTTATGGAAATTTAAATCCATATATTTCCGACTAAAACCTTAATTTGCTAAATATTCATCTAATTTTTGGTAATATTTTATTATTGTTATCAAGCAAATCTTATACTAAATTTAAATAGAACGCAAAAAATTGTACAAACTTTACAATTATGGTACGATTTAAAGACATTTGCCTTCAATTAACACTTGACTAATATTCACGAGATTTATCGGAGGGAGTATTACAAGATATGGATAAGAACGAACCAAATAGCAATCTACTATCGGAATTAAGCGCCAATCCCCCAAAAGTGATAGGCGGCTATAAAAAACAGGGGTGGGCAATAAAAGTATTGGAGAACACAAGCAACCTCTCTGTAGAAAAAGAAGATGGCGGAAAAGTAACAGCAAAAGCTGTCCTCGAAGCAAACGACAAAACCTATTATCCGGCTTTTATTACCCTGGATTTAACGAAAAAGGAAAGCTTTCCGGCGCTTACTTAATTGCCGAAAAGAAAGATCAATACGATCTCATTCCTTTTGAAATCGCCAAATCTTTTCTTAACAAGGAAGAAGAACTGCTTCTGCCATTAAAATATCGGACCCTTGAACAGATTGACGGGGATGAAATACAAGTTAACTGGCCAGACTTCGTATAAACTCTAAAAAGCAAGCCAAATGGCTTGCTTTATTTATGATTTTGGAGGGTATATCTTCCATGTACTCAAATCCGGCGTCTCTTTTAGGATGAGGTCAGATGGAAAGATAAAAGTCCACGGCTTACAAGTTCCAGCTTTCACCTCAAAATCAGTTAACTTGAATCCTCCTTTGCTTATTACATCACCTTGAGCATCTTCAACTATTAATGGAAGCTGCTCAAACGATATATTTTTCTCGCTGCCGTTCCGGATCAATACTGATACAGCTAATGATCTCTCTTCAGTGAATTTAGCCTCTAACCCCATGAAGTTAACTTCCCCTGGACTAAGATGGGGAAGATTTCTGATCATATCTTCAAGCTCCTTTTTCTTTTCAGGGGATAACTGCTTTTCCCAACTGTCCTCTAACTCCAGTCTTGGCTTTGCAGGCCCTTTCTTTTCCTGCTTCAGTTCAAAGGCGATTCGCCATTCATCATTACTTGGCACTGCATCGGTAATTCGAGCTTCATTTTCAAAGAAAAACTTCCAGGGAACACTTGTCATAGCAGGCACTTCAACAAGTTCGTACATGTCAAAAGTCTTTTTAGCAAATGGCTGATTCTTTCTATCGAGCAGAAGAAGGTCTAATTTATCAAATTTAACAGGTTTATTTAAGCTATTTCTTAAAAAAGCTGTAACGACTAAGCTATCGTTATATTCTTCTAGTTTAACTCCAGAAATTGATAGCTGATTGGGCTTTAATTCCGGCAGCTTTTGATGATAAAACTGGAAAATATATTTTTCCTGACTGGTCAGAACCATGTCAGGATGAAAATATAAGGTCATTTTAGGCTTTTCTTCCGTTCTTTGAAGAGCTGGACTTTCTGCTTCAGCTGATTTTTTCCTTTTTTGAAATATGCCCATTACTCATCTTCCTCTCCACTGTCTATCTGTGCAGCCTGTTCACTCTGCAGATACTCCATAAAACTAAAGCTTACGCTGGACTCTATTTTGCTTATTAACTCATTAAATCTTTCAAAAGCTTCTTTTTCGAATAGCCTGTAGGGATCTTCCTGCCCATAGCCTTTAAGCTGGACTCCATCCCTCATATGGCTTAACTGATCCAGATGCTGGATCCAATACATGTCTGTATGCTGAAGAATGAAATGCTTTAGCTGGATTCCAAGAGGTTCATTCTCTTTGTAAGACAAAATGAACTCGCGAACTTCCTGAAACTTGTCCAGAATCAGCACAGTTAGTTCCTTCTCCTCAAAATCTGCAATCTTGTCATGGGACAATTCCAAATCAATTGAAACAAGAGACAGTTCATGAATCAATCTTTCTGGACTGCGGGGTTCCTCCTCTTCAGAGAAATAGGACCCCACAGATCTATTAATAAAATTCTCCATATAATCTAAAAGCTCATCAAATATTTCCGCAGGCGGGAGGGTTATGATTCTGTCTCTGTTTGAGTATACGACTTTACTCTGCTGGTCAAGGACGGAATCAAGCTTCAGGAGATGACTCCGGCTGGAATAATACATATTTTCAATAGTCTCCTGGACACTGCTTACAAATTTCACAGGATCCGGAGAGAGAATTAGGTTTTCTTCATTTGCCTTTATTTTAGCTTGGAAACGTTCTTTTTCAGTTTCATCATAGTAGTGGAACAGATCATCTTCCAAAGAAATAATAAATTGAGAAGAACCTGGGTCTCCCTGCCTTCCAGATCTTCCTCTAAGCTGCATGTCTATTCGTTTGCTTTCATGCTTTTCTGTTCCAATAATATGGAGTCCGCCCAGCTCTTTTACTCCTTCACCCAATAATATATCTGTTCCGCGGCCTGCCATATTGGTAGCTATCATCACTTGGGCTTTTTGTCCAGCCAGTGAAATGATTTTCGCTTCATCTTCTTCTGTTTTTGCATTGAGCAGCTGATGGGGTATTTTTGCCCCTTTCAATATACCCGACAGCTTTTCAGACTGTTCAATGGACGTTGTCCCAATTAGCACGGGACGGCCCAACTGATAAAATTTCTTTACTTCCTCAACAATTTTTCTAAACTTGGAAACTGAATCAACAAAGACCATGTCTTCTAAATCTTGTCTTTGGATCGGCTTATTGGGTGGAATCGTAATCACGTTTAAATTATACGTTTCCTGAAATTCGCGTCTTGAAGGAATGGCACTTCCAGTCATACCAGATAGGCCTTTATACATGCGAAAATAATTTTGAACCGTAATTGTTGCCTGTGTTGTATTTTCTTCTGTTATTTCCAGGCCTTCCTTTGCCTCAATTGCCTGGTGAAGACCATCACTGAAAGTCCTGCCATCCATGACTCTTCCCGTATATTTATCTATTAAAATAATCTTTCCATCTTTAATAATATAATCCACATCTAATTTCATGAGTACCGAGGCGCGAAGAGATTGCATAATATTATGAAGCAGGGCCTGATGATCAGCATCATAAAGGTTTTCGATTCCAAAAGCCGCTTCAATTTTAGATGCTCCCTTTTCTGTCAGAAAAACCTGTTTCAATTCCGAAACCATTTCATAATCTTCGGCTTCCTTAAAGGACTTTATTATAAGAGCTGAAATATTAAACAGGTCCGCACCCTCACTAGTTTTGTTGGCAATAATTAAAGGGGTGCGGGCTTCATCTATCAATATGCTGTCTATTTCATCAACAATAGCAAAATGAAGTTCTCTCTGCACTTTATCCGTTATGGATGTAACCATATTATCTCTTAGATAATCAAAACCAAATTCTGTACCTGTTCCATATGTAATGTCAGCTTTATAGGCTTCCTTTTTCTCAGCTGGATCCATCTGTGAAATATTTAAGCCTACAGTCAGGCCCATAAATTCATGGACCTGCCCCATAAGTTCCTTATCACGCCGAGCAAGGTATTCATTGGCAGTTATGACGTGTACCCCTTTTCCGGATAGTGCATGGAGATAACTTGCCAAAGTGGCAACAAGAGTTTTTCCCTCTCCTGTATTCATTTGTGCTATGCATCCGTTATGAAGTACTAAGCCTCCGATAAGCTGAACATCATAATGCCTTAAGCCCAGTACTCTCCTTGCAGCTTCCCTTATAGAAGCAAATGCATCTGCCTTTATATCATCCAATGTTTTTCCATTTTTTAATTCTTCTTTGAAGAAGCTGGTTTTAGCCTGAAGCTGGCCATTGGAAAGCTGTTCATAGACAGTTTCCAACCTATTAATTTCTTCAACAAGCTTGGAAAGTCTTTTTAATTCTTTCGAACTATTATCAAATATTTGTTTCACTTTAGTAATCATTCTATTCTCTCCCGTTAGGCATATACATACTAGTGAAATTATATCATATAAAGGATTTTATTTGGTTTAGTGTTAATATTTACCTATTTTTACTTCATTCAAATTTACCATTACTATAGTTGCCGGACTGCCAGTTTTATAAAATGAATAGTATAGGAAGAAGTTAGCTGAAAGAGTTTTATAGTCCCCCATCCATTTTTTCTGAAATTCCTTCCTCATTACTTGTTGAGGGTACTCTCGTCCAGGGGTCATGAGATAAAAAGGAGTTTCCGATAAATACTTACCTCCCAGATTTTTATCCTGCTTCGCTGTCTTCATATAATTATTTTTATTTGAACTGGAAATCAATACTAAATCGATAGGCTGCAGCCTTTTTTTATTTTGTTTAGTAACTTTTAGCTCAACAGGAACACCCCGAAACTCAATCTTCTTCTGCCTGGACGCTTTTTTATTATTTTTATCTACCATTATTACTTTGACAATGTATGTCCCATCTTTAACAATCTTGTCCTTAGTATCTTTACCATTCCATAAGATATTCATTTTCCGGGAGGTTATATTTTTATGTGCCAGATTTCGGACGACCCTTCCATCTTCACTGTAGATTCTTACTGTAATCATTCCATATTTATTTACCTCAATTGGTATTTTCAAATTCTCAATCTGTGATTTGGAGAATACTATTTTTTTGATGACAGTTTTACAGCTGGGTTGATTTGGTCAATAATCTTTATATCCTCTGTATGGAAAGTTTTTGTGGAACCATCCGATATTGCTGCTATTACTTTATAGCTGCCTCCATATGCGTATAAGCCATTTCCCTGTTTACCATCCCATTCAGCGATAATCTCTCCGCCACTCCAATTGTCTTTAGCCGCCAATTTTTTTATCATCTGCCGATTGGAATTTTCAATATAGAGGCCCACCTTTTTTCCGGACGGCGCATTGACTGAGATGATATTTTTATTCTTGCCATTCATATAAAACTCAGGATGAGAAACAATCAGCAGATCCTTTGGCGGTAATGTCTTAATAATCGCTTTAAGCGCATCGATCCTACCTGCTCCAAAGTAAATGTCCTTCCCCGGACTACCAAGATCTTCTGAGGAAGCAAGAATGATTTCCCTGACTTCATCTGCATTTAACTTTGGATTGCTTGATAAGATTAATGCTGCTACTCCCGAAACAACAGGTGCAGCCATTGAGGTTCCACTCATGTATCCATAAACACCATTTGGAACAGTAGATAATATACCGCTTCCAGGAGCCGAAATATCGATATAGCTTCCATAATTGGAGAAACTGGCTAGCTTGTCCTTGCTGTCAGTTGCGCTAACCGCTATAACCGGCTCATAGGCTGCAGGGTACGTCTTGGTTTCACTGCCTTCATTTCCCGCTGCAGCAATAAGCAGGACGCCTTTTGAATCTGCATATTCAATAGCTTGTTCCATAACAAGACTATAGGCATTTGAGGAAAAGCTCATATTGATAATATCCGCACCATTGTCTGCCGCATAATGGATTGCTTCAACAATGCTAAATAAATCTGCGGCATCACCTTCAAACACATTAATCGGCATTATCGTAATATTGGATGCGATCCCAGCTACACCGATATTGTTTAGGTTAGCCCCTATTATACCTGCTACATGGGTCCCATGTTCATCTGGAGTGAAAGTGGAACTGCCTGTAATCACATCATAAGGATCAATCAGCCGCCCAGCTAAATCCGGATGGTCAAGCTGTACTCCACTATCAATTACAGCTACCTTTATATCTGATGAGCCCATTGTATGATTCCAGGTCTCCTTCATCTTTATTTTTTCCAGATGCCATTGTTCTCCATAACGAGGATCCTGAGGTATATAGGCATTTCTGACTTGCCTATTAGGTTCAGCAAATTCAATTAACTTATAACCCCTCATAACTTTTAGAACATCTTGAATAGCCAAGTTTCCAGATACTTTTACTAATGAAAACGCCCCTTTTTTTAATGAGGAGATTTCTATAGCATCAACCGATTTAAGTATGTTGTTTTTTTCTTCACTTGATACAGACGACTTAAACTTCACGATTAATTCCTGAGGAACAATATCTTTACCCTCTAGAGGTATCTGCATTTGATCTTTTGTATCAGACGGAATTTCACTTCCTTCCGCAAGAGGTGTTACTGGCTTTCCCAGGAAACAAATAAACATAAACAATACTGTTAACTTACAGAATATGAATCTAATTTTCTTCAATAAATACACCGCTCTTCCCTAATTCTTTTTAATTTAGTTGTAATACTAAATGGCAAACATTTCAATTTGAAAAATATACCATTTATTCCTTTGGACTTGAAATAGAGACAGCAGCTGCCGAAACAGATATAATGCCTATTGCATTTAAAAAGAGCCTCAATCCGTTTAGTTGGAAATGAGGCTCTTTACTATACTATTTTAGTTTATACGGGTTAACATTAAATCCTTTTCTTTCATAATAATCCAATGTACCCTGATAGACTGCTTTAGCCGCCTGCAATCTCCAATAATCTTCTTTTAATTTTTTTGCATCGCCCTCATTATCTATGAAGCCCATTTCAATGAGAGAAGCTGGCATAATATTCTCACGCAGTACAGCAAAGTTCCCATGATCTACGCCTCTATCTTTAAGCTGCATATATTCAATCAATCTCTTTTGTATGCTTTCAGCCAGAAGCTTGCTGTCCGCACTATATGGGTTAACAGCAGATTGATAATAATAACTTTCTCCTCCCTCTGCACTGCCATTGAACGCATTTGTGTGCAGACTGATGAAAATGTCATTTCCTGACTTTGTATGTTTTTTGGCAAAGCCTGTACGGAGCCTTAGTGAATCACTTGTTGTGATGGTCGTGCCGTTTGATGTTACTTCACTTTTGTCTGCTGTTCGAGTCATCATTACATTCAAAGGACTATTGCCGAATAGGTTTCTCGCTTTAAGACCAATATCTAAAACGAGATCCTTTTCTTTCATGCCGTACCCCATGCCTCCCGGGTCATTATCACCGTGTCCAGGATCAAGGAACACAGTAATATTACTTAGGCGGTCTACATATTCTCCCCACACCCAGCCTTCAATGCTGCCGGATTGGATAAACCTCCAGCCATTATGGAGATTAAAGGTGTGCACCTCTGCTCCTTTGGCAATCGATCCTATTGTTGAATAAGATTTGCCAGGTCCTCTGTAAACATTGGCTGATGCACTTGCAGCAACAATTCCGTCCGATCCGGAGGCAATCTTCATTTTAGACTCAACGAAGTCACCCCAGACCCACCCTTCAAGATCACCGCTCTTAATATGCTGCCAGCCATTGCTATTTTCATATACTGCTACAGCTGTTCCCCCGTCAAGTCTTCCTTTAGTGCCTGAGCTTGAAAGCGCATCTTTGTAAACATTTGCGTAGGAAGTGTTTTTGATGACTCCTGTGGAACTTTCAGCTGTAACATAGGTTCCCCACACCCAGCCTGCCATGTTGCCTGATTGAACATAGCTCCAGCCATTAGTATTTTGAAAAACCATTACTGCCTGGCCATTATTGAACTGCCCTTTAATTCCATTGCTTTTACCTGAACTTTTGTAGATGTTAACGAAAGAAGCATTCGTGATAACCCCTTCGGTTACATTGCCAAAAGTTCCTTTTGTAATATAGCTATCCCAAATCCAGGATTCCCTGCCTTCAATAAAAACCTGTCTCCAGCCATTTTTCACACCTGCAAATGTCACGGTTGTCCCGTTAGTGGCAGTTCCATCTGTTCCATAAGCTTTTCCAGGACCTTTGTATAAGTTCACATAAGAAGCCGAAATGGTTCCCAGACCATTTGCCGGTGAAACAAATTCACCCCAGACCCAGGCTTCCTCGCCATTGACAAAGATATGCCGCCAGCCATTTTTTGTTTCAAACATAGAAACAGCCGTTCCCTGTGTAATTTGCCCCTTCGTACCTGATGACGAATAGGAATCTTTATAAAGATTTGCATAAGATGCAGTAAGTACACCAGTACCTGAAGAACGTTTAATAAAATCTCCCCAGACCCAGCCATAATCGTTATTGCTTTTGATGTAAGTCCAGCCATTTGAAACTTGGTAAGCTGTAACCAATTCACCTTTAGAGACTGTTCCGCCTGTTAAACCGTATGCTTTGCCAGGCCCCCTGTAAACATTAGCAAAACCTGAAGTTACAATACCTTCTGATTCTGCTGTAGATGCTTCAGCCGAATTTGGAGTTGCCATTGGGCTTATTACGGTGATTGCCAGCACTAATAACGCAATTAATACTTTTAAAGAATGTTTAAACATTATATCCTCCTTGATTAGCAAATACGTGTTAAAGATATTAATAGCTTCCATGGCTTAATCTCTTTAGCTTGCGTATCCTAAGACATTTTTAATTATATATTCGCTTCGCTTTGGATGCCTGTAACCAGCCAGTCTGTCCTTTGGCGGTTTTTATTTTATACCAGCCCTTAGTTGAATCTGTTACGGGATTATTTCCGCTATCCACAACCACTTCGAAGTAAGTATTATTTGACAGTGTGTCAATTGTCTGCGATGAAGCTGATGAATTCTGATATACCTTTATGCCAGTGTTATCGGCTGTCTCAGCACGCATCAGGTTATGCACCTGCATATAATCCTTAAAGTAGGAGAAACTGAAGAATGTCCAGTATTGCTTTCCATCCAGCTTGATTTTCAGCCAGAAATTATTGTATTTCTCCAGCAGCTCAAAGGTTTTGCCTTTTGCAATATACCCAATTTTCCCTCCCCCTTTTGTTTCATATAAAGATAGCTGCTGCTTTGCAGTAACCTTTATATTGGCAGGGTAGCTGTCCTTATTGTCAGGAACAGGGGGCATAGAAAGAATACTAGATTGAGAATTTACTTTATTATAGTAATTTCCATCATAAACCTTCATATTTTGCATATGTTTAGCTATTTTCTCTCCCCAAAGCGGATCAGTGGAATATTTAACGTTCATTCCAGCTTGTTTGTCTCCAAGATGGCTGCCATTAAAGTAAGCGCCCGAAGGTACAAGGTAGTTAAAGCGAACATACGCAGCCTCATAAGTTATCCCTTCTTCTACACTCTTAAATCTTAGCGCAGCATCAAAAGGAGCCACGTCAAAAGCCTTCAAACCGAATAGATTATACTTTCCATAAGAAAGATTAGAAGTTCCAAATGCGGATTCATGAATTGTTAAAGCAGCAAGGAAATGTGCATTAATTCCATATTTGTTTCCCGCATCAATAAATGCCTGCCCCTTACCTGCAATGATGCTTTTCTTTCCTGTTTGCTTCTCATAGCTTTCAATATATCTATTAACCTCATATGCAGTGATATTGGAAGGCTTAAGCAGATCAAGAGTTAAGTAGGTATTAATAAACTCATCCCAGACCCAGCCTTCAATGTGACCTGCATGTATATATCTCCAGCCGCTATAGCTTGTATAATAAGAAACAACTTCCCCTTTAGGCAGAGATCCGATGATGCCTTCAGCTTTACCTGGTGCCTTGTAGACATTTACATTTGCAGTCACCGGTTTTTGTCCTAATGAACCTGATGGTTTATTCATTCCATCCAATGCTAATTCAGTTACAAATGCACCCCAGACCCAGCCTTCCAGATCCTTTGATTGCACATATGCCCAGCCATCCGAATGCTGAAAAACAGTAACATATTCACCATTCAACACTCTGCCTTTTGTTCCATTTGTTTTTCCTTTGCTATTGTAAACATTTACGTAGCCCGGATTATTAATCTTTGCAACACTCGGATTCTCAAAGGAGTCTTTTGCGATATTGCCATCCCAGACCCAAGCTCCCTGCCCGTTTACATAGATTTTTCGCCAGCCGTTTTTTATATCTGAGGTTATAGCGACTGTCATGCCACTTTTAACCGAGCCTTTAGTACCATAGCTCTGCGCCGGCCCTTTATAAAGGTTGGCATAGGAAGAAGAAATGACCCCCATACCTTGTGAGGCTGATACAAACTCTCCCCATACCCAGCCATCTTCACCATTAGCATAAACATGCTTCCAGCCATTTACTGACTCAAAAAAAACAACAGAAGTGCCCTGTTCAATTCTTCCTTTAGTCCCTGATCCAGAAGCAGCATTATTATAGAGATTGGCATACGAGTTGTTCAGAATTCCTATGCCTGACGAGGCCTTTACATACTCTCCCCACACCCAGCCATACCCTTGGCTGCTTTTTATATAGGTCCACCCTGAAGAAGTTTGATAAACTGATACCAATTCCCCTTTATTGACCCTTTCTCCTGACAGGCCAAATGCTTTTCCAGGACCCCGGTATATGTTCGCATAGGAAGTGGATGCAATAATCCCAGCCTTGCTCGCTTCCGCTGCTTCCACAGTATTTTGATCATTTGTACTAAGGAACAATCCAGCCACTAGAAATAGACAAAAAAACCAAATGAATTTTCTATTTTTATTCATCATTTCCCCCGAAAAACTAATTTATTATTTGGAAGTTTCATTGGACTTTCGCACTACTTCGAAAAGAAGTTTGAAATTCAATTACACCATTGACATAATCATTCATGACAAATCCCGCTAGGTTTTTATTATTTTTTTCAGCCACCGCCTTATTAAAATGAATTTTTTAGCCTATTATAGTATTTTTTGTCAAATAATAGACTTTTTTATTCTATCATTTATTATCGGTCAAAAATACCATATTTTTATAATTTTAGGAAAGGGAAATAAATCCATATATAACACAAATAAGCATGGAGCATTAATCGCTCCATGCTTGGTTGATAATTTCATCAGCTAAATGGCCAGAATTTGGGTAACTTGCTTTTCTTCAAAATAGATGGATTCTTTACCAGGGACCTTACAATCACATCATTGAGCTGAGCCATGTAATCCTTATAATAATCAGATTCATAATGGTCTGGTGTTATACTTTCAGGGTGTTCGTAATGCGAAAAATAAGCTTTCCTGGTCAGATCAATGGTCTGTACACCCGGCATCTGCTGCAGGAAACAGTTCTCCATATACTCATATAAGTAATTGCTTCTTTTAATATTTTCCTTTTCATCAGCAAAATTCTTCAGCTTATCTCCTTCTGAATAATATCCAGATGTTTTCCGGACCTTTTGAAGGATAATCCTCTCTTCAGGTATATACTTAACAATTTCTTTGCAGAAGCTGCGGATAGCTTTTTCCCAATTTTCCAGGAATGCATCTACATCTTCATGAGTGAGTACAGTTGTTTTCTGTTTCACTTCATATAGATAATTAACATTTCTTCTTAACATATAGTTCATGGAAACACAGTGCTCCTCATCAAACATCAGCACATCTTTTGATCCATCTACATAAAAATCCAGTATAAGAAAGTCCGGCTTCTTGTCCTTTAACTGTTTAAAGAAATCCTTTTTATAGTCACTTCGGATATATTCAACTTCTCTCTTGTCAAAACCTTTAAATTTCTTTTCAGGAAACTCAACCGGGTTACTCATCAAACTGATGATTGAAGAATGGAATTGAGTGTAAACAAGTTCGTATTTACTTTTGTAACCTGGATTATAATAATCAGCTGAGCTAAAAGCCAATCTGCTGAAGCATGAACCTGAAACAGCAATCTTAAGAGTGTTATCCAGAGGTTTTAATGTCTTTTCTTTACATAAAAAGGCCAGTTCATCTGAATCTTTCCTTATTACTTTCATATGAAATTCATTGCTGAAAAGAGCTGGTTTTTGGGATTCAATGTCATTAGAGGAATCAATTATTACCGGCATTTTCAAAACGGTCCTGCCCTCCATATCAGAGAGCTCCAGTCTTATTACAAATCGATCTCCATCCCCAAGTTTTATTGATTCCTGCACCTTCTCAAATGGCACTGTCAAACGGAAGGCTGTCCCATCCTGCTGGACAACAAGATTCATTACACGAATTAGATGCCTGGCATGACTAAATTCCGAGTCCTTATGTAATACAGCTTTTTTTATCAGGAACTTATCCAGCGTCCCTGTAATTTCTGCAGTATGATTATCAATCTTGACCCCAACTGCCTTTGTATGTATACCTTTAACAGAAAGTGAAAGTGAAAGGGCTTTCTGATAATTACGATAAAAATAGGCCTCAGTATAATTCAGTACCTTGATTTTTTTTCCCGCAAATTGATGATTATGAGCTAAAGGCAAAACATATTCAGCATCTGTCTGAGTATCATGGTGTTTGATCTTAACAAATACATCCCAAATCGATTTGGGGTATGAAACCTCTCCTGAAGCAATATCCTTCAGGTCTACAGCCGCTGTAAATTCGCCCTGTTTCAATTCGTTAAGCGGATATGAATGGACTGTCTGATAATATGTTAGGTCAGGATGCAGTCTTTCTTTGAAAAGCAAATGAGCTTCCATATTTTGTTCTATATTCCCTATCGTCAAAGCAAGTGTGCTTCCATCAAGGTGGCCTTCTAAAATAGAAGGTGCAGTTTCTTTCTCTTTCACATGAAATGCAAAAGTCTCAAAACTTGTCATATATGCTGTCAATTTATATAAAGGATTCTTTATTGGAAAGTCTTCTGCATTTAATTTTTGTCCAAGGCGGGCTTTTATTTTGTCATGTTTTGTACGATATGAATAATAGAAATCCCAGATCCGATTCTCTTTAAATTCATGGCTGATCTCAGCAACAGAACATGATGCCCTAAATTGATTGTTCTCCCACTCGCAATCCAGATAAATTCGCCTCGGAATGAAATAATCATCTATTAGAACGCGCTCCTGCAAAAAAACGGCAGGCTTTTTTTGGCCATCTTTCAATTTTTCTTTGTACTCGCCCGATAGTTCAATTATGTTTTGTTCCTTTTTATATTGAATCGAGGAAAAGAATGCTGCCATTTTGCCCTCCATCGAAAATGATGTCTATCATCAACAATTTAGTGTATATTATGTAGTGTTAGCTTACTGCACTCTGAAGTATTAGACAACCATTTTGCTATCCCAAAATAACAAACAGGACAATCGTCCCTCCTGTTCAACTAACTTTCCAAACCTATTATTCCCTACGCAGAACCACTTCAAACTTTAAGGATATCCCACATGATAATTGAATGAATTTTCAGATTTAATTTCCGATCTTCCTTTTTTAAACAAACGCGAATAAATTATCAAATTGTTGAAAAAATGACCAGGAAAATGACAAATTATTGATAGTTTTGTGATTTAATAGAGTTATTCATTAGGAGAGGATGATTAGTAATATATGAAAGCACAGTTCCACATATGGCATGTTTTTCTTTTACTTCTAATATTGACAGGGTGTCTCTTTCTAACTGTATGCATCAGAATCAGCCCGGTGTATGCAGCTGACGCTCCCGAAATTGAAAAATATAGTATTAAGACAATTAAAGAAGCTCCTTTATGGACGAGCTCCGATTCCGGAAAGAAATACATGGGCAAAACAAAGTCAGGGGAAATTCTTCAGACAGTTCATTCAGGAAATGGCTTCTATAAAGTTAGATACAACCAGCAATATCTCTATATCTACTATAAAAATGCCAATGAACTAATAGAATCGGAGGTTTTTTCCGTTAAGACAAATAAAGAAGCTCCATTGTGGACGGATTCTTCTAATAGAAAAAAATACATATCCAGTACAAAGAAGCTTGAAACATTTCAAGCCGTACAGTCTGGAAATGGCTTCTTTAAAGTCAGATTCCAGGATGGCTACGCCTATATTTATTATAAAAATGCCGATAAGATCATCGAACAGCCATTATTTACTGTACGGACAACCAAAGAGGCTCCTTTATGGACTGCAGAAGGCACAAATAAACGCTATATCAAAAGCCTTAAAGAAGGGGTAAGAGCTGACGTTGTTCAGTCGGGAAACGGTTTCTATAAGCTTAAAGAGGGCAAGCAGTACTTCTACATTCATTATAAGAACGCAGAGCGATTAACAGAAAAAAAGCTTTATACAGTGCGGGCTCTAAAAGATGCCCCCCTTTGGACAGATTACCGTTCTGATAAAAGTTATATCAACAGTATTAATGAAGGAACTGTATTGGAAGCTGTTCAATATGCAAACCATTTCTTTAAAGTGAAATATGATAAGGGATATGCTTATTTATACGATAAAAATGCCGAAAAAGTGAATGAATTGGAGAGTCAGGTGATAACACTCGTCAATCAGGAAAGGAAAAAAGAAGGACTATTCCCATTACGCTATAATAGGGAGCTGACCAAAACAGCAAGATTAAAATCGACAGATATGGTTGAAAATGAGTATTTTGATCATACTTCCCCTACATACGGTTCTCCTTTTGACATGATGAGAACGTTCGGGATTTCCTACATGTATGCCGGTGAGAATATTGCTGCAGGCTATTCTACTGCTGATAGCGTTGTACAGGCCTGGATGAACAGCGAAGGTCACAGAAGGAATATTTTATCCGGGGATTTCACAGAGATTGGCGTTGGCTATATTACAGGAGGCTTTTACGGCCATTATTGGACTCAGATGTTTATAGGTAACTAAAAGAATACTAATGGGAGAGTGAAAGTGTTGAAATTTATGAAAGTGGCCGTTATCCTTCTCATTCTAATGGGAATTGCAGGCTTTGCTGCCTACCGTTTCGGAATCAGTATCGCTTCTGAAAAATTAATGGAAGCGGTCTCCGGGGAATTGGAAAACAGCAATCAAATGGAGGAGTTGAAAAAGTCAATTGAAAGTGACCCTGAATTAAAGGCATTTATTCAAGAAGCAGAAATGATGGATGACAGTAAACTTCCTATTAAAACGAAAGAAGAAGCAGCAAAAGTGCTAATTGAAAAAGTAGGCATAGGTGAATTAAACGAAATGCGAAAAGAAGTCATGGAAGGTAATGCCTCCAAAGAAGAACTTCTGCAGGAAATTGAAAGCAAGTTAACCGAAGAAGAACTATATGCAATAAAAATTATTGCATACAAGGAGCTGTACAGTAATTGAGGTGGTGATATTGAATAGAAGGATCAAAAGACTGCTGTTTAACAATCCAGTATTTTGCAAGAATAAAAACATCACTTGAGGAGCTAAGAAAAAGAATGCGAAAACCGAAGTTAATTATGACCTGTCTTATTTTATTTTTTATAAGTCTTTTCTCGAATCAAGATGCAAATGCACAATCCAATGTCGTTAATCCCAATCAAGTCTATACATATAATGAAATGGTTAGAGACATCAAAAAGCTTCAACAAGCATATCCAGACCTGGTAAAAGTAAAAGTGATCGGGAAATCAGAATATAACCGCAATATTTACGCTTTTTCCGTTGGAAAAGGTGATGCCACATTATTCATCAACGGATCTCATCATGCCCGGGAATGGCTGACTACCAATCTGAATATGTATATGGCAGAGCAGTACGCAATTGCCTATAGATCAAAGAAAAAGATCAACGGCTATGACGCTAAAAAAATCTTAGACTCCACTACCATTTGGTTTGTGCCAATGGTCAACCCAGATGGAGTCACACTTCAGCAGGAAGGATTGAAGTCTTTCCCTTCAAAAGACCATAAAGCTATTATTAATATGAATAATGGCAGCAAAAACTTTAAAAGATGGAAAGCCAATGCAAAAGGGGTGGACCTAAACCGCCAGTATGATGCGGGCTGGAAACAAATTAAAAGTCCCGTCTCACCTACCTATAAGAATTACAAAGGAAAGGCACCAGCAACTGCAGCAGAAACGAAGGCAATCCTGAAATTCACCGAAGAAATTAATCCGGAGATGGCCATTGCTTATCACAGCAGCGGGAAAATTCTTTACTGGAACTATAAGCAGAATACCAAGAATTACAACCGGGACCACGTGTATGCAAAAGAAATTCGAAAGCAGACAGGCTACTCCCTTGTATATCCCGGGAAAAACCCTTCAGGAGGAGGGTTTACGGATTGGTTCATAGAAGCCAAAAAAAGACCTGGCTTTACGCCTGAAATAGGCAGATATGCCGGTGAAACCAATCTTCCTGTTTCCGAATTCACCAGTGTATGGAGTGAAAATAAAGCAGTGGGCCTTTATCTGGCACAGGAAGGATCAAAACTTTATCAGGCCAGACTTGGAACAACTATAAGAAAAGCCGTAGCTGATGCAAAACACAAGATGTGGCTCCCATACAAAGAATTCTCCAGAACTGGAGAACAGGGACCTTCTAAAGAGCCCGTTTGGGCAAGCACAGTCCAAAAGAAAATTAATGAAGCAAACGCTGCAAAAGCAAAGGCTGAAAAGCTGCTGGCTTCGTACACAGGAAGCGATAAAACTAAACTCCAGGGCGACCTGAAATACAATCAGAAGTATATGGACAATGCTAAAAAATATATTTATGCACGCTGGGCCGGTGACGATTTACTGAATAAGAACAATTGGGACGGCGCAGTGAAAACAGCATTAACAGGCGATCTTAACCAGGTTAAAGTCAAAGGCAAAACCTATTCAGATGTGCGGGATATTAATAACTTGTACTTCGACTTTGACCGTGATATTCAAAATGCAAGAAAGAAAATTGGCCAGGTATGGAATCGGGGCAAGGCCGATACCCGTTACGCGTTAAAAGGATACTATACAGAGCCCGCATACAAGAAACATGCAGTACTGCTTAAACATGGAGCCTGGGCAGTTCACAACATCGAAAAAGCTGAGTGGTGGCTTGACAACCCTCAATTTGCGACTTATCAATCGCGCGCAGAAAGCTATTTACAGAAAGCCTATAAAGATCTGTCCAAATTCGATCATAACGCAAAGCTTAAGAAGCTAATCCAAGATTATTACAAGGCAACCCTTGAAAGATATGAGGCTACTTTAATAATCCCTGATGAAGAAGCACCTGTTCTGCACTATGATGGAGAACAAACGATAAATATTGAGAACGGCGCTGAGTTTGCCCTTCCGGAAGTAACGGGAACTGACAACGTGGATGAACTTGTGGAAGTAACAGCAGCAATCAAAGACGGAAATGGAGAAAAACTAGAAGAAATTGATACCACTATCCCTGGAACCTACACGATTACCTACAGTGCTAAAGACCAGGCCGGAAATACAGCAAAAGAGTTTATTTTAACTATTGTTGTAAAAGAAGCTGGCACACAGCCTGAGCCAGCTGTAAATGAAAATATTATTTCAGATCCGAATACTGCAGAGGAAGATTCTCCAACAGACTCAGAGATTACTGAGGAAAATGATCAGTCCGAATCTGCTAAAAATGAATAAACAGCTATAACAAAACAAGAGCCTTGTGGAAACTCGCAGGGCTCCATCTTTTTTTGATAGGTATCGATTTATCCCTTAAATTGGTGAAATCTCGTACAGCAAGATAGAATAACATTGACAAGTCATCTTGTGTCATGATGAATCAACTGGAAAGCTGTTATTGTTGAAAATCATCTTCCATTCCATTCAAATATTGGTGTTTTATTGCATATCGTTTACCATCTCCAAATTATTAAGGACAACAAAGGCTCCTTCCGCTTTTCTTTCTTATATTTACAAATAATTAACATGAATTAAATGTCCCCTTCATAAAGCTATGTTATATATTGTTTAAAGGAAGAAATGGAGGGGAAAACATGGTCACCCAATTAAGGATTGAATGGCATAAGTTTTGGTTTTTCACTTATAACACAATCTTAAGTTCGACTATATCGTCTGCTCTGTTTTTCAGGCTTTATGAGAAGTCAAAATACCACCACAAAAAAATTCTTAAGTATTATAAGTGATTGTAGTGCTTATCACTGCTTCTGTTTCATAATGCCCGCGTATTGATCCGGTGCGAATATATCCCGGTATTCTTTAAACCAAATAATCTTCTATTTTCCCATCAATTATCATTTCGAGAAACACTCTTTTTTTCCTTTCTTAATTTGTTCCTACGTTAGAAAATAACATGAGCCCCTCTTCTCAAATTGGAAGTGGGGCTCATATATAATTAAGCGCTTCTCTAATTCAACAGCCATTTGTCGTCTTTTTTTGTTAATGACCAGACGGTCTTGGCTGACTCTGTCTTGTCCTTATCGGGATTTTCCAGCCAATAAACATTTACATTAGTCTTATCAACTTTTTTAGCAACTAAGTGTTTTGTTACTTCTTTAACATTTTCATAGTCTTTCGGAAAAATATCTTTGGGCTCATTTTTTTCCCTGAAATTAGTAAACTCTTTTTTTGAGTTTACTTTATCCTTATCTGCATACAATGCAGTAAAGTCCTCATAAGTCCCTTCATCGAAATAGGCAATTTCAATAAAATTCTCCACCACTTTCAGCTGTTCATTAAAGTTTTCTTTTGCTTTGCTCTCCTCTTTTGAACACGCTGATCCCAGTATAATTACAGCTATTAATGTTAACAATAACAATAGGTGCTTACGCATAATGAATCTTCTCACTTTCTTATTCGAAATTCTTACTTCATTATATAACAGCAGAGACATTTTCAAAAGGGAATAGAAACAAATTTTGTAAATACCGTAAAGAGCATCCAGTTACCGGGAGTTTTACGTTAATTTTACTCGTAATTCTTGGAAACCCTAAAGCCTCTACTAAGTAGTCAACATAATCACCGTTTGTACAAGCGGCAGCTGTTTGCACTGATATGGTCCTCATGACTTTCATGGCAGGTTGTTCACTTAAAAACACCTCTTTTATGGAGTCTTTAACACTTATGACAAAAGAGTTAATACCTTCATTAATTAGAACCTGTCCAATATAATCAGAATCTACTAAACGAATAACTTTGCTACCGTCAGAAGTTAGCAAATAACCTTCTAGGTTCTTCCATGAATTGATTACAATTTCTTCTTTTTGTTCAATATCCGTTAAATCTATCTATTGTTTTTGGATATTCTAACCTATTAAATGTTAAAAACAAGGTCAGTACTATCACTATCAGCAGGTTCAGCGTAACCAAATTCATAATCAGCAATTAGAGGGAATAGCAAGGTAACAATCACAAAAAGAAAAGCAACTTTTCTTAATAAGGATTTATTAAAATCCCTCTTTCTACTTTCGAATCCTTAATTTTCCGCCAATCATTTTAACTTTTAATCCGTCATAGGTTTCCCAATCATCCATATACATTCCTCCGTCCATATATCCATCTCTCACAAACATTTCTGCTAGTTTGCTGTAACTTTTAGGGAAATATGGTTTCAATAACGCCTTGAGAATGTATTCTCCTTGGTCTAAACGGATTCTACGATGGTTATCAAATCCAATTGACATTACACTGTTGCTATAGAAAAATTGATAAAGCGTTACATTATCAACATGGCTATCCGGGACATCTTTATTTATACTAACAAAATCCAAATATGTTCCAAAACTTGACGAAAGTCCTACGGTCTTGGCAAGTTGATTAATCTCAATTTGCTTCTTTTTCTTATCCCAGGTATTAGTGATCTTTACTTGATTGACTTTTGAAGCATCAACTGGATAAACATAAGATCCTGTTGGTAACTCATACCCACTTACCGCTTGAGGAGCACCAGGAATATTGGTATAGTTCGTCACTTTATCAGCATTTTTATAGTACGCATAAGCATAACCGCTGCTATACTTGACCTTAAAGAACCCATTTGCATTTTGAACCGCTGATAGTGTTGTCCCTTTTGGAACTTTCTTGATGAATTGCTTACTTGCACTTGAGTCGGTCCATAATGGGGTTTCTTTATTGGTTTCTATACTGTATAGAACCTTTTCGGTTACTTTATCTGCATTCTTGTAATAGATGTATACATATCCATTACCGTATTTCGCCTTGTAAAAGCCGTTTTTATTTTGAACTACTTCTAAGGTTGTTCCTTTAGGTAAACTATTAATGTATTGCTTCTTAGAGCTAGTGTCTGTCCAAAGTGGAGACTCTTTGTTTGTTTTCACATCATATTGAGGCTGTTCAATAATCCAATCGGCATTTTGATAATAAATGTAAGAAAAACGATTACCATATTTTACTTTGTAGAAGCCATTAGAAGATTGAAAAACCTGGAGCGCTTCTCCCTTTTTGTTTTTCCTAAATATTTCTTTTTTGAACTTGTGTCAGTCCAAAGCGGAGCTTCTTTGCTTGCCTTCACGCTATAAATCTCTGTTTCAACTGAACTAGCAGCTTCTGCTTTACTATCGAATGCTATCGGCATTGCCCCTTCTAAGGTGGTTAAAGCTGGTGTGGTTGTTAATGATAATGCAACAGCCACTGGAATAATTTTTTTTAATTGAATAGTGCATGTCCCCTTTTCTAAATAAAAATAGTAGTAAAAAGTAATAAGGTGATACTGATTGATAGCAAAGCAGGTTTACTATAATGCAGCTTTTCAATTCGGTAACCTTTACGGATGATTTGGATAGGAAAGGTTCCAATGTTCAATTCTGATAGGTTTTTAACTACAAAGGATAAAACTCATGAACTTTTTCATATGTATTACTACCTGGAAATAAAGGCTTCTTTCTATCCCGCAAAATGCTGTTTCTAGATTAATCTATGAATTTAATTTTACCCCAGTATATAATAACGAAGTATATATCACCCTTTTTTTCTACACACTCTTGTTACTATTATACTATTAAAAGGAAAGTATTATTGAAAATATCTCATATATCAACCGAGAAATGATCAAAAAAACAATCCCCTTTAACGCGGGTTTTACTTTGTATTCTTTTGTTCTCAATAACTCGAGAAGTCAAAGAAGTTTGCAAAACTCTATCTTGCATATGCTGCCAAACATTATGAAGAAATCGCGTTTGTATCCAAAGAGCAATTCCTTAATCAACCTTTTCGCTTTTGAACCGGTCCTGAAATAGATGTCCAATTAGTATCAACCTTTCATCCTTTAGCCTTAGCCCTCTAATAGAAATGGCGTATATTTTATCTCAATTTTCGATAGTTTTTCGTGTTTATTCAAGACTGTTCGCCATTCTCCCCAGATAGGTAATGCAGCTTTTCAGCGGTCCCCGGTCGTATTTGTTCTCCTTTCTTACTTAGTTTTTGTATTTTCCGCCTGTTCGATCTTTTTAATTTTCACGTATTTACTGACTCTTTTATAGCCACCATTGTCTCCTTCTTCCTCATCTTTAACATAAAGATGATTCGCAGAAAGTCGATAGTAGTTGTTTGCCCCGTAATACTCGCCTCCGCGAAATCCAGTTTGTTTTATCTTTTTTGGTTTTTTGTTGTTATCATCGTTTGACATCTGGTTCATCTCCTTCAGATTACGCTTAATAGATGTTCAGTTAGGTACATATTCTTGCTAGACCCAAGGAAGCATGTCAGCTTCCTTAAGTCTTTGTGTATCTAAGCATCTACCGAATATGAATTACCGCAACCAATTTCCCATTGATTGTCTCGTATGTTACTTTAGAAAAAGTGATTGACGTCCGATCACTGAAGTCTAATTGATGGAAGTTTGTTGCTTCATAGACCAGCTCTGTACTGTAAATTACCATTTTCTTCCCCTCCGTTTTCAAACCATACGTAGTAAAGTCTTCCCCTAAGTGCTCAGCAATCACGATGTAATTGGGTGCATAACCAATTTGTGCAGTTTCAAATAGTTGTAAATTCATAACTATTCCTGAAGAAATTAAAAATCGTTTTCCATGATTGGAATTAACGATGCTTAAAACTCCAGCAGGTGCGGTCCGCTTAACAGCACTCGATACAGATGGTTTAAGATCCGATAAACCTAGCTCGATTTCATCTTGCTGTTCTTGTTGGTTTAACGTTTGATTCACATCGTCATACTCTGTTGAATCATGTTTCAATTCATCTGATTCTACTAATATCAAATCCCCCACCATGTTCTGCTCAACATTAAAATCACCTCCCACTTCTTCTTCTGTTGGTTCAAAATCTATATCTTCATCAGATAAATATAGATTGAGATCTAAATCTAATTCAGCTTCCTTTTCTTTTTCAACTGCCATTTCGTCCGTTTCCAAAATTTCCAATTCTTCATTCATTACCTCAGTGATTTGTTGTCTTCTTTTTCTCATCCTTCAGCTCTCCTCTCAAAATCAACCAAACCTCACCTTGGCGACTTTTTAGACAACAAAAAGACGCCAAAGCATAAACAAAGATTTCATAGAAATGGGCAGTAATATCCCGTTCCTATATGACTGAAATCTTTGTTGCGCTAAGGCGTCTGTAGCAGGACTTCCCTTTAAAAAGGTTCCTGAATAGTGACTTGAGTTAGCTTGGTGATGACAAAATGTCTACCAGAGGCTTCCTTGTTTGCGACAATCAAAATAATGACTGGATTTAGTTGTTACCTGTATAGTAAACTACCATTTTTATACTGTCAACCATCTTTCTTTCTTCACTTCGCTTAATTGGTACATGTTTATCCACTCCTTTTTCTCATTTTTTTACTAATCGGCAGTACTTGCTCCCCATTACACTTTTTTCTCTGCTTCTTATTAGTGGAATTTAATTTAATAAAATATTTTTTTGACCTATCTCTCAAAATGAAAGATAGGTCGACCATTTCTTAAGTTTAATATCAATTTATAGTAATTTAGATTATTTCTATATTCATTTTAATTCTCTTGAAACCTCTTCATAAGATAGTGTTTAATTGATTCGTTAATGAACGCGGTAATCGATTCAATCTGGTTTTGCTCCTGCAATATCTTCACTATAGAATAGAGGTTGTTTTCCAGGTAAGTAGTAATCCTTGTGTGTGACTCTTGGAATGTCGGTTTCTTTGCTTGTTGCTTTACCGCAAACGGTTTTCCATCAATAAGAAATACCGATGGCTTTGTTCCTTCCATTTCGCTTTCCTGATCTTCACCTTCTTCGTAAACTTCAATCTCTTCAAAGCCTTCTTCTAACTCCCCTCTTTATTCCATTCATCTTCATCTGTCAATAACCGTTGTGATTTAGTCGGTTGATTATCTCTTAATAAATTCAAGTTTCTTTTTCGTCTTTCACCATACATCGGCATAGCCCCCTATATCGCTTTTACATCTACATAGCTGTAGATTCTACCGCTACATAAACACATTATTTTATTGTTTTTATATCTGTATGAGGATTAAGTTGAAAAAAATGAGGGGGATTTATGCTGAGGAAACATGAACCATCCCTGCCTAATTGCATGTTCAACCGCAACCTAGCAGGGAGGATTCATCAATAATCAGATGGGTAGAGCATTATTTGCCCTTCACTACCATTATCCATACACCAGATCGTGCAATTTAAAGGCTTTGTATGTTGAAGCTCAACGATCCATTGTTGCTTATTTGGTGGTTGTTCCTGTCGATGGATGATGCATTGCTTACCGTTTTTCACGGACAATTCAAACACCTGTAGGTAATCTAATTCTTCCTCTTTAGATACTTTTTCATCAAGGAGGCTCCATAAAAATAATTGTATTTCGATATGCAGGGTCTCGGCTATGCTTCTAGTCATATATCTTTTTCCTTGATCTTCAAACATGGTTTACCTCCTAATTTTTTAGCCATTCTTCATACGATGATTCGAGTGTACCTTGCAAAAAGTAGATTACATTCATTTGGTGATCGTTCATCATGCCAATTCTAAAGTAACGAAAATCTGCTGCTTGCTCCATTTTCAATATATTCAATTTGGTGGATCTTATTATTTATGAAACTCGTATCCTCTTTATTTTCTAAATGATAGATGCAAGAATGGTTTCCCAATCGAAATGAAATGAGCGATTCATCAAATCCTTCTGCCTCATACCAATTAAGAAATTCTGATTCGATCATTTGGAGGTAGGGGAGAGGGATGGTATTTCTTGCTTTTAATTCTTCAATATCCGCTATACATTGAATCATTTTCATTCGTTTTCACCCTTTCTTCTTTTCTTTCTGATTCATCTTCCCAATCGGACAGAATCAAAGGAAAATCGACGTCCATTTTCCGCCTGAGACCTCATGCCTTCACCTTTCTCAAACCACGCGATTTGGGAGAAGTTGTTGCTGGAACAGGGGGCGACGACTGCCGATTCCAGTTTCCGTCTTTGCATCATACTCTGTCGCTACACCAAATCGAATTCCTCTCTGCCTTTTTGGACATTTACAATTTATCAACCGCATTCTGCTTTTCTTGTCGTGTTGTTTGAATAAAGAACTTGGCAGTCATGTTGATGGTGGAATGTCCTGTTAGCTTACTAACGGTGGTAAGATCCACTCCCTTTCGAAGCAGCCTTGTTGCAAAAGTATGTCTAAACAGATGGGGATGGAGTTTGATACCTATTTCATTCGATATTTTAGCTAACCAATCCCGAACCGAGTCCCGATGCATCTTTTCGGATCGTTGGCTAACAAGCAGATATTCACTTCCATAGAAACGGGAATCAATACGTTCACCTTGTTGATACTGTTTTATCAATTGCAGAACATCTTGACGCATGCTAATCTCTCGAACCTTTCCACCTTTTCCTCTTACAGTC
The DNA here is from genome assembly GCF_023612095.1 of Cytobacillus firmus. GTDB lineage: Bacteria > Bacillota > Bacilli > Bacillales > Cytobacillaceae > Cytobacillus. Next base: position 516,754 of record NZ_CP086235.1, on the reverse strand, counting down.
AGTATTGCGGTCAATATATCTATATCTGCAAGTTTAATATTGACTAACTCTGAAACTCTCACACCAGTGTAGAGCAAAATATAAACCATGAGCTTATTACGGATCCTAACTTTTGTGTGATCCTCAAGGTAAAAGAGAAGACGTTCTACTTCTTCTTCCGACAAAGCGGTGACCACATGTTCACTACCTGAGGCAATTTGGACCCGATCTCGTTTCAATTGAATCAAGCTTTCATGGATGATGGCTTTCTTTAGCAGAAAATCGTTATAGACTTTCAAGCTATTAATCTTTTTATTGATCGTAGACACCGCCAATAGCCTCTCCAAAAGGTATTGCTTATAACGGACAAAAGAAAAGCGAGAAAGCGGCTGGGCATCATCAACCGCCTTCTCATATAGAAACTGTTGGTAGCTCTTTACGTCACCTATGTAGGATTCAATTGTTTTCGGTGCTCGTCCTTCTTCATTGAGCCATTGTTGAAAAGCTTGTACAAGGTCATTCATGTGTATCGCTCCTAACGAAAAAGAGCCATGAACGCTTTTTTGGCATTCATGACTCTTATTTCTTGATGATGGATATGATCTTTTTCACGGTGAAACTGGTACATATCTGCTGACAACATGAACATGGAAATACTTTCACAAGCTTTCACCCCTCTGTTTTAAAATCTGAAACTTTACTTTTTAGTTAGTTCTTTGACAACTTCTGTGGCAACTGAAACGATTACAGGTACAATGATTTTCTCCAACATTATTTTCACCCCCTTTCAAGAGACTAGTTCACTCCCGACAGTAATATAATTATGACGTGAGTTTTTAGTCTATAAAACTAGCCAGATTACATGGTAAGAATAGGCTTGCCTGGTTTGTTCTAGATTGATTTTAGTTTTGGCGTGAGATTTCATGAAGAAATGTCGTGAGTTTAATCTAAACACTCCGCAATTCGTTCGAGGTAATCCAGGTAAGTTCGCACCAGGTCTCTTTGATAATCGACTGGTATACAAGATATGGCCCTTTCCACCTTGCCCCTATCGATTTCTATCACCTCATCCACCACTTCGTCCAGCAACTGTTCAATTAGCTCCTCCTCGGTCAAAGTCTCATCCTCGTAATAACCAGTCGCTTCATTGTAGCCCCTGTATTTCTATTCTCCATCCATAATAATTTTGTGGTATCTAGTCATTATCTTTCTGCCTTTCTTTCCTTTTTCTAAGCACTGGTTCCCCATCTTTTAAAATTACCTGCAGGCACCCTTCATTAGTTCGGGGATGCAAGGCAATTACTCCTAGCCACTCAGTCCCCGATGCATCTTCGTACAGCATCGTTTCAAATAGGAGTGATTGAGGTAGATCATTAAGCATTTCCGATGGGATTAGGGATTCATCGATTTCATCGAGGTACAGTTCATTGCCTTCGTAGCTTATCTGTTCACTATCAACTTTAACCTTATAATTGCATTGTAGCGTTTCTACGAACCAATCAAGCTCTCCCACCTTTCCACTTCCCTTCATATGTATCCTTTTTCCTTTAATGAGACGAAGTTGTCATCGCCAACTATGATGTGATCAAGAAGGTCTATGCCCACTATCCTTCCAGCTTCGACCAATCGCTTCGTCACCTCTATGTCTTCTCTGGATGGAGCACTGTGACCACTTGGATGATTGTGCCCTACCATGATTGATGCAGCATTCGACAGGATCGCAGACTTCATCACCTCCCTTGGATGAACAATGCTAGCATTTAGACTGCCGACATGGCATATGTTTATCGACACTGGCTGGTTTTTTGTATCCAGGCTGATGACTATAAATGCCTCACGATCCAAGTCACCAAGGAAATGCTTCATCAATTTATATCCGTCTTCAGGCGACCCGATGCTTCTTTCCCTGTACAATAGGCTTGATTCTTTCACTAATTTCAAACTAACAATGTTTATTCGCTTTGCAGACTGTTTCTTCAATTCTACTCCTCCTTCTAGTAGTTCCAATTGCTTTGACGTAGAAGAATTGTTATAACCCATATTTTTTCCTCCTTAAATAGAAAAAGCCTTAACTCCCCGAAAGGAATTAAGGCTTATTATTTATTAATCACATTATAATATCTAATTATTTTTTCAATTATTTCCTTTTTACAGCGTTACTTCTTCAGTTTACTTTCCATTTCAAACTGTTTAATATATCTTTCCAGCTTATTAGATTGCCCAAAGGCCAATAGTTTCGCTTGGTATCCCTTCAAATACCCATTTACCGCCAGCGATCTCATATACCACCCTTTTAACTTTCCTGTCTCGATAAGGTTACTGATATGGGATATCACTTGTTGTTCCATCTCTCTATCCCTTTTCAGATAGTTTTTAACCAAAATCCATGATTTAGGTGTACACACGAGTGCTTGAATGGCATTGTTCTTAGTCGGTCCAAACAGGAATGTTTCACATACCACCCTCTGCTTTTCCGTAAAACGAAAGTCGACAAAGGTAGTTCTTATATCTACTACAAGACTTCTTTCATTAGCGATATTTAATATTTCTTTCATCTCAGTTATATTGTAATGCAATCCTGCCAACTCCTTTTTAATTTTTAAAGACAAACAAAAAAACGCTCATTACAAAAACACCTCAGTCTTGAGATCCTTTTGTAATCAGCGTTATTATCCGAACCCAATAGGATTCTTTGCAAATAACTTCGTACTGCCTTTCGGTTATCCTCACTAAATAAGAGGTCGTCCGCTGGCTCAGTTGCTGATAATGGATATTGTTTCATTATAATATATTATATCAAAACAAATCAAGTAGTAGATTTTTATAAATGGAGAAAAACAGAGAAATTATACACTCTCAGTTTTCTTTTACACCCCATAATTATGCTGCATGAAGGGAGATCAATGCAAAATTTTGATGGTGCCTGACACCAATATTTCCGCGAAGAGAATTGATAATGAATATGTTTAATGCTAGTATGAGCGCCATCCTTTTTATATTTCCAGTGAGAACGCTTAGCTAATACTATGCTTCTGATGGTCGTAACAATAGATTTCCCCTTTGAATTTTTGATTTGATAAGCAGAAGTTTTTTACCTTCTGGGATACTACCTTGTTGCAAATACAACACTTGCTGTGCTCACTTTCCTTCTCGTTTACTCTATCCTTCAACTGAGAAAGAATGTTGTTATGTTTTTGACGTTCTGCAATATCCTCTATGTTTTCTTTCAAAAGACTATGATATATCGTGGCAATATCAGTATCAGTCAATAACGGTTCAGTCTGTATTAATTTTAGTACAGCCATCTTTCTATTTATGTACTCAGACAGTTCTACGTCATAAATAACTAATTCATTCGAAGAAATATGTCTTAGCTCAGTATCAATTTTAAGTGTACATCTCTTGGTAAAAGACACTAACGATATAAATGATTCGTGATATTTCTTATTTAGAATAGATTTTAAACACTCTATATGACCATAATTCTGCACCAATGGGCTTATCATTTTGAACTTGCCATTAATAAGCCAATTTTTTTGTCCCTTTTGGCCGTAAATGGTGCCTTGATAGTTCTTTGTTTCTATAACGAAGATGGTATAAGGCGTAATTAACACATGGTCTATTTGGGAATAACCTGTTATGGATTTCGGATTCTTTATGAATAAATCGTTTATGTACCGATAGCTCTTAGGAAGTTGGGATAACTGAATATCTATTTTGTATTCACCAAGAACACCTTTTCTTACCGCAACTTCTTCATTTTTTTTATGTTTTTGACTTTCCTTCGGTTTGCTAATTTCTTGCGGCTTAGTCTTCTTGATAAACAGATTCGTTATAAATTTCAATTTTATTTACCCCTCTGCCGAACCGTTTATTTACCCTGTACATTTTGTATCGGCGAAAAAATTGTGCTGTTTAATAGAAAACAAAATCATATCGTAAATTTATATTAAACTCGATTGAAATAGAATAGAGTAGGCGCATGAAGAATTTCATGCGCCTCTCACAGATCCGTACGTGCGGGTCATCGCATACGGCTCCTCCATGATTATCCCCGTTGGGGATGCAGGTTCTTATAGATATCTGTAAGAAAGACTAATTTCCTTTCTCTGAACCACTCGTTAGGCATTACAGTATGAATAGGTTTTGTTAAAGAACTACGCCACCTAGTCATCCTTAGCCCCGGAAGTTCACCCTTCCATTTCTTTCTTCTCAATTCTTTGTGCAGCTTAGCGATTTTCTTCCAGCTTCTCAGCTGAATCATCCTCAGTCTTCTTCTGATCCACTTATCCAATTCTCTAAAAAGCGATGCTGAAAACCCTATTCCAAAGTATCTTCCCCAGCCTCGGATAACAGGGTTTACCTTATGTTTGATGAATTCCTCCATATTTACCGTAAGGTTTCTCCTTGTTATCTTTTTCACTTCCCCCTTGAATTTCTTTACGGCTTTATCGGAAGGTTTATGCACATACCCTCCATAGAACGTGTAACCAAGGAATGTGAATGGCTCTTTTAGGTTATCGACAATCTTTGTTTTATCAGGATGCATAATTAGCCCAAGTTCGTCTTCCAAAAGCTTTCTAACGGAATTCAAAACTCTCTCTGCACCTTTTCGGGATTTGCAGCATATGACAAAGTCATCTGCATACCTAGTTAGACGATGCCCTCTAGTTATCATCAGTTCATCCAGTGGATGAAGGTAAATATTAGCCAGAAGGGGACTAATCACTCCACCCTGAGGGCTTCCATGTTTGCTTTCATGAACAATTCCACCTTCCATTATTCCCGAAGTAAGAAATTGTTTTAGTAACGCTAGTACACTGCCATCGACCATTTCTTCTCTGATTAATTGGATAAGCCTCTCATGAGAAATAGTGTCAAAGTAAGACTTAATGTCTGCGTCAATCACGTACGTGTAGCCGTCCATTAAATCTTCTCGGATATTTTCAATCGCCATGTGGGCACTCTTGTCTGGACGAAACCCATAACTGCACTCCAGAAACTTCCTTTCAAAGATGGGTTCCAGTTTTTGCTTTACAGCAGATTGGACAATTCTGTCTTGCACGGTAGGAATACCTAACGGTCTTTGTGTTCCATCTGCTTTTGGTATATAGACTCTTCGGACTGGTCTGGACCGATAAGTTCGGTCCTTTAAAGATTGCTGAAGCACTCTTAAGTTGTGTTCCAGCTTGCTTTCGAAGTCCTTTATGGTTACTTTGTCCACACCATGCGAACCTCGGTTTTTCTTTACTTCCTTAAATGCTTGTTCAAGGTTAGGAAGAGACCAGATTTTATCCATGAGACTATACCATTTTCTTTTCTTAGTCGACTCTCCACCTGCACGCAAGTCTTGCTTTCCTTTAGATTCACTCATGCTATCGTATCATTCCTATTCTCTCAGACCATCTGAATAGGCATTGCACACTGGATGGCCCTTAAGGTAGTACTCCGCCCTAAACAACCTACTTTCTTTTCGGTCTCGATTCTTCGGCTATCCACCTCATCGATTTTCTGTTTAGTACACGCTGAGTCTAATTTCGCTTAACACTTATCTTCCATGGACAGACGGGCTTCGCACCAAATCACTGCCTTTTGGGCAATGTTTGCCTTATCAATAAAAATGATAAGTCACTTGCCTTTGTGGCTTTTCCGGCAAGCTTAATCACTACTATCCCCTGCTCTGACTTCTCACCCTCCATAACACCATTCTAGTCCATCCGGGTTTTGAATAATGCTTACCGACGGTAAGCCGGAGAAGATGAGATCTCCTTGGGTCACGACAATTCTCTTTCTCCCAAATCCAGCCCTCATAACTAATAGGATATTATTGTGGAAATTGGGATTTCCCATCTTTTGCAAGGTCCCCCAATCCTACCAGCCAACATGGTATATGCCACCTGTTCTGGGATTTGCCTTCAAACCCTCCGCACGGAACTTCACAGTACCCGCACTGTCTGTCAGCTATACACTTCCGCCACATCGGCGTGTTCGGGACTTCCACCCGTTAGAGAAAAGCGCTGCCAAGCGCACAAAACAGAGAGCTGAAGAAGACTCTCTGTTTCCTTTTACACCCTATAATTATGCATGAAGGGAGTCAATGCATTAACGTCCAACTATAGGGTGTAAGTAGTTTCTGTTTTATGGTTTTATAGGAAAAGCTCTGCAGAGATTTCTCTCCATAGAGCTTTTCGACAATATTCGGGGAGTGACAGGCACCTAAACCTGAAATAGAAAAACAGAGAGCTATATAACTCTCTGTTTTCTTTTCACACCCTATAATTATGCATTAAGGGAGATCAATGCATTAACGTTCAATTATAGGGTGTAAGTGCTTTAATATGAAAATTTTTTTATAAGAAAAGCTCCGCAGAGATTTCTCTCCACAGGCTTTCCAAGAATGAAATGCACCTTAACGGGAGATTATACAACCGGTGTAGCTGTTGGTTCTACAGAAACTGCACCATTCTCATCAATTGTTACATCAAATGATTTTGTTACTTCAGCAGTACCTAATGTAAAGTTAACATTTAAAGTAAGAGTTTCTGTTTGTCCAGCAGCTGCAGGTGTTACAGCACCATTATCAGCAATAGCTGCGACTGTACCATTAGCAGCATCGAATGTTACCACTACATCATTAGCAGCAGTTGGCAATTCAACTTGGGCTGGACTAGAAATAACTAAATCTGTCACTAGATCAGCTTGTTCTTCTACTACTGATAAGTTAGTAACTAAACCTGCATGTGCTAATGTGATTGCCGTTGTAGCTTCTTCAACTTCTGTTACAGTTTTACCTGTTACATCAAAAGCTAAGGCAGTTTCTAATTCAGTCCAGCTAGCTACTGTATAGTCTGCTTCAACTAGATTTAATCCTGCAACGCGTTCTACTTCTGCGTTAAATGCTTCCACAGCTACAGAGTATTTTGTTACTAATGCTTCCTGTGCGGAAGTGATTGCTGCTGTAGCCTCATTAATTTGTGCTGTAGTTTTACCTGTTACATCAAAAGTTATGGCAGTTTCTAATTCAGTCCAGCTAGCTACTGTATAGTCTGCTTCAACTAGATTTAATCCTGCAACGCGTTCTACTTCTGCGTTAAATGCACGTACTGCTTCAGCTTGGTCAACAGATTGTTGGTCAACAACTAATACCTTAATGTCATTTCCAGCATACTTGTTACCAGCTGCATCAGTAATTACAGTTTGACCAGCTTTAAGCTCAATAGTAGGAGTTCCAGAAATAGCCGCTGTTGTTGTGATAACAACTTTACCATCGACATCATCAATAGACTCAATAACGCTACCATAAACCTGAGCAATTGAAGCAATTGTATTTCCAGCTGTCACTGCATCAATTGCTTTTGCAGATTCAGAGAAAGTTAAAGTAATTTTATCAGTATCAGTAATTTTGTAAGATACTAATGTTGGTGCAGCCTCGTCAGCGATTACTAACCCTTCGCTAAGTGGATCTTCACCTTTTTCTAACTTGTTACCAGATGGGTCAGCAATTGATTCACCAGTTTTCAAATCGAAAGTGATACCATCAACAGAGGTCGAAGTCAATTTAGTAGCTAGTTTCAATGTAGCAGATTCACCATTTTCGGAAACTGTTACGGAAGAAACATCTCCACCGTTAACTACGAAGTCTGAAGCAGATACTGTTCCAGCATTAACTTTTTCACTGAATGTCACTTTTAGAGTGCTTGCATCCAATAAAGTTGCACCAGTTACTGTCACTTTAGTAGTATCTACACCATTAAATACTGCTGCACGTTTAGTTGTGTCAAGGTGATTTGCTACCACTGCTTTGTCAGAAATAGCTGCCTCATCTTTAATGTATACTCGATACTGCTTACCAAGTTCTGTTTTAGCACCATCTAAAGTGATTAGAACTTTCTTAGCATTATCCTCAACCGGTCCTACAGAATCAATAGCTAGTGGTAATCCAGTGTTTACATCTGTGATTAGGTAATCAGTTTCATCACCGAATGCAGCAAGTTCTTCACTGAAAGTTAATTCTACCTTATTATCTTCGGTAGCAGTAGCACTGACTAATTGAGGTTTTACAACATCTTTAACCCCTGTGAATGTATAGCTCGCAGTACCTATAACATTATCGTTAAGATCTTTAACGCCACCTGTTACAGTTACAGTATATGATTTACCATTTTCTAAGAATGCTACAGCACCATCAGCACCTTCGATAACAACTTGTGTTTTATCTTGCGGGTTCAGGGACGCTTCTAAGTCAGTAAGACTTACATCAGTAGTACCTTGTTTAATTGCATAGTTACCGATTGTACCAGCAGCTTTCAATTCTTCATTGAACTGAAGAACAACTTTTCCTTCATTAACAACTGTTACGCCAGTAAGTTGTGCAGCAGTTTTGTCTTCACGTACAGTGAAGTCATAAGTTTTTGCTGCAGAAGTATTACCGTTTGCATCCACAACACCTGTTACAGTAATTGTGTAAGTTTTTCCATTTACTAATTTTCCAGCGTCAAAGCCTAGGCGAACCTTCTTTTCAAACTCTTCTACTGAATCTTTAGTAATTACATTTGCAGTTCCTTTTTCAACGATTGCAATCGTAGCACCAGATTGGTCTCCATCAATAACTTGATCAAATTCAAGGTCTACAGTTTTTTCATTTAGCGCATTAACACCAGTTAAAGTTGGAGCAACTTTATCTTCACCGCTAAATCTAGCTTTTGTATATGCTGCGTCAAGGTTTGATAAACCTGCTACAACTACTTCATAGTTATTTGTACCTTCTTCTTGTGCTGCAGTAGTCAAAGTTACTGTTCTTGCATCTGCATTATAAACAGCTTTAGTAACTGCAAGAGTTTTAGAAGCATCAGCAACTGAAGCGATTGAGTAATTGCTCACATTTTCAGCTTCAGCTTTCACCAATTCTGTATTGAAAGAAAGTACAACTGTCTTACCATCAATCGCAGCTTCAGCAGGCTGAGCAGCTCCTGATAATTGAACTTTTGTTGGTGCAGCAGCTGGTGTAGTAAATTGGATTACTGAATTATCTCTTAAAGCATTTGGTGTAATTGCTTTATCGTAGATTCCAGTAGTAGTGTTTCCAGTTAATGTTACTGAATAAGTTGTTGCAGAAACTAATGGAGTAGTGAATTCCAAAGTAACGGATTTATTATCTTCACTTGGTGTAGCAGTATTTACTAATACAGGAAGACCTGTTGCAGATCTGAACACATAGAAGTTACCTTCTGTACCCAAGTTATTTACTGCCTCACTAAAGTTGATTGTTAATTTACCATCTTTAAATTCTTGTCCAGTAACAAGAGGAGCGATATCATCTCTTACTCCAGTGAAATTGGTATTTTGATTATCTGCAATAGCATTATCAGATAAATCTGCTCCACCAGTTAGAGCAACATTGTACTGCTTGTTATTCTCTAGAGATGCTGTATCTAAAGTGATTGTTGCTACTTTGCCACTTATTTCAACAGAATCAACTGCATATTGAGTACCAAGAGTACCATCAGTGTTATAAGGCTTAACGACTGCTGTAATTGCAGTTGACTTTAACTCTTCGCTTAAAGTCACTTCAATTTTGTTAGCATCTTTAGCTACTGCAGATACGATTGTTGGTTTAACTGTATCTTTTGCAGCTGTAAATGCTTTGGAAGATGAAACATTTGTGTTTTTATTAGCTGAAACGTCTTGTTGGTTATTAACTGTTAATGTGTAGCTCTTTCCGTCAGTTAACGCAGCACTTGTTGTAACGCGTACAGTTTTAGCATCGATTACCTGAATACCGCTCACACCTGTTAGGTTAGCTGTACCAGATTCAACAATTGCATAGTTAGCTTGAAGTTGTGCTAAACCTTGGTTAACATCTTCTGAGAATTTAACCTCTAGGATACGATCAGAAAGTGGAGTTACAGTAGCAACTTCTGGTCCTTTGAAGTCAAACGTTGCTGATTCTTTACCATTAACTGCAACTTTGCCTTCTTTTTTGTCAAGAGCAACAGTCAATTTGTATGTTTTGCCAGTTAGGTCAGTAGCAACTTTAGCAACTCCTGTAACTGAAACAGCCTCAGAGCCAACTTTAACTTCAAATTTAGAAGCATCAGCATTTGTTAATTCAGCAGCTGGAGCAGCTCCTAATGTAACAGTTACATCTGTTTTAGTAATCGCACTTACCTCAACAACTTCAGGAAGAGCTGCCTCAACAACAACCTTTACAGAAGCAGTAAGTTCTGTTCCTTCAATTGTACCAGTTAGTTCATAAGTTCCTGGCTTAGAGAAGTCGAACTCATCAGCATTCCAAGTTACAGCCACTTCTTCAGTAGTATCATCTTCGTAAGTGACTTCAACTTTTTCTGGAAGTTCTACTTTTTCGCCTTCAGTTATCTTGATATCTTCAATTGCACTTACTTCTTTAACAGCAGGAACTTCAAGTTCTGCAACTCTTTCAGTGATTTCATCGAAGTATGCTACAACAAGATCTTTAAGCTCTGAATCTTCTACTTTATCAAGGTGCTTTTGAGCTGTTTCTAAGTGGTTTTTAGCATTTGCCAAGAAGTTTTCAGACTCCTCAGAGTTGTCTAACCACCATTCAGCTTTTTCTGTGAAATGAACAGCCCAGGCAGCATCTTTAAGCTTTACAGCATGTTGCTTGTAAGCTGGTGCAGTGAAGTAGCCCTTAAGTACCGAGCGGTTGTCTGCTCCCCATACTTTGTCGATTTGCTTTCTTGCCGCATTGATTTCCTTGTCGAAATCGAAGTATAGGTTATTTAAATCTTCAATAGAAGTGTAATCTTCGCCTTTTTTACCTTGATCCGTAATATCTTCAAGGTTTCCAGCAAGAGCGTCTTTTACAGCGCCATCCCAGTCATGCTTGCCAAGAAGGTCATCTCCGAACCATCTAGCGTAGATGTATTCTTGAGCATTTTGGACGAATTTCGCATTTTCATTAAGGGTAGCTTGAAGCTTTGCTTTATCGCTTCCTTTGTAACCATCAAGAAGCTTTTGCGCTTTCGCTTTTTCAGCATGTGCTTCGTCAATTAGCTTTTGAACTGTGCCTGCCCATACCGGCTCTTTCCCAGGGTTTTCTCCTGTTTTAGAGAATTCTTTGTACGGAAGCCACATTTTATATTTTGCATACTCGACAGCTTTTTTCACTTCCGTTTCGAGAAGCTGCATCAGCTTGTGCTGGTGCGATGGCTGCGAATGATGAAGCTGCGATTGCTGAAGCTGCAGCAATCTTAATTGCTTTCTTTTTACTCATTTTCGCTAGTTCCCCTTTCATTATTAAAAGTAGTTCATTGGAAGGATCTATGTATTTTTAAACATTTTCCAATGACTAACAATCTTAACAACTATTATACTAGTTCCATCTGTAAATAATAAACTCCATTAGCAATTAATGCAAATATATAGTTCAATATAAACAAATGGAGAATGATATGGATAAATTACCAAATCATTCTTGTAATCCTATAATAATACATAATTCTACTAAATTCTAGGCCGTTTTTACAATTTTTTCACTAATAAACCTAGTAATTGTTTCCAATTCATAGTTCAAATGCAACTTTATTATAAAAATCTCCATATAAAGGATACAAAATAATGGTTAAACTATCCTTTTTATAGTCGTTTTTAATCAGTAAATTAAACTCAGTACAAAAGTCTTGCTATCATCCTGAAAATGTAAAAAGCGCTGAACTGCAGTTATCTGATCAACTGCAGTTCAGCGCTTTTTCTCTATTAAATAAAAAAAAGCGGGAATTACCCCGCCTCCCTGATATTTCTCTTCTAATTAATGTTCTGAAGGAATCCCCATGACAGAGAATGAAGGACTGTGTTCAGAAGGAATTCCTGCTAACTCTACGCTTTTCGCCGGGCTATGTTCTGATGGAATTCCAGCCTCTGCATTAAAAGATGAACCTGCTGCAGCCACCCCTAAGGCTAACACACTAGCTAAAAGTAATTTTTTCATTACAATTAATCCCTCCCGGAACCTATATTTATTGTAAATTTTATCATGTATTTAATAATTTTTCCATCTCTTTCTCCACGATTTGAATAAAATTTTCATTCTGCTGCAATCGGAGAATATAGATAGACTTTAATATATATTCCTGCCCTTTTTCTTTTTGTCCTAATTTAATGAGGTTTTCGCCCGATTGATAATGCAGGTTTGCGAATAAGTACATTATTTCTTCATGAATGCAGATTTCTATTCCCTTTTCACAGTAGTACAAGGATTCCTCAAAATCGCCCATCTCTGTTAATGCTTGTGATAACCCAAATAAAACCCTTACCTTCCCTCTTGATTCCAGAATATGAGGCAACTTCTCCATATCGCCAAGCGCTTTTTTAAATAGATTAATCGCTTCTTCATATCGCCCGGTATCTTTATATAAGATAGCAATACTGGTCAGAATCTCGACTTCCCTCTCTGTGAGGTTCTCTCTTTTTTCATTGGTTAGATCCAATGCGCCATGGAGAATATTTATCGCTTTTTCAAAATCCTTTTCCAGATAAAATACACTTATGCCCTGATGCCAGACAAGGAATTGCTTTAGCATGGCAGGCTGAAAGATTGGGTTATTTAATTCTTTTTGAACAATTTCATATATGGCCTGATAATTCCACTTCCGCTTATATTTATTTATGATTTGCATGACAGCAGTAGAATAATTAATGGATGACTTTGACGCGATATTAAAAAAATAGGTAAGATCAATATTTAATTTATTGGCTAATTGGTTTAATGTTTCCAGGCTTGGGTATGACTTTTCACGTTCATATGAAAGCAGCTCATCCTCTGAACAGATTCCGTCTGCCAGTTCCTTTACACTTATATTTTTATATTGACGGAACGATTTAAGACTATCACCAATTAAATATTCACTTAAATTCATTGTTATTCCCTCGCTTAATATAGTAATAGTTCTATTTTATTATAAGATAGTATAATACTGTACATAATTAACAGTGCATTTTAGGCAGGCTGTAAAGCTGTTTCTTACCTGACAGGAGCAGCTGGCACTAATTCAAACATAATTCATATATTCGATATGTTTGACCATTTCTCCTTTTCATTTGCATGTAATTCACATAAAAAAGGCCACCCCAAAAAAAGGGCGGCAAAATTGGAGATTATAAAGGATAATAAAAAAACCATAGGTTTATCCTCAATAGTATGCACATGAATCTGCATTCGACACTATGTTCCTTAGTCTGATGCGGATAAGCAACATACTGCTCGATAAGATTATTAAAACATGTTTGCTGAAATCCTGGATTATGGAATTAATCCCATTTTCCCGCTCTATGACCCTTATTACTCTTGTAAACGAAGTTTTTCTTCCCATAGTATAACTTTAAGAATATTTTATAGAGGTGATCATTTGGATATTTCTGCTATTGGAAAGAAAATTAAAGAGCTCAGAAAATCTATTGGCTTATCTCAGAAGGAGCTTGCTAAGGATATTTGCACTCAGGCGCAAATCAGCAAAATTGAAAGCGGGGATGTCCTGCCTTTGGCTTCAACATTATATTCCATTTCCAAGCGTCTTGGAGTGGATATAAACTATTTCTTCGATCTCGGTACAACACCCAGGCTCGATTATGTGCAAGAAGTCGCTGCCCAGCTAAAACTGGCCAGAAGAAAGCTCGACTATATGATGATAAAAGAAATCGTTGAGAGCGAAGAAAGAAACCCGCTTTTCAGCACTAACCGAAAAAACCTTCAGCTTCTGCTCTGGCACAAAGCCATCTATTCCTATCATGTTCATCATGAATCTGAACAAGCCCACGTTCTGGCCGATCAGGCTATCGCGCTGACATATGATAAAGTCTGGTCAGAAAGAGAAATTGAAATACGCATGAGCAAAGGGATCTTCTTTTATGAGGAAGGCAAATATCAGGAAGCAATGGATACTTATCTTCAGGCTAAGAAGGATTTAGAAGAACTTATTTTTTTACAGGATGATACCATCCACAGCAGACTCCTTTATAATTTAGCCAAAGCCTATACAAAGATTGGAAACTATCAGCAATCCATTCTATTATGTGAAGAAGCTATTCGCTCCTGTATCGAGAAAGACCTTCTCTTTTTATTAGGAGAACTTCATTATCATATTGGCTACAACCATGAACTTCAGGAACAATTTTTTTTGGCCAGAAAATATATGTCTCAGGCTCTGAATGTATTTCATATTCAAAAAAACGCCAATTATAACTCTTTCATTGGGGAGAAAATTTCAAGGTTCGACAGCATCTGCCATACTTCCCCATAAGGATTAAAGCACTATTCGACAAACATGCAATTTTCAGCGTTTTTTTGTATAAGTTTGTAAATCCATACTCTTTTTGGACGATATATGTGATAGTATTAGCTTACAAAAGTGTCCATAAAGGAGTGATTTAATTCGTGAAAAAACAAATGGCATCCATTGCCGCTGCAGCCATATTATCTTCCGGGTTTGCTGCACAGGCTTCTGCTGAAGCATATGTGGTGAAGAAGGGGGACACACTATATCAATTGTCCTTAAAGTACAGCACTTCTGTCCCTGAAATTAAGAAGCTGAATGGATTAAAATCAGACAATATTTTTATTAACCAAAAGCTTCAGCTGCCAGGCAAGGTAGTTAAATCCGAAAGCAGCACACCAGCTGCCCCGGCAAAAGAAACAGTCAATACATATACTGTCCAATCAGGAGATACGCTGTCGAAGATCGCTGCACAGCATAATATTTCCTTAAATGACTTAATGAAGCTGAATAATTTAACAAACCATCTGATTTACCCTGGCCAAGTCTTTAAGTTAACTTCAAATGCGGTAAGTTCTCCAGCTGACCAGAAGGATACTGCATCATCCAATCCTACTCCGGCACAAACTGCAGAAAGCCTTTATGCAGTAACAAAAGGTGATACCTTAAGCGGAATTGCATCCAGAAATAAGGTAACTGTCCAGCAGATCAAGACATGGAATAATTTGAATTCCGACTTAATTTTTATTGGACAGAAGCTGCGTCTGGGAGCAAACACAAATGGAAGTCAAACAGGAGAAGTAAAAGAGAGTCAATCAGCAGCATCGTCACTGCTGGCCGAAGCCAAGAAGCATATAGGGGTTCCCTATAAATGGGGCGGAAGCACTCCGGAAGGTTTCGATTGCAGCGGGTTTATCTACTATGTTTTGAATAAGTCAGGTTCAAAGCTGGGGAGGTATTCGGCTGAAGGCTATTACAGCCGTTCCTTTTATATAGACAAGCCGCAGCCTGGGGATTTAGTATTTTTCGAGAATACATATAAGCAGGGAATCTCTCATATGGGATTTTATTTAGGAGATAACCAATTTATCCATGCTTCATCAAATGGCATTGAAATTACCAATCTGAATAACTCTTACTACAAAAAACATTTTGATGGGTTTAAGCGATTTTATTAAGACACCTTCTCGGGTGTCTTTTTTTCATACATATGAAGGGAATTTACGTATATTTGAAGAATGATATAGTTACATTTTAATAATGGAGGATTCAATATATGGTGTACCTAATTGCCTTTTTATCTTTAGCCTTATTGCTCATGAGCCTATTGTTAATTTACACCAGGATTCATAATCAGTCTCCTCTTAAATTATTTATCTTATTATTCTTCTTTCTTTGCAATGCTGCTCCCCTGATCTTTATCGTCTATGTTAACCAACTTTCCTCGTTGAAAACTGATTTTATAAAACTAAGCACCGTTTTTTTAATCGTCTGGCTTGTTACCGCTGCTGCTCTTTTCTTCGGCATTCTATTTAGATTTGGCTCCGGTAAGGAGGATCAGTTTAATTGAAAGGCTGCTTTCGCAAGGAATTATTTACTGACCTGATTGGAGCAGAAAGTGAGCATCCTTTAGCGGAAACCAACGGGCAACATTGGTAGGTCAAAAACAACATTTTATATGAAAAGAGCCAATTTAAAAAGTCTGAATGCTGATTTTCTTATTAGTTCATTAAGAAATCAAGAAAGGAATGAGCAGGTTATGCATATTATTTAAAAGAGTATTATAAATCGGAATTTGAGGAGGGTTATACCATGAGATTAACGAAGGATGTAATACAAAAACTCTTAGATATAAATGAGGGATTTTCGAAAACAACTGATTTCACCGATAGAAATTTTAAGCAAACCAATCACTACTTAATTAAGGGTGGAAAGTTACTCATACGCTCTACCGGGAAGACATCCTGGGCTGATAGCCATTTTGATAACAACACCATTGCGGATATAGACCAAACCAGAAGATTTCTGAGGAAAGTCATTGATGAGCTAAAAACTGAAGGAATCAGGTAAGCAAATTTCAATTTATTTAATCCTTGTTTACTTTTAACTTCAAACGATATATTTGAAGCAGTGCGTTTAAAGGCGAACATCAACAGTCTCTTGCCTATCATCCTTCTCCAACTCTTCATTCCATTTATACAATCGTTCGTTTTAATTAATTTATAGCAGAGCCAAAAATAAAAACCAGCCGCAGTGGCTGGTTTTTGGCTAGTTCGCTACTATTCCTCTTACCGATATTTTCAGCATATTCTTCTTCCCGGCTGATTTAAAATCCTTCTTGTTTATCCTGCTGATTTCTATCGGCGTTATGAATGGATATCCCGATTTAAGGAATGGGGGCCGCTCCAATAGTACAAGTTCTCCTGCTGATGCTCCATCCTTGATTTCCTGTGTTTTGGCAATTGTAATTCCTGATTTAACTTTTCTTTTTTCAAGATTTCCGTCCTGCCTAATCATATAGCTAAAGGAACCCTTATTGGATTTTCGCACCGCTTTAGACGGAACGGTCAGAGTGCCTTTAATTTCATTCAAGATTATTTTCATAGCAACATGTTCTCCATGGATGCTTTGATTCTCAGGTTCCCCATCCAGTACAGCCCTAAATGCATATCGGCTTTCTTTCTTGGGGGATGGTTTTGATTCAGGATATGTCAGCACTTTTTCTATTGTACCGCTAACCTTTTTACCGGTATTAACATTCGTAATCAACACCCGCATACCTTCTGAAGCTTTTTTTACTTCCTCTTCGGAAAAAACGCCTTCGGCAATATGCTCATTTGAAACAATGGTTGCTACTGGGTTGGACAGATCGTGATTAATGCTTTTAACCGTCCCGGCTATTTCACTAACAGCCTCAAGGTTCAAAAGGCTTTCTTCTGCTGCACCTATTAAATCCTCATACTTGCCAATTTCACTTTCGAGCGTGTCTTTTTGCATTTCTTTTTCCAGTATATCCTTTTGAATCAGCTGGGCCATATACTTGTCCGAGTTCTGATCATTCTCTTCGGATGGAACAGCCGCAAGGCTTCTTCTCATGATTTCAAGGTCATTTATATTCTTTTCAATACTTACTAATTCGTTTTCCAGCTTTTCTTTTTCTATTTGATAAGCCTCTTTAGCAGATGTAATATCCTCAGGGGAAAATTCATAAATTGCATCTCCCGGCTGGACTTTGTCACCCTTTTCCACTTTAAAGCCATTAAACTTTCCGGTGGCACTATCGTAATATACGTGCTGTTCCTCTTTTGGGGCCAGCACTCCTTCTGCCGGCATCGTTTCCAGCAAATCCTGTTTCTTCACAGCAGTCCAATCATCCACATAATAAGTCCTGCCAATCTTATCGCTGCTGAAAACCAAGACTACATTGCAAGCGAGAAACAGCAGAACACCCAGTCCCAGTAATCTCATTTTCCAAATCATAAAAAGGTCCTCCACTTAAATCAGCTTTTCCAAATGAATAGTCGAAAGCAATGCAGACACAATTACAAAAAACAAATGCATTCCAAGCAATATTAAAATAATAAAGCGGGGGCTCTTTTCTGAAATAACCTTTAAATATTTATATTGCAGAATAAAAGTCCAAATCTTAAAAAGTGTAATTGAAGAGAAAAAGTATATTAGCAGTTCTTTCGAGGTTATGGCCTGAGCCATTATACCAAAAGAAAATAACGAAGATTCATTATTCAGCCCCATATAAATATATAAAGGAATATTCACCAGCTTCTCGACCAGCAGTATCAACACAACCATATATTGAATGGAGATTAATTTATGATATTCACTGTCCAATAGAGTCCATAAAAACAAAGCTGGTACAAAAATGATAAAAAGAGTATATAACAATCCCCATGTAACTTGGCCAATCCCAAAGAAAAGCTTATATATTTCATATTCGCTGCCGGATATTTCGGTAATCCTTCTTGCTGTCAATTCACTTCCTATCCCAAAATAGGCACTTAGTCCATATACTAGTATAGTAAGCAAAAGCAACCGGACAGCCTGCTTCCATAGTCCTTCCAGCTCTTCTTCTTTTCTTAATTGATGTGATATCAAATAAGGCTCTTTTATTCCTCTCAGTAGCGGTACCCTATACCCCATTAAAAATCCTCCAAAAAAATTCATCTTTTTATTATACTATCTTACCGCAAAATCAAAATATTGGGAAATAGGTAGATATATGGAGATATATGTTTATAGTTTGTCTATCTATCCTTGTCGTAATTTGCATTAATTTTTGTTGTTTCATTTTTTCTGAATAGCGGTATAAATAAGTAAGAATTTAACAACTTTGTCCTTGTCTTAAATGTTTAAAATTAAGGAGGGCTTATTCATGAAAATTAAAGCTGGCAACTGGAAGATGTTAAGCATGCAGGAGAAATTGTTTATTTTAGAAGCGGTCAGTTTCTTTCAATCCCGAGCGAGGAAGCATGGATAATATGACATGAATGCAGGCACTAAATAACCTGTTTTAAATAATAAGTGCCTGCCTCTATTGAAATCGTATCCCTCGTAATAACAATTTTTTCCTTTATAAGCTCGGAATCACGGGTAGACTCTTTGCTTTGTACACGATCCATTGAAATCTATTAACTCCCCAAATTGTATATTCTTTCAGATTATCTATCTCTAAATCTTATCCTACAGATTGTAAAACCTTTTTCGGTGATGTTCTGTGAAGCATTCCTCGACAGGAAATCCTCTATCCGCTAAAAAATATTCACCTACTGCAAGAACCGCTCTGAACATGGTCAGCCAAAACTAAATTTAAAACCTATCCTCTTAGCTATCTCTCCTTCTAATTGTGGTATTATCGATTTAGATTTTCTATTTGAGGTGAAATCATTTGGCTGGCAAAAAGGGACGGAAAAAGTGGACGATTGTTATCGTGCTGTTTTTTATCACATTGTTATTAGGTGCAGGTGCTTATGCTTTTTATGTATATAATTCATTGACTTCTGCTGTCGATACGATGCAGGAGCCGATTCAGCGGGAAAAATCGAAGAAGCGTGAAGAAACGATCACCTTAAAAGAAAGAGAGCCGTTTTCGGTTCTTATGCTTGGAGTGGACGAGCGTAAGGGAGACAAGGGCCGATCGGACACGATGATTGTGCTGACTGTAAATCCGGATTTGAAATCTGTAAAAATGCTGAGCATCCCCAGAGATACGAGGACTGACATCATTGGTCACGGAACGGAAGATAAAATCAATCATGCCTACGCTTTTGGTGATGTTGAGATGGCCATCAATACGGTAGAAGATTTCCTGGATATCCCGATCGATTACTATATAAAAATGAATATGGACGGGTTTAAGGATATTGTGGATGCTGTCAACGGGATAGATGTAACCAACGAAACAGACTTTAACATGGGGAAATTCCATTTTAACGAGGGAAGCATCCACCTTAACGGAAGCGAAGCATTATCCTATGTGCGAATGAGAAAGAATGACCCGAATGGGGATTTTGGCCGCCAGCAAAGGCAGCGGCAGGTCATCCAGGGTGTTATTAACAAAGGGGCGAGCTTCAGCTCCCTGACTCGTTTTGATGACATCTTTGCAGCGCTCGGCAAAAACGTCAAAACAGATATTACCTTTAAAGAAATGATGGATATTCAAAAGAATTATAAAGACACAAGAAATAACATTCAGCAGCTGACCATAGAAGGCGATGGCCAGTATATCGGAGACATTTGGTATTTGATTGTGCCTGATGAAGAAAAGCAGCGGGTGCAGGGTGAGCTGAAGGGACATTTAGGGTTATAACTTAAAAACAGTGCATTCCTGATGGGGGAATGCACTGTTTTTATATGAAAACATGCAGGGAGGGACTGTTCTGCAGAAGCTTTCGAGAAGATCAACCTGGAGCGTTAGAAGAAAACCTGATTACATTGCAACCGCCTTTCCCTGTCTCATTTTTCCATATGCTTTAGAAAGGTTTTTCAAGCATTCCTGTCTTAATCTCTCATGGCAGGAGAAGTCATACAGCAGTTCATTTTCAAGCTTGGATGTAATCGCTTTCAACCTTTCACGTTTAGATTCCTTTACGCGATTATTTGCCAGATAAGCTTTTATCTCTTTTTCAAAGTACTCTACAGTTCCAAATATTACATCCATTAATCTACCGCCTCCTATTATTAGATTTTTCAGTCATTTATCCGTTTCCCTATCTTATTATCAGCAAACCTTCAAACAGCAAAGAGGCCTGCTATAAGGCAGACCTGATTTCCGGTTACAGTGAATTTGGAGTCAATTTTTCGACCCCAATTACACCTGCAACCCGACTATCATAGTTCATGACCTTAGACTCGTGGCTTTGCGTCCTTATTTTTCAATAAGTTTGCCGACTATTTGTTTTTCGATACTTTTATAATAAGACTTTTCGACTATTCATTTCAATAATTTTCGATAAAATCTTAAAATATTTATACTTTTGATAAATATATATGCCCAGCGGATACGAAACTTCCTCTATTTGCAAGTTTTCTCTTCTATTTGCAAGTTTTTCTCTTCTATTTGCAAGTTTTTCTCTTCTATTTGCAAGTTTTTCTCTTCTATTTGCCAAATTTAGAATTCTATTTGCTAGATTAGATATCTAATTGCAAGATCATACTGGCTATTTGCAGTATCAGGCAATCTATTTGCAGGACAGTACAAGGTTCGCAGCAGGCCTATACTATTTCGCCGGGCATAAAAAGGCCTGCACCCTATGGATGCAGACCCTATTCTTAAAACCGCCCTTTATGCTCCTCAAATACCTTCTTTACTTTCTCCACGACCACTTTTGACCCGCCGCTTTTTTCAACACCCTCTATCATCATCGCGATGAGCAGCTTAGGAGATTGTGGGTTGTAGGCAACAAACAGACCATTTTCCTGGCCTTTTTCATCCGCACTTTTCTTCAGCTCGGCTGTTCCGGTTTTCCCGGCCAGCGGGTAATCTTTCATATAAGCCGCACGGCCTGTTCCGCTTGGGTCCTGGATGACTTTAGCCATTGCGGCTGCCACCGTGCCGGCTGTTTCTTCACTCATGATAGCTTCCTTCAGCACCTGTCCCTTTTCCTCTTCATCCAGGAGAACAGGTTTAATCATGGAGCCTTTGTTGATGAAAGGTGTGTAGGATGCTGCAAGATGGACAATGCTCATTTCCACCTGACCCTGGCCGTAGCCCGAATCAGCGAGCAGGATTTCAGTGTCAAGGCCGCCAATCTTGGATTGTTCCAGCGGGAACGCGTATGGAATTTCCTCCTCAAACGCGAATTTCTTGAGTCCGGCTGAGAATTTTTCTTTTCCCAGTTCAAGAGCCTGCTGGGCAAAATAGATATTATCCGAATACATCATTGCTTTTTCAAAGTTAACCGGTCCGCCTGGATCTTTGACACGTGTGACTTTATAGCCGCCCCAGGAACTGTCCTTCTGCCATTGGAGACCTTTGACATTAATTGTTTCATCAAGTGTTAATGTCCCCTCTGTCAGTCCGATTGCTGCTGTCAGCGGCTTCATCACGGAACCTGGCGCATAGGTTTGCTTGAAGCGTGTCAGAAGAGGCATGTCCTTATTCGCTTCAATCGCGTTCCACTCATCCGCGGTAAAGCCGAGTGACGCCTGGTTCGGGTCAAAGCTCGGGCTGCTGACGAGCGCCAGTGTATTTCCGGTCACCGGATCAATCGCTGCTGCTGTTCCCGGTTTTC
This sequence comes from Cytobacillus firmus, assembly GCF_023612095.1. GTDB lineage: Bacteria > Bacillota > Bacilli > Bacillales > Cytobacillaceae > Cytobacillus. The sequence goes on along the minus strand of NZ_CP086235.1, from coordinate 494,778 downwards.
CTCCCAGCTCGGTGTAAAGATCTCTCTGCAGGTTCATATCGATGGTAAGCTGAATTGTTTCACCGTTCTCTACCGGCTTTTCAGCGAGAACTGCTTCAGAACCATCTTTCTTTTGGATGCCGATTTTGATTCCGTTCGACCCTTTTAATCGTTCTTCAAGGACCTGTTCAAGCCCTCTTTTTCCAATGATATCGTTGCTCGAATAACCTTTACGCTCCTTCATTTCATCTGCTGTAATTGTTCCAACATATCCGATAAGATGGGCTGCTGACTCACCCATTGGATAGACTCTGCCTTTGATATCCTGCTTCAGGACGCCTTTTAGTGTGAACACCTTGCTGAGCGTTTCCTGATCATCCGGGGACACCTTTTTAATAGGAACAAAATAGCCAGGCTGTACCCAGCTCGCGTTCAAGCTTTTATTAACCTGCTCTTCAGACATTCCCAATGCTGCAGACAAACCTTTGATGGTCTGTTCCTTCTGGTCACCCATCTGTTCAGGCACGACACCGATTTCATAAAGGGTGCCATTTAAAGCAAGCGGATCACCTGTCCGGTCCACAATATCTCCGCGCTGCGCCGGAACAGTGGAATAGCTGATTTTATCCTCTGGCCCCAGCTCCGGGAAAATATAAGTCGTATCCCAGGCAACAAACCAATTGTCTTCCTCTTTCGCTTTTTCCTTTACAAGCTTGGCATCATGGGTAAACTCAATCTTGCCGGCAGCACTGTCCATGCTTGCTGAAAAAGGAAAACTCGCCTTCTCTTCTTTTTTGTATTCCTTTTCCATATCCGGCTTGTATGTTACCTTCAGATTATCTATCTCTAAATCCTTATAAACCTTTTCATAACGTGCTGCAAAATCCTTTTTGCTGATTGACTGCTTCGCATCCTTCGACAGAAATTCATACATCTTCTCAAACTCCTGCTTATTCCAGTGCTCCACATACTGCGAAAAGCGATCCTGCGGCTTAATCTCCTTATTGCACCCGCTCAAAGCGGCCAAAACCAGGGCTGCAAAAACAAAAAACAAAACTTTTCTCATACATCACCCTCCCTGATACTATATTATCATTTAATTGGAGAAATTTCCTAGTGACAGGCACCACCCGAATTTTGTCGAATGTGAACTTTGCAAATTGAGTGGGGAAGGCTGCAAATAGATCGGGGATTTTGCAAATAGAATGGGATTTTGTGCAAATAGAGCATGAAAATCTGCAAATAGAATCCCGTCTAAAAGAGGGATATAGACCATTTATATCGAAAATAACTAAGGAAACACAGAAAGGAGAGCTATACTTGATTAGTAAAAGCCTGAAAGTCCCCGAAATAAACCTCCAGCTTGAAGCGTTGGTAAGACGAATCCCTGAACAGCACCCCGCACGTGAGAAAGTGATCTCCGAATATAAAAAGAGAAGCGCAGGATATAAGGGAGAAGAAAGATTATCCTATTACTTAAGCTTTCTTGAACCTAAAAAGTATTGGATTTTTCATGATTTGCGGTTATCAAACGGATCGCAATTCTTCCAAATCGATGCCTTGCTGCTCACTGCAAACTTCGGACTCATATTAGAAGTTAAAAATTGGACAGGCACCTTGTTTTTCAACCCTCATTTCCAGCAGGTCATCCGCATCCAAAACGACAAAGAAGAAGGATTTCCAGACCCCATTTCACAAGCCCGGCATCAGACGAACCAGTTTAGAAACTGGCTTGATCTTAATGGATTCCCTCGCATTCCTCTTGATTTTTTAGTTGTAATCAGCCATCCTTCCACCATAATTAAGGCAGAGACAGATCCGCTGCAAATATCTAAGAAAGTCTTACACTCTCATCACCTTTTATCCAAAATGAATGGCATTGAAAATAAGTTCCCTCATGAAAAAACTGACTCTAAGGAGATTCGGAAGCTGTGCCGGACTTTGTTAAAAAAACATACTCCTGCACAATCCGAGATTCTCGAGCAATTCGATGTCTCAGCTGAAGAAATTCTAACTGGTGTCAGCTGTCCTAAATGCACATCCCTTCCGATGATTTTCCATTGGGGGAAATGGCACTGTCCAATGTGTTTATTTTCCTCTCCCTTAGCCCATGAGGCCGCAGTCCAAGACTACTTTCGGCTTATTAAGCCGTCAATTACCAACTCGGAATTCCGCTCATTCACCCATATCCCCTCCCCGTATGCAGCATCAAGATTACTCTCCAGAATGAACCTTTCTTTTAAAAGAAATAAAAGACACCGTATTTATGAAAAATCCCCCGAATAGTGATACAACTCACAAATTTTTCCATTGAAATAATTTATAATTAGGCTGAATTGAGGTGCTAATATGGAAAAGAACTGGTCTATTTCACTTGAGCATGGTAATTATGCTAGTGATGTGGAGCTTCTGATCAACGATGCGATGGCGGCAGTCAGCCAGACAGCTAAAGGGAATTATGTCAATATAGTTACACCAGCTGAATTAGGAAATCCCGATAACTACCTAACTGAAGCACTGCTCATATACTTCGGAAATAAAGTGGACACTCAATTCATCGATCAATGCGGATGCGGGGGGTATGTTTTGAGGGTATGGAAAAACAAGTGAGAGATCTGACTATTTTGTGTGATTACAAGAACAGGCATGTTATTTTAAATTACTATTATGAAGACGAACTTATCGATCGGGATGGGATTAGCTTTAATGAAATTTATGTCCATCATGGGACGATTTACTTTATTAAAAATAAAAAACGGATTGTAACCCTCAACTCGAAGAAGTATCGTGACATAATGATAGGCGAGGATTTTCAGAATTACTATATTATGCGGAGAGATAAGAATCGTCTTGATATCTATTTTCCTTAAACGGAGCTGCGAAAGCGTTTGGATGCGCTTTTGCGGCTTTTTTATTTGGTGAGGAGTTTGGCTATTTGCGGCAAGCCTGCATCTATTTGCAATTTCCCGGTTCCATTTGCAAAATCAATGATTCTATTTGCAAGTTGATTATCGAATACTATTTCCGTATCTCATGCTGCTCCTCTATTTGCAGGAATCAGCTTGCTATTTGCAATTTTAAAGTTCTATTTGCAGAATGAAGGCTGCTATTTGCAGCTTACTCCGTTCTATTTGCAGATTCCCCGGTTCTATTTGCAAATCTACTATGTGTGCCGGTTCCTGTTCAGTATCCAGTTCGTCTTTTTGCAGGATCCAGCCTGCTATTTGCAGGATCCAGCCTGCTATTTGCAGGATCCAGCCTGCTATTTGCAGGATCCTGCCTTCTATTTGCAGCTCCGTCCGTTCTATTTGCAGATTCTCCGGTTCTATTTGCAACTCTACTATGTGAGCCGTTTCCTGTTCAGTATGCAGTTCTTCTATTTGCAGAATCCAGCTAGCTATTTGCAGCTTTCCCCGTTCTATTTGCAAGTTTCCGCTCTCTATTTGCAGCGTTCACATTCTGAACCCACCCGCCAAAGAATCAGCACACACAAATAGACCCGCCAATCCTGGCGGGCCCTCCCTATTTATTCCACTTTAAATCTCTTAATAGAATCCAACAGCTCCTCCGCCATACCCGAAAGTGAGGCAGCAGATGCCGCGATTTCTTCCATGGACGCCAGCTGCTCTTCTGTAGCGGCGGATACGTCCTGGCTTTCGGCTGTTGTGACAGCGGCAATTTCTTCGATGGCGCTGACAAGTTCTACCACCTGATCGGCTCCTTCGGCCATGTCCCTGATGGATGAGGAGACTTCTGCGATCTGGCCCGAAACGGTATCAGCAAATTGCTGGATGTGGCTGAAGGCATCTCCGGCATTGTTCACCATGTCGATTCCTTTTTCCACTTCAGCTGTTCCCTTTTCCATGGAAGAGATGGCTTTGCTTGTATCCGTCTGGATCGTTGAGATCAGTTCACGGATGCTTTCGGTTGATTTGGATGATTGTTCTGCCAGCTTGCGGACCTCATCAGCCACAACGGCGAAGCCTCTTCCGTGCTCGCCTGCTCTTGCGGCTTCAATAGCTGCGTTGAGTGCGAGCAGGTTCGTCTGGTCGGCAATGGCAGAGATCACATTAACAATCTGGCCAATTTCCTCCGAACGCTTCCCTAATGTATGAACAATGGAACCCAGTTCTGAGACTGTTACATTAATATTTTTCATCTGGTTTGTTGAAAGGTCGATGGCTTCATTTCCTTTTACCACGACTTCATTTGTCTCATTGGCCGTTTTGGCCACGACATTTGTGTTACGCATAATTTGCTGAATGCGGCCCGACATTTCTGTGACGACAGTGGTGCTTTCTTTCACTTTTTCTGTCTGCTGCTCAGTTGCAGAAGCTACTTCCTGGATGGAGTTGGCCACCTGCTCTGTTGCCATGTTGTTCTGCTCTGAGCTTGCTGTCAGCTGTTCTGATGAGGATGCCAGGTGGACCGCTTTTTCGCTCACCTGGTTGATCAGCTGCTGCAGCGAGGCGACCATCTTATTGAAGCTGATGCCCAGCTTGCTGATCTCATCGTTATTTTTCACCTCAAACTTCTGGGTCAGATCCCCTTCGCTGACTTTATCGGTTGCCGCGATGAGCTGATTGAGCGGGCGTGTTATCGAACGGACAATAATATAAGAAACAAGTGCACCTACAAGGACGAAGATGGCTATAAATATGATTGTCGACACCAGGATAGGCTGAACAGATGCCGTTACTTCGCCCAGGTTCATTGTGCCAAGAACCTTCATGCCTGTCAGTCCATTGGTGGTGTAGTGCATCTCTTTTTTCACTCCATCAAGCGTATATACCACTTGACCTTTGTCCTTTTCCAGGACTTCCGGCAGCCAGCTGCCTTCTGCCTGTGTGCCCGGCTTCTCCTGAGGGTGTACTAAAAAGCTTCCCTCCGCACTTAAAATGGCAGGATAGCCCTCTTTTCCAATTTTAATATTATTGGATAGCTCACCAAGAGCAGAGAGACTTAAGTCAATTCCAATAACACCTGAGCTGTCGCCTAGCTTTTGTGCTACAGTAATTAAGATGTTTCCGCTGACAGCGTCAACATATGGCTCTGTGATGAAGGCTTTTCCCTTGGCCTCCATGGCTCCCTTATACCAGGGGCGGGTGGTGGCATCAAAGTCAGCCGGCAGATCTGCACGCGGGTAGATAACTAAATCGCCATTTTCAGAGCCTGCATAAATAGCGACTGCCTCCGGATGGAGCTCTTTATACTGGCTAAAAGCATTTGTTGTTTTATCTAATTCTTCCTCTGTATAGAAACCTTTTTTGATCCGCTTGGAAAAATAATTTGTATCCTCCATCTTAGGTTTAATAAAGTTCATAATAAATTGATCAAGAATTTTAACATTCTCATTTGCACTCATCTCAATCTGGTTCTTTATCTCATCATGTGCCTTCTGATAGGATATGTAGCCGATTGAAAGAGAAGGAATTAATAGAATAATAATAAATGAAAGTAATAATTTCTTTCTAATTGTAAATGAAAACAGCGACCCTTTTTGTTTCTGTTTTTTCTTTTTCATCATGTGACCCCTTTTAGTAATTTACAGCCTTAACCTGCGAGATGGCGCCTTCAAGTTTCTCGTCAACAACTCTGGCATCGTCAATATGCCTCTGAATCAGTTCCTTCACTTGATCAAAAACAGACTTTGTATCCGCAATCTCACCAGCTACCTCTTGTGAATACCCCTTCTGAATGTTGATCATTTCTATCACTTCACCCACTTCGGATTCAACTGTATGGATCAGGTTCGTGATCGAATCAATCTTGCTGGTCGTTTGGCCGCTTAGGGACATGCCATTTTTAATTAATTCGGTGCTTGCAACTGTTGAGTTCAGTGTCGCTTCAATATCATCCTGAATATTTTTCGTCAGGGAGCTGATATTCGCCGTGCTTGTCGCTGTGCTTTCGGCCAGTTTCCGGACCTCATCTGCCACAACAGCAAATCCCTTACCCTGCTCGCCTGCGCGGGCCGCTTCGATGGATGCATTCAATGCAAGAAGATTCGTTTGCTCTGCAATATCTTTAATGACCTGAACAATCATCTCAATTTCTTTGGACCGTTTGCTCAGCGCCTCCATTTTCTGTGAATTCACTTCCAGCTGCTCTCCAAGCTGCTTAATCAGCTGCTCAGACTTGCTGACGGATCCGCGGCCTTCCTCCGAGCTTTTGACCATCTCTTTTGCAGATTGAATCAGATTTTCCCCTTTATCCGATAGAGTGAGGCTGTTTGAAAAAGTAGCTTCGCTATGTTTTTTAACATTTTCAAAACCGTCTTTTATTTTCAGAACCAGGTCCCCCAGCATATAATGCTGACCATTGACCATTTCATGCTGGCTTACTGTAGTTGTCAAATCCTCATTAAATGATTGAATCAGTGTCTGATAAAAATTTTCCTTGCGCTGAAACTCTTCTTCAGCAAACTGGAGTTTTGCCTCCAGTTCCCGCTTTTCATCTTCCAGCTGCTTCAACTTTCCTTTTCCGAACATCATTGATCTCCCCATCTCCTATATACTCCTTTATTATATCGACAGAAAACAGGAAATTTTGTGACCTTTTTCACTCTTTTTTAAATATATAGGTCTATGTATATAAAAAAGAGACACCTGCCTTTTATGGCAAGTGTCTCTGCGGTTGTTTTCAGGACATGGGGACAGGTTAGCTGTCCCCAATGTTAGTTGGGACAAAGAACCTGTCCCCTTGTCCCTTACAATCTGCTCATGCCCCATCAGCTGTGACACATGGATGCCCATATGGAGCACTTGCAGCATATTGCCTGTGCCAAGCGGATACCATGGATCGAAGATGTCTTCATGGCCGAAGCTTACATTTAGCCCTGCTTCGAGCAGTTCTTTTACTCTTGCCCGATATCCTGCAATCAAACGGCTATTTCAATATCCACGACCAGGCTTCCTCAAGCTGATGGCCTTCAAAGTATTCAACCGTGATCCCTGGTAAGTAGTTTGTGACCTTTGAAACAGTGCCAATCCAGTCTTGGTCACTGACAACAGCGAATTTATTAAACTGCTTCCACCTTTTTATATCAAATTCCATTCCTTCCGTGGCACCCTGGAAAGTTGTTCCGTCTACATCCGTCATGATGGCCAGGATATTGAATTTCTGATCATCTTTATAATTTTCTCTCACGTATTGATCCAGCTTTTCGGCATCTTCCTTTGTTGCATTGCCATTGAATGCGAGAGCGATGGTAGAGGGTGAGCGGGATTCTATAAATTGAAGCATACTGATTACCTCCAAGTGGTTTTATTGAGGTAATTTCCCGATTATGGGGGCTGCGAAACTAGGAGTGGTACGTTTTTTATTGGAAAATGGTGTGTGCTATTTGCAGGTTTAGGGCTACTATTTGCAGAATCAAAAACCCTATTTGCAAGTTCACAATTCTATTTGCAAGAATTCAGATTCTATTTGCAGCGTTCACAATTCTATTTGCAGAAATCCAGATTCTATTTGCACTATTCACAATTCGGTTCTTTTCCAACAAAAATAGAACCAGCCAACGCGCCGGTTCTATAAATTATTTCTTGCTATAAAATCGATCCCGGACCTTTTTGAGGCGGGCATGATAGTTTAGGATATCAAGTCTTGCTTTCTCTGCTTCAGGTGCGATTGGCCGCAGCTTTTCCACTTCCCAATAGTCAATAATGACATCGAGAACCTGATCAAAATACTCGAGCGGGCCGTAGTTGGCTTCTTTTGCGATGATAGCCATGCGGTTTTCAAAATCGGGCATGACAGCACCCGGCATTTTAAAGTTCATGATGACGTTCGCGAGGTAGTAGCAATAGTTAGGTTCTAATTGCAGGTGATGTTTTATAACGTCTCTGTAAAAAGTATAATGCAGGGTCTCATCCTTGGCCAAACGCCTCAGCAGGGTGGACAAATCCTTATCATGAGGACCCGCTACCTTCGCCACATTATAGTAGAACACCATGGTGGCCAGCTCCTGCATGGAGGTATAAACCATTGTTTCAAATGGCGTATGGAAATCGGGATTCCAGCCATTTTCGACTGTCTGCTTATGCAGCTGGTGAAGCCTGCCCGGATGGACATTCCGCGTGATTAACAGATAGGTTTCAAGTAGGTTGGAGTGCTGATCCTCTTCCGCAGTCCAGGTATGCACAAATTCCTTAATAACATTCAATGACCCTTTAAATGTCTGGTCCAAATAAGAGGTGAACCATGGGAGATTGACTTCTGTCAAAAGAGCTGTCTCCACAGCGGTAATGACAGGCTCCGGTAGCGTCACCTGGCTTTCATCCCATGGTACACGCCGGAAATCCTGTGCTTTATCCCATGGAAGAAATTCGTGATAGCCCCAATCTATTTTTTCAGCACGCTTTTTATGCTCCTCATACAATTCCCTTACCTTCGGCTCCAGACGAAAATCGAGATGATTTGTTAACAAGTGTAGACCTCCATCGCTATTATATAGCTAACTATTATGACCTGTTACTAATTTAATTTAACTATATCACATTTGCACGTTAACTAACTAATATAAAAGTCGAATTTTCGGGAAATTAGGATTTTTATTAAGAGCTGTAAGGAAGAACGAAAGAACCGCCGATATAATTAATCAGCGGTTTACATTTAAATCTTGTATCACCTGACTAGGCCATTAGCTCTTTCACCAATATTGCAAGGCCCTCAGCACTTCGAGAGAGAGTCCCTGCTTCCATCATTACTTCCCGCCCGTAAACGAAATTCCTTTAATAAAGTAGCGATTAAAGAATGCATACAGCAGCAGGACCGGAAGCGTAAAGACCATGGACGCTGCCATAATATAGTTCCAGTAGCTGACAAATTGGCCTTTAAACGTATTCAGCCCTAATGGGAGAGTGTACATTTCTGTATCTGTCATAACAATCAGCGGTCTCATGAAGTCATTCCAGAAACCCATGAAGACAAAGATTGCCTGGGCAGCCAGAGCCGGTTTGGCAAGAGGCAGCACTACCTTGAAGAAGATTCCCAGGCGGCTGAGCCCATCAAGCTGTGCAGCTTCCTCCAATTCTTTCGGAAAATTGATAAAAAATTGTCTCATCATGAAGATGAAGGTCGCATTGACCATCGAAGGTACAATCATTCCCTGATAAGAGTTCAGCCAGCCCAGTTCTTTCAGGATTAAATAGTTTGGAATCATGGTCACTTGCGCCGGTATCATTAACACAGCGAGAATAATGATAAACAAGGTCTTTTTACCGGGAAACGCAAGTCTTGCAAGGGCATAGCCTGCCATTGAGTTAAAAATGATATTTAGCAGCGTCCCGATTACCGCGATGATAAGGGAATTTAATAGCCATCTGGGAAACAGCTCCTGTTCCACAAAAATTTGCTGGTAGTTTGCCAAAGTGAAGTTTTTCGGAATAAAGTTCATGGTTCCGCTAATAATTTCTTCTAATGTCTTAAAGGAGGATGACAGGGCCCATAAGAACGGAACAAGTGTGGTGACAGCGTATAGAACAAGAATGACGTATAGAAGACGCTTGCTGAATGATTTTTTCCTGGAATTCATGTCCGTTCCCCCTTAATAAAGTGATTCTTCCTTCGAAAATTTACGCTGGATCAGTGTTGCAACTAAAATAATTATAGCCAGTGCAAATGCCAGTGCAGCCGCATATCCCATTGTTCCGAGTGACTTGAATGCATATTGATAGATTAATAGAACGACTGTCAGGGTTGAATTGTTTGGTCCCCCGGATCCGCCGGAGAAGATATACGATTGATCAAACAGCTGGAATGTTCCAATTAGCCCCATGATGACAACAAAAGAGGTAACCGGACGCAGGAACGGAACCGTTACATAAAAGAATTTCTGAAGAGCATTGGCCCCATCAAGCTCTGCTGCTTCATATAAGGAATCGGGAATATCCTGAAGAGCTGCGAGATAAATCACCATAAAAAATGGCGCCGTCGCCCAAATATTCATCAGCATGATTGCATTTAATGCGATATCAGGATCGCCTAGAAAGTTATACCCGGGAAGTCCGATCATTTCCAGAAGGTTGTTGATCAGCCCTTCTTTGTTATACATCCACATGAAAATTAACGTTAAAACGGCAGAGGAAGTTAACGTCGGCAAAAAGTAAACAATGCGAAAGAACTTTTCTCCCTTTAAACCGGCATTTAACGTTGCTGCCAATATCAGAGCTAAAGCCGTCTGGCAGGGCACCACAATCAGCACATATTTCGCCGTATTCTTTAACGCGATAAGGGCTCTGTTGTCTTCCATAATTCTGGCGAAATTTTCAAACGCCACAAATTCAAAACTCGTTTCGCCAAGAAGCTGAACTTTATTAAATGAAAGGAAAATAGCATAAAGAATAGGCCCAATGATAAATAGGGCTAACACTAATAGTGTTGGAGACATAAACAAATACCCCTGCCCGGCATCTTTTAATTTTTTCTTAGAAGATCGTTTGTTCATGAGTATTCCTACCTTCTATCTGTTTGGATAATACTTTCCTTAATGGCCGGTACGACTCAAACCTCAAAAGAAAGACTGCAGCATCAGATTATGAATGTACCTGACACCATAAATGTGCCAGGTACATCTGCCTTATTGAATTTCACTATTGGCTTGCTCCTGTGCTTCCTTCAATGCGTCAGATAGCGGACGATCCCCAAGGAATGCAGCAATGAATTGGTTATTAAAGTTATTCATGATAATCGGGAGGTTCGCACCTTCCTGCCATACAGTGGCATAGGAAGCTCCTGCTACTAGTGCACCTCTTAATGGATCTTCATTATAGCCTAATTTTTCCGCGACTGATTTGCGTGTAGGAAGGGCGAAACCTTTAGAAGTCCATGTTTCCATTCCCTCTTTGCCAGTCAGGTAGGAAATCAGCTTCCATGAAGCTTCCTTCTTCTCGGATGCTGAATTCATGACATAACCAACCGTATAAGCCATGGTCCCTTTTTCGCCATTAACAGCAGGAAGTTCAGCAGTTCCGTACTCCACATCAGGGAAAGTATCCTCTAAGAATGGAATCGCCCAATTCCCTTCAATGACCATTGCCGCTTTCTGCTGGCCGAACATTTCTCCGCCCCAGTTTGCGCCAACTTCTGATGCCTGGGCAGAAGTTTTGTCTTCAAGATGCTGATCAACGATTGGCTTTAGTGCTTCCACTACCTCCGGAGAAGCGAAATTCGCCTTATCATCCTTCACCACATCGCCGCCGGAAGCCTGGGCAATATGATATAACCTGGCAAGTTCAGGTGCTACACCAAATCCGTATACACCTTCCTTGGTAAGGGCTTTGGACACTTCGCGCAGCTCATCCCATGTTTTTGGGACTTCTACACCTGCTTCTTCAAACATTTTTTTATTATAAAAAAGAGCTAGAGTAGAGTAATCTTTTGGAAAGCCGTATGTCTTTCCATCCACCTGAAATGCTTCAAGCATCGGCTTCTCAAAATCTTCAGTATCAAAGTCCTCTGTAACATACTCGTCTAAAGGCTCGACGACACCCGTTTCAATCAATGCCGGCGCTTCAAGTGCATCCAAATAGAACACATCGGGACCTTCTCCGCCAATCAAGCGTGTTTTTAGGACATCCATATACTGCTCTGAAATCACTTCATGCTTAACATCAATGTCGGGAAATTTCTCTTCGAAGTCGGCAATGGTCTGTTTCAGCAGCTTTTGCTCAGATGGGTTGCCGCCCCATCCTGCAAGCGTTACTTCAACCTTCTCTCCTTCAGATCCTCCAGAGCCTTCCGAGTTTGTTTCATCTGAGCCGCTGCAACCGGCAAGCAGGGACCCCATTAACATTGTCGTCATACCTAAACCAGCCAACCATTTCTTCTTCATCCTTCGTAACCCCTCTCATTTCCATTGAATTTTTATGTTAAAAAATTATTGAGTTACCTTCACATGTTTGACGATTTCAAAGCCTGTTGTATTTTCTAAAATGGCTGTCTGTATTTCTTCACCCTGTCTGCTGACAGAAACGGAAAGGGTTCCTTCACCAATTTTGATGTTACTAACCGTCAATGTATTCATTTCATCAAGCAGCATCGGGCTCAGCTGAATTTCCTTTTTCAGGCTGTCCGGGAAAAGGCCCAGCAGTGATTGGACCAATACAAGCGGAGTACCCGCTGCCCAGGCCTGCGGTGAACACGCAACCGGGTATTTAACAGCCTTCCCGATTTCGGCACCATAGCCGCAGAACAGTTCAGGGAGACGATCGTACTCAAAATACCGGGAAGCCTGTATTAGGCCAGTCATTACTTTTTTAGCATCTGCAGAAAAACCAAGCTTGCTCATTCCCAGTAAAATCATGCTGTTATCATGTGGCCAGATACTGCCATCATGGTAGCTCATCGGATTATATCCTGCTTCTCCTTCACCCATTGTGCGAATCCCAAATCCTGAAAACATTTTCCCGCTCGTCAGCATGCTGCTTACTTTCTGTGCACGGTCTGCTGCGAGCATTTCCGAATACAGAACATGCCCCGGGTTGGATGTAATGGTTCCAACCTGTCTTTTTCGGCCATCAAGAGCGATGGCATAAAACTCCTGATCCGTCATCCAGAACTCGTTTTCAAATGCTTCTTGAAGTTTTTGAGCCTCTGCCTTCAGCTTTGCAGCACCCTCTTCGTTTCCAAGCCTGTTATAAATGGAGGCAATCCCCTGCTTTGCCTGATAGACATATCCCTGTACCTCGGAAAGTGCTATTGGTGTTTCAGCATAATCACCATTTCGATGAACAATTGAATCTCCGGAATCTTTCCAGCCCTGATTCGCTATTCCCTTTGCTGATTCCTGATGGTATTCCACAAACAAATCGCCATCCCGATCTCCATACTGGTCAATCCACTCTAACGCACGCTTGACGTTTTCTTCGAGCTGCCGGAATGTCTCCAAATCTCCGGTCCACTTCACATACTCTGTTAATAGAACAAGGAATAACGGTGTCGCATCAATCGTTCCATAGTAAGGAGTGAATGGAATCTGGTTAGTATTCGCAAGCTCCCCGTAACGGATTTCATGCATTATTTTCCCCGGCTGCTCATCTCTCCACGGGTCGACTTTGGTCCCTTGCTGACTTGCCATTGTAAACAAAGTTCCTTTGGCCACATCCGGCTGGAAGGCAATCATCTGAAGTGCCGCAATCAGACTGTCCCTGCCAAACGGAACGCCGAACCACGGCAGTCCTGCCACCGGGAAATTGCCGTAGCCCATGTCTGTCAATAGCACCCACAAGTCCGATAATCCCCGATCAACAAGCCTTTGCAGCGGCAGATAATCTGTTTCAACTGAAGCCAGCTCTGAAGACCAGCTCCGGTATGAAGATTTGAGCTTTTGAAGAGCTTCATTTACAGGTAAAAGATCTGTTCTCGTTTCTGCATTTTCAAGCGGAATAACCATAAAGGTTACAGATTTAGATTCCTGGTGCCGAAGAGTTAGAGTAAATGTAATTTTGCCGTCTTCTTTTACTTCTTTAGGGATAAGAGAAGTATCCCATTGAATACGCGTTGCTCTTTTAATATCATCTGCACCATCATAATGGAATGTTAGAGCATTTTTATCAGCTGTCTGACCTGTTCTTTTTCCTACATCACCTGTCTGAAAACCGCGGACGATAAACATATCATGAAAATCCGCATCGGCTTCTACATTTAAATCAAACGTCACCGGTTTCGGAAAGTAGTTCTTCGCCGTAACCGTTTCATATAACACGTCATCATAGATAAATCGCTTTCTTTCAATCTCAACGGATTCTCTCCAAAGAATTAATTCCCCATCCTTTTCCTGGTGCGGATTTGTTGAGAGAATGGAAGACATATAGTTTTCAGATCCATCGGAGTGAAGAAGAATCGGCTTTTCATTGTTGATTCGTACATTAAATTTACTGAGGAAACGAGTATCGTTCTTGTATAAGCCTAAGCCGTAGCTGTGATTGGCAGTGATATCCCCCTGTTCATCTGTTAATAGAAATAGATTGTTCTCTTTTATCACTCTGTAGTTCATTTTGCCCCTCCTGCACTTCCGGTTTTCATAGCTGTTCGCTTTCCGAAACGTTTCGGTTTTTTAGTAAAAAAATATTACCAAAACGTTTCGGATTAATACTAAAGTAAAAGCTGGCTATCCTTGCTGTCTATCCAGCCCGGGTCCGCCAACATTTATTTTTTCACTTCTGCTGTACTCTCTCGTTCCATTAGCTCTGTTTTCATAACAAGACGGTGTGTGTCTGTCTCGTTTTGAAGCAGTCCAATCAGTAATCTTGCTGCTTCATATCCCAGACCGAACTTATTCTGTGCAATCGTTGTCAGCTTCGGACTAACATATGAGGCTAATAAAATATCATCGTATCCTATTATGGATAGCTCCTCAGGAACCTGACGATTAAGCTCTTTCGCAGCGGACATGGCTCCAATTGCCATTAAGTCACTTGCACAAAATAACGCCGTGATTTCAGGATGATTGCGCAGCATTTGAAAAGCCGCTTCCTTCCCTTTTTCTTCTGTAAATTCACCATCGGCAATGTATTCCGGATGGAAGGCAAGGCCTGCTTTATCGAGAGCTTTTTGATACCCCTGCAATCTTTCACGGCTGACAAAAGCAAATTCATGTCCATTAATCATTCCAATTTTTTCATGGCCGAGATGAGTGAGATGTTTTACCGCTTTCTCCGCCCCCAGCACATTATCTGTAGTGACATGGCTGACATGATCTGATTCAAGCGGAATATCAATTAATACACAAGGAATATCGCTTTCTACCACTTCCTTTAAATAAGGATCATCGGTGCGGATTCCCTGAATAATAACACCATCCACTCTTCGCTCACGGCACAGCTGAGTATACGTCTTTTCCCGCTGTTTGGAAGAATTGGTATTAAATAAGATAAGATCATAATTGGATCCCGAAACATACTCATTAACGCCCGCAAGAACCTCTACCATGAAATTATCCTTAACGCTTTCCTTCGTAAAACCTGATACCAGCAATCCAATAGTTTGCGACTTTTTCATTACTAAACTTCTGGCAAGCGAATTAGGGCTGTAATTCAGATCCTTCGCAACTTGAGTTATCTTTTTTCGGGTAATTTCACTAACATCGGAGTATCCATTTAACGCCCTTGAAACAGTCGTAACAGATACTCCTGCCTTTTTTGCAATATCCTTAATTGTAGTCACTCAGACAACTCCCAAAACGTTTCGGTTTTTCTTTAACTTGACTATACAACATGCTGAAAACGATTACAACCATTTTTATAAAATTCTAAACTATTTATAATCATCACGCTTTATTCTGCTAACTCCCTCATGCTAATATACCTAATAAGTGTAAAATTACATGATTAAACTGTAAAAATATAACTCTATCCTTTAGAATAAGGGTATCTTTTTTAACAGCCGAATCCTTTAAGGAGGAGATGTAACCAATGCACAAGATAATAAAGATTTCACTCTGCAGTGTTGCTATATTAGTCTTGCTTGGAGGATGCTCCGGTGCGAATACTGCAGATAACAATCCGGAAAGGAAAAAAGCAGAAGAATCCTCCGCCTCTAGAGATACGTTCATCAGTGTTCAGGAATATTCTGGGAAGGTTACTTCCTTTCTAACGGTAAGGAAACCGATAAAATCGCTAAACAAAATAGGGACCAGATTAAGAAAGCCGCTCAAAAGTTTTTTCAGGAAAAGTATCAGACAAAAGTAAACGTACATAACCTTGCAGGCGGACGGGATAGCGTGACAGTTTTTCTCGAATCTGCAGGAGAACCCCATTTTTATACATATGCCGTTGTCCCGATTGAAGGAAAGAAAAAGAAAGTATTGGCAGATCAGATATGGGCAGATGAGAATGAAGTGCAAAATGCCATTAAAGGCGGTCTCTATCAAATGATTTTTAGCGAAGAATTCCAGGTGCTTGATCATTACCTGGAATCACTTACAGCAGAAGGACAAGTGACAGGAAAAACAAAAGAAGCACTGCAAAAAACAGGAGGTAATGGATATATGACTCCCTATTACTTTGTCATCGTATCTAAAAATGAGGAAGCCATTAACCCTGTTTATGACCTATACCTTAAAAATCATAACGAAAGCATCAACAGTTTAAGAAACGCTTATGATGCAAGTAAATTTTCAGCTGACAATTTAACGATCAGCATTCAATTGTTTATGAAGGATAATAAAGCAGAACCAGATGAAGAACTGTTTGACCGGATAACAAAGGAACTTGAGGAAATGAGTAATATTCCGAAAGGTTCTTACGGCTTTTACCTTAATGACAACCTAATTCATAGAGAAACCGCCAAAGGAATTAAAGAGAACTCGCTCCGGAGAGGCTTTCCGGATTATATTATTAAAGATTAAATAATTGCAGGCCCAGCAAGCAGGGAGCCCATGATGCTGCTGTTTATTTGATGTTTAGGAGGATATGTGACTAGTGCAAAAGAAAATAACCATTTTACTCTGCAGTGCAGGAATTTCATTCATGCTTGGAGGATGCTCCGGCATGATCAACGCGAATAACAACCAGAAAAATGAGCAAACAAAAGAAACACAGGCTGCCCCTTCTGAAGGTTCTCTTATTAGCGTTCAGGATTATACGGGTGAAGGCTATGCACTTCCCTACGGAAAAGTGACGGATAAAATTGCTGATGAAAACCTTGATGAGATAAAGAATGCTGCGATAAAGTTTTTTAAAGAGACATACAAGACAGATGTAACAGTCCATAATGTGGTTGGGGCCAAGGACGGGGCTACAGTGTTTGTAGAATCCAAAGGTGAACCGCATTTCTACACGTATGCTGTAGTGCCAATAGATGAACTGGCAAAGAAAGTGATGACAGAAAAGATATGGGCGGATGAATTCCAGGTGGAGAATGCCATTAAAGGCGGATTGTATCACATGATTTTTAATGAAGAGTTCAAGAAGCTCGATAACTACCTAGAATCAGTTGCGGCTGACGGGCAAGTAACAGGTAAAACAAAAGAATCCCTCCAAAATGCTGGCGGACAAGGTTTTATGGCACCATATTATTTTATTTCCATGACAGATGAAGAGTTGGCTATAAAGCCAGTCTATGACCTTTTTATAAATAATCCTGATGAAAGTGTAAAAAACTTACGGAATGCTTATGATAATACACAATTTAATCCTGAGAATTTCTTTATTAATATACAATATTTCATGTCTGACGAAGAATCAGAACCAAACAAAGAAATATTTAATAGAATCGTGAAAGACCTTGAAGAGATGACTTCAATTCCTAAAGGTTCTTACAGTGTTTTCCTTAATGATAATTTCATTGATAAAAAGAGTGCGGATGGGACTAAGGATAACTCTCTGGAACAGTCCTTCCCTGACTATATTATAAAGGATTAACGATTGGAAGATTTCCAGACAGGTTTCTAATTGGAACTTATAAACTGAGCTGAGCGGCAGCTCAGTTTCCTATTTTTCGAGGGCACTGTCTTCTATTCAAATTCAATCAAATGTTTGATTAATTTTATCTCACTCCACCCCCTCCTTCTTACTTAATTAATATTATTTAATATAACTGCCCGGTTCGGACTCTAACTACTGGATTTTTGCTTTTTGTGTCAGAAGTTAACCCAAGTTCTGACACTAACCCACGAATTTTTGCTTTTTGTGTCAGAAGCTGACCCTAGTTCTGACGCTAACCCACGAATTTTAACTTTTTGTGTCAGAAGCTGACCCAGGTTCTGACACTAACCCACGAATTTTTGCTTTTTGTGTCAAAAACCCAGGTTCTGATTTTAACTACCGGATTTCCCGTTTATGTATCTAAATCCCCAAACCTCTCTCTGACTATTTATCTATTCTTCACCAAAAGGAGTAATATTACACAAAATAAACTGTAAAATTATAACTCTATCCGCTAAAATAAGATAGACTTCAAGTAAGCCTTAAGGGAGATTATGAACGAATGCAAAATAACCTAGGAATCTTACTCTTCAGTGTTAGCATACCACTCCTGCTTGGAGGGTGTTTTGGTCAGGAAAGTAAAATAGAAACACAATCTTCCCAGATTAGCGTTCAGGATTATACTGGTGAAGGCTATGCACTGCCATATGGAAGAGTGACAGATGAAATTGCTGAAAAGAACCTTGATGGGATAAGGGATGCCACAATCAAGTTTTTCAAAGAGAAATATAAGACAGATGTAACTGTGCATAATGTAGTTGGTGCTAAGGATGGGGCCACTGTGTTTGTAGAGTCAAAGGGTGAACCACATTTTTACACCTATGCTGTAGTGCCAATAGATGAACTGGCAAAGAAAGTATGGACGGAAAAGATATGGGCGGACGAATTCCAGGTGGAGAATGCCATTAAAGGCGGGTTGTATAGCATGATCTTCAAAGAGGAATTCAAACAACTCGATAACTACTTTGATTCACTTGCAGCAGAAGGTCAAATAACTGGAAGAACTGTGGAATCCATTCAAAATGTTGGTGGTCATGGCTTCTCAACCCCTTATTATTTTATATCGCTAGCCGATGAGACAGCTATCCAGCCTGTATACGACCTTTTTATGAAAAGTCCTGATGAAAGTACAGATAACCTCAGGAAGGCCTTTAAAGACAATGCATTCTCGGCCGAAGCCCTTTTCATTAATATCCAATTATTTATGGCCGATCCTAACGCCAAGCCGGATAAAAAATTATATGACCGTATTATAAAAAACCTTGAAGAAATGAACTCAATTCCAAGAGGTTCGTATAGCTTTGTCCTTAATGATCATTTTATTGATAAGCAGAGCTCCAGCGGTATGGGAGATCATTCACTCGATTTAGTGAATGATATTATAAAAGAATAATATTAGTTTAAAGCTTTAGGAGGATATGTAACTAATGCACAGAAAAACAAAAATGATACTCTTTAGTGCTGGCATAACCCTCCTGCTTGGAGGATGTTCTGGTATTAGCACCAGCCATGACAGTGGAAATGCAAAAGAAATAAAAGCCTCGCCTTCTGGTGATACTTTATAAGTGTACAGGATTATACTGGCGAAGGTTATTTTCTTGCCAATGGAAAAGAAATAGATAGGATCGCTGAAGCAAACAGAAATCAGATTGAAGTAGATGTTAAAAAGTTTTTCAAAGAACACTATAAAACCGAAGTCAAGGTCCATAATGTGGTTGGTGGCAAGGACGGTGCAACTGTATTTGTTGAATCTGTTGGAGAACCGCATTTCTATACTTATGCTGTAGTACCGATAATTGAAAAAGAAAATAAAGTAAATCTAGAAAAAATTTGGGCTGATGATTATCAGGTACAGAATGCCATCAAAGGCGGACTCTATCATATGATTTTCAATGAAAAGTTCCAGCAGCTTGATCAGTATTTCGATTCTCTCGCTGCTGAAGGCGAAATTACAGGAAAAACAAAAGAAGCCCTTCAAAATGTTGGCGGGTTTGGCTTTATGACACCTTACTACCTAATATCAACATCCAAGAACGATGAGTCAATTATTCCTGTATATAACTTATATCTTAGTAATCCAAAGGAAAGTGCTGAAAAATTAAAAGCCGTATTCAATGAAAGTAAATTTTCAGCAGAAAATTTAACAATCGGGATTCAGCTATTTATGAAAGATAAGGAAGCTAAGCCAAGTGAAAAGATCTTCAATCAAGTTGTAAAAGATCTGGAGGAAATGAAAGGTATTCCAAGAGGCTCTTATGGGATAGTCCTTAATGATAACCTAATCCATCGGGAAACTTCTGAGGGATTTAAAGAAAATTCATTAGAAAGAGATTACCCTGACTCTATTGTGAAGGAGTAAGAAAATTCTCTTCCACTCCCCTGTTATATTTGTAAATGTATTATTTTAATGTCATTAGGGAGGACTGTCCCATGTACAAGAAAACAAAAATTCTACTCTGCAGTATGGGAATCACTTTCATGCTTGGAGGATGCTCCAATATGATGAACTCAAATAACGACCAGAAAAATGAGCAAGCAAAAGAAACACAGGCTGCCCCTTCCGATAATTCTCTAATTAGCGTTCAAGATTATACTGGTGAAGGCTATGGGCTGCCCTTCGGAAAAGTGACAGATAAAATTGCGAATGAAAATCTTGATGGGATAAACGATGCCACAATCAAGTATTTTAAGGAGACATACAAGACAGATGTAACAGTCCATAATGTGGTTGGGGCCAAGGACGGGGCTACAGTGTTTGTAGAATCCAAGGGCGAACCGCATTTCTACACGTATGCTGTTGTCCCGATTGATGTAAAAGAAAAGAAAGTGATGACAGATCAGATTTGGGCCGATGAATTCCAGGTGGAGAATGCCATTAAAGGCGGATTATATCATATGATTTTTAGTGAAGAGTTTAAGCGGCTGGATGACTATCTTGAGGCTCTGGTAGCAGATGGCCAAGTGACCGGAAAAACAAAGGAAGCCCTCCAGAATGTGGGCGGGCATGGATATATGACTCCTTATTATTTTATTGCGTTAACAAGTAAAGAAGAGGCTATTAAACCAGTTTATGACCTTTATATAAATCACCCTGATGAAAATACAGAGAATTTAAGGAAGGTCTATGATGAGGAATCATTTAATCCTGAAAACATCAAAATTAACATTCAGTTATTCATGGCTGACAAGCAGGCAAAACCAAGTGAAGAAATTTTTAATCATGTTACGGCAGAGCTGGAAGATCTGAACTCAATACCCAAAGGCACTTACAGCTTCTCTCTCAATGATAATTTCATTGATAAGCAGAGTGCAGAAGGTGCGAAAGATAATTCTTTAAAACGTGGATTCCCGGATTACATAATTAAGGAATAAAGCAGGTCAATATTCTCCAGGCTCCCCCATTATCTATAGCGGGCATGGGACTGCAACTATTTATCTATTTTCTCACTTACACCAACCTGACTTTCTCCCTATTTTTACCTAAAAAGTGTAATTTTCCACGTTTAAACTGTAAAATTATAACTCTATCCGCTAAAATAGGGGATATAACTTTGAAAGCACATTCCTTTAGGGAGGACATGTAAATAATGCACAATAAAACAAAAATCTTACTCTGCAGTGTTGGAATATCATTAATGCTTGGAGGATGTTCTGGTATGAATAGTACGAATAACAATCAAGACACTGAAAAAACGAAAGAAACACAGGCTGCCCCTTCTGAAGAAACTAAGATTAGCGTTCAGGATTATACAGGTGAAGGCTATGCCTTACCATACGGAAGAGTGACAGATGAAATTGCTGAAAAAAATCTTGCTCAGATCGAGGAAGCTGCCATCAGCTTCTTCAAAGAAAATTATAAGACAGACGTAACAGTGCATAATGTGGTGGGTGCTAAGGATGGAGCCACTGTGTTTGTAGAATCAAAAGGTGAACCGCATTTCTATACCTATGCTGTAGTACCAATAGATGAACTGGAAAAGAAAGTAATGACGGAAAAGATATGGGCGGACGAATTCCAGGTGAAGAATGCCATTAAAGGCGGTTTGTATAACATGATCTTCAAAGAAGAATTCAATCAACTCGATAACTACTTTGATTCACTTGCAGCAGAAGGTAAAATAACTGGCAGAACGAAGGAATCCATTCAAAATGTTGGTGGACATGGTTTCTCAACTCCTTATTATTTTATTTCAATGAGAAGCAAAGAGGCAGCTATCCAACCTGTATATGACCTTTTCATGAAAAATCCTGATGAAAGTACGGAAAACCTCAGGAAGGCTTTTGAAGAAAATTCATTCTCGGCCAAATACCTTTTCATTAATATTCAATTATTTATGGCAGATAAAAATGCAAATCCAGATAAAAAGTTATTTGATAAAATCATAAAAGACCTTGAAGAAATGACTTCAATTCCTAGAGGTTCTTATAGTTTTGTCTTAAATGATAATTTTATTGATAAGCAAAGCTCCAGCGGAATGGGAGATAATTCACTGGACTTACTGAAAGATATTATCAAAGAATAAAGCAGGTGAATAAATGAATACACTTAATGGTTCACCAAATAAGAATATATCCATAAACAATGATAAAGATTTGGTTGAGCTAGCTGGCTACCATGCCTATACCTATCCCCAAAGGGGGGATATTCTAACAGTAAATGGAATAGATTATCAGGTTCGCCACGAAAACTATAAAGATCCAACAGGGCTTGATGCAATGACAATTATGAATATGGATACAGAAGAAATATCCATCATCTATGTAGGAACGGATGCAAGCGGTAAATATGGAAAAATGGATATTCTAACAGATGCACAGCTTTTAAGTGACCTGACTCCAGCTCAGCTGGCAGCAGCCAGAAACTACTATTACGAAATGAACAATGAATATAAAGAGGTTGGCGGCGTCCAATCGATTGCAGGAAATTCACTTGGAGGCGGTCTGGTCGGTGCTGTCGCCATTGAAAATCCAGAGGTTAAAGCCGTTACACTTAACCCTGCCCTCCTTCCTGATGGAATGATGGACCCTGATAAAACGTATGACAACATCACAAACTACTTCAGCAGCTACGATGTGCTCACTCAGACTTTGATTGCATTGGATCTGCATGGCAGGATTCCAGGCAAACAGTATGAGATCTTTAATGGGATTCCGGGATTATCAAAGATTGGTACAAACCACACAGGTTATCTGAGAGAAGAAGATGGCCGCCAATATTATGTTATCGGAGAAGTCGGCAAGCCAGGCTACGGCAAAATCTATGTAGATGCAGATGCCCATATCGTATCCAGCATCTGGACAGGAGTACCGCTGTATGGCGGGCACTCCGACCGCATCGAGATTAACAAGGAGAACCTGGATCTTCTGGCCTCCTCCCTGCAAAACCATGTGATGGAAAGATTGAATCTTGCTCATGAGTACCTCGGCAATTCGGTTGCCATAGTAGACGATGAAGCCAGCCGTTATTATGAACGGCTCAGCCGCCTGCAAAAGATTTTCGAGGATATGTTTGAAAATCTGATCAGCGAGCCGCTGTTTATGGGGATTACTTCGATCAGCAATCGATTAACGGCCGAAATTGATCATTTGGTTTCTTTGTTAAATGTGGCGGAAAGTCATGCTAAATCACTGAACTATATACTGAATTCCCCGCCTGCTGAGCTGCTTGAACATATTTTCCGCACGAACGTCAGTGTGGAAGGCATCTTTAACGAAATCCGCGGTTTTTTGTATGATTTGAAAGCAGATGTTCAGGATCTTTCCAAAAGCCTTATCCGGATCATCTCCAACAAAATTCCGGAGCTTTTTGAGGGCGGAAAAGAACTCTGGTATGATGCTGTAGTCAGTGAGTTAAAAGCCCATTATGGGATCGTGAACAATAACAGGGATAGACTGCTTTCTCATATTAGTGAATACCAGAAACAAGTTCAGGATACTGCTGCTAATTTTCATGACCGGGACTTTTCCCTGGGACAGTCGATTAGAAGCAAATCCACCCATTCTAATTCTATATCCGTTCAGGGAACGAACACGTATAAGCTGGAAGATTCCCCTTATATGGAGCTTAGGATGAAGATTAAGGAATTCCAGATGGATACGTCTTATTCTGCTTTCACTGCATCAACCCAGGCACTTCTCATGCCTATATTGCATAAGGGCTGGGTGATTACCCTGAACATTGAAAATGCACTTGAACTCCTGTCGAGCACTATCAAAGGCGCAACCAAATTCGCCTTGGACTACACCATCCCCGGCAAGTTATTCGGCCTGTTTTCGGACTTTGACGATAAAATCCGAAACAGCGTCAACAACGCGCTGGCGCCTTTGGACGAATTTGCCGGCACGATTGAAGGCATCCGAAAAGGATTAGACCGATTAATGGCGGAGTACCCTACTCTATTGGAGAATTTCAGGCCTTATGTCGAGACAGCCATATTCAATAACAGCGGTTACTATAATGTCCACCTCTATAACCTTGCATCCATTGCTATTTTAAGAGAAATGGAAATGCTGTTTGATGATGTGGTGTATCAGTTGGGACATCATAAAGCTGAATCGATTGAGGCATTGTGCGAGGTTTCGAAAAAAGTGAAGGGTAATATGGGGATACTGTATGAACAGGTGGACCGCGGGACGATAAATTAACCCCGGGACATGGGGACAGGTTCCTTGTCCCACAATTAGAAATAACAAAACCGAGCTGAGTGGCAGTTCGGTTTTCCTTTTATATAGGGATCAATTTGCGATATTTCATAGTCTATTTGTAAATATGATTAATCTATTTGCAAGTTTCCGGCTTCTATTTGCAACCGCATTGTTTATTTGCAGGTTTCCAGTGGCTATTTGCAATTTCAATTACTCTATTTGCAGGTTTCCGGCCCCTATTTGCAAATTTAATTGTTTATTTGCAGATTCAATAATTCTATTTGCAAATTCACCAAACCGCCAAAAGCCTGCTTTTAAGCAGACGCTGTTCCGTGTCCCATACAGAAACCTGGATTGAATTATTCCGCTTTTTCCATATATTCCTTCAACAGCTGTCTAAAAACCTCATTCAATTCCTTATTTTTCTGCTCCTTCAGCCATTCCACCTGGTTAATGGGCAGGTTTAATTTAAGTGTGATTTTTTCATTCGGCATCTCTACTTTTCGGATATCTTCCAGGGTAATGCCAGCTTCAATATCGGGAAAATCCGGAGCATCCTCTCTAATTCTTAAGACCCCTTCATATGACTCTTCTGGATCTATTTCGCAAAATAAGCTCAGCCGGGGCAGCTTCCCTGGCACAGCCTTTAGAAACATAAAGGAGCTTATCTGCCTGCCGTCCTCCAATTCAACTTCTGTGATCAGACTGTCCCTGTCCTGATATTTTCTTAGAGTAACTTCGCTAACAATCATGTCTACTTCCAGCGTATTTCCGGATGACGATTCAAAAATATAGATGGCACTGTTAAACACATATATTTCTTCTCCATCGAGATTTAATGACCTTATAGCAGACATCTTTGTTCCTCCCATATTTCATAAAAGCTGCATTCACTATGGCATTGTCTTAGCAAAATTTAATAAAGAGCATATCTGCTGAGTCTAATTTCCACATTTGCTGTAAATCTATAAATATAATGTAACATACGAATACGCAACCCACTATATATACGTTCCCCTTAAATGTTATAAAATTCGGAGCAAGGCTTTGCAAAGAAAATTCAGGAGTAACTCCGAGAACTAGGGGCATGGCTCTCTTCCGGCAGTCATTTTAAATATTTTTTAAACAAAGAAAAACACTCTAGATGCTGGCATCTACAGTGCTTTACCTTATGTTTGAAATTTTTAGTGGGGTGTTTAGCAAGAGAGCAATAACCAAAGAAGAGAAAAAGGGGAAAATATAGACTTTGGTGTGTAACTAATCTTTTAATTACATTTTGAATTTTTATTTTAAAGGAGCTGTCTTTTAATATTGCCAATATCTCTTTCATTTCTTGCGGTTTTCTCCCATATAAAATCCTGGTCTCTTTCAAGGATTTTAAAGTGCTCTAAGATCTCTTTATGGCGCTGATCACTTTTAGTTTCCAGCTTCTGCAGATCTTTTTTCATCTCTTGCTGTTCTATTTTCATTTCTAGTTGTTCTATTTTCATCTCTTGCTGTTCTTTTTTCATTTCCTGCTGTTCTTTTTTCATTTCCTGCATATCAGATTGAAGACTGCCAACCATTTTTATTAATTGGGCAAGCATACTTTCCATTTTGGCTTCGTTCATTGTTCACACCTCCTCTTTTATAGTATATAACAAATTTCCTAAGATAAATGTGACAATTTCAGGTGAACATGGGGACGGTTTAACCGTCCTCATGCTTTCCAGCTTACTAGGAAGAATAACTTATACTATGCAAGAGGTTCATTCATCATTTCACCGCTTGTTCAAAATTCTATAAATCCTTGCTTCATAAGGCCGCATAACTAGCAACTCTGCAGAATCTCCTTCTGGAATTTCAGCATAATTCCCAAGCAGAAGTT
The DNA here is from genome assembly GCF_023612095.1 of Cytobacillus firmus. Classification (GTDB taxonomy): domain Bacteria; phylum Bacillota; class Bacilli; order Bacillales; family Cytobacillaceae; genus Cytobacillus. The sequence goes on along the minus strand of NZ_CP086235.1, from coordinate 468,861 downwards.
CTTTCCCGGTACCCTGTGCAATATCCGGTAATTTGACCTCATTTGTTCTATCACTATGATTAAGGACTATCAGCCATGTAACTTCCCCTAAAGACCGGGTATAGATATACAATTCTTCCTGGCCATCAGAGAGATCTGCATAATCACCGTAAACCATGACTTCATTTTCTTTCCGCAATGCAATCAGCTTTTTATAATAATGGAAGACAGAATCCTGAGTTTCAAGCTCCCTTTTTACATTGATCTCTTTGTAATTCGGGTTTACTTTTATCCATGGCATACCGCTTGTGAAACCGGCGTTTTCGCTGTCATCCCACTGTACAGGTGTTCGTGAGTTGTCTCTGCTTAGAGGCTGCAGATCTTTAAGGACCTGAACAGGATCTTCTCCCCGTCCAACCAGCTCATTGTACTTATTTTTCATAGCGATATCGCGGTAGTCTGAGATATCTTCGAAACATACACCGGTCATTCCTATTTCTTCTCCTTGAAAAATATAGGGAGTTCCCGGCATGGTATGAACTAGCGTACCGAGTAATTTAGCCGATTCTGCCCGGTATTCACCATCATTTCCATATCTGGTCACCTGCCGGGTATGATCGTGGTTATTTAAAAACTGCGAGTTCCAGCCTTTCCCCTTTAAGCCCTCATACCACTGCTTCTGAATTTCCTTGTATCGAAGCATATCCCAGGATGGCATATCATCAGCCACCTGAAAATGGAATAAGGTATGAAGTTCATTTCGATCTTCCCCAACGTATAATAAGCCATCTTCAGGGGTGACAAATGGGATTTCCCCCACAGTCATAATGTCATAATGCTTAAGGACTTCACGGTTCATTTCCTGCAGGTATTCATGTATGCCCGGATTATTACCTAAGTAGGAGAGGTCATACGGGTTAGCCGCATCTCTATAGTCTTTCTGTTTTGCCAGCAGATTAATAACATCCATACGGAATCCGTCTATTCCTTTATCAAGCCAAAAACGCATGATTCTGTAGATTTCTTCGCGCACTTTGCGATTTTCCCAGTTCAGGTCAGGCTGTTCTGCAGCAAAAGAATGGAAGTAATATTGACCCGTTTTCTTATCCCATGTCCAGGGTGAGGGGGCAAAGTAGGAGCGCCAATTGTTTGGCTCTTTTCCATCTTTAGCATCTTTCCAGATATACCAGTCTCTTTTTGGGTTATCCTTCGAAGACCTGGACTCCAGAAACCATGGATGCTGATCAGACGTATGATTAACGACTAAGTCCATTATTATTTTCATACCAAGGTTATGAACTTCTGTGATTAGCCGCTCGACAGTTTGCATATCCCCTGCCTTTTCCATTACCCCATAATAATCCGAAATATCATACCCATTATCTTTGTCAGGAGATTGATACATAGGATTCAGCCAGATGACGTCTGCCCCAAGATCTTTAATGTAATGCAGCTTTAACAGAAGGCCTTCCAGATCGCCGATCCCGTCTCCATTGGAGTCGTAGAAACTTCTCCAATACACCTGATAGACCACCGTTTCTTTCCACCATGTTTTTTTCATGACTTTTTCCCGCCTTCACACATCCTGACAAATAAGTCAGTTTGATGAAATTCTTTCCCGGATAAAACAATTCTCTTTTAATAGATTTCTTCTTAACTCATCCGCATTAAGTGCTTTAGGATGGATGCCCTTCTCGACAGACAGTGCTGCGGCCATGCCTGCTGCCTGGCCCATTGCATAGCATGTCGGCTGAATACGGAGGGAGGAATGTGCTTCATGTGTAGAAGAAATGCATCTCCCCGCTACCAGAAGGTTATCGAAATCCTTTGGAAGCAGGCAGCGGTAAGGAATGTCATACCATTGACCCTTCGGCAGAATCACCTTCTCAGTCCCGGCCCCTGTTGGATTATGAATATCAATCATATAGGAGCAGGAAGCAATAGCATCATCAAACTTTCGGCATTCCAGTACGTCCTCAGCAGTTAAAACATATTCACCCATAATCCGGCGTGATTCGCGAATGCCAATTTGCGGACCTGTCGTAACCAGGTAAGAGTTTTCAAACCCTTCCACGTTTTCCTGCATATATTCAACAATCTCTTTGACTTGCTTTCTGCCTTCGATTTCAGCTCTCGTTAAATCATCCACATCCAGGGCATCCACGTTGACGATGCGGGTCATATTAATCATGACCTCTCCTTCACGGGGCATCTTAAAAAATAATACCCTTCCCTGTGGAAGCCTTTCATCTTCAACTGCATACTCACAAGCTTTTTTCCGGTTTGTGACTCCGCCCATTTTGAACATAATGCTTGCAGGCTGACACTGGCCATCAGACTCACGTCCAATCTTGAATTCCGCTCCTGCTCTCGCTGCCAGGTCACCATCCCCTGTACAATCAATGAATGTTTTTGCTTTTAACAGCTGGCGTCCTGATTTGCTTTCAATAATTAACCCTGAAATCAGAGTCCCCTCTGTCACCGCATCCACCACAAAAGAATGGAATTGAAGCCGGACCCCGCTTTCGAGAGCCATTTCATTCAGTACATATTTATAAACTTCAGGATCAAAGGACCAGGCATGCCCTCCTCCTCCAAATGCTCCCGCCTCCTTCAGACGATCAATCATTTCCTGAAAGATGCCTTTCACCAGCTGGGTTTTCCCTGAAGAAAAACTCATAAACGGATTTACAAGTGCAGCGGAGCCCATTCCTCCTAAAAACCCGTTGCGTTCAAGCAGGATGGTATCTGCTCCCTGCCTTGCTGATGCAATGGCAGCCGCAATCCCGGCAGGGCCGCCGCCAGCTACAATCACATCTGCCTGTTTTGAAATCTCTATATTTTTTACCTGAGTATACATTTCCATCTCCAATTCCTCCTATCCCTTTACCCCTGATGATGCGATTCCTTCTACTAAATAACGCTGAAAAACAATAAAGATTAAAGCAATCGGAATCATGGATAAGGCAGATGCCGCCATTAAAAGATTCCATTTCACCTCATACTGTCCCTGGAACTGAGTTAAGGCGACTTGAAGCGTCATCATATCCGGTGAATCCAGCATAATTAATGGCCATAAAAATTCATTCCAGGCTCCAAGAAACGTTAAGATTCCCAAGGTGACCAGTGCCGGTTTTGTTAAAGGCAAAATAATCTGCCAGAAAATCCGGAATTCCGAGCATCCGTCAATTCGGGCTGCTTCCATCAGCTCAGTTGGAATGGTGCTCATAAACTGCCTCATCAGGAAAACCCCATAAGCGTTTGCCACCAGTGGCAGGATAACAGACCAATAAGAATTTAATAAACCGATTTTTGACATCATCAGAAAGATCGGAATCATAATGACTTGCATGGGAATCATCATCGTTCCCAGGAATAACAGAAAGAGCAGTTTCTTTCCCATAAAGTTAAATTTCGCAAACGTGTAGCCCGCCAAAGAACAGATAAATAAGGTAATGACTGTTGTTAATACCGATATAATCGACGTGTTAATAAAATATTGAGTGAAGTCTCCCGAGTTCCATGCTGCTATAAAATTCCCCCAATTTGCATCCTTGGGCAGGAATGTAGGAGGACTTGTAAAGATTTCATTATTGGGCTTCAAAGCACTTGAAATCATCCAGACAAATGGAACAAGCATCCCAATTGAACCTAATATCAAAAATGCATATAAAGGTATTCGCTTTAACATTTCTCTGCTTTTATTGCTCATAGAAGGTCCCTCCTAGAATTCACTGTCGGATTTAAACACTCTCATTTGAACCAGCGTTAAAATAAATAGAATGATAAAGAATACATATGCTGCCGCAGATGCATACCCCATATCAAATCGCTGGAATGCCTCCTGATAAATATAATGAACAAGAACCATTGTGCTCGTGCCAGGTCCGCCGCCTGTTATGACATACGCCAGATCAAATATTTTAAATGAACCGATTAACGTAATGATGAGTACAAATAGTGTTGTAGGCTTCAGGAGCTGTACGGTAATATGCCAAAACTTCTGCCAGGAATTAGCGCCATCGATCTCGGCAGCTTCATATACACTGCTCGGAATGGCCTGTAAACCGGCAAGAAATAACAGCAGGTTGCTCCCCAGTCCTTTCCAGATACTTACGATAATCAGGACAATCATGGCCTGATCTGAATCAATCAACATGTTCTGAAGAGGCAAGCCAAGCTTTTCTAATACATAGTTGATAAATCCGTAGCTTGGACTGAACATCCATTGCCACACCAATCCGACGACAACCATGGAAAGAACGACCGGGAAGAAAAAGGCAGCCCGGTAAAATCCTAAACCCCTTATCTTCTGATTCAAAAGCACCGCAATAAATAAAGCAATGGCCACCTTTAAAGGAACAGAAAGAGAGAAGATTAGAGTGTTCTTAATCGAAATCCAGAAAAGCGGATCTTTGAATAGACGCACATAGTTTTCAACGCCTACAAATTCGGGCGTTCCAATCATTCCCCATTGGTGGAAGCTCATAAAGAAAGCAAATAAAACCGGGAAGAATAAAAATAGGGAGAAAATAAGAAGAACAGGTGACATAAATCCAATCGGAGTTAATTTTTGTTTCCATTTATATCGTTTTGCCGCCAGATGATTGCGTCCCTCTTTCACTTCTATTGACTTGACCAAATCCATGTAATATCACCCCTGGAATTAGAAAGGAGGGGATGCTGCCCCTCCATCCTTCATTATTTTTTTAGCACCGAATTGTTTATTTGCTTTTCCATAGATTCAGCAGCTTCTTGCGGAGACTTTTCGCCTAAGATCACCGATTGCATTTCGCTCGTCAGAATGGATTTATAGCCTAAGTATTCAGGAATTGAAAAATCTTTGACTGCAAATTCAGGAACACTATTAATCTCGTTAATAATGGTTTGCATCCCTTCGTCAATAGCTCCATAATCCACAGATTCCTGTGCACTCGTCCGGGTAGGAACGACTCCTTCTTTTGCAGCAAACTCAGCCATTTTCTCTTCGCTAGTTAAATATTTCATCAGTTTGACTGCTTCTTTTGGATGCTTTGTCTCATTAAAGGAAACAATATTTGCCCCGCCCAGCTTCGTAGCTGTTACTTCTTTTTTCGGCAGGTATGTCACGCCATATTCAAACCCTTGAATATCTTTTTCAAATGAATTGATCAGTCCAGAGAAAGTGATAACCATTGGAAGCTGTCCCTGCTTGAATAGCTCATCTGATTTTTCTGACCCGATAAAGGACTCTTTGGAAGCCAGACCTTTATCAAATAATGATTTGAAAAATTCGATGGACTCAATGGAGGAATCAGAATTGATTCCGGCAGATTTTTGGTCTTCACTTAAGACAGTTCCCTTATTTTGATAAAGGAATGGCAGGAATTGTGATACATCACTTCCTGTGCTGACACCATATTTTAAGTTGTTGGCACTTTTTACTTTTTCCGCAGCTGCAGCGAATTCTTCCCAGTTCCATGTCGTTTCAATAGATTCAGGTACTTTCACGCCAGCTTTTTCAAAAAGATCTTTATTATAGAAAACGGCAATGCTGTCTGTAAAATGAGGAACCCCCACTACTTTATCTCCATTCTTTACACTTACAAGAGCAGAAGGGAGAAAATCATCCTTCTCATCCTTAAGATCGCCTGAAACATCCAGAAGCAGATCCATATTGGCATATCGCTGAGTTGCAAGTACTGGAGTGTATAATAAGTCAGGTGTTCTGCCTCCAGCAATCATTGTTTCGATTTTTTCAAAGAATTGATCTAAAGGTATCTTTTCAACATTTACTTTAATGTCGGGATTTTCTTTTTCAAATTCCTTAATTTGTTCTACAAGAGTCGGGCTGTCATTATTAAGGATGAAGCGGAGTTCGACTTTTCCATCTTCACCGCCCCCGGTCTCAGATCCACCGCAAGCGCTTACAAACAGGGATAAAATAAGGACGAATGCGAACAACAAAGACATTTTACTTTTTCTTAACATCTTAATCCTCCTCAAAAAATATGAATTTATAATTTTTTACAAGAACTATTTTTCATAAAGTGAAGATCGATAAAATTGGCCTTAGGCGTTTCATTTCCTTCCAGTAAAGAAATGGCCATCTTAGCTGCCTCTTTTCCCAGCTCTACCTTAGGGATTCGGATAGTGGAAAGCTCCAGCCCAATAAAGTCATTAAACTGTTCATTCAGCTCCTGGTTATCATCAAATCCAATAACAGAGATATCTTCCGGAATCTGAAGGCCTGCTTCCTTAATGGCAGTTGTTGCCCCAATCGTTGCATACGTGTTGTTAATTATCACAGCTGTGGGCTTTTGCTTCAGTAATTCTTTCATGGCGTTATAGCCATCCAGTTGTGTCTGGCTTTCTTCAAACACAAGCTGAGGATTATAGACAACATGGTGCTTATACAGAGCTTCCTGGTATCCGAGCAATTTATCATAGTCAGGTTCAATGATTCTTGATTGTCCTATGAATCCGATTTTCGTATGACCCAGCTCTATTAAGTGTTCAGTTGCCATCCTTGTACCTTTCACATAATCAGGCGATATGAAATAAGGCTGGATTCCTTCAATCTCCCTCTTTCCAATAAAGACATAAGGAAACCCTTTTTCATGTACATTCCTGATATCATGCTGATTAATCTTTACCCCCATGAATATCACACCGTCAACAAAGCTCGAATGAGTAATCCGGTCACTGTAGGATTGATCTTCACGATTTGCAAAAACCAGCAGATCATACCCTAATTCAGATGCACCCTTCTGAACACCGTTAATAATTTCATTGTAAAAAGCCGGGTGGACACCTTTTTCGGTGTATACGACAAGCCCAAGGATGTTCGTTTTTTTCCTTGCAAGACTTCTGGCAATTAAATTGGGCTGATAATTAAGCTCTTTTATTGCCTTTAATACTTTCTGCCTGGTTTTCTCTGAAACACTTCCGCTATTATTGATGACTCTGGATACGGTCATGTTAGAGACTCCGGCAGCTTTTGCGACTTCTATTAAATTTGAACTTCGAGTCACCAGCATCATCCTTCTTACTCTTTTCAAAAATGTTAACGTTAACATTTTTGTGTTAAAAAAAATACTTTTGAATGAAATATTATGTTAGCGTTAACATAATAATAGACTTTTCGAAAATGACTGTCAATATGAAATTTACGCTTTTTATTTATTACCTTTCCCACTTGGTTTAACAGAGTATTGAACCCCAATACAACAGTAAAATACCGGCCACAAAGGGCCGGCGTCTAATAAACTTTCAAATTACTGCTTATTTAATAGTAAGCTTTTTAATATTCTCTGCTCCTCGAAGCTCCACTAAATCACTTTTCTCAATAATGACTTCTTTCACTTCTGCACCGCTAAAGTCTACGATGATTGGCTCTTTCTTTGGTGTTACACGAACACTCACATTCTTAAGGCCATCCCCCTGCAATACAGCAGAATTTTTGAGCCAGATGCCATTTTTGATTTCTGCGGATTTTTCTACATTAATAAAGGAAACTTTGTTCACTACCAATTTCTTCTTTTTATCATCAGTAAGATTATATTTCTTTTCAAAATCAAGCTCTGTTACTGGAGGAAGGCTGTCAACGTCTATGATACGGCCTTCCACCGCCGGTTTGATGGTGCCCAGGCTGGATAGGTGATCCGCGAAGTTTTCCCAATCGGAAAGTCCAAGATCTGTTACTCTGCCCTCCTGGTAAGCTTTTGCGAAGACTGTATATCCATCTCCGCCTTTAGCTGTAAAAGCATTTGTAGCGATTGTGTAGGTTTGATTGTCCTGGATTTCAGTGTAAGTGCCCTGTTCATTTTTATATTCAATCGAAACAATCCGCTCACCGGCAGGTTTAGTCGAATCGAATTTTACTTTTGCACCTGACACGTGCAGGAAGCCGCCATTTTCTGCAGGATATAGTCCTACGCTGATTTCAAAGGCCTCTTTTAATTCAGCTCCCGTTACCTCCATAGTGGCTAATGTATTGCCAAATGGAAGAACCGTGATTACTTCGCCAACAGTGATTGGCCCTGCGTCAATACCTGCACGAATGCCGCCTCCATTTTGGAGTGCCATGATGACATTGCTGTCATACTGCTTTGCTTTTGCGAGCATGCCGTCTGTAATCAGGTTTCCTAGAGCTGTTTCATTTTTCCGTACACTTGGCTCTGTGCTGTCTCCGCTTATACGCGGATTCTCAAGGGCAGCCAGCGTTTCTGCTCCGATTTCCGTGTTCTTTAGTTCCTCTATCTGGGAGGAGTACTTTTCAAGCAGCGCTGCAGCCTCAGGATCCTCTGCTTTATCCGCTACTTTAATAAGCTGGCCTGCATGCCCAGTTACTTTTCCTGTCTCGTCAAATTGTACATCCAGCGTTCCGAGATAATTATTGTACTGGCCGGCTTGTACTATAACCGTAGGATCCTTTGCCGCTCCTGTTTCGTCTGCTGCCACAACCACCGGGGCATTTAATTGCGTATGGCTGTGTCCGCCCACAATCACATCAATTCCATCTACTTGAGCAGCCAGGTTTAAGTCATTATCCACATTCGGGTTATCATCATAGCCAATATGTGTTACAGCCACGATTTTATTAATACCCATGCCCTCGAAAGTTTTTACTGCTTTTTCTGCTTCTTCAAGATAATCCTCGAATGTTACCTTACCCGGACTGGAAATGCTGGCTGTTTCAGCTGTAGTTAATCCAAAGAATCCTACCTTTTCACCGTTAATTTCTTTGATGATGCCGTTATATATTTTTCCATCAGCAGGTTCACTCGATATAAGATCACTGAACAATCCCTGCAGGTTTGCATCCTCAGAAAAGTTTTACGTTTGAACTGACGAATGAGAATTGTGCACCTTTTACAAAGTCAGCCAGTGCTTTATGTCCTTCCGCACTTGAACCCAAATCGAACTCATGATTTCCGAAGGTCATAATGTCATAGCCCATGAGATTCATAAATTCAAGGTCAGCCTGTCCAAGGAATTTATTAAAATATAAAGTTCCGGAAAAAACATCTCCTGCATCCACCAGCAGGGCATCCGGCTTTGCTTCTCTTACTTCCTTTACCGCCGTCACTTTCTTTGCGGCGCTGTCCATATTGGCATGTGTGTCATTGGTATGCATTAACGAAAGCGTGAAATCTGAAGCTGAAGTCTCATTTGCTGAAACCAGGCCTGCCGGAGCGGCTGCCGAGATGGTTAATGCTGCTGTTAAGGCTACTGTAGATAATACTTTAATAGGTAATTTCATAAAAAATGCTCCTTTCAATTGTTGTTCAAAGAGATTGAAAGCCGGAGCTGCTGCACTCCGGCTTCAATTGTTATGCCGCTCCTTCTTCCTCATAAGGAGGGTCCATTACTTCCCCATCAGAATCTTTGAAAATAATATGAGATGGATCAGCCTTTTTCCCAAGTGTCCATTTCTGCACATTTTCAGCGCCGCGGATTTCCACGACTTTGTCACTTTCGATCATCACTTCTTTAATTTCTGATCCTGTTAGATCCACAACTGCCCCTTTGTTGGCGGAGCTGATGACCACTCTTGTTTTTTTCAGGCCTTCGCCTTTAACTGTCGCTGATTTCTTCAGCCATAATCCTTGCGAAAGGCTGGAGGTGCCATCCATCACAACTAATGCATTATGTGGCCCTACTACGAATTTCTTCGCATGGTAGTTTACCAGATTGAAAACATGATCATATTTAGGCTCTTCCGGTTTTACTGCCGGTTTTAAGCTTGTCTGAATCAGGACAGGGTCATGGTCACTTGCGCGGCCGTGCTCTTCCATGAAGCCTGAGTTGATGTGAAGAATATCAACTTCTGTTTTCTTTGCCAGATTATTGGATACTAAAATATGATCGAGCACCTGAGCATTTCCCTGGTACGTATAGGTGTATCGCTCTTCTGCCGGAACTTTTTCAATCATATTAGTCAGTTCTTCGCCCTTTAGTGCCTGTAAAGGATTGGAGAACTCAAAATCGTTAAAGTCGCCAAGCAGGACGATGTTGGCATCAGGGTCTTCCGCTTTGATATCCTTTACAAATCCGTTCACAACGTTAGCGATTTTCATGCGCTGGATTTCACTGCTTAAGACTGGCGGCTGCTCTTTTCCGAATAATGGAAGATCTCCGCCTTTCGAGTTAAAATGGTTCGCTACAACAATAACGCTTTCGCCCTGGAATTCGAACTGGGCTGCCAATGCTTTGCGGCTATCTTCAAAGGCTTCGTTTGTTGGATCAATACGCCCTGGGTTTAGCGTCAGTTTGCCGTTTTCAAAATCAACTGCATCTGTCGCAGAGCCTTTTTCACCTTGAGTTAAAGTTACCCGTTCAGCGTTGTAAAGGAAGCCGACACGGATATTTCCTCCCGGCTGGCCGCCATCCTGTTTATCTTCCGGTGCGATATCTGTGTAGGTGTAGGCCGGTCCGCCAAGCTCTTTAATTTTTTCAATTAACAATGCTGCACTTTGATCTGCTGCTGTGGTGCCGCTATCAGTTGGTCCGTCGTTATCCTGAACTTCTGTCAGGCCAATGATATCCGGCTGTTTCATTTTATCTGTGATCGCTTCTGCTAATCTCGTAACCTTTTCCGCATCCGTTTTGGTTGAGAAGTTTTCAACATTATAGGAGGCTATGGTTAATTTGTCTTCTTCTGATGTAATGCTGGTTTCTTCTCTTACTGCAGAGCCTTCAACGAATTCAGGCAATGCGTCTGCATCACTCAACACTTTATAGTTACTGAAGCCGTAGCTGACAACACCCTGGATGCTGCCTTTGAAGCTGTCACCCATTTTGGCAACAAAATCTTCATCGTTAATATCAAGCGTGATTCGCTCCGGGTTAAAATCGTTTTCTGAAATCCGCAGTCCGCCTGCCGCTGTGTTTGTATCCACATCTCCAGGAATAACTACAAGCTCACCGTATTTTTGCGGGGCAACTACTTTAGCGTTGTCCACTTGAACCAGCATGCCTTCCAGGCTTTCGTAAAAATCGATCCCATCCTGCTCTGGATCAAATTCTTTGAGTTCATCATTATCAATAATTTCAGTCGGAAGATTTTCTTTGTTAATAACGACCGGAGAAGGAAGTTCCTGACCGGAAGCAATGATCTCAATCGATGCTGCATTGATTTCTGTTACTGGAAGATCTGTTTTCAGCTTGTCTGAATAGCCATCAAGCACCCACTCTTTCACCTGGCCTGAAACGGATACCACATCCCCTGCAGATAGACCGTGGCCCTTTTTATAAACGAGGATACCTTCAGATGTATTTTCATCATTGTCAGGCTGCTGATCCTGCATGTAGAAATTGCTGCTGTCCACTACCTTAGTGACAATTCCTTCAACATTTGAAACCTGCTGGTTCGCATATTGGGAATAGTGTCCTGCACCTTGAATATCATGAATGCGCTTATCTTCCAGTCCAATCATGTACTGAAATACAGACAATTTGCTGCCTGTTAAGCCATCTTTGACAGCTATCGCTTTAATCGTTGTCTCTTCATTAATAATGATCGGATCGGAATATACTGTGCTTTCAGCAGTCGGTTCTGATCCATCAACTGTATAATGGATTACTGCACCATCAGTGGAGGTCGATAGTTCAACTGCTGTTCCAGCTTTAACAGGACCCGCCTCAGGGGAAGCTATAACCGCTGAAACCTGTGGTGTGCCAGTATCTTCTACAAATGTGTATGCTGTTGGGCTTTTTAAACCCGGCACTGTAAAGTACGCTTCAAGAGAGCCTGTAATTTGGACCTTTTTCCCGAGGTGATCCGGGTTGTCCTTTAAATTCAGTTCTGTCCTGATAGAATTATTAGGCAATTGAACCGGCAGTATTTTACTGGGGTCTGTTTCACTTGGGGAATCGGCAATGGCTAAATTTGTATATACGTCAAATGGGCCGGTATGGGTATATTTCGGCCCATTTGCGGTCGTTCCCACAATATATCCTTCAACCGTTGCTGTTCCATTATTATCCGCAATCGCTTCTGCCACAGACTTTACTTCTTGTGCACTTGCCACGGCAAAGGGACTGAATAGACTAAGAATAAATGCAAAAATACTCATAAAGCTAATGAACTTTATGCGCTGCTTCTCTATCATGTAATCCTCTCCTATATCCATATTTTAAAGCGTTTACACACACTACCACTCTAGTAAATCACTCTTCTTTTTAGCGTACAATCTGATATTTGTAAAAATTGAGTAAATAGGTAAAAATGAGAAAATAATCATGTATCATAATGAGGAATAAGACCTTCAAAAGAGAGTATTACCACTCTTTTTGGACTAGAAATATTTTTCAGACAAATCTCAATAAATAAACTTTTGTTGTTATAATTGTAAATATTGGGTAATCATAGTACCCTTTCACTAAGAATATTACGAACTCCGAAAAAAAGGAGAAGATATATGAAAATCAGGAAGAGGAAAAGTTCAGGTCTCTTTTCTATCGTTCCTTCAAAAAATCACGGCAATACTCAGCAAGAGAACATAGATTCCTTTAAAGCCATCTACAATGATTATTCCGACGCCGCTTTTTTAATAGAGAAAGAGGGAAAAATAATCTATGGCAATGAAGCTTCTCAGATTTTGTTCGGATATATGGAAGATAGAAAAGAGCCATTTACCAACTACTTCATTCATAGTGACAGGGATTCAATTAAAATGTGTTTCCAGCGAACCATTATGGAAGGAAAAGCACAGCGGGGCAGCTTTTTTGGCATTCAAGCAGGTCAAATTGCAGATATTCAGGCCACCTTCACCCCCGCCTTCAATGGAAGTAATATTTCAGGAGCCTATCTGACTCTTCATGTTCCTGAACAGCAGACAGCCTTATTAGAATTTCATAATGATGAACTCCAGCGTGAATTGTCAGAGCTTAAAGAGCGAAAAAAGAAGATCCTAGAAAGCATTGACGCGGGAATATGGGCTTTCGATATAGGCGCGCAAAGATTTACAGTTTGTTCTGAAGGCATCCGGAAAATAACAGGCAGAGAAAATGCCGACTTCCTGACAGGTAAAGTGACTTGGAAAGACCTTGTATTCAAACAGGACCTTGAAAAATATGAATTGAGCCAGTCACTGCTTTCAGAAGGAAAACAGATACGGCATGAATACCGCATTACCCTTCCAGATGGCTCTCTGAAGTGGGTGAGTGATCAAACAATTCCAACACTGGATGAGCATCAGAATTTAATCCGCCTTAATGGAATTATTACGGATATTAACGATCATAAAATTTTGCTGCACAAGGTTCAGCATATAAGCTATCACGATTCACTGACGAACCTTCCGCTGAGAAGGCTGGCAGAGAAGGAAATCCAAAGACTTTTATTGAAAAGCGAAAAATTCGCCATTTTTTATATAGGTATTGACCGTTTTAAATATATCAATGATATTCTCGGACATACACTTGCGGATGAGGTGCTCATCCAAGTGGCAATCCGGTTTAGGTACTTTCAGGAAAAAGGCTGCTTTGTTTCCCGAATTGCCGGTGATGAATTCATGATCATTTATCCGATTCATTCAAAAGATGGATCCCTTCAAGGTGCAGAAGAAATACTAAGCAAACTAAGCAAGCCTTTTCGAATCGATTCGTACGAAATTCCACTCCAGGCTTCCATTGGAATCAGTACGTTCCCTGAAGATGGAGATACCCATATTGATTTGATCAAAAATGCGCATGCCGCTCTGCATCGGGGCAAGGAAGCCGGTGGACGCAGCATTCAAGTTTATACAAAAAATAATGATCAGAAAACGAAAAGAGTATTTGAAATTGAAAGCGGACTGCAGAAGGCTTTAAATAAAGAAGAATTCATTCTGCATTATCAGCCTAAAATGGATATTCAAAGCGGCAGAATGATTGGCGCCGAGGCCCTCATCCGCTGGCAGCACCCCGAGCTCGGACTCTTGCCACCAGGGGAATTTATTTCTATTGCTGAAAAAACGGGGCTAATTCTGGATATCGGCGACTGGGTCCTCAAACAAGCATGCGTCCAGCTGAAATTATGGATGAATGAAGGCCTTCCAGTTGTGCCAATTTCCATTAACATCTCACCACAGCGCTTTTTGAAATATGACTTGGTCAACTATATTACGCGCACATTGGAAATTCTTCAAATTCCGCCTGCCCTGCTTGAGCTGGAAATCACCGAAACACATTTTCTCTATAATGAAGAAAGAGTCAATTCCATTATCCAGGAGCTAAGAAAGCTTGGAATCCGGATTGCACTCGATGACTTTGGTACAGGGTTTTCGTCCTTAACACATATAAAAGACTTCCAGATTGATACTCTTAAAATAGATCGATCCTTTATAAAAGAGATTGAAACAAATAAAAACCATGCCATCCTTGTCGAATCCCTTATTTTCTTATCCGAACGGCTTGGAATCGACGTCATTGCAGAGGGAGTCGAAACACAAAACCAGCTCGAGTTCCTTAAGCGCACGCAATGCCAGTATGTGCAGGGGTTTATATTCAGCAAACCGCTGCCTGTTGAGGATTTTGTTCGTTATCTTTAATAGAGTGCCCATTCCTGATAGGGATGGGTTTTTGCTTTTAGCGCGGGGATAGGGGTTCTATTTGCAGGTTTGCTGGATCTATTTGCAGAAGTTCGGTGTCTATTTGCAGGATGTTGGTTTTATTTGCATATTTGCTGGTCTATTTGCAGGTTCGCTGATTCTATTTGCGGCGTTCACAATTAACCTAGAATTCTCCCTTACAAAAAGAGAGTCTCCCACACAGTTTTGCAATTTTGCTGGATCTATTTGCAGACGTTCGGTGTCTATTTGCAGGATTTTTGACTCTATTTGCAAATTTGCTGGTCTATTTCAGGTTCCTCATTCTATTTGCAGCGTTCACCTATTAAGAAAGCAATCTCCCAAACAAAAAAAGAACCTCCGCTCGGGAGATTCTCTCATTTTATTATTTATATACTTTGATTGTCACTGTCTTGCTGCCCCATTGAAGGGCACGCTGTTTGTTCGGGATGAATACGTCAATTTTATTTCCTCTTACGGAAGATCCTTTATCTCCCGCAATCGCTTCCCCATATCCTGGAACGTAAACTTTAGAGCCTAATGGGATGACTTTCGGATCGACTGAAATAACCTTGGCATTCGGGTTCTTTTTCAGATTAATTCCTGTATAGGTAATGCCGCTGCAGCCCTTGCAGCTGGCAGTATAGGCAGTCGCTTTCACTTTAATTTCTTTATAAGCTTTCTTTGATGCAGCCTTTACAGCTGTCTTTTTAAGTGCTGCAGCTTTCGCTGAAGCTCCGGTAACTTTAAGCACTTGCTTTGGTTTAATTGTATCTGAAGATAATTTATTCCATGATTTGATTTGCTTTACGGTAACGTTATGTTTTTTAGAGATGGCCCAAAGCGTATCTCCCTTTTTTACTGTATGCGTATTTCCTGCGGCTGAAGTGACATTGGAAAATCCAAACGATAGAAAAACAGCTGTGATTAGATAGATTACTAATTTCTTCATGATATCTCCTTTATGTCCCTTGATAGGAACATATTAACATCAATAGATAACAGAAAGATGTCAGTAAAACTCTATTTCCGTTACAAATTAAGATGATTTTAATATATTTGTAATAAAAATTACCAGATTTGCATTCGGATTTTCCTGCAGAACCAAATAAGACACCTTTTCCCGCTTGTACAGGTAAGGTGCCCCAATTTAATAGGCAAAATTGTGACTGCCGATTTGTTTAATGACTGTTCTAGTAAATATCCATTGATCCGAAGCGGTATAAGGATTGTAATAATAGACGGCACCGCCGGTAGGGTCCCATCCATCAAAGGCATCTCTTACTGCCTGATAAGCTGTAGCATCAGGCTGCAGCCAGTACTGCCCATCATTCACAGCTGTAATGGCATTCTTTTGGAAAATCACATTGGAGAATGTATCAGGAAATTCATTCGACTCCATGCGATTGAGAATGACAGCGGCAACTGCCACTTGGCCTTCATAGCTTTCCCCGCGCGCTTCCCCATAAACGACATGAGCCAGCATGTCCACATTTCGAAGCATTTCTGCCGTGTTAACTCCCACTATGCCATCAGCGGCTAAACCGAAGTCATACTGAAAGTTTCTTACTGCATTCTCTGTTACCGTTCCATAATACCCTGTATGGTCTGTATTAAAATAACCAAGCTTTTGTAATGCTGATTGAATATATGTAACTTCCGGGCCTGCTGAGCCACTCTTTAAAACAGCTGCCTCTGCTTTCGGCTGGCTGAAGCTCAGCACAAATACCATTGCGACAGCGGCTGTAATCCATTTTATGTATTTCATTTGGACACTCCTCTTTATGTATTATGCTGGTGCTTCGAGCTAGACTTCCCTCCTTTAAATAAGATAATAATCACCTTTTCTAGTTTCCCTATAAACCCGTTTGAAAACTCGGTCAAATGGTTTAATTTCTCTTACGGGACAATTTATGTCCTTCGTTTAGGGATTTTGCCACGGATTCCTTCAGATTCTTCCTAACAGTGAACACCCTTACCAGGCTAACAGTTCCTACTACCAAGCTTGTAGTGGGCTTTCACAATTAAGTTTTAGCCCAATGCCAGGCGCACACAAAAAGTTGGGTACCTCTTGGATACCCAAACTCTCTTCTTTTTGCCGAAAAGTTTAATCTATTCATTATGTCCCCGAATACTATATATTCACCATGTTTTTGCATGCTTGTGTATCGGAACGAGAATATGATTCATTGAAAAATGGTTATTTGTCATAAGAAACCAACATTAACATAGTATCACTGCACGCATTTATATGGTTAAGTGTGATTGTAATTAAATTATCAGGAAGGTGATCCAAATGCGGGGTAGTATCAATTCTTATGAAAAGAAGGTAAGATCTCAGAATGGGGAAGATGGAATCATTGAAGAGCTATTTTTACGAATAGGGACAACAAATAAATATTTTGTGGAAATTGGCGTACAAGATGGATCAGAATGCAACACCGCCTATCTATCCTTATTCAATAATTGGTCAGGTCTTATGATCGAAGGGCATGAAGAAAATTATAAAAGGTTAAAGGCTAACTTTTCCAACCATAAGTTTGTAAAAACAGTACATCAATTTGTGACGAAAGATAATATTTCATCAATATTCAAACATAATTATGTTCCTGCAGAATTTGACTTATTGTCGATTGATATCGATGGTAACGATTACTGGGCTTGGAATGCTTTGATAGAATATAAACCACGAATAGTAGTCATAGAATATAATGCATCTTATCCTCCGCCTCAAAAAATGGTGATACCATATAATCCAAATTTTGTTTGGGATGGAACATCTTATTATGGAGCCAGTTTAACTTCTCTTTCGGAACTTGCAAAGAAATTAGGGTATGCTTTATTAGGAACTGATTTGAGGGGAGTCAATGCGTTTTTTATTCGTAAGGATTTGGTTGCCCTTTCCGGATTCCAAGAATTAACTCCGGAACAAGGATATCATCTTCCTACTTATAACAACGGCCCCCTGGGAGGACATCCATGGAGAGATGGCCCTATATTAGAAATATAATAGGGGCTTTACCAAAACATGTTCTTAAATGCGGAAAACTTCTAGATTACTAATTTGTTGGAAGAAACCTTCTTTATGTTAAGTATTTGAAATTGTGTTCAAGGTATAAATACCCCCGTTTTTAGGGAGGGACGAGCACTTGTCCCTTTGTCCCCATTAATCTATAATCTTTCCCAAAAAACTCTCGCCCTCCTCAGTAGCAGGCAGTCCAAAAAACTCGCTGAATGTCGCCCCAACATCAGCCATCGAATTGCGCTTCCCGATGTTAACCGGTTTTACCCGCTTACCGGCAACGAGGATCGGGACGTATTCCCTCGTATGGTTGGAGTGGCCGATGGTCGGGTCGTTGCCATGGTCGGCCATGATCATGAGCAGGTCGTCCTCTTCCATCTTGGGCAGGAATTCCGCGAGCCACTGATCGGTTGTATTGAGCAGGCTCGCATACCATTCTGTATCTTCGGCATGGCCTGCCAAATCGGTTTCCTGTACATTTACCAGAAATGCGGCATCCTCTTTTTCTTCTAAATAAGTACTCTCTAAAGCTTGTAATACTTTTTCCGTATCGACAATTGGTTCTGCAGGTCCTTCGCCATGTAAAACATCTGCCGTTTTGCCAATCCGGTGGACTTTAAGGCCGTGCCGGGCAGCGATCATCGGAAATTGTCCGTCTATGTTTACGCCGTAGCCCATGTGATAGACTTCATAGCCTTTGCCGTACACCTTGGCCTTTGGGGCATCCACTCCACATTGGCCTGGATTTTTTTCATGGACAACTGACAGGATATGTTCAATGGTTGTATAGGGTCCTCCAAATGCAATAACACGGCTGGTGTCTACATTCTGGCGGACAATTTTCCCGACTTCCTTTAATTCCTGGAAAGGCATTTTATTAAAATCAGCAGTTAAATTGATGATGTTTCCCAATGAAGATTCGAGATTATCCCCGATCACACAGGCACTATTCACTAATAGCACCGGCCGGTCTTTCCATGGGTATTCAACCACATAGCCTGCTTCCGTTAATGCCTTGGCCAGATCTGGATGAATATCTTTCATCAGTCTTTTATTTGAGCGCTTCGGGCAGCTCCCTGCAATTTCCTGATGCCCGAGGTATGTGTCTGCCCCGTGATGGGCCAATGCCGAGAAGCCGTAAGCATTGGCAGGGGCTTCCTTCCCATCCACAAGCGCTCCCAGCCCAAGCCTATATAGAGTTGGTATTTCTAAAAAAGCAGCAGATTCCCGGATATGCTTATAGGTATTGGCCCTGCAGTCAGAAGGGCTGAACTTTCGGCAATCCTCCATTGCGCCGATTCCAAAGCTGTCAATCACCAGCAGAATTGCTTTTGCCATCCTTACCACTTCCTCTCAAAGTGAACCAGTTCCGGCTTTCCGCTTTGAATTCCTTTTACCAGGGCAATATGGGCCCTTGTGACGAACACCTGGGTGCGGAAAGAGAAAACAGCTGTATCGCCTTCAGATATCTGAAAGCTGTCCGGCTTTTCAATCGCACCATAGTAATCAATCGCTTCAGGAGCCGGTTCGATTGCTTTTACATACTGGTTCAATATGTTTTTTTCATCATTTCCGACCAGACACCCTGTTAGATTGGAGCGACCGTAGTAGCCGCCGCCGATGACATAATAATTCTCCTGATCCTGGTGGGACACTTCCGTTACATATACAATGGCCGGTTTCTCGGGGAGATCCCGGTATGCATGCAGCGGGGTCGTTCCGGTAAGGGCATGTCCCGGTTCTCCATGTGTTACACCTTGTTCTGCCAGGAACGGTATGGTTTCACAGCTGGTCGCACTTGGGCCGTTTACCTGTTTTACTGCAATGCCCTTTTCTTCCAGAGCCTCTTTTGCTTTTAAAAGGGTTGTAAGGTTAGGAGTCGGTTCCATACTTTTCTTATCTTCAGATAGCTGAAAGTTCGGGAAGGTCGTGACGCCTGCTATGTTAATCCCGGGAAGTCCGGCCAGTTCGTGAAGCTCTTCATCCAGCTTTTCCAATTGAAAGCCTCCCTGCTGTCCGGGATATATCATATCGTCTTCTGCATACATCCTTAGAAGTACATCCTGCACCTTTCCTGTCTGAACAGCCGCATCGGAAAGCTGTCTGGCACGTGCAAGGGAAAATAGGGTAATGACCTCAGGATTCCATGACAGCACTTCCTGCCACTGATTTTTTCCTGGCTGGACCAGGTGCCCGACGTTTCCCATTTTCACGCCGCCTTCTGCCAGTGTTTTGGCTTCGTCGAATTCAACAGCAACCGCCTTTTCGATGCCATGCTCTGCAATAAACTGACCTATAATTGGAAGTCTTCCAAGCTGCTTGCTCATGAAATAAAGCGTAAAGTCATGGTTTTTTGCCGTTTCCGCCATAGCTGCAACATTCTCTCCGAGTATATCGAGGTCAATCACATACGTATTCGGGGGTATCTGACCGCTTTGATGCAAGGTGACACCCGATTGAATCAGCTTAGGATTTCTGCGCTTTGTTACATCTAAAAACATGGAAGTTTCCCCCTTTATTTACGGGTATCAACGATGATGCTGCACTTCTTTTGCAAGAGGTATCACTTTTTCGAGAATGCCGATGATCGTGTTCGCTCCTGATTTCATCGGATTGATGCGCAGCCCATAATCCTTCAGCTCAGGCTGTGCTTCCAAAAAGCTGCCGGAAACACGGTAAATCATCGGAATGATTTCATATTTTGATTCTGCCCCAACCGGATGGGTGGCCGCCCCATGCTCATCACTGATGCTGATCACGCTTTGGGCAATCGGATCTTCGAGCTCTACAATGACGTTCTTGGATTGGGCATTTGTCATGTAAGCGGCGAAAATTCCGTTCACTGCCCCTTCATTCAGACGGCGGCAGAGCTCTTCCACCTGCTCGTTCTGAATAGCCAGCGAGACAGGCGCGAAGGTCATCATTCTTAACAGCTCCATGGCTTCGTAGCCCTGAACCTGGCCGCCGCCCGAGTAGTTATAGTGATGCACCCGTTCGATGGCGTCTTTTTTGCCGGCAATGACGGCAATTCCTTCCGGCCCGAGAAGCTTGAATCCGGAAAAGGTGGAGTAATCCGCCCCTAGTTCCACGCCAATTCCCTTTGTCTTCAACGCGCAATAATTGTCATCCACGACAATTGGAAGATCCGGGCGCTCTTCCTTCACAGCTTTGATGACTTCGGCCAATTGGTAATGATCTGCAGGCTGCTGGCGGGCATGCTGAATATAGAAAACTTTAGGATTTTGATTAGTCCTGATGGCCGTTCTTATTTCCTCAAGATGGTTGTAATCTGCCTGGACTGTTTTGATGCCTAAGATTCTTAACGTTTCCTTTGTCGTCGTATAAACAGGGGCCGTGTGAATGAACATTTCATCTCCAGGAGACAGAAGCATGCTAAGAATATTGCGGATTGCGCCGGTTCCGGCTCCCCTGACAAGGGCACAGTCTTCTGTTTCAAAGAAATCAGCCAGAACTCTTTCCACAAGATACGTCTGTTCCGGACGCTTATAGGTTGGAGAAACTCCAAGGTCTCCCATTGATAGAAATTGCCTGCCTTTGAAGTGGCGGCTCATTCTGTCGACCAGTTTGAATTGTTTTTCCTGTGCTTCCTGTATGGATAAGCTTGGCAAAATTGAATTTGCGTACTTTAATTGGGCTCGGTTGTATGTGGACACTATGATCGCTCCCTTATTGAAAAAGCTCTGGATGGATTAACGGTCAAAAATTGATGAAGGATGCTTTCCGGCACTCCGGATTTCTTCAATTTTGGAATAAACGTCTCAAGCACAAGACCGTAGCCCGGGCCTCCGTGCTTCTTCCAATGCGATTTGCGGGTTAAGTCTGCTGAAAGGAGAATTTGCTTTTCATATCCGCGGTTTATAAAATCCATAAGAAAGTCTGCTCTTTCTTCATCTGGACGGTAATTATTTTTCCCAATCGTATCAAATGCGATATAGGCTCCTGTTTCCAAAACAGCGAGAACTTCGTCTTTATTCGGGTTGAGGTCCTGATGGCCAATGATGATCTGATCAGCCGGCAGACCATGCTTCATCAGCAGCTCTACCTGTTCAAGCCCGAGTGTTCCGAGTGTTGTATGGGTTGTCACCGGAAGGCCGGTTTCTATACCAGCCATAGCTGCACCAATTAACAGCTCACGTTCGATCGGCTTCATTTCATTTTTGCTTGTGCCCACTTCCCCGATGACACCCGGAAGTATGCCTGTATCATCAATCCCTTCCTTTGCTTCTTTGATAAAATGCTGTGCAAACTGTTCCGCTTTCCATCCGTCGGCAAAATCCGGGATATAAGGATCTTTATAAAAGCCTGTGCATGTAATAAGGTGAACTCCTGTCGCCTCGCTCAGCCTTTTTAGCACAAGAGCATCCCGGCCCATGCCGTCATTCGTCACTTCCACCATTGACCTTCCGCCGAGGCGGAAAAAATCCTCCAGTTCCTCACGCATGCCCTGTTCATCATCCAGAATCGTATCCGGATCTTTTTTTACCCGCGAAAGATCAATGGAGAGATGCTCGTGAGCTGAGCAAATCCCCAATTCTTCCGGAGCAATTTTTCCAAGTACGGTTTGTATCATGGCTGTCCGCTCCGTTCTATTTGTTTTTTTTACTGAGGTATGTTCATGATTCCAATTGCAACCAGGATATTGGCAATGATTCCGACTGCAATGGCACCCACAGGGCCGACCGCAATGCGGACAATCGGGCGTCCTGCCGCTTCATTCAGCAGATAGAATCCGGCAATGAAGAAGAATCCGAACCCTGGTGCAATCGCATTGGCAGCGTTCGCTCCGCCGATTAATAGTGCTACTTCCAGAAGCTTGGTCATCGCACTGCGGATATTTTCCCCGGAATTACGGACACCGGGATATTTATCAAGGAATCTCGCAATTGAGCTTAATAGCATAACTTCAATGAAAATAATAATGACACCGCCGATTAAGGCTACCCAAACATTCGGGGAGAAAAATCCGACGACGAAGATAAGTGTGAATCCGACTGGGCTGTATACGCCTGTTGCGATCGCTGTACTGGCGACAAGCGGAATAAAGCCGAGCGCACGGGCAGCCGCAGCAATTCCGGCATCTGTTGATTTACCCTCTGCTAATAGATTTAGAGAGATAGGATCTCCTGCCATGATCCATAGATTCGTAGCAGCGGCAATGAGACCGCCAATGATCATAAAGAACACAACATTTTTTCTGATTTTAGCCACTTTGTCACTAAATACAGCAGCAAGATCGATGGAGGAGCCTTCTTCAGCTTTTTCCTTCATGGCAAAAACAAGCAGGAAGATCATTCCTGTAATAAGGGCCATTCCTTCCTGGTTCAGTGTTACTGTCGTGCCTGAAATCGTCAGAACTCCGCTTTCATTCAGCCAGACAGCCAGCTGACGGATTAAAGCGGATACGATAAACGTAATGACCCCTTTTTTCACGCTGAACTGCATGGCAACCGCAAGCGCCGGGAATGCCATAAAGGTAACGACAACCGGTGTTCCAACCGCTCCCATCGCTTCAAGGAAATTAAGCGGCAGGTAATCGAACAGCTTTACAAAGCCTTCGAGCCCGATTAACAGCCCTGCCCCATAAGCACCGCCAATTACTGCCGCAAGCGGTGTTCCCCATTTATTTTTCGGCGTCAGCAATCCGATAATATCTGTTCCCAGCAGGATACTGTGAACGAGAATGATACTGGCCGAGAGTGTAAAAGGTATTCCAAATCCGATTACAAGTCCGAAACTCATCGCAAAGGCAGTAAAGGCCAGGTCCCTTCTCGTCATCCGCCCTTCCACGTGTTCAGAGACAATTGGACGGAGCCCATCATTAAAAACGGCAATGTTCATATTGGCCAAGACAGCAGCAACGGCACCAATCAGGATAATTAATGTCATTTCCATTTCTTTTTCCCCCTTAATTAAAATGGATTAGCTTTTATTTTTTAACGCTTTGATAATCATAGGCACTGCAGCTTCTTTGTGGTCAGCTGTAAAACCAAATGCTTTCTTCCCTTCGCTGACAGCGGTTACAATTTTCTCCTCAACAGGCTTTTTCCCCGGCATAGAAACCGTCTCGCAGTTTGGCTTGCCGAGAAGGGCAATCGCCATGGCTAAAGCACCGCCGCCTCCTGTGTGGCAGGCTCCTACATAATAATCTGCCTGTCCTGTCTTAACGGCCATTGCTGCTTCCAGATCGGATTTGACCATCGTTGTTATGCTGCTGTCAATCTCCTTTATTAAGCTCTCAATCTCTTTTTTATCCACCTGTCCGCCAACTACAATTTTCATATTAAATTCCTCCTTTGTTGATTTGCAGTACATTTGTGTAATGTATGAGCAGAAAATCGATTTCCTCTTGGGGGAGCTGATTCTTCCATTGCTGCTGTATAAAATCGATTTCCTTCAATGCTGTGGATGCTTCCGGTGACTGTTTGACTTCCTCCAGCAGGGCAGGATGAGGAGCCTCCACCTGTTCACCCTTTTCAATTCTCGTCAGAGCTGTCGGCAAATGGGTGAAAAGCATTTCCGCCCGGTCTATGGCATCCTTTTTCAAGTGTGACTGCAGATTCATAAAAGCTAATGTCGTTATATCAGCGGCTTTTGTGCTGACAACAGACGAGCTTACAAAGATATCCATTCTTTCTTTGAGCTGGTTTATATCCATTATTTAAATCCTCCAAAATACAGTATTTAGTATATTAATGCTGCTAAGAAACTAGAACTTCAGTTTCTTAATAGTGCGGATATTTTTTCCCTTCCTCTACCAGCCTTTGGATCTCTTCCACTTTATTAAACTGGAGGAGCTGGATTTGTTCCCTGATATTTGTTCTTTCACTTTCAATGACAATGGCAGCTGTGGTTGCTTTAATAGCCAGTTCCTTTGCCTTTTTCGACTTAAAATCAGAGGAGGCAAACGTTTTTAGTGCCCTCACTTCATCTGCGTTCCAGACCGCCGCATCAATAGTGCCGTTTTTCAGCATATTGAAAAGCTGCATATAGTCTACTTTTATCAGTTCAACCTTGTGCTCTTCACATTCAAGGAGGGTGATATTGGCCTGATCGGCGGATGAATAGTCGATTCCAATTTTCATGCCATCTTTGATTTGTCTGTTTTTGCTATCTGAGAAAAAGACTTTATGGGATGTTACATAGGTCTCCGGTCCAAGAATATGGAGTATTTCCAGTCCGTCAAACTCCTGTACGGCTTCTTCTGCCGCCAGCTGGGACATGATCGCAAAATCGTAGCGCCGGGTTTTTAAGGATTCGACCCGCCTTCGGGCTCCTCTCATATAAGCAAGGCCAGACTTCTTGTTGATTTCCTCAAAGCCCTCGACAATGCCAGTCGCCAATCCCTCATATTTGCGTGAATAGGGCAGCGGCATAACCCCCATCACCGGTCCGATGCCGGCAATTTCGTACAGCAGGTTGATGTCCCTTTTTTTAAGAAACGTTCCCAGATGCCCTCTGGATTCAAGCGAGATGGCATGCAGATCCTCCAGCACTCTTAATGCCCCCTGCACAGTCCCGCGGCCCAGGGATAGCTTGTCTGTAAAATCACTTACCCGGGGATTCTCTCTCCCTCCGAAAACTGAATAAGCTCCTTCGCAATAAACTTCGCAGCCAGCCCATTCTTTGAATATAAACTTTCCCAAATACGGCTCATATTGTGATACCTCTTTACTTTGATCAATATACGGAAAACTGTATATTATTAGTTTAGCTGGTATGGGGGATTATTTCAAGAGTTTTCTAAAAACGGTGACAGGCACCACCCGAATTTTGTCGAATTAAAGGAATTCTTCCTCCAAGGAGAGAATATATATAAGGAGAATTATGAAAGGAGAACATAGAATGACACGCCCTAAAAGAATTTGGAGTCCCGACCATTACCACCATGTGGTCAGCCGTGGTAATTGGAGGGCTAACTTGTTTGAAGATGATTTAGACTTTATCTCATTTTTGAATATCCTTCACTACACTCATCGTTCTTCCAGCTTCGAAATTGCAAGCTACTGTTTAATGTCAAACCACTATCATCTCATGATAAAAACTCAAGATGCCTCACTTTCCAGGGTAATGAGAAACGTTAATAAATATTACGCTGATTACTACAATAAAAAATATCAAGTACAGGGACATTTATTTGAGAAACGATTCTTCAGTAAGCCTATTTATGATCTCTATGGGCTGCTAGAGGTTAGCCGCTATATTCACTTAAATCCGGTTGAAGCAAATATTACGGATGCTCCCCAAAATTACCGCTGGTCAAGCTTCCCCTTCTATTATTACCCACACCAGCAATCACCTGATTTCCTTAACCTCACGCCAATAACTGAACTTTTTTCCGGAGAAACCGAAAGTATGCAAAAACAAAATTACTGCAGATGGATGGTAAAAAACCTTAAAATTGAACAGCTCAATAAATAATCTTTCACTATAGCAATAGTGATTAGTGGTCTATAAACTGGTACAGGTACCTGTCACCCAAAAAAGAAAGCTGCTATAAAAGCAGCTCCGTCACTTCGTTTCATCTATAATATGCTTTTAAAGCTCCTTGCCTGCTCATCCAGTTTTCTTGCTGCTTCCCCGATATCTTTAAATGAGGATACCGCCTGTTCATTGAGAAGTTGATTTTCAGAGATGCCTGACTGCGATTGCAGGGTAGCGTCACTGATTTTGTTAATTTCACTAGATATTCCTTCAATATGGGCGTTGACTTCCTGGATGGAGTCCTGCACCCGGTTTGCGAGCTTTCGCACTTCGCCGGCAACGACATTGAAGCCTCTGCCATGCTCGCCTGCACGCGCGGCTTCTATGGCTGCATTTAAGGCGAGCAGGTTGGTTTGCGCCGCTATTTCCCGGATCGTTTTTACGATGCTGCCGATAGATTGTGCCTGTGATTTGAGAGAATGGAGGATTTCCAGGTTCCCTTTGGACTCAAGAACGAGCTTGCCAATTGCCTGAGCGGCCTCTTCACTTCTTGCAATTCCAGCTTTTGCTTTTTCACTAAGGGCTTCTGACATTTCCTGAAGCTGGTATGCCACCTGTGCTGTATTCGTTTCCCGCTCCGTTATATCAGTAGCAATCTTCACAACACCGGCGATCTTGCCATCCTCCCCGAAGACCGGTGTGTATGTAGCTTCCAGCCAGATGACATCTCCTTGTTTCGTCACACGCTGGATTTTTTCCTGAAAGCTTTTGCCATTGCGCAGATTTCTCCAAAGCGCTTTATATTCCCTGCTGGCTGCAAACTCAGGTGTGCAAAATTGCTTATGCAGCATATTTGGCATCTCTTCTGCCCGATATTTCACGGTGCGGGCAAAATTCTCATTTGCCCAGAGCACTTTCCCGTTCCCATCAAATTCGATCATCGCCAGAGAATTTTCAATTGCAGCCAAAACAGCTTCTTTTTCAAGAACCTGTGTGCTTTTAACATGATTAGGCTGATACGTTGTAAGCATGCTCTTCCTCTTTTCAAAAAGTGTGTCAGAACATATCCTTACAAAAGGACGGGTCCCCTGTAAGTGCTGGCCGGTTGCGCTACTAGCTCGAATTCATTCAAGCGCCCAATTTCCCCTGAATTCTCATTGCTTCCAACTTGTTCCGATAATAAGTCTATAGTACTAGTATCGGTTTGACATCACAATTTTGAATGCTCTGCTTGTGAACTGAATATTCAATTAATTAAACATTATGACCCATGATTTCCATTTTTAGTAAAAGTAGAATAGTAATGGAAGAGATGATGAAGAAGGGATGGATTTATCTGAAAAATAAGCTGATCGCGTTATCTTTGGCTTCTGTTTTAAGCTTTTCACTTTTTCCGGAACGTAGTTTTGCGGAGCAAACTGCTGTGGAAAACCAGGCGATCATACCTGGTGCACACACAGTAACCGAACAATACTTTGACGGCGCCGGCAACAACTGGCTCACAACTAAGAATCCCCTCCAATATCAGCAGGCAACCCTTTACGGCAATATCGGCCTGGCTCCTTATCTATGGGGAAATGCAGCAGAAGGAACCGGCTGGCACCAAATGTACAAGCCTGCTTCTGTAACAGGGACTCAGGTAAATGGCATTTTTGAAGATGCCCAGTTTGTCATTAGGGTTCCGGATCACTGGAATGGGCGCCTGGTAGTTTCGGGAATCCCGGCGACAAGGAATGAAACGTCGACCGATCTGCTTTTCAGCGATTATGTACTGGAAAAAGGATATGCTTTTGCAGCGATTGATAAAGGGACCCAGGGCGAGGAAGATTCGGCTGATCCATTGGCAAAAGTAAAGAATGCATTGGCCGGTGAGGACGATAGCGTCGCAGAATGGCATCAGCGGTTCCGCCAGGTTACGAAAGCCGCTCAGCAGTACTTAGTCAGCCATTATTCGGATGGGCTGATCGATCCGGCGGATTCTTCTGACCCGGCGAGCGATTTAGTATCGGCAGAGCATAAGATTCCTACATATGCAATGGGAATTTCCAATGGCGGATACGTCGTGCGTTATGCTCTTGAAAATGATGATCCGGAGAAAACCGGAGAACCGCGGCTTTTTGATGGAGGAGTCGACTGGGAAGGTGTTCTCTGGACGGAGAAAAAAGAAAACTTGATCAGTTCCCTGACCACTGTTGTGAACAATGCTGAGGAAGCTTTGTACGGCAGCGGCAAAGACCAGCAAAAAGCGGTTAAAGAGCTATACAAAGCAGGCTTGCCAAAAGGGTCGGAAAAACTGTGGGCCTACCATGATCAAGTATACTGGTTTGTCTCGCTGAATATCTATCGGGACCATTTCGATCCGGAAGCACCAGGCCGGACGGATTGGAGCAATTACCTGAACTTCGTTAATGGCGTGAGAGATCGTTCCTATGATCCTATTTTTGAAGATTATAAGTATGTGACCCGGCCGAAGGAAGTGAAAGAAAATATAAAGGCGGTGGCCAATACGGGCGATATTGATGTGCCGCTCATCTCTTTTACAGGTTCTCTTGATTCGCTGATTTTCCCGGAGATCCATGCAAAGGGATATCAAAAGCTGGTCAAGAAAGCCGGAAAGCAGGACCTGCACAGAATGTATACGATTGAGAACGGCAACCATGTCGACAGCCTGGTCTGGAACCCGGGCACTGACCCGGATCAGGAACTTCAGCCCCTGCTTCCATATGCTCACCAGTCCTTCGATCTGCTAGTTGACTGGGTGGAAAACGGAAATGCGGCCCCTGCGAGCAAGACGGTTGATGCACCGGAGAACCCGGTAAAGGTCATTGATTTGAAAACTGGGCAGGAGCGGGACCCTCGTTAGGCTGGCGGAGATGTGGTTTGGAAATTGGACAAATGTCTTCCGCACAGAAATTGAGGCTATCCGCACATAAACTGTTTTGAGTAGCTCATGATAGCATATCAACGCGGTTTTTTGCGGAAGAAAGATGCCCCAATCGTTATAGATTGGGGTTTTTAAGAGTTTTTTGGTAAATAAGTAGTTCTTTCCTGCTTTAGGGGGCTTGGGTTCGGACTCTAACTGGCGCTTTCCTGCTTTTTGAGTCTGAAGTTACCCTGAGTTCAGACTCAAAGTGGATAATTTCAGCCTTCTCTGTCTGAAGTTGCTCCAAGTTCAGACTCAAACTGCATCATTTCTGCTCATTTGGTCCGAAGTTACCCCAAATAACCCGCTCGATTTCCATTAAGAAATTCCCTCAACTTTTTTTGAAACAGCGCGCACCTTCATTCCAGCTGTCCAAAATGTTATAATAAAGGAATGTACTTTACAGGGTCGACTAACCCGTTTTACGGGAGCCCTGTTCTAAATAGATTCGACAAAATTCGGGTGGTGCCTGTCACCAATAAGGAGGTATGAACATGATTCCGGAGCGGTTTTTGGAGCCTTTGGAGTTTGCAGCGAATGAGCTGAAGGGGCTGCTGCGGGCTGAGAATGAGGAGGATGTGCGCCTGGTGCAGAAGGGGCTGATGCTTTTTCGGCAGGGGCTTGTGTATCAGCTGCGCTTTGAAGGTGATAAGGTGTCGGCGACCGTACAGGATGTGACTCCCGCAAAGGTTGAGCTGGATCTTGAGTTCATTCATTTGAGTGAGTGTTCCTGTCCGGCCGAAGGTTTTTGCCGCCATCAGACTGCTGTCTTTCTGCAGCTTCTCTCTAAAGCCAGAAGTGTGTCCATGTGGATTGAAGAATGGCGGAAGCCGATCAAGGAAAAGCAGACCGCCAAGAATTGGGGGCTTCAAAAAGCAAAGGATCTTTTAAAATCCTCCGGCCAGATGAAGGCGGATTATGATCGCTGGATTGCTTCATTCGACGAAAGCTTTACCGAGCTGATGGAAAAACAGGGAGAGCCCCGTCCTTATGTCCTGCCTGAGCTTTTCCATGTGTATCTGCGCCGCATGAAAGCGGGAGCACCGGTGGAGCAGGAATGGAAGCTTCTTTACCTTCTGATCGGCTATGTTTTTTCTTTTAAAAAGCTGATGGCGCTGAGCAGGAAATACGGCCATGGCGAGGAATTGATTGACCGCTATTACCGCCATCTTTATCAGTCCCTTATGGAAGATTCCGCCCAGATCATGAATAAACTGTCGGTACACTCCCTCCCCTTCGCGTTCGATCAATTTATTGAAAAGCTGAAGGATGATTCTGCCGGACTGATCAACGGTTCCTTTGGGATGGAGTATGAACGAACCCATTTATATCGGCTGTTATGGACGCATTTTTTCAAAAAGAAAGAATGGCGTGAAGCAGAGATCGAAAGGCTGGAATCCTTCGTCAAAGAAGAGGCAAACATGCCGTCAGTGGCTGGTTATGTGCATCTTCAGATTCTTGAACGCAATGATGAACAGGCACTCCGTGTTCTAAATGTGCCGAATGTCTTAATGACACCTTATATGCTTTACTGGCTCGATTACTTTTCAGCCAACAAGGACTGGAACCGGATGGGCCCGTATGCAGAAGCTTTTATCCATAAATTACGTGATTATCTGAAAGAAATTGATGACTATTACGCCTGTATGGATTTTACCCGGATGTCCATCAAGGCGATTTCTCCTTACTGCCTGGAGAGCAGCAAAATGGATTTGTACGAGAAAGCCCTGATGGAGACGCTGCCGTACAGCTATAATGACTATGAATATTTGCTTTTTGAAAAAGGTGAATTCATGAAATGGGCAGATCTGCAGGCCTTTATCGGCTTTGATCTTGATTCTCTTGGCAAGGACCGGATCAGGGAAATCAGCAAAAAGGAGCCCTCCATCCTCCTGCCGCTTTTTCATCAGTCCATCACAGGCCATATTAATATGAAAAACAGAGATCATTACCGCGAGGCCGTTCGGAAAATGAAAAAGCTTCGCACGCTGTACAACAAGCTGAAACGCCAGGAAGACTGGCAGCTTTTTCTTGAATTGCTGCTTGAAAAAACGAAACGTCTCCGCGCCTTTCAGGAAGAATGCAAAAGGGGTAAGCTAATCGATGCTTAAAACGAGATTTCTTCATGTGAAAGTGAAACCAATAAACAATGACCGCTACCTGATTTTTGCTGTCGATGAAGAGGGTCGCCTTCTTTCTCCGAAGGAATGGAAGCCGCTTCTTTTTAACCATCACAGGGAAAGCTTTTTCGGAACCATGCTTGATGCTGCAGAGGCAGACGGCATTAAAGGGATCTCTGTAAGCGGATGGCAGCTGGTCACCCTTTTTGCGGCAGAACAATTCAACCGCTTGATTGATTGGAGCTGGGATGAAACGGCCGAAATTCTGCTGGCCTCCTCTCATGCTCTTTATGATTCGATTGTGGACCAGGAATGGATGCCGGATTTCGCAGCCTGGGAACAAGGTCATTTCCGCTGGGCGCTGCCGGAAAGTGTAATCACCGAATTCGGCGCAAACTTTTGGGAGCAGATGGTAGAAGACTCTCCAGTCAGGGAATTTATCGGGGATTTATTTCACCGCTCCCTTGATGGCTATATGAATCAAAACCAGGATGCGAAAGCGCAGTTCGGTGAAAAGCTTGAAGCCCTGCGGAGTGAGCATCTCTCACCGCGCGACCTAGCAGCTTATTTTGACGAAGAAAGCTGGCAGGAATGGATAGGGGTTAAAGCAAATGAAGCTCCTTTTTCAATCGGCCTTAAGCTGGAAGAGCCCGGGAATATTAATACCAGCTGGGATTTGACGATCTTTCTGCGCGATAAAAAGAACCCCGATGTATTTGTCGATTACAGGGATTATTCGAATTATCCGCATGACTGGCATGATTATGAGGATTCAATTGAAAAAGAGATCCAGCGCTGGCTGGAGCTTTTCCCATGGCTTGAAGGCAAGCCCGGCGAGATTTCGACTATGCTGACGGAAGATGAAGCCTGGACTTTTCTGACAGAGGCAAGCGAAACCATGCTGGCACTTGGCGTTGAAATTCTGCTTCCATCGTGGTGGCAGGCAATGAAGAATGCAAGCCTGAAGGTAAAAGCAAAAGTGAAAGGAACAGGAGGCCATCGTCCTTCGTTTGTCGGGCTGCAGTCCATGCTTGATTATGATTGGCGCTTCAGCATGAATGGCGTTGACTTAACAGAGGAAGAATTCCGGGGCATGGTCGAGGAAAAAGACGGCTCGTCTACGTT
This sequence comes from Cytobacillus firmus, assembly GCF_023612095.1. Lineage (GTDB taxonomy): Bacteria > Bacillota > Bacilli > Bacillales > Cytobacillaceae > Cytobacillus. The sequence goes on along the minus strand of NZ_CP086235.1, from coordinate 436,716 downwards.
CGCGGGCGGTGGATTAAGCTGGATCCACACTTTGTCCGCCATATCCAGGATTTAATGAAGAAAGCGGAAAAAGAAGGTTTGCATGTCCGCGATTTGATTGAGCAGGAACTTATGGCTGACGGGAGCACCCAGGAAGACGATCTGGATAATCCTAAGACATTTGCCCGGATTCAAATCGAGCTTAACCGCCAATGGAAACAGATGGTGAAGCAGCTCCGCGATATTAAAAACCTTCCGCTTGAAGAGGTCCCGGCAAGCTTTAAGGGTGATCTCCGCCCTTACCAGAAGCTTGGGATGAGCTGGCTGCTGTTTTTGCGCCGCTATGGGTTTGGCGCCATTTTGGCAGATGATATGGGTCTTGGAAAAACGATTCAGCTGATCTCCTATCTTTTAAAAGTTAAAAAGGATGAAGACAGCGGCCCATCTCTCATCGTGTGCCCAACATCTGTTCTTGGCAACTGGCAAAAGGAAATTGAGCGCTTTGCCCCTGGCCTGAGCGTATATCTCCATTACGGATCCAACCGCCTGAAGGGAGAAAGCTTTTCTGAAAAAGTAATGGAGTCTGATATTGTGCTGACATCCTATGGACTAACCCATATGGATCTGGAGGATTTTGAAGCAATTGAATGGAGCTCCATTTCGATTGATGAAGCCCAAAATATTAAAAATGCCCAGACAAAGCAATCGAGGGCTGTCCGGAAGTTAAAGGGCAAGCACCATATTGCCCTAACCGGCACGCCGATGGAAAACCGCTTGACCGAACTCTGGTCCATTTTTGACTTTACGAACCACGGCTATCTCGGCAGTCTCGGTCAGTTCCAGAAGCGCTATGTTCTACCGATCGAGAAGGATGACGACAAAAACAAAGTTAAGCAGCTGCAGTCCTATATCCGCCCCTTCCTGCTCCGCCGAACGAAAAAGGATGAAGATGTAGCCCTGAACCTGCCTGATAAGCTTGAGCAGAAGGAGTATTGTCCGCTGACTGCTGAGCAGGCTTCCCTATATGAGCAGCTTGTCCAGGATACATTCGCACAGATCGAAAACCTTTCAGGCTTTGAACGCAAAGGCCTGATTCTGCAGTTATTAAGCCGCTTAAAGCAGCTGTGCAACCACCCGGCCCTTTATTTAAAAGAAGAGAAGCCTAAGCATGTCCTTGAGCGTTCTGTAAAGCTTGAAAAGTTAAGCGAACTTGTCGGCGCTGTTCATGAGCAGGGAGAAAGCTGCCTGATTTTTACCCAATATATTGAAATGGGGAATATGATCGCCCGCCTGCTGAAAAAACAATTCGGATTCGACGTGCCGTTTTTAAACGGAAGCGTGCCAAAGCACGAACGGGATTCTATGATCAGCCGTTTTCAGAATCATGAGTTCCCGGTATTCCTGCTGTCTCTTAAAGCCGGCGGAACCGGTTTGAATCTGACGGCAGCAAACCATGTTATCCATTATGACCGCTGGTGGAATCCTGCCGTGGAAAATCAGGCGACTGACCGCGCCTACCGGATTGGGCAAAAACGCTTTGTTCATGTCCATAAAATGATTGCTACCGGCACACTCGAGGAAAAAATAGATGCTATGCTTGAAAAAAAGCAGTCCCTTAATGATCAGATTATTACGAGCGAGAACTGGATTACCGAGCTTTCAACTGATGAGCTGCGGGATCTGGTTCACCTGACATAGAGTTGATTCAGTCTTCAAGTCCCTGATATGCATAAAGGCTTGAAGGCTGTTCTTTTATTTTTGCATATTCCGGCTTATTGGGTTTTTGCGTCAGAAACGTGACTTTGCTGCCTTCTTTTATAATAAAACAGGATAGCAGCTGGTATGTAGGTTTCTTGTCCCCGGCGTTAATTGCCACCTGGCTTAATAAAAAGTTAAACTTGTAGTGAATAGTTCGTTCCGTATCGTTGAACATAAGTGAAGTATGGCTTCTTAGAGGAATTCTTTGATAGGATTTGTTATTCTGGAGCTTAATGAGCTGAAGCGCATCAAAGAAGCTTGGCTGATGATTAGTATTTAGACTTTTATTTTCTGTTTGAAAATACAGGTACCCGGTTTTATCTCCTTTTCCCACTAAATCCCCTCCCTTTTATTATTTTCAAAAAACATATTCGACATATTACGCGGAAATCCTCCCTGGTTCATAATACCTATTCAGTAGTAATTGTTATTTGTGAATATCAATCACATTTAATAACGTGACATACGTTCACAAACAGCCTTTTTATACTTTATTCCCGCTAAGTTAAAAGAAAGAAAGCAAACGGCGGTGAAAACGATGTCTTTACCTGAAATACTGAAAAAGTTACGAACAGACCGAAAATGGACTCAGGATTTTGCGGCGGAAATGCTGAAAGTGGATCGCTCAACCATCAGCAAATACGAAACAGGCAAGGTCACCCCAACTTACCAAACCCTCGTTCACATGGCAGAAGTGTATAAAGTGAACAAGACCTTACTGACTGACGAATTGGAGAGCCCGTCCTCCTACTCAGCGGACAAGTCCGTATTAAAGGAAAACCCGGATGATAAAGATATGGAGATGATCCGGGAAATCATCGGCCACTATCCGGACCTGAAAAAGGCTCTTCTGGACATATACACCTTTAACGAAAAGAAAAAAGCCCTCGCTGTGAGAATGATTAAGCACAACATTCATGCATTGAAGGAATTTTAGGTTATTCGACAAAATTCGGGCGGTGCCTGTCACCATTAATGTCACCATCAAAATAACCCGGCACAAGTGTACCGGGTTCCAATTTGGGGAAGTTTTGGGGATGTGATTGATTCTCTATATGGAAGGAATATGTGTGGACAGCTGGATGGGGATGCCGTCAATTCATGATGGAGAAGCGTTTAGCTGTTTGAAGCTCTTGTGTATGGCTGTTTTGCATGACCGTTTCACGGATGAGCGATTCAAGCTGGAGGACTCGTTTGTTCAGATCATCGACTCTGTGGTTTGATTTTCCGAGCATTTTGATGAGGCTTTCGAGCATATATTCCATTGCCTTTTCTCTTTCAGACACTTCATTCAAAACGGAAGCTCCTCCTTGGTTACAGTCACCGGAATGTCCTCTGTCTTCTTCCGTTCAAGAAAGCGGACGGATTCCGCTACCACCTCTGTTACGTAAATGCGCTTCTTTTCCTGATTATCATAATGCCTTGTCTGGATCCGCCCGGTTACTCCAATCAGGGTTCCTTTCCGGCAATACTGGGATGTATTTTCAGCCGTTTTCTTCCATAAGGTGCACTGCACAAAGTCTGCATCGATTTCACCATTCTGGTTCCGGTACTGGCGGTTAACGGCCAGTGTCACATTTGTTACCGGAATACCCTCCTGTGTCCTTTTCAGCTCAGGATCCTTTGTCAGCCTTCCCACTAGGGTCACTTGATTGATCATGGTATTCATCTCCTCTCTTTGATAGCCTTATCATAGCCGGAACTTCTCCCTTATGTAAAAAAGCGAAAATGTGTTTTTCAAAGTGCTTTTTCGGCAAAAACACCCTTAAAATTTAATTTTCCACCCCTTTCCAGCAAAAAATGACCTCGAAAATACAATTTTCAGCATTAATAAAAAGAAAATTCGACAAACTGTCAAATTCGCTTTCAGATTGGCCTGTGTTATAATTTTTTTAAACAACTTATTTTAGAGATGGAGGTAAGCCATGAAAACATTTAAACTTGTTTCTCTGCAATTGGTGGAAGAAAATGGCCTGATTGATATTGAACTGGATGACGGATTGATTATCAATAAAGAAGATGAAAAGAGCAACTGGCTTCTGGAGGCATTTATTGATAAATCCTATCTTGAGTACTTCAAAAAGCGCGCTGATGATGAGGACGAGCTGACCATCCAAGTTGTTATTACCAAAAAAGAAAACGATCCAGCCGCATTCCAAACTAAAATTACCTCTATCAGCGAACTGGAAAACCATATCAGCATCCTTTTTGAGGGATCACTCAAAAGAACGAAAAATGATTACGCCGAATTGCTGCTTCAGGACCTCTTGGACAAGGGCTATACCGGCGACAATCTTCTCGATGAATTCAAGGTTAAGATGCAAGGCAAGCCGCGCCTGGCCACTGCAAAAAAGGAAAACAAAGAAACTCCCGCTCAGTCATGACGGGAGTTTTTTTAGCTATTACTTATCTTTATTATCTTCATCCTGCATATCAAGCTTATCTTCCACAGCATCTTCGCCCGGCTCGTTGTTGTCTTCCATCATGTCGCCGTCATCATCTGTGTTGATGTCGTTGTCATCAGTGTTTTCATTCAGATCATTTGTCATATCGCCATCATTTACATCACCATTTTCCTCAGTGATTGTATCATCTTCCGGCGGCGGCTCCTGATCATCAGTAGCACAGCCTGCCAGTAGCATGGCGGAAAGAGCGGTCCCTCCGATAAGTGTTAAAAGCTTTTTATTCATCGTAAAAGCTCCTTTCAAAAGATGTATTGTTGACCTGCTGCATTGGTCTTCCTTTATATTTCCCAAAAATCGAAACAACTTGCATCTTTTTTTACAGAAAAAATCCCGCACATTGTGTACGGGATTTTAATCATTATCTTTCAATCGCAAACATGATTTCCGCTTCCATCGCGACTTCGCCATCAACGGTCGCACGCGCTTTGCCTTTTCCGATTCCTCTGCGGACGGAAAGCAGTTCTACCTCCATGAGGAGTGTATCGCCCGGCCGCACCTGGCGTTTCCAGCGGCATTTCTCCACACCGGCAAAAAAGGCCAGTTTTCCTTTATATTCATCCAGTGACAGCAGCGCCACAGCACCTGTCTGCGCACATGCTTCAAGCGTCAGGCATCCCGGGAATACATTGTAATTAGGGAAATGCCCATTGAACACTTCCTCATTGGCACTTACATTCTTTTTACCGACAGCTCTTTTTCCGGGCTCAAGCTCTTCAATGGAATCCACGAACAGGAATGGATATCGGTGAGGGATTATTTCTTTGATTTCTTCTACATTCAATTTCATATGTATCGCTCCCATGCATTATTTAGTACCAGATACTAATAGCTTATATTTATGTTACTAAAAAAATGATGATACGCAAAGTGCCAACAAGAAAAGCGGAAGCGCCTTGCCCACCCCCGACAAGCACAAGCCAATCCTCCCGGAAAGGCGTTCTTTGCCTTTTTGGGAGGATTGCCCGAAATGTGGAGGCGACTGTCCAGGGACGACAGGCATAAGACGGTTCCTGTAAGAAGGCGTTTTTCCTTCTGGAAGGAAACGGCTTATGATCCCGAGTCCCTAGGAGCCGAAACAAGCCAAGCTTGTGACCTCGAGGGGGTAGGCGCTGGAGCTAGACAGTTATCGACGTTCAAAAATTATATACTTTCTTATCTTTCAAAAAAAGAAGGGTTTTCAGCCCTCCTTTTCATTTTCTATTCTTTTTCCACCAGTTCCATAATATGCATCCAGGTGGATTTTGAAAAAATATCCTTTACTTCGCCGCCGCCAATGACACCATACCCGACCGCGGCTCCTGCCGTAACGCTCAGGAAAATTAAAAGCACGACAATAATAATCCGAAGCCAGATCGGAATGAGACGGATGCGAACCCGCCCTTTACGCGGTGACTCATCTTTGCTGCGTTCACTTTTCAGTTGTTCACGCGTCTTGACTGCTTCTTGATTACTGTTGTTTACTGACATTTTATTTCCCCTTTTTATCTAACGTATTCCATTGACCAGTCCCATCATTTGATCAGCCATGGAGACGGATCTGGACTGAAACTGATAAGCCCTTTGGAGGTTGATCAATTCTGCCATTTCCTTGGACAAATCCACATTGGACTGTTCGAGGGAACCCTGGGCCATTCCAATCTGTCCGCGGAGTGCACCGTTCAGCTCTGAAAAAATCCCTTCGCCTTCTATTCCTTCCGGCAGGCCAAGAAGATTATCGCCTTTTTGCTCCAGGAATTGAGGCTTGTTGATCAGAACCACTCCAAGATTGAATTCCTGGATGGCACCATTGGCTGCTTCGGCCAAAAAGCTCCCTGTATCCGTTAGTTTAAAATTTTTAGCCTGTCCATTTATTATAATCGAATTATTATTTTCATCAAGAACCGGCAGTCCGTCAGCTGTCACAAGCATAGTCTCATTATCCGAAACCGGTGTTAAATAAAAAGCACCCGCTCTGGTAAAACGCACCGCGGCTCCGTCTTCTGTCTGCTCCAGCACACGGAAATACTGGCCTTCCTTTGTGAAAGCAAAGTCGAGCGGCCGGTCTGTTGCTTTTAACGAACCCTGCTGCATGACGATTTGGGACTGTGCCAGCTTTGCGCCCACGCCCTGCCTGATGCCTGCCGGTGTCAGTCTTCCTGCCTCGGCAGCCTGATTCCGCTGATTATTGAACTGCTGAAAAAGCAGATCAGTGAAATTGGCTTCCCGTCTTTTAAAGCCAGCTGTATCAATATTGGCCACATTATGGCTGACAATATCCATCTGTTTCTGCAGCTGGGCCAGAGTATTTGTTGCCGTGATCATCGTACGATTCATTGTTTTTCCCCTTAGCGGGTCTGCCGCAGGTCATTACCCGATCCGCCCGATTTCATTTGCGGCTTTCTCCATACTGCGGTCATATGCCTGCAATACCTTTTGGTTTGCTTCAAAAGAGCGGTAGGCCGCCATCATATCTGTCATTGTACGGGAAGCATCCACATTGGAACGCTCCAAATAGCCCTGCTGAATCTTGAATTGGACATTCTGTGCATTATAGGCATTTTCGAGGATGCTCTCTTCTGTCGCTGCAAAAAGTCCGTCGCCTTCTTTTCTCATGCTTTCGGGATTTTGGGCAAAAGTAATGCCTAGTCTGGCTGTTTCACCCGCTTCACCGGTAATCACACCATCTTCGCTTACTGTAAAACGGTCACTGGAGAGCTGAATCCGCTCACCCGCATCATCTAAAATATATAATCCGCCTGCTGTCGTCAAATAGCCCCCGGCATCGATGGTAAAATTCCCATTCCTCGTATAGCGCGGCTCGCCATCGTTTCCAGCTGCGGTATAAAAAACAGTCCCTCTTAAGCCTGTATCCGGATTAACCGGCAAATTAAGATCCAGCAATGCCAGGTCAGTACCGAGGCCTGTTTCCTTCATATCTCCCTGCATGAAGGACGGATGCGTCTCCTGCATATAAACCCCCGTAGTCAGTCTGCCGACTTCATTATTAAAAGGAAGGTTTAGTCCATTTTCAGTCGGCACAGTCTGATGGCCTATGCGCTTGAGAAGCATTTCCGGAAAAGCTCTCAGGCTTGTCTGATCTGCTTTAAAGCCGGGTGTATTGGCATTCGCCATATTATTTGTCAGTACTTCCGTTCTCCGCTGCTGTGCAAGCATTCCGGAAGCAGCTGTGTAGAAACCCCTAAACATCTGTTTCACCTCTATTTTTTCCGAACAATCTTTTCTAGCTATATTATAAAAAACTTTCCGACAATAAACATTAAAAATTTGAAGAATGTAGTCAAATTTTGAAAAAAGCTGTACCTTTTTTTCATCGGCTGAAATGGTAAAAAGTTTACTTTCAGCTGACCCAAAAAGAAAAACCCGCCAAATTGGCAGGTCCGTTCGTTATACAAGCTTCTTCTTCGGAAGCTTATCAATATTATCAAGCATGATGCCAGTTCCAACGGCAACACAATCCATCGGGTTTTCGGCAATTAAGACAGGGACTTTCAGCTCTTCCGCCAGAAGCTGGTCGATTCCGTGAAGAAGTGCGCCGCCTCCTGTTAAAATAACCCCGCGGTCGATGATGTCTGCAGACAATTCAGGCGGTGTGCGTTCCAGCACGCTTTTAGCCGCCTGGACGATGACATCAACGGATTCTGCCAAAGCACCCTGAACTTCATCGGAACGAACTGTAATGGTTCTTGGCAGACCTGACACCATGTCGCGGCCGCGGATTTCCATTTCTTCGTTTTTGCCGCCAGGGAATACCGTCCCAATTGTTACTTTTATGTTTTCAGCTGTTCTTTCGCCGATTAATAGCTTGTACTCTTTTTTAATATATTGAAGAATTTCGTTGTCAAATTTATCTCCGGCCATCTTGATGGATGAAGACGTCACAATATCTCCCATTGATAAAACCGCGACATCTGTGGTTCCGCCGCCGATATCGACAACCATGTTACCGCTCGGCTGGAAGATGTCCATGCCCGCTCCGATGGCCGCAACCTTTGGCTCTTCTTCGAGGTAGATCTTTTTGCCGCCGCTTTTTTCAGCCGCTTCCCTGATCGCTTTCTGTTCCACACCTGTCACGTTTGTCGGGCAGCAGATCAGAATTCGCGGCTTTGATAAGAAGCCTTTAACATTCAGCTTGTTGATAAAATGCTTCAGCATCGCTTCTGTGACATCAAAGTCGGCAATAACCCCATCTTTAAGCGGACGGATTGCCACGATGTTCCCCGGCGTACGGCCGACCATGCGGCGCGCCTCTTCTCCTACTGCCAGCACCTTGTTTGTATTTCGGTCAATCGCCACTACAGATGGCTCATTCAGCACAATTCCGCGACCTTTAACGTGGATCAGCACGTTGGCTGTTCCTAAATCAATCCCAATATCCCTAGCAAACATTTCTTTTTTTCCTCCTTGCAACATGGCCAGCTTCTGTCCGCACCTTTGAAGGCTCTCTCTATTTAGGCATTCTTAAAGCGAACTTCGCTTATTAATTTTTTTAGTTAGATGATCAAAATCATTATTCGCAACAGCAGTTCAAGCCACGCAAAAAAATCAGTTCTTTAATAAAAGAAATGATTTTGCCCGGCGTCTCTTTAGGAGTCCTAGTCTTTACGAACCAAGTTCTATCCTAATTTTATATTTTATCACATTCCTTGTGAAAGCAGTAACATTTTGACAGAATTTATGAGACTTTTTGCGGGTTTTTGTCGAAATGGGGAAAAGGATGCAGGCGACTTGTAAAGGGGCTTAAATCCATAGAGCAAAGCCAAGGTTTCAGGCTATGGAAACAGCTTATGAGCTTTCAGCCCCCGGAGCCGCAATTGAGGTTTCATGTACAGCTTAACAGTTTGGCAGTCTTTAGCCTTTGACGCCCTTATCGGCGCTCTTTCTTTCATTTCATTTAACTGGCTCTTCTTCCATTTCTTCTTTTTTATACTTCATTTTAGTGGCTTCCCCGCCGCGCAGATGGCGGATCGATTTATGATAATCCAGGATTTCCTTTACTTCGTTTGCCAGTTCAGGATTGATTTCAGGCAGTCTTTCCGTCAAGTCTTTATGGACTGTACTTTTGGATACGCCAAACTCCTTCGCGATTACGCGAACCGTTTTTTTCGTCTCCACGATATACTTTCCAATCTTGATAGTTCTCTCTTTGATGTAATCGTGCACACCACTCGCCCTCCCCAATTTGGATGTGAGAAGTGTGAAATGAGACTCGCTTTCTGTCTGGATTTCAACTGTATTCCGCATGGATTTCTGATTAATTGAAGTTAATCGTACATGCGCCTGAAAATCTTGCTTTCAGTTTGCGATAATTAAACATGTCCTCAACATATTCATTAGTTTAGTAAAACGATCCCTCACCTCATACATTCTCTTTGTAAGGTTTGTAACAGTTTATTAGCTTGGTTGAGGGAATATGCACGAAAAACGCAATAAGGACAAGGTTTTGTTTAAATTTTTTGAAAATAGGACATCTGGAAGCCAAAATAAGAATGTTTTTAAAAAGATCTATAGGGTATTTGAAAAGCAAGCAGTCTAAAGACCGGTGACAACTTTCCTAATTTTAATTGTTCCATGGACAAGATTCAGGACTTTCCGCGCAGATTCGACAAAATCCTTCATTGTCTGTTCATACATCACGAAAACAACAAACCATTTCATTTTCAGTGTAAAAATGCATATATCTAGAAATTGCAGAGTTCATTGAACTATATTGATTTTCGTAAACAAGGGAAAAGAGCCAGGAATTCCTCCCTATTGTGAAGCGGTTCTTTATCCCGTACTATTTTTCTCGGAAAACAATTCATTTAATTGGTTATGACACCACAATATTCCAAAGAATAGGATGACTATAGAATGCAAACACGCAAGGAAAGAATTCAAAATGATAAAAGAAAGAAGATGAAAACTAGAGGAATGACGGCAGCCAGTACTGTATTAGCAGCAGTAATTGCGTCATCCGGTTTTAGCGCTTCAGCAAAAGAAGCCCATGCTTTGACAGGATTTTATAAAGTGAAGCAGGGAGATACCTTATACAAAATATCAAGAGAACATGATATGACTGTTAAAGAATTGAAAGCGGTTAACAACCTAAAATCTGACAAGATCCAGCCCGGCCAGAAATTGGAGGTTCGGATTGAACGACATACAGAAGATTCCTTTGAGACAGCCGTATATACCGTGGTGCCTGGCGATACACTTTGGGGAATAGCCAAGCGCTACCGCATGACTGTCAATGAACTGAAAACATTGAACAAGTTAAAAAGGGACATGGTCCTCATCAATCAAAAATTAATCATTAAAGGTGATATTTCGAGAACAAAGGCTGTCATCACAGGCGCTGCAGACAATTTTACGGTGGAGTTTAAAAACGGGGATGATCATTTCACATTGAAGGTACCCTATGGGACAGCAACGACTTATCAGAAAATGTCAGGAAAAGAAATCCTTGTGGTTTACAAGGATGATGCACTGATTAATATTCAATAAAGGGATGGAAAGCCGGATTTAGCCGGCTTTTCCTCGTTAACCACATCACCCACCCGCTCATCAACATTCCAACCACGTAAGTCTGACGCTTAATAATGCAGTGATCTCATTTGACTGTCAGTTGCTTTAATCAACTCCCCCAGGTTTTATGGCCCCTCTGCTGAAATTGATAAAGCAGCTCAACAAATAGATAAGCAGTCGTCAAAGCATCACCAGCGGCACGATGCCGGTCATATATGCGGGTGCCGAATGCCATGGCATACCGTTCAAGGTCGCGCATATCGTAGGACGGAGCGATAAAGCCAATCAGATCCAGGGTATCAATGGTCAGGAAATTTTTTAACGCAAGCTTCTCGCGTTTAAATTCACTCTTTATAGCTAGGGCATCGAAGCTTACATAATGCCCTATCAGGCATACTGCCTCCCTTGATTCGACATACTCAAAAAAGCTCTGAATAGCTTCTATAGCCTGCGGGGCATCTTTGACCAGCTCATCGGTAATAGAGGTGAGTTCTTTTATTTCCCGAGAAATTTGTCGTTTTGGGTTAACATATGTCTGAAAAAGGTCCTTTTCCTGCACTTGAAATCCTTTTACCGGAACGGCGCCAATTTCAATGATCCGGTCTGCCGCAGAAACCTGAAATCCTGTTGTTTCCGTATCAAAGACTATAAATTTCAGATCTTCAAGGGGAGTGGATAATGGGATACTTTCATATCTTAACGAACATGACACATTTTTTCTGAGAAAAAACATACCAGCCTCCTTTTAAAGCTATAATGAGAATCTTGCCATTGCCTGGCTCTGCAGCTCCTTTAATGTCTTTAAGCTTAGAATCAATTCTTCTTTTTCACGGGTAAACATTCTGGAAAAGGAGATAACGGAAGATGGGGCGGCACCGTTCTGTTCCTGCTGCCAGCGCTGGGTGACATACAACGTAAGTATAGTGCTTACAGATCCTCTCAAATCGTGTGCAAACTCATTTGAAAATACCTGCCTTTCCTGCAGAAAATCTATTTTTTCAAGCGGTGTGCCTGATAGTTTCCCATGCATTAGGGAGAGTATCTGCAGGCTATGATGATAGGGAAATAAAACCTCTTTTTTCATATCCATGCTTTTGCGCTGCAGCTTAAATAAGGACCGGAGCGGCTGATCCAGCGTGGGAATGGGATGTTCCCTTTCAAGCTGTGCCAGACGGTATAAAAAAATTCTGGATCTTTTCATCTGCTCCTGAGCCATTGCTTCAAATTTTGCATGCAGCCCTTCACTCCCCGCAATGAACCGGTAGGAGAAAAAGTTTTGCGCTAACAATAAATTGTCATTAGTGGATTGAAGCATCCAGGTTCGCAGCCGCTCCTCCCATACCGCCAGTGACCCCCGCCACTTCTCCTCACTGCACATCATAAGCCCTTTGCACCGTGCATAACCGGCACTTTCCATGTTAGAAGTGATCCTTTTTCCCAGCTCTTCAAAAAAAACGCCGGCTTCCTCCGATTGGCTTTCATAAACCAGGAAATGATCCTGATCTGTGAGCATGAACTGCTCTTCACGGCCGCTGGAGCCCATGTGATAGAAAGCAAATTCACATGGCTGCTGCAAGCCTTGTTCTCTCAGTTCAGAAATTGATAGTGATATAATTCTGCCTGCGAGGCGATCGTATAGCTTTGTTATGATTTCAAGCGTTTTTAATATAGGAACACGATCTCTTATTAAGGAACCAAGTATCTCATAGATGCTGGTTTTAACTTGCGAAAGGCTGTCCCGATCGGCTGTTTCGATTTTTTGAACCGTCTTTATCACATTTTCATTTTTCTTTCTCAGCAAATCTGATAGTGTCACAATCCCTGCGACCTTTGAATCTTCCATTACGGGCAGGTGTTTGATTCCCTTAAACAGAATCAGCGAAAGGGCGTCATAATAATAAGCGGACCTGGATACCGTGACTGGACCCTCTGTCATAATAGTGCTTGCCGTAGCAGTAATATCTGCCCCTTCAGCTGCCACCCACTCCACAATGTCTCTTTCCGTAATAATTCCTTTTAAGCTGTCCTTTTCTGTAACGAGGACCGAGCTAATCTTTCTTTTTTGCATGAGCCGGGCAGCCTCCTGAATGGTTGCTGCCGGACTGACAGCGGCTCCCTCACTGCTCATGACATCCTGTACCCTGATCATGAACGCATCGTTTTCCCCATAATCTGTCGCAAGCTTGACCTGTTCTGCAAGTGACGTATATACATCCTTCAGTCTGACGGCTACCTGAGTCAGCAGATAATCATGAACTGCAGGATCATCCCATCTTTTCTCACCACTTCAAACGGAATGAAAATCGCTCTTACCTCACTGGAGGCTTTGACTTCAACCAGCTCTGCAGAAGTTGATTTGGAGACACCCAGGAAATCAGCGAGGCTGGAAAAGCCAATCAACTCTCCTGTTTGGACCACTTCGAGCACTTCCTCCCTCCCGCTGTGGTCGTTTTTCACTAATACCTCTGAAAGACCCTCTAAAAGGAGCAGAAGGCCTTCTCGCGGTTTATTTTTTTTCAGGATCATATCATTCTTTTTGTAGTGGCGTACTTCACACATGGCCAGAAGTGAAAGGGCCGTGTCAGATTCCACCCCATGAAAAAAGGGGTGAAACCGCACAGCCTCCAAATTGTACAGGTTATACAGATTTTGATCCATCATCGTTCATCCATACTTCACCATCTTTATATACCATTTGCTCCGGATAGCGAAGATCCATAACTTCCTCCTGAATTTTTTGCGAAGGAGCAGCTGTCATGAGAGAAACAATGATATTAGCTGCAAATGCTGCTGTGGCACCAAACACGCCGGCACCTGTATCAATGATTCCGAGAATTGTAAATCCGCCGTATTTAGCTGCAAAGATGTACGCCAAAGTAACACCTAACCCGACCAGCAGGCCGGCAATAACCCCCTGTGAGTTTGAACGCTTCCACCAGACACCGAGAACGAGTGCCGGGAAGAATGTCCCTGTTGCGAGCGCAAATGCCCAGGCAACAATTTGCGTAATGGCTCCCGGCGGGTTAAGCGCGATCACTCCGGCCAATAGAGTGGCGATGACAATGGACCAGCGGGCAACGGAAAGACGAGTCTTTTCAGTTGAATTCGGTTTTAGTACCCGGTAAAAAATATCGTGAGCAAATGCTGAAGAAATCGAAATCATCAAACCTCCGGCCGTTGATAACGCAGCAGCCATTGCCCCTGCTGCCACCAGACCGATGACAAACATGCCAAGATTAGCAATCTCCGGTGTCGCCATAACCACAATATCATTCGAGATAATGAGTTCCTTCCATTGAAGGATTCCATCCCCATTGCCATCCGCTACCTGCAGCTTGCCTGTATCCACCCAGGTCTTCGTCCAGGCAGGCAGCTCCGTAATTTTGCTGCCGGCAACCTGTGTCATTAAAATGAAACGGGAGAATGCTGCGTATGCAGGTGCAGAAAGATAAAGCAAGCCGATGAACAGCAATGCCCATGCCCCTGACCAGCGGGCTGCCTTCATCGTTGATACCGTATAGAAACGGACAATAACGTGTGGAAGGCCTGCAGTACCAGCCATCAGGGTAAACATTAGGGCAAGGAACTGCCACTTTGTTCCATTGGTAAATGGAGCAAAGTATTCAGATATTCCCAATTCACGGTCAAGCTCGCCCATTTTTCCGACTATATCACCGTAGGAAATCCACGGCATAGGGTTCCCTGTTAATTGCAGTGCCATGAAAATGACCGGAATTAAGTAAGCGATAATCAAAATGACATACTGAGCAACCTGCGTCCAAGTAATCCCCTTCATGCCTCCGAATGCTGCATAAAAGGCAATCAGAACGACACCGATCATGGTTCCAAGCTTTGCATCAATTTCAAACAGGCGGCCAATTACCACTCCCGAACCGGAAAGCTGGCCAATCGAATAGGTGAAGCTGATGATAATTGTACATATGGCTGCAATCACCCGTGCTGTGTGGCTGTCAAACCGGTCACCGATGAATTCCGGAACCGTGTAGCGGCCGTACTTCCTCAGCTGCGGTGCCAGCAGGAAGGTTAAGAGCAGATACCCGCCTGTCCAGCCCATAATATAAGCAAGACCGTCATAGCCCATAAGCATGATCGTTCCTGCCATCCCGATAAAGGAAGCGGCACTCATCCAGTCAGCACCAATCGCCATTCCATTGAAAATTGGCGGTACTCCGCGGCCGGCAACATAAAACTCAGAAGTTTCTTTTGCCTTATTGTAAATGGCTATGCCAATATACAAAGCAAATGTAGCTAAAATGATAGATAATGAGACCAAAAACTGTGTATCCAAGAACATCCCCCTTTTTTTCGATCGATTTTTTTGACGCCCCTTTTATCTCTCTGTATTGCGGAAGCTCGAACAGCCGCCTATTTTTCGTTAATTAATGATCAAGAACTTTCCCAGAACTGATTTGTTCATTTTTGTTTTCGTCAATTCCATATTTCCGGTCAATCGCATCTCCCATTTTTGCATTAACAAACAGCAGAATGATAAACGTCAGTACAGCTCCCTGTGCACCCATAAAGTAATGGAATGGGAATCCGTTAATGGTAATATCGCTTAATGGTTCTGCAAAGAAGACCACGCCGAAAGAGGCTAGAAAGCCAATAGCAAAATATATGATCATATTCCGAGTCTTTTCGCGAAAATAACTGTCCGCTACTTTTTTATCGATTTTCTTCAAAACTCCACCCCCGATAAAAATAATAAATTTGCATTCAAATACTAACGAATTTGGTCCAAAATCACTCCTTCAATGTGATGTATGCAGCCGAACCGCTGCTATTTTACCGGATCCATTATCCGGACCCGGACAAAACCATTACCTTAAACTGAAAATAAATTTGACTGTATCCATGAAAGGTGCGGGAACAAGGATTATTTGAACGAGGAAGTAAGCAAAGATGGATAGAAATGGGACTGCCAGGAAGATTGGCCTTTTCTTCCTTAAAGCAAGAAAAAGGCAAGTACCTGTAATGATCATCATAGCCAGTAACGGAAGCAATTCGGTTTCCCCCTTTTTAGAAAGCGCTGTCAATTTCTGCTGCTTTCCGCTTTAAGTTTTAACTTGAATAATCCATTTTCTGATTTCATTTAATTTTAAGAAAATTCATACTTCATTATGTACAAAAATCATTTTGAGGTCAAGTACATGCTGGAAAAAAATATAAATATTTTTAAAGGACTTTGATATATAAGGTTTTTTTAGCAAAACTGGATGGCGCAAACTTTAGGGAATTAGAGGAAAACACTATAGTAATAATGAAAATTGCTAAAAAAAAGAGCCAATCCGGCTCCCTAGTCCAATTCTTTTATGATCAGCGTAATTGCCTCCAGCAGATCGGCATCCGACCAGCTTGCCATGCTTTTTTTACTGGCAGCCGCCAGTGCATGGGATGCAGGTATGTGCACAAATCCCGCCGGTAATTCAGTGTTTGCCGATTTTAGCAGGTGCAGCACGGAATACATTACATTGTTGCATAGATAAGTCCCCGCTGTGTTTGAGATGGATGCAGGATATCCTGCTTCCTTAAGTCTATTAACCATCCGCCGGATCGGCAGGGTGGAAAAATAGCCATCGGGACCATTTTCCTCTATCAGTTTGTCTTCAGGTGCGACTCCGCTATTATCGGGCTCTCCGTCCTGGCAATTGATCGCGATTCTCTCAGGAGTGATGGCTGTCCGCCCGGCAGCCAGCCCGAGAGAAATCACTGCGTCCGGCTTCTTCCCGGCCACTTCCTCCACTATTTTTTTTGGTGCAAGTTTAAAATCAACCGGCAGCAGATGCCCCATGATTTCATAGTTTCCAACCGTTTTGCCATCCAACACATTCACAATCTTTTCTGTAGGATTGATCGGAAAATTAAGAAAAGGTTCAAAACCGGTTAACAGCAGCTTCTTCATGTCTTCTCCCCCTGCATACTTCGTTTTTCGAAATATTATACAGGATAATGGCGGAATTGTCGAAATAATGATTATTCGACAAAAACCGGGTGGTGCCTGTCACCAAAAAAAGAGCCTGCCGTTTTGGCAGACTCTCTATGATTATGCGTCAGTTGATTCAGTTGCAGTGTCTTCTTCAACCTGGTCGTCAGTTTGACCTTCGTCTTCGTCCGTATTTCCGGCATTTTCATCTGCAGATTCTTCAGAGGACTTGTCCTCAGAAGGAGCAGCCTCATCGTTTTCTTCAGTTGCCCCGCTGTTTTCTTCAGCATCTGCTTTGTCAGCTGTGTCAAGCTCCTGTAAAGAGCTTAGCGGCTTATTGAAGAAATCAAGCGGATTGACCGGTGTTCCGTCTTTGCGGATCTCAAAGTGTACATGTACGCCTGCCTCTTCATTAAACAAGCTTTCGCCTGCCTTTGCAAGGACATCACCTTGTTCTACCTGGTCGCCAACCTCAACATTCATCTCTGTAACAGATTGATATTGTGTTACAATCCCTTTGTCATGCTCCACTTCAATGACATTGCCCAACAGTGAATCTTCTTCTACCTTGGTAACTTTTCCGCTTAATGCAGCAAGGACATCAAATGTTTCCCCATCCTTAGTGGCAATATCAATACCTGTGTTCGGATGGTATGTGTTATTGTAAAATACTAGAGCAGCTTCCTGTTCTTCAGCCTTGCCGTCATAGTCATAGAATTGTTTTTGAATGACAGCAGAGTCTGGGTCTTTGACAGGCATTACGAAGTTTTCCATTGCACGGTTAACTTCCAATGCTGGCTCGTCGTACTTTTTGCCGGTAATATCAGTGGCTTCGTAATCGTAGCTGTCAGTGTCTGTAGCGTTGTCGCTAGTCTGGTACCAAAGAACACCGGTTAGAATGATTGCTGCACTTGCAATGTAGATTGCTGGGAATGCCCACCGCTTTTTCATAAAGCGTTTAAAGCTGGAATCTTGAGAAGATCGTTTCTTTTCTTCCTCTCTCATTTATCATCACCTCAGCAATCAGTCTGAACAGATTGAGAGGATTATATACATTTCTCAAAAAAAATTTTTTGGGCTTATTTTTCGACAAACGTTTTTGGATTATGCATGATCTGGGAAAATATTTTTAAAGGAGTTACGGAAGAATGGTTAAGTGGATAATACGGGTGCTGCCTTTCCTGTATATGGCGCTAATATGGATCCTTTCCAGCATGCCTGCTGATGCTGTGGTGGAGCTGCCGGATTTGGCAGTAGACCGGTTTATAAAAGAATCTATGCATCTGATTGAGTTTGGTATTTTATATGTTCTTCTGGTTCTGGCAGCGTTGACTGCCGTTAAGCTGACGCCGGAAGTGAATATTCTTTTGGCTGTTTTTGCGTGCTTCTACGGAATTCTCGATGAGGTCCATCAGTCCTTTGTACCGTACCGGTCTGCTACTGTGATTGATGCTGTTAAGGATATTACCGGTGTGGCGGTGTGCTGGTATTTTATCAGCAGGGCTCTTTTTTATGGACGGTTTGACAGGCTTGGAAATTTTTTGTTATTAATAAGGCGTCTTTGAATTGTGCCCGTTGATTTCCGCTGCGGGCACTTGCTTTCCGCGGGGAGGAACAGAGCTCCTCGGCTTCGCCTGTGGGGTCTCCCGCTCCCTCTCCTCCCGCAGGACATTGTATATGCTTCCTCGAATGAACACCGCACGAAGGAAATGCGTCAGCATTTTCGAGGATCAATTGCCCTCCGCTACAATCAACTCAGCAGTTAATCTTAGATAACTGCCCAAAAGCCAAAAACTTGAACATTATATAATCCATAAACAAAGAGCTGATTCTCTATGAACCAGCTCTTTCGTTTATTTTTTAGCCGTTACTTTCGTCAGCAGTTGGTCAGAAGCTGCAATTTCCACTCCTTTATAATAGTGGGCAACGATTTCTTTGTAGTTCTTTCCTTCAGCTGCCATGCCATTTGCGCCGTATTGGCTCATGCCGACTCCATGGCCATAGCCCTGGGTGTTGATAATGATATTGTCACCTTTGCGCTCCCAGGTAAAGTCTGTTGATTTCAGGCCCAGTTTCTCTCTGATGTCTTTTCCGCTGACTACTTTCCCGTTAATATCCACTTTTGAAACCCGCTGGCCGGCTGTTCGCTCAGTCACTGTGCCGATGGTGCTGTCATTTGGAAGCTTCACACCCAATTTCCTTTCAAAATCCTGTACAGAAAATACCTCTCTGCCGTTAAACTTCGGCGACTGAAGGTCCCATTTGCTTTCTACACTCTTTAAATAAGGAACGGAATTTGGCCAGATGGCTTCGGAATTTTCGGTAAAGCCGTTGCTTGTTGAAAAGAAGGAAGCTGTTATCGGCGAGCCGTCAAAGGTGAGGATCTGGCCCCTTGTTGAGTTTACGGCATCTTTAACCTTTTGAATTTTCCATTTGTAATCTGGTCCCCAAATTTGCTTCAGTTCACTTTCATTTTTATAAACCTGGTGGGTTACGGTATCATACACTAATGCCCCTTCAGGAAGTTCCACGCTATCTTTGTTCATCATTTGTTTCACGATAAAGGTTCTTGCCGCCAATGCCTGCGCCTTTAATGCTTCTTCTTCAAACTCGGCCGGCATTTCCGATGCTACCACTCCGACAATATAATCTTCTAGCGGTACCGTTTCCACCTTCTTCTGTGCAAGGCGGTAGACTCCTACCTCTATGGCTGGCCCTTGAGGAATTTCTGCCGCCGTCTCTTTCTTGGCATCAGTCTTAAGTTCCTCACCAAGCTTCCCGCTGACATTTCCTTCTGTAAAAGGAATCACAAGCAGGGAGGGAACGATGAGCGTGACGGCAAACAACAGTGCGGCTAGTACGATGAAAGGTTTGAATTTTGTCATGTTTTAAGCCTCCATAGCAAATAAATAATTCGAACTCAATTCATGTTTATGGCTATGGACAAGCTAATATGACAATAGATTAATATTTGCTTCATAGCAAAAACCGCAGAATCGATTTGTCAGTCCTCTGACAGCTCGATTCTGCGGTTTCGGTTTGAAATGCGCGCAAGGCGACTATTTTAACGACTTACTAAAGCCGCCTTGATTGGCATTACTTATGCGTTCATGTCAGAAACAAGTCCGTTATTAACAGTTGTTTCTTCCACTTCTGTCACACGTTCGATATCTGCTCCCAGTCCTGCAAGCTTTTCGTGGAAGTCTACATATCCGCGGTCAAGATGCTTCAGTTCTGTCACGCGTGTTACGCCTTCTGCCACCAATCCAGTAAGGATCAAGGCTGCGGCTGCACGAAGATCTGTCGCAGCTACTTCAGCGCCCTGCAGATTGCTTGGTCCGTTCATGATTACAGAACGGCCTTCAATTTTAACATCGGCGTTCATGCGGCGGAATTCCTCCACATGCATGAAACGGTTTTCGAATACTGTTTCTGTAATCACACTTGTACCCTGAGCGTGAAGCAATAGGGCCATCATTTGTGATTGCATGTCTGTCGGGAAGCCAGGATGAGGCATGGTTTTAATATCAACAGCCTTCAACTTGTCTGGACCCATAACACGGATGCCTTCAGCTTCTTCAATGAAGGTAACACCCATTTCTTCCATCTTGGCGATTAATGAAGCAGAATGCTCCATAACAGCACCTTTTACTAGAACGTCTCCGCCTGTAATGGCAGCTGCCACCATGAAAGTTCCTGCTTCAATGCGGTCAGGGATGATGTTGTGTTCTGCACCGAACAGTACGTCCACACCTTCAATGCGGATCGTGCCAGTTCCTGCTCCCTTAACCTTGGCACCCATCTTATTAAGGAAGTTAGCCAGGTCCACAATTTCAGGTTCCTTTGCTACGTTTTCCAAAATTGTTGTGCCTTTAGCCAGTGTTGCAGCCATCATAATGTTCTCCGTAGCACCAACGCTAGGGAAATCGAGATAGATTTTTGCTCCGTGCAAGCGGCCTTCAGGTGCTTCCGCTTCAATAAAGCCATTACCAACCTTTACTTTCGCACCCATCGCTTCAAAGCCTTTTAAATGCTGATCGATCGGGCGGGAACCGATTGCGCAGCCCCCTGGCAATGCCACACGGGCACGGCCATTTCTTGCTAATAAAGATCCCATGACTAAAACTGAAGCACGCATTTTGCGTACATATTCAAATGGTGCTTCTACCTTCAACTCTCGAGATGCATTTACTGTTACTGTATTATTTTCAAACTCCACTTCGGCGTTTAAATAGCGTAATACTTCATTAATAGTATATACATCGGAGAGTGTTGGGACATCACGAATTACGCTTTTGCCATCACTTGCTAACAGTGTTGCGGCGATAACCGGTAAAACAGCGTTTTTTGCTCCTTCAACTTTGACAGTACCGCTTAACCTATTTCCGCCGCGGACGATGATTTTATCCAAAGTGTATTCCCCTCCGCGTCCAATTTCTCTATATTAATATTCAATCGTTATGATGGGTGTGCCAATAACTATGTTTGTCTTGGCGCCCATTCCATTTGTCCGTAATCCAAGCTGCATGTTCATATCATTGCCATTTGTCTCAATGAATTCACCAAAAAGCGGTGAATTTGCTGATGCTGAAATAAATTGGTCTTCTTTTAGTGCTTCTATTTCTGTCGCATTAAAAGCGTCCAGTAATTGTCTTGCAGTATCAGGCAAAGACTTATTCATCTTATCATTGAATTCGCCTTGAATACAAGAGAAAATTGTGGCATTTCCTCGAAAAATGTCAGAAATCTTACTATTTAGTTCTGCAGCCAGTTTGCTCTGTTCTTGTTTCCACCCCTGACCTTTGGCCTCATAAATCACATACGTTTGAACTTGACCTTTTGTGGGGGTTGATAAAATTTTTACTGCTTCTGACTGAGCATCTGTTTGCTTAATAATAGCTTTTGTTTCCCACGATTTTTCTGTTTTTTGAAAGCTCCATTCCCAATCAGGATATTTCGACTGAAGATCATTGGTGAATGCTTTTACTTCCTGAAGGTTCTGGTTTTCCATTTTTCTCTCGCATGCAAAGTCCAATCTTTGATTAAAATATTCTCGCCCTGTAAAACCGAGGCCATCGTTAACAGGTCAAGCTCCCCTTTGGCTACAGTCGTCTTATTCCCAATGTTTATCATCATGAAACCAATAATGGCAATAATAGATAAAGTAATGAATGATTTTTTCATCTGTAAACCCCTCCCCTTAGTACCATTGTTACCAAGGATAGAGTGAGCATACTTGGGAATTGTCGTCACTTTTTGACAAACTGAAAAGGCAGCAAAATCACTGTTGATTTCGAGGCTTTTTCTGCCTTTTTATGCATACTTTGAAAATCATTTCACAAGATAGTATGTATGCAAGAAAACAAGCAACAAAAAGATTTTACTCAATAATTGTCAAATTGAAAACATGTATGAAGACCTATATTTATAAAAAAATTGACCGGTTTTTCATCACCTGAAAAAAGTGACATTCTGCAGTATAAGCGGAAGCTGCTGGGACCATAAAAGATAGTCGAGAAAGAAGTTGCTGACGGCTGATCCAATTACAATAGAAAGCAGAACATACAATACACGTGCCTGAAAAACATGATTCGCCTTCAAAAGGGTTTCAAACCGCAATGCCTGAAGTGCCCACCAGGCCAGCGCAATAAACACCAGATGAGACATAATGCTGATGAGTGCCTGCTGCCCAAATCCTGATATCATCTTCTTCCCTCCTTTAATTTGTTGCCACTTCGCTTACCTGCTTTGTGCGCTACAATATCATTTGACGTTTATACTATCAGGTAAGTTTCATGACTGTTTATTTTTTGAAAATTAAGTTTCTTTGTTTTTCGCAGTTTATAAGTCCATTATATCGAATTGTCGAAAAAACACGAAGTTTAATCCAGGGCAAACAAAAAGAAGGGGAAATTTCCCCCTCCTATGTATACCCCTTTTGTCCCTTTTTTCCTTAAAAATCCTGTCCGTTGATTTCCACTGCGGCCACTTGCTTTCCGCGGGGAGGAACGGGAGCCTCCTCGGCTTCGCCTGTGGGGTCTCCCGCTCCCTCTCCTCCCGCAGGACATTGAATATGCTTCCACGAATAAGCACCGCACGAAGAAAATGCGTTAGCATTTTTCGAGGATCAAGTGGCCTCCGTTCCAATCAACTCAGTGGAAAAACTTATATTTGTTTAGAAAAAAACAATTACATAATTAAATACGATTATTGAAAGAAATCAGTAAACTGATTGAAATTGCCCTGTAGGAAGTCAAATGCGATATTTGGTGCAATTCCGAACAGGATGGTGGCTGCCAGGCTGATGCCGATAACAGCTGTTAAAGCCGCTGGAATTTTAACTTTTCCTGTATCAGCTGCCGGCCTGAAGAACATTTGCACCATGACACCGAAATAGTAGAAGTAAGAAACGACTGTTGTCGCGATCATAATCGATACCAGTACATAATGGCCTTCATTCGGCACTAATGCACCCATGAAAATATTCAGTTTGCCAATAAATCCTGCTGTCCCCGGAATGCCTGCAAGTGAAAGCAGGAAGATAGCCATGGCGATGGCCATGAACGGTGCGCGGCGGTAAAGCCCGGCAAATTGGCTGATATCTTCTGAACCCGATTTATGTGTCACATGCTGGATGATCGCAAAAGCGCCAAGGTTCATGAATAAGTAGGCACCAAGGTAAAACCAGAGCGTATCAAACATGAACAGTGACATGCTCGCAATCACAACCAGCAGGTAACCGGCCTGAGCGATGCTTGAATAGGCAAACAAACGCTTGATATTGCGCTGTCTTAGCGCAATCAAGTTCCCAATAATCATCGTGGCTCCTGCCAGGAAGGCAATGTAATCCTGAAGTGCCAGAATCATCGGAAGCCCCTGTACATCACCTGATGGTGCGTTCGCAAAGATTGAGAACAGGATGCGGATAATGATGATAAACCCGGCAGTTTTGGAAACGACACTTAAAAAGGCTGTTACTGGTGTAGGAGCACCCTGATACACATCCGGTGCCCACATATGGAACGGCGCTGTAGCCAATTTAAAGGAAAGTCCCACTACAATCATAAAGAATGCAAGGCCTAACAGGTAAATATGCTGTTCATTATAGATGGATGTCAAAAATCCGGACATTTCCTTTAAGTTCGTCGTTCCAGTTAAACCGTATACATAACTCATCCCGAACAACGTGATCGCTGTGGCAATACTGCCGTTGATCACATATTTCATGGCCGATTCGTTTGAATGCAGATTTCTTTTTCTCATGCCTGCCAGAATGTAGGACGAAATGGAAAGAAGCTCAAGTCCCACAAACAGGGTAATTAAATCTCCGCTTGAAGACATAATCATTGCCCCAAGTAATGCAGCCATGAACAGATAGAAAAATTCCCCCCTGAATTCTTCCAATCCTTCATTCGGCTCATAGCCAATGGCAATAAGCAGTACCATAGCAGATCCGATTAAGAGCAGCAGCTTAAAAGCTTTTGCAAAGGAATCAAGCCTGAATGTATCAAATAAAATGGATTCCGGACTATGCCCTATAAGGCCAAGTAAGGAAACAAGAGCCGCGAGTATTCCGGCAAAGCCGACCCAGCCGAGAATTTTCCGGCTTTGGGATTTCGGCATAAACAAATCCATTAGTGAAAGAGCGGTCGCAACACCAAGGATGATGAACTCCGGCGTCATTATGCCCCATTCATAAGATAATAATGTTTCGAGATCCATCCTTCATCACCCTCCTATCCCAAGCATGATCGTTTCAAGTGTTGAGGTCAGCGGTTCGCTCAGCACACTTGGATAAACACCAATCAGGACAATTAAGCCGACTAAGACCAGGACAGGCACGAACTCAAACTTTTTCATATCCGTTATGCCGGCAAAGTCCCGATGCGCTTTGCCGTATGTGATACCCAGTACCGCGCGAAGCAGGTAAACAGCTGTCATAATGATTCCGATTGTACCGCTTGCCGCGAGAATCGGCATTTCTTTAAACAGGCCAAGAAAGGCCATAAATTCACTCACAAACCCTGACATTCCAGGAAGGCCAAGGGAGGCCATAGCCCCTGCAAGCAGGAAGCCTGCCGTAATCGGCATCCCTTTTGCCAAACCGCCAAGATTTTGAATATTTGAGGTTTGAAAGCGTTCATAAAAGACACCTACAAGGAAGAATAATAATGCTGCGATTAAACCGTGAGAAACCACCTGGAAAATCGCCCCCTGTATTCCTGCCTCATTTAATGCTCCTAATCCGATTAAAACGATTCCCATGTGGGAAATAGAAGAGTAGGCAAGCACCATTTTAAAATCGGTCTGAACAAACGCCAGGAACGCTCCATACAGTAAATTCACGACTCCAAGAACAGCCAGCCATACAGCAAGGCTTTGGAATTGCTCAGGAAATATTCCCATTCCGAAGCGAATTAAACCGAATGCCCCAATTTTCAAAAGCACTCCTGCATGCAGCATGACGATTGATGGCGGAGCTTGTACGTGGACCCGCACCATCCAGCTGTGCAGCGGGAATATTGGGAGCTTCACACCAAATGCAATTAAAAGCGCAATCAGCATGCCCATTTTCATATTTTCAGAGATTGGCGCAACAAGCTGCGGATTATCCGCATTCATTGCGGCCATCAAAGCATCAATATTGGCTGTGCCAGTACGGGCAAACAGTACCATAATGACAATCAGCAGAACAGCAGATCCAAGTCCGTTATAGATCAGGAAGCTGTATGCAGCATTTTCCTTTTCATAGTAACCCCATTTCCCGATCAGGAAGAAGGTCGGAATTAATGTGATTTCAAAGAAAATAAAGAAAAGAATCAGGTTTTCAGCGGCAAATACACCCAGCATGCCGACTTCAAGCAGCAAAAACAGCATGAAGTAGCCCTTCCATTCTTTTTTAATATGAATAGAAGCAATCGCTGCAAGTGTTGAAAGTACAGCTGTCAGGACAATCATGATCAGGGAGAATCCATCCAGCCCCAATTCATAATCAATGGAAAAAAGATTTCCAAGCTGGCCGGAATCGCCAAACTGAATCCAGCTTACTTTTTCATTCAGCTGCTCCAAGCCTTCACCTGCCCGATATTGAAAATAAGCGATCAGCGCCAATACCAGCGCAGGAAGTGTGGCCAGAAAGCCAACTGTCTTGATCAATGATTCCTGCGTTCTCGGCAGGAACGATAACACTAAAATACCAAGAAGCGGGGAGAAAACTAAAATGGATAGAAAATAAGCTAAGTTCATTTTAAGTACCCCCCTGTAAACGCATAGATGACGACTAAAATAGCCAGGCCGACAAACGCTACTGTTCCATAAGTCTGAATCTGGCCGTTATGCATTTTTGAACCAAGTTTTCCGAGTGCAGACGCAATTCCAGTTACGCTCTTTACAAGGCCTTCAACCAGGAATACTTCCAGGAAGCGCAGGAATGAACTGATGAATTTCGCTCCATTCACAACGGTCAGCGAATAGAATTCATCGATATAATATTTATTGTACAGAACGTTGTATGAATGCGGCATTCTGCTGGTCAGCCAATCGCGTGAAAGCGAGCGTTTGCCGTACATTAGCCAGGCAAGGAAAATTCCAAGCAGGGATACAGCCGTTGCGACAATCATAATCCATGCTGGCCCTTCAATATGGCCATGTCCCAGAGCATGGTTATCTTCCACGAGCCAATCACCAAGAAATGTTCCAAACCAAGGTGTATTCACATATCCAGCCACTACAGCCAGCACCCCAAGCACCACCATCGGCAGGGTCATAACACTTGGTGATTCATGGACATTATTCATATCACTTCTAGCTTCACCAGCGAAAACCATAAAGAACAGGCGGAACATATAAAATGCCGTAAAGAACGCGGCAATTACCGCGAGCCAGAACAGCGCCGTGTTCCCATGTGCCCACGCAGCAATTAAAATTTCATCTTTACTGAAGAATCCGGAAAATAACGGCACTCCGCTGATCGCCAGTGTTCCGATCAGGAATAGAGGGCCTGTCACGCGCAGCTTCTTCCATAGGCCTCCCATATGTTCAATGTTCTGTGTATGAACGGCATGGATGACACTTCCTGCTGCAAGGAACAGCAAAGCCTTGAAAAAGGCGTGCGTCATTAAATGGAATACACCAGCTACATATCCGGCAGATCCCAATGCCAGCATCATATAGCCAAGCTGACTGACGGTTGAATAAGCGAGAACCCGCTTAATATCCTTCTGCACCAGGCCTATGCTTGCTGCAAAGATGGCTGTGAAGGCCCCAATGACAGCAACGGTCATCAGTGCTGTTTCACTTGCCGCGAAAAGCGGGAATAGCGCAGCCACTAAGTACACACCTGCCGCTACCATTGTCGCTGCATGGATTAATGCGGAGACCGGCGTTGGCCCTTCCATCGCGTCAGGAAGCCAGGTGTGGAGCGGAAACTGGCCCGATTTGCCGACAGCCCCTACAAAAATAAGGATCGCAGTTAACGTAATCATTGTGCCTGAAATGGCACCCGCTTCAACTGCTGCAAAAATCTCATCATACTCAAAGCTGCCAGCCTGCCAGAATAATAGAATCATTCCGATCAAAAGACCGACATCTCCGATACGGGTCATGATAAATGCCTTTTTAGCCGCAGCCTTTGCTTCCTCTTTGTAAAAATAGAAACCGATCAGCAGGAAGGATCCAAGTCCGACAAGCTCCCAGAAGAAATACGTCTGAAGCAGATTAGGCGAGATGACAAGGCCCAGCATGGCAAATGTAAATAACCCTAAATAAGCATAGAATACAGGAAAACGGTCATCCCCCTGCATATAGCCTTTCGAATACGTATGTACCAGGAAACTGACAAGTGATACAATCACCAGCATCAGTGCATTTAACTGATTAACTTCAAAACCCGCTGTTAACTGAACATCCCCTATAGTCAGCCAAACGCCTTCTGCTTTATAAGTTGGTGCCGAAAAACGGTCAACCAGCACCAATAAGGAATAGACAAGCGATGCCAGGGTAAACAGAATCCCGATATAAGCACTCGCTTCTTTTAGCCGTTTGCCGAATAAAATAAGGAACAAAAACGATAAAAGCGGGAAAAGCGGTATGATCCATGCATTCTCCATCATTATCACAATCCCCTTTTTTGAACACACCCCATAGCACGGCGTGCCAGATTGGGACCTTACGAACAGGTCCTTTAAGACGGGAGCCACTATATGGCCGCCTTTTCAATTCTCTATTCTCAGCCAGTCCGGCTGCATTTTTTCACAGTGTCTTTAGTGCTTCATGGCATCCATTTCATCAATGTTAACGCTCTTCTTGTTACGGTAAAGAGAAATCAGGATTGCAATACCTACTGCCACTTCTGCCGCGGCAACCGCAATGACAAATAGCGTAAAAATCTGTCCGGTGATGGACGGGGTGATGCCATATTTACTGAATGCCACAAGATTAATATTAACCGCATTCAGCATCAGTTCGATTGAGATCAGGACAATCACAGTATTGCGCTTAGTCAAGGCACCATACAGACCGATGCAAAA
Source organism: Cytobacillus firmus (assembly GCF_023612095.1). Lineage (GTDB taxonomy): Bacteria > Bacillota > Bacilli > Bacillales > Cytobacillaceae > Cytobacillus. The sequence continues at coordinate 408,538 of NZ_CP086235.1, read as the reverse complement.
GAGGATTAAAGCCAATGCCAGGTATGCTTGAACGGGAACTGTACTCATTCCTTTTCAGCCTCCTTTTCATCGTCTTTTTTGGCCAGAACAATGGAACCAATCAAAGCGACCAATAATAGGACAGATGTTACTTCAAACGGAATAATGAATTTTGAGTAAAGTTCAATTCCGATTTGCTCTGTATTATTGACATGAAGGTCATTCGGCGCTGACGGCAAATCAAGGTTATATATTCCGATATAGACCGCGAAAGCAAAGCCGAGAACCCCCACGAATACTAACAGCTTACGCCAGCGGCCGGTTTTGGGCTCGCTTGTATCGTTATGGCGCGTCAGCATGATTCCGAACAGCATGACGATGGTTATCGCACCAGAGTAAATCAAAATTTGGACCGCAGCCAGGAATTCAGCTGAAAGCAGCACATAAATTCCGGCGATGCTGACAAATGTAAATACAAGGGCGACAACCATATGCACAACTTTGGTAAGGTTCAATAAAAGCACGCCGCCAATGACCGCAACTAAAGCTAGTGACATAAACGCTAAAAACTCACCTGAAAACGTCATGCTTTATTCACCTTCCGTATATTTTCATCATTTTCATCGAGCCATTCAAGGTTTTTAAACAGCTCATCGCGGCTATATTCCGCCAGTTCAAAATTATTGGTCATGATAATCGCTTCGGTTGGGCAGACCTCTGTACACAAGTCGCAAAGGATGCAAATTTCGAAGTTGATATCATAGGTATCAATGATCTTCCCCTTTTTGGCAGGGTCCGGATGCTTTTTCCCTGTCAGCTCGATACAATCGGTTGGACAAATATTTGCACACTGATTGCAGACAATACATTTTTCAGGGTAAAACTTTTGAATTCCCCTGAACCGGTCCGGAAGCGGAAGCGGCTCATTCGGGTAGTCATAGGTTACCTTTTTGCGTGTCAGGTTTTTAAGGGTATACGATAATCCTTTCGCTAAACCAAGCATGTTTTTCACCCCTTGTTTAGAAATGCGGAAGGCGCCCGCTTATCGGCGACAAGCATAAGACGAGCCGGCTAAAAGGTTGTTTTTTAACCTTTTGGACGGATTGGCTTATGACCTCGAGCCGATGGCGCCTGGAGCTGGACAATTTCAGAAATGCGGAAGCGCCTTGCCCACCCCCGACAAGCACAAGACGAGCCTCACGGAAAGGCGTTCTTTGCCTTTCTGGAGGATTGGCTTGTGACCTCGAGGGGGTAGGCGCTGTAGCTAGACAACTTTAGAAATGCGGAAGGCGCCCGCTTATTAAGGAACGCAGACTAAGACCGCCACGTCCTGTGGCAACATCTGCATGACCCGCCTCCTGCGGGCCTCAAGCGTAAGACGAGCCGGCTAAAAGGTTGTTCTTTAACCTTTTGGTCGGGTTGGCTTAGACCCGAGAGCCGATGGCGCCTGGAGCTGGACAATTTCAGAAATTGCCGGTCCTCAATTAAAATATATTAAGCCACTCTTTCAGCAAAGCTGTTAAGAAAATATTCGCAAGTGCTACCGGCAGCAAAACCTTCCAGCCAAATTCCATGAGCTGGTCTGCACGGAGTCGCGGGAATGTAACACGAAACCAGACTAAAACAAAGATTACAGCCGTAAACTTTAGAGCAAACCAGACGGCACCCGGAATGAACCCCAGGAACGGCAGCGGAAGCCACCCGCCAAGAAATAATACGGTTGTCAATGAAGCCATGGCAAAAAAGTATACATATTCCGCAAGCATGAAGAACGCCCAGCGGAAGCCGGAATATTCAACATGGAAACCGGCGACCAGTTCTGATTCCGCTTCAGGCAAGTCAAATGGAACACGGTTCAGCTCAGCTGTTGAAGCAATCAGGAATACGATAAAAGCAATAGGCTGCCAAATAATGAACCAGCCATTTTTTTGCGCTTCTACGATTTCATTCAGATTTAGACTGCCTGTTAAAAGGATAATCCCTAATACAGACATAACGAGTGGAATCTCATATGAAATCATCTGTGCAGCGGCACGCATTCCGCCAAGCAATGCATATTTATTATTGGAAGCCCATGCTCCGGTGACAATACCGACTGTTGTCAGCCCGGAAATGGCGATGTAATACAGCAATCCAACTCCAATATCAGCAAACTGCAGTTTGTCTGTAAATGGAATTGTCGCCAGCACCATGAATGCCGGTGCAAACGCAATAACCGGTGCAAGAATAAACAGCGGCCTGTCTGCAAGCTTAGGAATGGTGTCTTCTTTTAAAAGAAGCTTTAATACGTCCGCAACAGTCTGCAGCAGCCCCCAACGTCCGCCGACCTGATTCGGCCCCTGGCGCAGCTGCATAAATCCCATGACTTTACGCTCCGCCAGAATGGCGTAAGTAACAAACCCCAAAACAACTAATAGTAAAACGGTGGCAAGCAAGAAGAAAATACCGAAATTCAGCAGACCTGCTTCGGAATGGAGAAGTTCTTCTACCATTAACCGTCCACCTCCCCAAGGACAATATCAATTGCCCCTAAAATAGCAATCAAGTTCGCAATGTTTTCGCCTTCAAGCAATTTTGGGAGAATCTGAAGATTATAGAATGATGGCCTCCGGAATTTCATCCGGTATGGCTCCTTCTTTCCATCACTCGCGATATAGCAGCCGATTTCTCCCCTTGGAGATTCGATTCTGACAAATGCTTCCCCTTTTGGCGCTTTGATGATTTTCGGCACTTTTGCCAGAATATCGCCTTCTGCCGGGAATTGCTCCACCGCTTGTTCAAGGATTTTTAGTGATTCTTCAATTTCCTGCATGCGCACATGATACCTGGCCCACGCATCCCCGCCGTCCTGAACCGCCACATCGAAATCAAAGCGGTCATAGATGGAGTATGGCTCATCTTTGCGGAGATCCCATTTTACGCCTGTGCAGCGCAGATTTGCACCGCTTAGCGAGTAGTTTAAAGCATCCTCTTTCGTATACTTTCCTACCCCTTTGACACGGTTCATGAAAATTTCGTTTCCGGTTACCAGCTGATGGTAGCCTTTGAGCTGTTCCCGCATATATGGAACAAACTCTCTTACCTTATCAATCCAGCCTTCAGGAGCATCCCATTTTACGCCGCCGACACGCATATAGTTAAACGTCAAGCGGCCTCCGGATATCTCATTCAGCATATTGATGATCATTTCACGCTCTCTGAATGCATAAAGGAATGGGCTTGTTGCCCCAATATCCAGTAAATATGTACCCCACCATACGAGATGGCTGGCAATCCGGCCCAGCTCCATCGTGATTATCCTCAGATATTCTGCCCGATCCGGAATTTTCAAATCCATCATCGTTTCAACTGCATGGACAAGGATATAATTATTCGTCATGGCGGCAAGATAGTCCATTCGGTCTGTATAAGGAATAATTTGCGTATACTGCAGATTTTCAGCCAGTTTCTCCGTTCCACGATGCAGGTAGCCGATGACCGGTTTCGCCTCTTTGATGATCTCCCCGTCAATTTTCAAAACAAGGCGAAACACACCGTGAGTACTTGGATGCTGAGGCCCAACATTCAATAGCATTTCTTCTGTTCGCAGCATTGGTTACACCTCCACATCGTACGGTTCATAGTCTTTTCGCAGCGGATGCCCGATCCAGTCTTCCCCAGCATAATCCGATATAAATTAGGGTGTCCCTTGAATCGGATGCCCAGCAAATCATACGCTTCACATTCCGGCCAATTGGCTCCTGCCCATAACGGCTGCAATGAATCAATTACCGGCTCATCGCGGTCAATTTTAACCTTCAGTGCAACAGATTGGCGCTTTTTGTATGAGTATAAGTGAGCATACACTTCCATGTGGGTCTCAAAATCGGTGCCATGAAGCTCTGACAGATAATCAAAGCCAAGCTGTTCATTATATTTTAGGAATTCTGCCAATTTAAAATAGGATTCAGCTCTGGCAACTAAAGTCGGAACTTCCTTGGAGAGATTATTAATATAGTACTCTTCAAGAACCTCAGATCCCAGATTTTCTTCAATTACCTTCACATATTTATCAAGATAAGGCTGATTAACGGATGGAGCTTTCTCTGCAGCTGGTTCAGCGTCAGCCTTGCTTCCGGCAGCTTTTGCCTTCGCGGCTGCTGCGGCTGCGGCCTTTGCTTTCGCTGCAGCGATCGCCTTTGCCTTTTCATCATCTGCTCCGTCTGCTTTGCCTGCAGCGGCTAATTTTGCTTTTGCAGCTGCGGCAGCTTTCGCCTTGGCGGCTGCAATCGCTTTTGCTTTTTCATCATCCCCGCCGGCTTGTTTTGCTTGAGCTGCTGCTTTCGCCTTTGCAGCGGCGGCGGCTTTGGCCTTGGCGGCTGCAATCGCTTTTGCCTTTTCATCATCCCCGCCGGCTTGTTTTGCTTGAGCTGCTGCTTTCGCCTTTGCAGCGGCGGCGGCTTTGGCCTTGGCGGCTGCAATCGCTTTTGCCTTTTCGTCATCCCCGCCGGCTTGTTTTGCTTGAGCTGCTGCTTTCGCCTTTGCGGCGGCAGCGGCTTTGGCTTTTGCGGCGGCAGCTGCCTTTTGCTTCGCAAGATCCATATCTTCCGCAGGTGTCTCTTCCACTGTTTCTCCCTGCTCTTTCGCTTTCAGCTTCGCCAGGGCGGCTGCCTTTGCCTTCGCGGCTGCGGCGGCTTTTTGCTTCGCCAGATCCATGTCTTCTGCAGGTGTCTCTTCCTTTGTTTCTCCCTGCTCTTTCGCTTTCATTTTAGCCAGAGCGGCTGCCTTCGCCTTTGCGGCTGCTGCAGCCTTTTGCTTCGCCAGATCCATGTCTTCTGCAGGTGTCTCTTCCTTTGTTTCTCCCTGCTCTTTCGCTTTCATTTTAGCCAGGGCGGCTGCCTTTGCTTTTGCTGCAGCCTCTTTTTTCAGCTGTTCAAGATCCTTTTCTCCGCTCATAGGTTAGATCACCTTCTTCCCAGTCTTAGCCTCATAACGGATTTTCTCTTTTAACTTGTTAATTCCGTAAATTAATGCTGCCGGGTTCGGCGGGCATCCTGGTATGTATACATCAACAGGGACAATCTGGTCGACCCCTTTAACAACTGAGTACGATTTCACATATGGCCCACCCGCAGTTGCACAGGAGCCCATCGCGATCACCCATTTAGGTTCAGGCATCTGATCATATAGGCGGCGGACAATAGGCGCCATTTTCTTTGTTACTGTACCTGAAACAATCATGACATCAGACTGACGGGGAGATGTACGGAAAAAAGAACCAAAACGGTCCAGATCGTAATGCGATGAACCCACACCCATCATTTCAATGGCACAGCAAGCAAGCCCGAAGGTCATTGGCCACAATGAATTGCTCCGCGCCCACGCTTTAATTTGTTCCAAAGTTGCCATAAACACATTGCGCTGCAGTTCTTCCATTTCTTCCGGTGTAATATTATCCAGCTTTAAATCCATTTCAGCACCTTCTTTTTCCATGCATAAACAAGTCCAATTATTAGCATAAATACAAAAATCAGCATCTCAATCAATGCAAAAATACCAAGCTTCTCATATGCCACTGCCCACGGGTACAAAAATACTGTTTCCACATCAAATATGACAAACATCAGGGCAAAAATATAATAGCGGACATTGAACTGCACCCTCGAATCATGGAATGGCTCAATCCCGCTCTCATATGTGGTATACTTCGTATCATATGGCTTATAGGGCCGCAAAAGCTTTCCCAAAAACAAAGCCACCACAGGCAGCAACACGCCAAGGCACAAAAACACGAAAACTATCAAATAGTTATTCTGGTATAAATTCCAAAGCTCCATGCCCATCCCCTCCAATGCTGAAAATTTTCACAACATTTAAACATGTAACCGTAACCATTATACACCCTACTCTCCCATGTGTCGACACAACCTCAGACTATTATTGGAAATTATCGCTGGGCACAAAATCAGGTTCTCCGGGAGAGAATTTACAAACCCGCGATTAACACCTTCCTAAGATTATATGAGCTTGCCCCCTGTCAATATCCATTAAATTCTTCTTTATATTCATCTACCATTAAAAAACAAACTTTCTTCTTTGTCAGTGAGATATGTAACACCCCGGTATAATTTTTCGTATTACCCTCACAAGGAAAAACTTTCTATTAAAACCATCTTAAGGTTTAAATATATCAAATATGACTATTTCTCATACTTTTTGTCCATCTAGTATGACCATTATGATGGTTTGCCATTTCTGCGTTATTCTCCTGAAATCTGCGTAATTTAATTATTACCTCCCTGTTCTTTTTCTCTGAATTTTCTGTGCTAGCATAATAATTGTCAACCAACTAATAGGAGGTTTAACATGAAAAAGTATTTTTATTATCTGCTCGCGAGCTTAATCATCTGGAGCACAGCAGGTGCAAGCGCATATGCAGAAGAAGTAACTGTAAATAAAGGGGATACCCTGTGGTCCATAGCACAAAAACATGAAGTGTCTGTTCAGGATATTAAAAACTGGAATGGACTCACTGGAGATTTGATTCATCCAAAAGATAAGCTTGATGTCTCACCTGAAGAAATATACATAGTAGAATCCGGTGATACTCTCTGGAATATTGCCAAAACATATGGAATTAATGTACATAACCTTAAAAAGTGGAATCAGCTGAAATCCGATCTTATTAAACCCGGTTTAGAGCTTATCATCTATAAAAATGGTTCAGCGAAAAAAGAAGCTGCCAAGCCTAAGACAGTCGTAAAAGCAGCCAACACCAATAAGCCGGCAGAAAAAGCAGGCAAAGTTCTGACTGTCACGGCAACTGCCTATACAGCGAGCTGTGAAGGATGCATCGGCATTACGAAAACAGGCGTCAATCTTATCGATAACCCGGATAAAAAAGTAATTGCAGTTGATCCGGACGTGATTCCTTTAGGTTCTAAAGTATTTGTAGAAGGATATGGATATGCAACGGCCGAGGATATAGGCGGCGGAATTAACGGACATGAAATTGATGTGTTTATTCCTGGAGAACAGGATGCACTGCAGTGGGGAAGAAAAGATGTAAAGGTTACTATCCTTAATTAAAACAAAGAGGTCTCTCACTGCAGGGACCTCTTATTTCAATTCCTCTATTCATTTATAAGCTGCTAATTGATCAAGTGTGTTTCAGATACCCGGCAAAAAGCTTTTAATAGATTTTGCATACATCGAATCCGGACCGCTTCGTCAAATAAGAACACATTGAATATCTCAGCTTCTAGCATAAGGAATACTCTAATGGTGGCATCATCCTTATTGCTAATATGATTATTTGTAAAATAGCTGATTAATTCTCTTTCATAATATTCTATCGTTCCAAATAATACAGTCGACAAGGAAATCACCCCTGGATTTCTCGAACCTTGTCTTTTATTAAAACCAAATATCTAATTTTGTACGTCGATAACTGTCTAGCTTCAACGCTTCCGCTTTTCTAAGCATGTTGATACTATATGACTCTATTCTCCAGGTTTCAACAAAGTCTGACATTTTTAACAAAATAGTTAAGCTGGTGATTCCTTTTTAATATAAATGAAACATAGCTGTTTTCTTTGAAATTTATTTTTGTGATAAAGTTATATTAAGAGCTTAGATTAGGAGAATTACTTATGACTAATAACAACTGCCCAGCTATTCAAAAATTCGATGAGCTCGTTACAAAAAGCAATGAGCTGAAAAGGGAGCTGGATGTGACTCCTTTTGAAGATAAACAAAAGTTCATGAGCCTTCTTAAAAAGCTCATAACCGTGCATAAGAATTTGGATCAGTTAACCCTATATGACCAGACAAAGTATTAAAATAAATGAAGGACAGGCAGATGCCTGTCCTTTCTTCATGTATCAGCATCAACCACTCACCCACCAACATATCAACCATCTATAAAATTCACCTAAAAAAACAGGCTGCCCTCTTTGTGGCAGCCTGTTTCTATCATTAGCGTCTTCTGCGGTTTCTAAGGAACGCCGGTGTATCAAGTGACTCTTCCTGCGGGTCAGGCTGCACACGGTAGTTATCCTGGACCGGTTCCCGATATTCCCTGTGCTCTCTGGCCTCTCTAGCCTGCCGGCGATTTGCTGGTTCTTCTGCATAATGATATGTATGATCATATTCTTTTTCTACAGATGGTCTTGTACTCGGTTTTGCCCTTAACTCCTCTTGTTCATTGAAGCCGGTAGCGATAACCGTAACAAGAATTTCTTCCTTCAAGGAATCATTTATGACTGAACCAAAAATCATATTCACTTCTTCATCTGAAGCAGAAGCAACAATATCTGCAGCCTCCTGCACTTCATATAAGCTGATATTTGCTCCGCCTGTAATGTTCATGATGACACCGCGGGCTCCGTTAATGGATGTTTCAAGCAGCGGGCTTGAAATGGCTTTCCGGGCTGCTTCAGCCGCACGGTCCTCCCCAGTGGCAATTCCAATCCCCATCAGTGCTGTTCCTTTATGGGACATTACTGTTTTGACATCGGCAAAATCAAGATTGATTAAACCAGGAACAGCAATCAGGTCAGAAATGCCTTGAACGCCCTGACGAAGAACATTATCCGCTTCCATAAATGCTTCAAGCATAGGTGTCTTCTTATCAATAATCTCCAATAAGCGATCATTTGGAATAATAATGAGCGTATCCACAGCTTTTTTCATGGCTTCGATGCCTGCATCCGCATTGGCTGCACGCTTACGTCCTTCAAATTTGAAAGGGCGTGTTACGACACCAATAGTCAGTGCACCCACTTCACGTGCAATGCGTGCAATAGCAGGAGCGGCACCCGTTCCGGTTCCTCCGCCCATTCCAGCCGTAACGAATACCATGTCAGCACCCTTCAGCACTTCACGAAGCTGGCTTTCACTTTCCTCAGCTGCTTTTCTGCCCACTTCAGGATTAGCCCCAGCACCCAGGCCCCTTGTTAAGGCTGCACCGATTTGCATGGTTACTTCTGCCTTTGATTGATTTAGAGCTTGTCCATCTGTATTAACAGCAATAAACTCTACTCCCTCAACTCCATGTTCGATCATCCGATTAACAGCGTTATTCCCCCCGCCGCCGACTCCGATGACTTTGATCGTAGCGTATTGGTCTATATTTGTATCAAACTCCAGCATTGCGGCTCCTCCTTTTATTCAAATAGACTTGCATAATAGCTTTAAAAAAGAGAGTAACCTTTAAAGGTTTACTCTCTTCTATTGTAAAGGCCTATATAAAAGAATTCGAGTGATTTATCTCTTTTTTGGGGCAATTTTCTTAAAACTTGGGTGGTAAATATTTCTGAAACAAAAAACACCCCCCAGCCAGGCCAGGAGGTGTTGTGAATTGTTATTAAAACTTTCTTTCCGAAACTTCGATACGGTTGATCGCACGCTGAAGTGCAAGCTCTGCACGGCGGAAATCAATGTTTTCACGCTTCTGCTCATTCATGCGCTGTTCAGCACGCTGCTTGGCACGAACGGCACGCTCTACATCAATTTCATCTGCCTGTTCAGCAGATTGCGCTAAAATCGTTACCTGCTCCGGACGGACTTCAAGGAATCCGCCGCTTACTGCGACGAAATCAGTTTTTCCGCCGTTTTTTAAACGAACGGCTCCAATTTGTAACGGTGCAACCATTGGAATGTGTCCAGGTAAAATTCCAAGCTCACCGCTTTGAGCTTTTGTGCTTACCATTTCCACATCTGATTCATACACCGGGCCATCGGGAGTAACAACACTGACTTTAATCGTCTTCATTTTTTACCCTCCTGGTCCAGAATTAGACCTCTACGCCCATTTTCTTTGCACTCTCGATTACTTCTTCGATTCGGCCGACAAGTCGGAATGCATCTTCTGGCAGGTGGTCGTACTTGCCTTCAAGAATATCTTTGAAGCCTTTAACTGTTTCTTTAACAGGTACGTATGAACCTGGCTGGCCAGTAAACTGCTCAGCAACGTGGAAGTTTTGAGATAAGAAGAACTGGATACGGCGCGCACGTGCTACGATTAGCTTGTCTTCATCAGAAAGCTCATCCATACCAAGGATCGCAATGATATCCTGAAGTTCTCTGTAACGCTGTAATGTCTGCTGTACTTGGCGTGCAACTGAGTAGTGCTCTTCGCCAACGATTTCCGGTGACAATGCACGGGAAGTGGAAGCTAGTGGATCCACCGCAGGGTAGATACCCATCTCAGAAAGCTTACGCTCAAGGTTAGTTGTTGCATCTAAGTGGGCGAAAGTTGTAGCCGGAGCCGGATCCGTATAGTCATCGGCTGGTACGTAAATCGCCTGGATGGACGTAACAGAACCTACGTTAGTAGATGTGATACGTTCCTGTAATTTACCCATTTCAGTAGCAAGTGTCGGCTGGTAACCAACGGCAGATGGCATACGGCCTAATAGAGCTGATACCTCTGAACCTGCCTGAGTGAAACGGAAGATGTTATCCATGAAGAAAAGAACGTCCTGTCCCTGATCATCACGGAAGAATTCTGCCATAGTCAAACCAGTCAGGGCAACACGCATACGCGCTCCCGGCGGCTCGTTCATCTGGCCGAATACCATCGCTGTTTTCTTGATAACGCCTGAATCCGTCATTTCATGATAAAGGTCATTACCTTCACGCGTACGCTCACCAACACCGGCGAATACGGAAATACCGCCGTGCTCCTGAGCGATGTTATTGATCAATTCCTGGATTAAAACGGTTTTACCTACACCGGCACCACCGAACAGACCGATCTTACCACCTTTAATGTATGGAGCAAGAAGGTCTACTACCTTAATTCCAGTTTCAAGAATTTCTACTTCAGTAGAAAGCTGCTCAAACTTAGGAGCCTCTCTGTGGATAGAATCACGACGGGCATCTGCAGCGATTGCTGGATCTAAGTCGATTGATTCTCCAAGCACGTTGAATACACGTCCAAGTGTTATATCACCTACTGGTACAGAGATAGGAGCACCAGTGTCAATAACTTCACTTCCGCGCTGTAAGCCGTCAGTAGAAGACATTGCAATTGTGCGGACTGTATCATCACCTAAATGAAGGGCAACTTCAAGGGTTAAGTTGATGTCAACTTCAGATTCGTTACGCGCTGGGTTAGTAACAGTCAATGCATTATAGATCTCAGGAAGCTGGCCGCTTTCGAACTTTACGTCAACAACCGGACCCATAACTTGAAGAACGCGTCCTTTGTTCATCTTTTTCCCTCCTCTTTCATTTCACGTAATGGGAGAGTACAGGCAGCCCCGTTCTCCTCATTTCGTTTGTGTCTAGCTCCAGCGCCTAGCCCCTCGAGGTCATTGTCGGGGCTGACCGAGGCGCTTCCGCTTTTCGTTTTTATTCTAACGCGGCTGCTCCGCCGACGATTTCGGTAATTTCCTGCGTGATGGCTGCCTGACGTGCACGGTTGTAGCTTAGGCTTAACGAGTTGATAAGCTCTTTAGCGTTATCCGTTGCATTCTGCATCGCTGTCATCCTTGCAGCATGTTCACTTGCCTTACTGTCTAAAAGCGCTCCGTAAATTAAGCTTTCAGCATATTGAGGCAGCAATACTTTTAAAATTTCTTCAGCGGAAGGTTCAAACTCATAAGATGTAAGCTTTGTCGAGCTGGAGATATCCGTAAGCGGAAGAAGCTTCTTCTCTGTTACATCCTGTTGAATCGCGCTGACATAATGGCTGTAGTACATATATAATTCGTCAAATGTCTCATCAGCGAACATGCCAACTGCTTTGCTGGCAATATCCTTGATTTCAGCAAATGCAGGCTGGTCCGCAACAGCAACAATATCCAGAATGACGTTCATATTGCGCTTTCTGAAAAAGTCACGGCCCACACGTCCGATTGCAATGATTGCATACTCATCCGGTGATTTATGGCGCTTTTGAATTGTCTGGTAGACATTTCGCAGGACGTTACTGTTATAAGCTCCCGCAAGTCCGCGGTCAGAAGTGATTACAAGGTAACCAGTTTTCTTGACTGGGCGGCTGGTCAGCATTGGATGTGAGACATCTTTGCTTCCCAAAGCGATGCTTGCCGTAACTTCCTGGATTTTCTCCATATAAGGCACGAATGATCTTGCATTCATTTCCGCCTTATTCATTTTCGCAGCCGATACCATCTGCATTGCCTTTGTAATTTGACTCGTTTTCTTCGTAGAAGTAATACGATTTTTTATATCGCGTAATGATGCCACAGGTTCTCACCACCCTTTTTCAAAGTTTGTCAGACCCTAACAAGAGAAGCAAAGGGAGGGGATTAAACCCCTAACCTTAATTGCATGCTCTATTATTCGGATACTGCGAAAGTTTTCTTAAAGTCGTTAATCGCAGATGCCATATCGTCATCAGAAGGAAGTTCTTTTGTAGTCACGATATGGTCTAACAAATCTTTGCGGTTATGGTCTAACCATGAAAGGAATTCAGATTCGAAACGACGAATATCCTGTACAGGAATGTCATCTAAGAAGCCGCGAGTTAGAGCGTAAAGGATTGCAACCTGCTTCTCAACTTTTAACGGCTTGTTAAGATCCTGCTTTAGAACCTCTACTGTACGGGCACCACGGTTAAGTTTAGCCTGTGTTGCTTTATCAAGGTCAGAACCGAACTGGGCAAATGATTCAAGTTCACGGTATGAAGCAAGGTCAAGACGCAGTGTACCTGCAACCTTTTTCATTGCTTTGATCTGTGCAGATCCACCTACACGTGATACAGAAAGACCTGCGTTGATCGCCGGACGTACACCGGAGAAGAATAGGTCAGACTGAAGGAAAATTTGTCCGTCAGTGATTGAGATAACGTTTGTCGGAATGTAAGCAGAAACATCGCCTGCTTGTGTTTCGATAAATGGAAGAGCAGTGATTGAACCTGCACCTTTCGCATCGCTTAGCTTTGCAGCGCGCTCTAATAAGCGGCTGTGCAAGTAGAATACGTCCCCTGGATATGCTTCACGGCCTGGAGGACGGCGCAATAGCAATGAAAGCTCACGGTAAGCAGAAGCTTGCTTTGTTAAGTCATCATACACAACAAGAACGTGCTTGCCGTTGTACATGAACTCTTCACCCATTGTTACACCGGCGTAAGGAGCCAGGTATAGCATTGGAGCAGGCTGTGATGCAGATGCTGTAACTACGATTGTGTAATCAAGCGCACCTTGCTTACGAAGTGTTTCTACTGCATTACGAACTGTAGATTCTTTTTGTCCGATTGCCACATAGATACATACCATATCCTGATCTTTTTGGTTCAAGATTGTATCGATTGCAACGGATGTTTTACCTGTTTGACGGTCACCGATGATTAACTCACGCTGTCCGCGGCCGATTGGCACAAGTGCGTCAATCGCCTTGATTCCTGTTTGAAGCGGCTCGTGTACGGATTTACGATCCATAACACCTGGTGCCTGGCTTTCAATCGGACGTGATTTGGTTGTGTTAATTGGTCCCATGCCATCTACTGGCTGTCCAAGAGGGTTTACTACGCGGCCGATTAATTCTTCACCAACCGGTACCTCCATGATGCGGCCCGTACGGCGTACTTCATCGCCTTCACGGATTTCTGTAAATGGTCCTAAAATGATAATACCGACGTTATTTTCTTCAAGGTTTTGTGCCATCCCCATAACGCCGTTTGAAAATTCAACAAGTTCTCCAGCCATGACATTGTCGAGGCCATGAGCACGAGCGATACCGTCACCAACAGAGATAACCGTACCTACATCACTCACTTGAATTTCCGACTGATAGTTTTCGATTTGCTTTTTTATCAGCGCACTGATTTCTTCAGCATTGATGCTCATGAGTTTCACCCCTATCTACGAATCTTAGCCTAACAATTGACGTTCAAGACGCTCTAGCTTCCCGCGCAAGCTGCCGTCGAAAATCCGGTTTCCGATTCGAAGCTTGATGCCGCCGAGCAAGTTAGTATCAACTATATTGTCAATACGAAGTGATTTTTTCCCAACCTTAGCTGCAAATGACACAGATAATGCTTCCTTCTCTGCTTCAGATAGCGGACGGACAGTGTATACCTTTGCATCCGCGATACCTTTTTTGTCATTCGCCAGGCTTATAAAATGATCTGCCACATCAGAGATATGATCTTCACGGTGGCGTTCAATTAATATCATTAACGTGTTTAGAACATACGTGTTCACAGATGCAAATGCTTCTTTTAAAATCTCTTTTTTCTTCTCAATTGAAAGCTTTGGAGATTTCAAAACAGACTTTAAATCTGAGTTATGGTTTACTACTTCTTTCACTGCACGAAGCTCTTCTTCCATTTGGTCAAGAAGCTGGTGTTCATTCGCAAGCTGGAAAAGAGCCAACGCGTAGCGCTTTGCTACTGTGGAGCCCGTCATCGCTTTTCTCCTGCCTCTTGAATGTATTCATTGATCAGCTTTTCCTGATCATTTGCACTTAGTTCCTTCTCGATAACCTTGGAAGCAATTAGGACAGACAATGAAGCGACTTGCGCGCGGATAGCGGCAACTGCCTGTTCTTTCTGCTGTTCGATTTCAAGCTTGGCAGATTCCTTAATGCGCTCAGACTCAGTGCGGGCAGCCGCAACGATCTCCTCACGCTGCACATCGCCTTGTTTCTTCGCATTTTCAATAAGGCCCTGCGCTTCAGTACGTGCTTCTTTTAAAAGATTTCTTTGCTCTTCTAAAAGCTTCTTTGCTTCAGTACGGCTTTCTTCAGCCGCCTGGATTTCACCGGCAATGTGCTCTTCACGCTGCTGCATAATGCCCATTAACGGACCCCACGCGAATTTTTTCAGCAATGCCAACAAGATAATGAACATGAACAGCTGGAACAAAATGTCCCCGCCGTTAAAACCGCTGCCTGCAGCGCCTAATACTAGACTGTTTGTTAACACCCTCGATTCACTCCCTTCAAGAGTTGTTCCACTTATGAAACGGAGTCATATGCATGATTCCGATTTAGTTTTTCAGTAAAAAACATAAAGGAATGGCGAAGGTTCATGGAATGATCTTCGCCATTTTTGAACGATTGGTACAGTATTAATTAACCGCCGATAACCATGAACGCGATAACAACGCCAATGATCGGAACGGCCTCAACTAGTGCAACCCCGATGAACATTGTAGTTTGAAGCATACCGCGAGCTTCCGGCTGACGAGCCATACCTTCTACTGTTTTTGAAACGATAAGACCGTTACCGATACCGGCACCTAGTGCTGCTAAACCGATTGCAATTGCTGCTGCTAAAAGACCCATTATTGAGTTCCTCCTTAAATTGTATGAAAATTTATTTGTTTAAAATGTTTTGTCCATAAAATGAACAGGTATATATTAATGGTCCTGGCTCACTTTGTGTGCCATATAAACCATTGTTAACATACAGAAAATGAATGCCTGGATAGATCCGACAAAGATTGAGAATCCCTGCCATACAAGTGTTGGTATAACTGCGGCAAGCATTCCGCCTATACCCGCATGTGCGAGTCCTCCGACAAGCAACGTCAGCAGGATTTCACCCGCGTAGATGTTACCGTAAAGACGAAGTCCTAATGTCAGAGTGTTTGCAAACTCTTCAATAATTTTCAATGGGAACAAGAAAGGCATTGGCCTGATAAAATCCCGGCCGTATTCTCCTACTCCTTTAAGCTTTACGCCATAGTAATGCGAAAGCCCGACTACCATTGCCGCTAATGTTAAGGTGATAACAGGATCGGCTGTTGGCGATTTCCACCATAAAGTGTGATCATAAGTGATCGCGAACGGAAGTCCGAGCATGTTTGAAACAAAAATATACATGATCAGGGTTAATCCAAGGATATGGAATCTTCCGCCTGTCTTCCAGTCCATCGTACTGTTAATGATATTCTTAACAAAATCCATTACCCACTCGAAGAAGTTTTGCATCCCCGTTGGTTTCATGGCCAATCGACGGGTTGAAAGTAAAGCAATAATGAATACAATAGCACTTGCCACTGTGATCATCAGTACATTTGATAAGTTAAAATTCAATCCTAAAAAGTCCACTATAGGAGCTTCATGATGCAATAGTGTTCACCTCTCTTCCCGCTATTTACGTAATTGAAAAGATTGAAGAAAATAATCTATCATAATGACAATATAGGATGTCATTAATCCAAATACCATACTGATCAGATGCAGCTTATCAGGGTATTCCAGAGCGATCATCACAGCAAATACTGCTGTAGCCATTCTGGATACCGTTCCAAGTGAACGCACCTTCTCGCCTCTCTCGACCGCCTCTCCAAATTGCAGCGCCTTTCGTGAAATCAGCCACAAATTGAACAGACTTAAGCCTGTACCAAAGATCAAGCCAAGAAAAATAGATTGATATGGTGTAAAACCCCAGCCGAGAACGTAAACAGACAACAATAGGAATATGTATTTCCGCTGTCTTTGAAAAGTTGCTTTGATTTCCGGCATGATGTTCATTCTCCTGTGAAAAAATGTTGGATTAGACGTAGCATGGCGTATATCCCTGCGCCCAGCCCAATGAACAAGCCGATTAAAAGGAATAAAGGCTCAGTTGCTGCCTTGCTGTCAAGCCATCTTCCGGCGAAAATGCCAATGAGCGTGGAACCTACTAACTGGGAAAGAATGGCGGACATTAAGGCCATCGCCTTAAATGGGTTGCGGTCTTTTTGACGCATAAAAACGCATCCTCCCTTAAAGAGAATGGTAAGAGGGTTTTGAGGCCGTAAATAATCATATAAACATCATGCAGAAGTGGGAAATATGTCTGCAAAAATATTTTGAAAACCCTATCATCTTTTACCCTTTGTAAGCATACAATAGGGCTTTGTCAATGTCAATGCGTTTGGAGTGAAAAAGTTCACAAACAAAAAGGCAAAAATATGGTATGTTCACATATTTATCACATTTAATTTTCGGATTTCTATTGAAAAAGGAGCGAGACTCTGCATCGCCCCTGAAAACGCTTTATTTCTACTTGCTTGTACTCTCTTCTGATTCTGCTGAAGGCTCCGGGTCCCCCAGCTGTCCATCCGGTCTCACAAATAGATACGTTTCGATCCAGTCTTCCCTGCCGGCTTTTTTGGCAAACACTTTCGCCAGGTACAGCCCCGGCCCAGGCAGCTTTTCAGCAGGAATTTCCTGCAGCAGCTGTCCCTTTCCGGCATTTCTTTTCCAATCCAGAAATCCCATAAACCGGAGACTTTCCGAATCAAACATCGCAATTCCGAATTCCTCCGCCCCGCCAGGCAGATACACCTCATAGCGATACGTTCCAGGCTTATCTCCTTTGCCGATACCGAATCCCATCACCCTTGGGTAATCAGGCTCTTCCAGCACATACAGGTATGGAATATGAATACTTTCTGCACCTGCTTTCAATAGAAGGTAGCCGTCATGGATCTTTTTCTTTAAAAGGGTTGGATCAGCAGACATTTTAATTTCAGCCTTTTTCTTTTCGCCCGGTTTCAATTGAAACGTCATAGGCATTTCCCAATTGATGCCCTGCTCCTTATAGGGTACGGAAAAGGAATAAGACTGCATTTTTTCACTTATATTTTCAACCGTTATAAAACTGCTGTGGTCATGCAGCCTGTCTGCGATCTGAAATTTCCCGAATTGCATGGACGCCGGGAAGACAAGCGTTTCTGCTTTCAGCGCCTGTTCAAGCTGGATTCGACCGGCCCCCTGCTCATACGTTCTATAAGTTTGTCCATCCGCGTTCTTAATAAGTTTAGCGGTATTCATGAGTGCTGCCTTGATTTGTTCCGGCCCCCACTCGGGATGAGCCTGTTTGAGGATCGCACAGGCACCGGCTACATGCGGAGCGGCCATGCTTGTTCCCTGAAGCGGCAGGTAGCCGCCGGGAATGGTGCTATTTATGGCAACGCCCGGTGCCACAACATCCGGTTTAATTTCCCATGTGGATGTAACAGGTCCGCGGGAGCTGAAGTCAGCTAGTATGTCCCTTTCTTCTATTATATTAGTTCGGGCAAGGAGCCTTCCTTTCTTCATGAGCTTCTTGAGGTCCTCTCCTTCTTCCTTTGAAAGCGCCGCTGCCGGAATGGGAACCTCGCTGTCCAGATTGCCGAAGAACCTGCCTTTTGTATTGTTATAGATAATGACTCCCACTGCTCCTGCTTCCAGTGCATGGACCGCTTTATCTGTAAACGTCAACTCCCCTCTTTCTATTAAGACTATTTTACCTTCCGCATTCTTCAATTCATCCGGATGCCCAATCCCTCCATCAATCACTTCGTAGGAGCGGTCGAATTCCCATTCCTTTGAACCCTGCAGCAGATCAAGGCGGATTTCACGTCCGTTTATGCTTAAAAATGGCACCTTTATTGTTGGTGTAGAGGCTCCGACAGAAATGGCTTTCGATGCTGTTCCCGGTGATCCGACGGTCCAGATGTTCGGGCCAGAATTACCTGAAGAAGTGACAGCGGTTATTCCTTTTTCAACCGCTTTATTCAGGGCCATGCTTATCGGAAGGTCAGGCCCGTTTACGTTATTTCCCAATGAAAGGTTTAATACATCCACTTTATCCTTTATGGCCTGTTCGATGGCCGCTATCACCTGTTCTGTTGTTCCGCTTCCCCCGGTCCGAGAGCCCTGTAGGCGATGATGGTTGCTTCCGGTGCGACCCCCTGGATCCTGCCATTTGCCGCAATGATGCCCGCGACGTGAGTGCCGTGCAGTGTGCCCTGTCCCCCGGCTGCCTTCGTTTCCATCGGATCTCTATCATTATCCACCAAATCGCGACCGCCGCCATAGCTTCTTCGCAAGTCAGGATGATTATAATCAATGCCGGTGTCGATCACGCCTACTTTCACACCCTTGCCAGTGAGGCGCTGATTATTTTCATCACAATAGCCTCTCGCATTCAGGCCGCCAATCAGCTTGATATTGTCATCGGAATGAACATGATAGGTATTTACCGGTGAAACAGAAGAGACTGAATCTATTCTTTGCAGGCTTTGCAAGGCAGATGGCCTTCCTTTAACGGAAAAGCCGTTTAATGCCTGATTGAATGTTTGCCTGATTTGCAGCTCAGGATTTTTTTCTATCATTTTTTTGATTTCCTGTTTATTATTTGGTTCTTTCAGTACTACAATGGCCACTTTTTCAATATCAGGTGACTCTTCCGGTATAGGAGGGTGTGAAAGTGTTCGGGCTGAAACCGGAGTTTGAATCAAGAATAAAACTAGTACTGTTATGATGTGAAAGAATTTTTTCATTAGAAAACCCACCCTCTTTTTGTTTTAGGGTGGGCTGAATAGATGCCTTGTATGCGTAAATCAATATAATATTACGGCTAGTTCAAGGATTCATAAACAATATTGGCGACTTCTTTAGAAAGAGCGCCTGTGCTTCGGTATGATCCGCTTGGCAAAGGTCCATTGTTTTGTTTGTTCGTCAGCAGAATAATCTGCAGGTTTTCCTCTGGATCAAAAATAACCTGCGTTCCGGTAAAGCCAGTATGCCCAAAGGCTTTGTCAGAATAATGTTCTCCCATATACCAGCTCTTATTCAGCTCCCAGCCATATCCCTGGCCAAAGCGCTGAGGAGAGGTAAAGATATCAATTACTTCTTTATTATACATTTTTGTTTTTCCATATGTTCCGCCATTTAACATGGTCTGGCCCAGTACGGCAAGATCCCTTGCTGTTGAAAATAAACCCGCATGGCCCGCAACCCCTTTATTGCCATAGAAGCTATTTCCATCATTAACTTCTCCAACTAAGGTGTAATTTCTCCAGTTTTTAAACATGTCCGGGCTTTCTTCAACATAGTACCCGAAATTAGGGTCATCAATCATTTTATACTCATAAAGATTTCCCCATGAGGTAGCCGCAATCTTTTTCTTGAAATGGTCAGGTGGTGTAAACATCGTATCATTCATTTTTAATGGTTTATAAATGTTTTCTTCTAAGTATTTATCCAATTTCTGTCCACTGATCTCTTCGATTAAAAAACCCAGCATCATAAAGCTAAAATCGCTATATCTTCTGTCCGTGCCAGTCGGATATTCAAGCGGCAGCTTATTTATATAATTCAGAACCTCTTCCGAATTATCAGCGTAAAGGTATGTCGGCTTCCAGGGAGTCAGTCCTGAGGTGTGTGTCAGCAGGTCAGCTACTGTAATATCTTCTTTTCCATGCTGGGCAAACTCTGGTATAAAATCTGATACCCTGTCATTGACTGAAAGTTGCCCGTCACTGACAAGTTTCATAATGCCCTGGGTGGTTCCCATCACCTTCGTAACGGAAGCAAGGTCGAACATTGTTTTCTTTTTCATTTTTCTGGGGTTCTCGAGCAATTCCCCCATATCATACTTTTGTGCATATCCGTACGCTTCCTCTTTGACAATCTTTCCATCCTTGGCTACAAGAACCACCGCACCCGGTGTAACACCATCCTCAATAGCCTCCGTAACGGCTTTATCAATACCCTTCAATTTCTCCGTATCAAAGCCTGCCTTTTTCGGATGGGCATGGCTTAATTTCTGCCCGGGCCTTTCTTTGGCATTAACGATATTTCCAGAAAAAGCTGCAGAACTTAAGACTAATGCGAGTACGATTAACAATAACCTTAATCTTTTCAAAACTTCATCTCCTTTTCAAAAACTGATCAATATACAATATTCTGTATAATTAATACTATCTATCTTTTAATTGATTATCAATACAGTTTTTAGTATTTTCAGAAAATGGTACTTTCAGATTATAAAAAAACCATCAAATGAATGATGGCTTTGTCCCTTTATGTATTAAAACAGCTGATTCGGTTCCAGTTTTCCTTTTTGAATTAGATGGTCCCGCTTTTTATCTCTCCACATATCCGCTAGGGTCGCTATTATCAGTAATACTGTAAGCAGGATTCCTTTTCCTTCTGCCAGCTTAAATACCAGGGCGATAAAACCTTCAGACATGAAGGTTCCCATTAATGAACCTACAAGCATAATGATCCAGACAATCAATGCTCCTTCTAAAACGGCTAAAGCTCTCATTTATTCGACCTCCCGGGTATATAAAATCAATATGCCAATACCCCGCAGACAGCAGTCTAAACGTTAATCTTGCAATTTGGGCATTCTTTTACTTTCCAAATATCTTCTGCCAGATGCTTTTGCTTTTTTCAGCCTCTAATGCACCGGCTACTTCTTCTACAGACTGTTGTGTCGCCATCAGTTTTTCATAAAGAGTAGTAACTTTTTCGCTCTCTTTTTCATAGCCTTGTGCATGGGCATTTCTTAAATCTTCAATAGTGAGTTTGAGCTCGTGCACCTCATGTATCAGCTGCTTGTTTTGTTCTCTGATTTTATTCTGGGTAAGACGGGATTGCTCGTTTTGCTGCACG
This sequence comes from Cytobacillus firmus, assembly GCF_023612095.1. GTDB lineage: Bacteria > Bacillota > Bacilli > Bacillales > Cytobacillaceae > Cytobacillus. Next base: position 387,226 of record NZ_CP086235.1, on the reverse strand, counting down.
AGAAAACTGACCAACTTCTTCATATCTGTCAGTTCGGAATTCACATTCATAAGTGAGGTGGAGCTGCTTTCTTCCTCATCCTCCACTGTAATGATAACCGGAATTCCTGCATCCTCAAGCTTTGCTGTGACTTCCTCTTTTTTCAGCCCATCTGAATATAATTTACGGATAAATTTAAGCTTTTCAATTTCGGAAGCCTGGATTTTATAGCGATTATGTTCCTTCCGATAATTTATGTATTCTGCATGCTCCTGCAAATAACGCTTTAAGCTATTCTCAGGTATGTCCGGAAGTGCCTCTTTAAGCTCCTTCATTGTCAAATACTGATTTGCCAACGTCCTTCAGCACCTTTCTTGGTATCTTGCCGATCACCCAGTTCCCGCCGGGCACTACCCATGACTAACCACCTAACCGCCAACAAAACCACCATGGTCATTTTCCGCGATAAATGATGTCATTTCTGCCGCCATTTCTTTAACCATGAATACGTCATTTGATCACTCTAAACTCTTTAGAAACGTTGATATATTAACATTTTGCAAATAACCATCCAACCATCAACATGTTAACCGTGTTCAAATCTATCTTTCATTTCTTCTATACTCTATCATAACTTTTCCAGCGTGGCGGGGAAAGAGACTTTTAACATAAAAATTAAATAGATTTCCCGGTTCATCTTCAACCATCCACCCACCAACATATCAACCATGATGTTTTTCAAATAATGGGGCCCGCTTCTCCCCTCCCCTTTTTGAAAAAGGAACAGAAAATGCACCTCTTTTTAAAAGAGGTGCAATTCGATTAGTTTTGCGGTTTATATTCTTCCGGACGATCATTCGTCTGTTTAAAATGGTAGCGGATGGCATCGCAAATTCTTCTGGAAGCATTTCCGTCTCCATATGGGTTTACAGCTTTAGCCATTTTTTCATAGGCTGCCCCATCAGTCAGAAGCTCCGTTGCCAGTTCGAAAATTGGCTGTTCCTCAATGCCGGCAAGCTTAAGGGTTCCTGCTTCAATTCCTTCAGGCCTTTCCGTTGTATCTCGCAGAACAAGGACAGGCACACCAAGTGATGGTGCTTCTTCCTGAACTCCGCCTGAATCGGTCAGAATCAGATGAGCTCTTGAGGCAAAGTTATGGAAATCAATAACGTCAAGCGGCTCAATCAGATTAATGCGGCTATCACTGCCAAGGATTTCTGATGCGATCTCCCGTACAGCAGGATTCATATGAACGGGATATACGACTTGTATGTCTTTCTGTTCTTCCACCAGCCTTTTAATAGCCTTGAACATGTTGCGCATCGGTTCTCCCAGGTTTTCACGGCGGTGTGCAGTCAGTAGCACAAGGCGGTCATCGCCGATTTTCTCCAGGACTTCATGGTGATACGTGTCTTTAACCGTAGTTTTAAGCGCATCGATTGCCGTGTTTCCAGTGATGAAAATACTTTCGTTCTTTTTATTCTCATTTAAGAGGTTTTCCGCTGACTTCGATGTTGGCGAGAAGTGCAGATCAGCCATGACACCTGTAAGCTGACGGTTCATTTCCTCAGGGAATGGAGAGTATTTATTCCATGTGCGCAGTCCCGCTTCCACATGGCCGACGACAATCTGGTTATAGAAAGAGACAAGGCTTGCAATAAACGTTGTAGTGGTATCACCGTGAACAAGCACGATATCCGGCTTTACTTCCTTCATGATCTTATCAAGACCTTCAAGTCCGCGTGTAGTCACGTCTACCAGTGTCTGGCGGTCTTTCATGATATTCAGGTCATAATCGGGTGTGACCTTAAAAATATTTAATACCTGATCAAGCATTTCACGATGCTGTGCCGTCACGGTCACAATCGATTCAAAATACTCAGGGTGTTTTTGAAGTTCAAGAACAAGGGGTGCCATTTTAATGGCTTCAGGCCTTGTCCCGAAAATCGTCATTACTTTAATCGGACGATCCAATCAGAGCACCTTCCTTTATTAAAAGATGTTTTCAATCTTTTTGTCTGTTCGCTGCTGCTGATGTTATTTTGTTCCGAATAAACGGTCGCCTGCATCGCCCAAACCAGGGACGATATAGCCTTTTTCGTTCAATTTTTCATCTAATGCTGCAATGTAAATGTCAACGTCAGGGTGAGCTTCTTTCACAGCTTCTACGCCTTCAGGAGCGGCAATCAGGCACATGAATTTAATGTTTTTGCCTCCGCGCTTTTTGAGAGAGTGGATGGCTTCAATCGCAGAACCGCCCGTTGCAAGCATAGGGTCAACGACGATGAAATCTCTTTCTTCCACATCACTTGGAAGCTTTACATAATATTCAACCGGCTGCAGGGTTTCCGGGTCGCGGTATAAGCCGATATGGCCCACTTTTGCAGCTGGAATCAGTTTCAGGATGCCGTCAACCATTCCAATACCTGCGCGCAGAATTGGGATGATTCCCAGCTTCTTTCCTGCAAGAACATTAGACTTCATCGTGCTGACTGGTGTATCGATAGAAATTTCTTCTAAAGGCATATCACGGGTAATTTCGAATGCCATCAGTGTTGCCACTTCATCGACAAGCTCGCGGAATTCCTTTGTTCCCGTACTCTTTTCACGAATGTATGTAAGCTTATGCTGAATTAATGGATGATCAAAAACGTAAACCTTTGCCATGAGTATCTCTCCTTTTCATTATGCAGATTAGTCGAACCACACTTCGTCTAATTTTACAGAAAAACAATTCCATCGGCAACTATGATTCGTATTTGTAAAAGAAAAGTCATTATTACAGCAAAAGCGGAAGCGCCTCGTTCACCCCCGACAAGCACAAGACGAGCCTCCCGGAAGGCGTTCTTTGCCTTTTGGGAGGCTCGTCTTGTGACCTCGAGGGGGTAGGCGCTGAAGCTAGACGTAGATAAATTAATCCACAAAGTTATCAACATATCGCGATATATTATTTCCAAAAAGCAAGCAAAAGCGGAAGTCGAGCGTTTATTGGCGACATGGAAGGATTGGCTTAGAACCGGGAGCTAAACAGTTTCGCAAAGTCCAAAATTTTCTTATATTACCACATAAAAGCCGGCCTCTAGCTGAGACCGGCTGATTGATTAATATTCAGGATATAAAGTGAAGCTGCCTGTTAGGGCTTCGACGCGCTGAGCCGCTTCTTGAAGCTTCCCTTCATCTTCATGATTTTTAAGTGTGAAGGCAATGATGGATGCAATTTCCTTCATTTCTTTTTCGCCAAATCCGCGGGACGTAACAGCCGCTGTACCGATGCGGACGCCGCTTGTGACAAATGGGCTTTCCGGATCGAATGGAATGGTGTTTTTGTTGACTGTAATGCCGACCTCATCAAGTACTTTCTCAGCTACTTTCCCTGTCAGGCCAAGGGAACGGAGGTCAACCAGCAGCAGATGGTTGTCTGTACCCTGTGATACAAGGTCAATTCCTTCAGCCTTTAATGCTTCAGCCAGCTTTTTAGCATTCGAAATGATATTGCCTGCATAGGTTTTGAAGTCATCCTGAAGCGCTTCGCCGAAGGCAACCGCTTTTGCCGCAATGACGTGCATTAAAGGGCCGCCCTGGATTCCAGGGAAAATGGATTTATCAATTTTCTTCGCATATTCTTCTTTGCAGAGAATCATGCCGCCGCGCGGTCCGCGCAATGTCTTATGAGTAGTAGTTGTAACAAAGTCCGCGAACGGAACCGGATTCTGATGAAGACCAGCAGCTACAAGGCCTGCAATGTGAGCCATATCAACCATCAGCATGGCACCGACTTCATCGGCAATTTCACGGAAACGCTTGAAGTCAATTTCACGCGGATAGGCACTTGCACCCGCTACAATTAATTTCGGCTTAGACGCGCGGGCTTTTTCAAGGACATCTTCGTAATCAATGCGGTGTGTTTCTTTATCCACACCATATTCAACAAAATTGTACTGCACACCGCTGAAGTTAACAGGGCTGCCGTGCGTTAAATGTCCGCCATGGGATAGATTCATGCCAAGAACCGTGTCTCCCTGCTCTAACACAGTGAAGTATACGGCCATGTTTGCCTGTGCACCTGAATGCGGCTGCACGTTCACATGCTCTGCACCGAAAATTTCTTTCGCACGGTCACGGGCTAAATCTTCGACGACATCCACATGCTCACATCCGCCATAATAGCGGCGGCCAGGATAGCCTTCAGCATACTTGTTTGTTAAAACAGAACCCTGTGCTTCCATTACCGCTTCACTGACAAAGTTTTCAGAAGCGATTAATTCAATCTTTGATCTCTGGCGTCCTAATTCTTCCTGAATCGACTTGAAAACCTGCTCATCCTGCTGTGCTAAATGCTTCATAAGAATCCTCCCTTTTCTCCAACACACTTTTAATGAAGGCCAGCCTCTGCGGGCTTGCCCTTTCTATGTATCGATCTTTTTGTGAAAATTCTTTTTTATTTTAGCATGTTTTTTATAAAAGTGACAGGTACCTATACCAGTTTGCTGAAGTGGTATAGGTACCTGTCACCGTCCTTTTAATCCCAGTTCCAATAATCCATCTCCCCAAGGTATGGGGCACGGATTTGTTTTTCTTTTTTAAGTTTTAATAGTTCTTTTACCGGCCCGGTAACCACGGCCCCATAGACAATGAATCCATTTTTCTTCAAGTATTGATGACGTTCTTTCAGATGGTCAAGGCCGAGGAAGTTCTCATAATAGCTTTGAGATTCATTTTTTAAGAGACCCTCCATCTGTTTCAGCATCATCTTTTTATTTTCATCCATTGATTCCTCATTAAGGGTTAATTTTGATTCAGACATATAATCATCGCCTGCTTCCCTTCCCCCGGCCAGACCATATATGGAAGTTAATTCGATTGAATTTCCTCCGCTGCCGTAACCTGTCTTAAATTCTTTCAGTTCTCCTGTATAGAGCGGCATCCAAAGGACTTCGAGGTCATATGGCTTTAAAAGCTCCAGCAGTTCTTCCGGCTTCATGAATGACTGGGTGGAAAATGCCAATTCCGCCACGGTCCCCTCGTGTATTTTTTCAAGAGAAGTCCAGACCGCAGGTTCCCCTTCAGCTGCCAGCCTTTTTCCGCTATTCGGATTTTCAGGCAGGGAAAAACGGTAAATGGTTTCATTTTGCGGCTGAAACTCCTGAATACTCAAGGTGGAATATGAATTTAATAGCCTTTTCTCAACCTTCACCTCTCCAATTGTCTGATACTCCCGGCCAATTTTCCGTGCGATCGGATAGGAAATTTTCTGTGTCAGAAATGGAGTTACTTCTTTATTCATTATGCCTCCGAAATCCTCATGCATGTTTGGGTGCTTCCAATCCAGTGCCACCTTGCTGTAAAAAGCATGCTTTCTTTCACTATTGGCAGCGTCTGACAGTATATTTACGGCCATCATATAGGCCCAGAAGAAAAACAAGCAGGCAGCGAGCACTTTAACCACTCTGAATGTTAAGGTAAACCGGTATCTAGCCATGATTTTCTTTTCGCGGTCTTTGTTCCAGTCAGTCATGTTTCATCCCTCCATTGTTCATCGGCAAGCTGTGCCAGCTTTTTCCGGGCCCGATGCAGTGTCACCTTTACTTGATTTTCAGACAGGTCCAGCGTTTCCTGAATCTCGCTGTAGCTGAAAGACTCGAATTCTCTTAAATATAAAATGGAACGGTACTGTTCCGGCAGGCAATCCATAAGGTCTGCGACTTTTTCCTTCGATTCTTTCTTTAATGCTGAATCCTCAGGCAATCCGTATGGGCTGGTCATTTCTCCCTTTGAAAATAAATAGCCGGCAAAAGGAATCTTATTTCTCCTCTGCCGTTTCCGCCATTCATCCAAATAAGCATTCCTGGCTACCTTAAAAAGCCATGCCCTTACATCTTCCTGTTTGTAGAAAGAGAGAGAAACCGTTGCCTTAATGAACGTTTCCTGCGTTAGATCTTCAGCTGTTTCCTTAGAGCCTGACATCTTATATAAATAGTAATAAAGCGGTCTGGCATAATGCCGATATAAATCATCCAGCCGATCCCGCCTTCTCTCCTTCAACGGCTTCTCCCCCTTTCTCACTAAAAGCTGCACTATTTACACGTTCTTCCTTCTTGAATGTTACAGATTATATAAAAAAGGTGACAGGCACCTATACCACTTTGCTGAAGTGGTATAGGTACCTGTCACCCAGTCCCAATCACCAGGCGATTGGGGCAGCAGTTTATTATTAAATCATCTGCAGGATTCATTCTCAGCGTTCCGTTCGTAAATCGCCCGGGCCCCGCCGATGAGTTTCGGCCTGGTTTTAGCCATGGTGACGTGCGCCTCGCCGACTGATTTTTGGGAGGTTCGGATTGGAACAGCTACATGCTTCAGGTGCATGCCGATCAGTGTGTCGCCGATATCAATGCCGGCATCTGCCTTGATAATCTCGACCATAACAGGATCTTTGAAGTGTTCATAGGCGTATGTCGCCATCGCGCCGCCGGCCTTGCGGTGAGGGATAACGGCGACTTCATCCAGATTTTTTGCCTCGGCAACGGCCCGCTCAACGACTAATGCCCTGTTCAAATGCTCACAGCATTGAAAAGCCAGAGCAGCCCCGGTGTCCTGGCGAAGCTTGTCCAGACGCTCAAAAATCATTTCAGCCACTTGTTCCGTTCCGGCTGTGCCTATTCGTTTCCCGGCGACTTCACTTGTGCTGCAGCCCACGGCAAGAATATGCTTTTCATTTAGAGGTACTTGTTCGCTAAATTCACGAATGATGGTATCCAATTCTTTTTTCCATTGATCGATCAAAAAGCTCACCCTTTCGAAAGTTTACTTCGTTTCGTAAGCAGTAATCTTTCCGACACGGTTTTCATGGCGGCCGCCTTCAAAATCTGTTGAAAGCCAAACTTTTGCAATTTCACGGGCCAGGCCGGGGCCAATTACTCGTTCACCCATCGCAAGGATATTGCTGTCATTATGTTCACGGGTTGCTTTTGCACTGAATACATCATGCACCAGTGCACAGCGGATTCCCTTTACTTTGTTGGCTGAGATGCTCATGCCAATTCCAGTTCCGCATATCAGAATGCCTTTATCGAATTCACCGCCTGCAACCTTTTCGGCAACTGGCAATGCATAATCCGGATAATCTACTGAAGTTTCGCACTCACAGCCGAAATCTTCATATTCAATGCCCATTTCATCCATTAAGCCTTTTATTTCTTCGCGGAGATTAAGTCCGCCATGGTCTGATGCGATTGCAATTTTCATAATGAAACCCTCCAGTTTGAAGCCGCTTTATTTTGACATTATGCTCTTATTTTGACACAAAACCCTGAAAATATAAAGAAAGGGAGCCGCAATTTGGGCTCCCTTATAGTTTAAATTTAGTAATAGTGCTATTTAATTTTTCGGCCTGCTCTTTTAGCTCGATGGCGAGCTTTTCCACATTGCCGATGACAGCTGTCTGTTGCTGAGTGGCAGCTGAAACCTCCTGTGCGCCTGCTGATGTTTCTTCCGCAATGGCTGCGACTTCCTGAGATTGGGTGGATGTATGCTGAATGCCTTCCATCTGATTATCCACCAATCCTGAAATGGCAGACACTGAAGCAGCCATTTCATTGACCACTTTCGCCATTTCTTCTATCACTTCATTTGTTTTCGTGCCTTTTTTCACTTCATTATTAGCAGTCTCCACCTGATAAGAGATTTGCGTAACAACATTGCGGACCTCTTCCTGTATGTTCTGTATCAGCTCCGAGATGCCCTGGACTGCCTTAGCACTCTCATCTGCAAGCTTCCGCACTTCTTCAGCTACCACAGCAAACCCTTTGCCATGGTCCCCCGCACGGGCCGCTTCAATTGAGGCATTTAAAGCTAGAAGGTTCGTCTGTGCGGCAATGTCACCGACAAGCTGTATGATCTGTTCTACCTTTACAGCATTTTGCTCAAGGCGCTTTACTGTCTGAAGTGATTCCTCATTATCCTGGGCCAGTTTTTCTATGCCGGAAATAAGTGAATGGATTACCTTCTTTGATTCCATCAGGTCCTGAACCATTTCACCGGAAACATTTTGTGAAGCTTTTGCTGTATCCTGGACTTCCTGGGCGATGCGCAGAACATCTTCCATGGATTCAGCTGTTGACTGAATGGAAACGGCAGAACTGTCTGCTCCCTGGGAAATCTCGCTGATGGTTCTGGCAATCGCATCTGCCTGCTCTGCAGCTGCTGAGGACTCGGAAGACATGGCAATGACTTTTTCATTCGTTTCTTTGAAGTTCTCATCAATTTTATGAACCATATCCCTTAAATTGAAAAGCATATGATTGAATGCAATCCCTAATGAACGGATCTCATCATCCGACTTGGAAAGCTCTGCATCCTGGCCGATATCGCCATTGGCAGCCATGAGGGCCGTTTTTTCAAGCTTCTGCAATGGTTTGGTGATAAAGCCTGCAGCAAAAAAGGCTAGTACACCTGACCAGAAAATACCCATTGCTAAGGTTAAAAAAGTAAAAACAGCTTCTCCAAATGGAAGCATCTCATCAATGCTTGGAAATAAAAAGTAAAGAAATACAGCACTTGTCGTGTATGTAATGATGGCCAGCGATGTGATGAATAATACGAGCTTTTTTCTAAGGCCGAATTTATAGCCCTTTTTCTCCCCCATTATATTGTCCCCCTGATTAATCTGCTCTCTTGATGCGATCCAAAATTTGTTCAATCGCTTCGGTCAGATCTTTAAATGTGCTTCTATATATCTCAACCGGCCCCCCATAAGGATCGATAACATCTCCCGCAGCTCCGGCAAACTCTTTTAATGTGAAGGTTTTGCCCTCGGCGCCAGGAAACATGGACAGAACCGTATTTTTGTGGCCGGCTGTCATCGTCAAAATATAGGTCGACCAGTCTATTAAATCTTCACTCATACTGGATGACTGATGCTGAAGCGGAATTCCGTGCTCCTCCAGCACACTTTTTGTATTTGCGGATGCCTCACTGCCGTCTGCTGCAAATACGCCAGCCGACTTCACTTCCACACCGGGAATCGATCTGCTTTTCAAAATGGCTTCTGCCATTGGGCTTCTGCACGTATTTCCCGTACAAACAAATAATACATTTGCCATAGAATCTCTCCCTCCTTTTATATCGGTTTAAACTTAATAAACTTTATCCAAACTTTCCTTACATTATAAGACAATTTTCCTATAACACCTATAGCTCCCAAGCAAAAAAAGAAAAAGGGCAGCCTGCACCCTTTTCATTTTTCACAAAATATTAACATTTAAACACCGGGGTCCATTCGACAAAATTCGGGCGGTGCCTGTCACCCTATTAAAAGCTTGACCCCAAAAGCGAGGAGGATGGCGCCACCGAGGGCTTCGCTGTAGGTGCCGATCCAGCTTTGGACTTTTCTGCCGGTGAGGAGACCTGCCCATGTTAAGATGGTCGCCCCGGCTCCGAAGAAGACGAGCACCAGGAATGTTTTTGCTCCATAGATTCCAAGGCTTAGGCCGACTGAAAAACTATCTAGGCTGACGCCCAGTGCAAAAATCAGCAGCCCCATGCCCACTGGCGTAATTAAGCTGTCTTCTTCATCCCTGAAGCTTGACCAAATCATCTGCACGCCTAATAAAAGGAGCAGTCCCCCGCCGGCATATCCGGCAATGGCTCCAAATGTATTGGAAAGGAATCTGCCTGCTATCATTCCCAATAAAGGCATCCATACATGAAAAAGTCCAATGGTAATGCCGATTTTAGCTATTTGTCTGAGGCGGAGTTTGTACATCCCCATGCCAAGACCTACTGAAAAGGCATCCATCCCCAATGCGAATGCCATTAAAGCCAGTGTTAAAATTTCTCCAATCATTGCAGACATTTTTCCGCCCCCTTGGACTTGCTAATTCAGCATATGCACGTCCAGGAGGATTTAGAATCCCATTGCCTTTTTACAAAACAAAAAACCGCTTCCTGACGAAACGGTTTCTTTATTATCTGCTAATGACCCTGTGTCCAGCTGCCTTCATCAGGCGGTTCATGATGGCATGTCCGACGCCTTCCCCCGGAAACATCTCACAGAATATAACATCAGCATCTGTTGTATTGAAATATCTTAACGCTTCATAGAGAGAGCTTGCCACGGTCTCAAGCTTTTCCCGCTGTCCGCAGGCATACACATAGTCAGCATGATAGAATTCCCGGTTTTCCACTGTCGTCAGAACGCCAACTGAAAGACCTTCCTGCTTCTTATCATCAACAAATTGCTGGATATCCTCTCTTGTTCCTTCTACTAAATAAAGAGGTGCATCCGGTGCATAGTGACGGTACTTCATACCCGGTGATTTCGGCGCCTGGCTTTCATCCGTTAATGCCGGGTCAACACTGATCTCTCCCACAACCTCTTCCAGCTGCTCTCTTGTAATGCCGCCCGGCCTTAGGATAACCGGCACTTCTCCCGTACAATCCACAACGGTTGATTCCACACCAACACCAGTCGGACCTCCGTCCACTAATCCGGCAATTCTTCCATTCAGATCTTCCCAGACATGGTCAGCTGTTGTCGGACTTGGCCTTCCGGACCGGTTCGCACTTGGAGCTGCAATGGGCAGACCTGTTTTCTTCAACAGCGCAAGGGCAACCGGATGATCCGGCATTCTCACAGCCACTGTGGATAAACCTGCTGTGGCATATTCGGAAAGAACGCCCTCCTTATGAGTAAAAATAAGCGTAAGCGGTCCCGGCCAAAATTGTTCCATCAGCGTCTGCGCCTTTTGCGGAACTTCCGTTATAAAAGCGTCCAGCTGAGCTCTGTCAGCAATGTGGATAATCAGGGGATTATCACTCGGACGTCCTTTTGCCTCGAATATTTTTTTGACTGCTACATCATTTTTCGCATTTCCGCCTAATCCATATACGGTTTCTGTTGGAAAAGCGACCACTTCATTATCTCTCAGCAGATCGGCAGCCTGTGAACACTGTGAATAACTATCTTCTTTATCCACACTGTTATCCACCGACCATCTTTTTGTAATCATTGTTATCCACCTTCATAAAAAATGTTTTTTTGCTGTCAAAATTCCTATGTTTTCGACATTTTTTGAACATTCCTTTGGAAAGTATAGTAGAAGAAGCTGGATAACTCAAGTCTTATCCACAAATTGTGTATAAATAAGACGGATTTGTGTATAACTTTGGCAAGATACCCACAATTCACATGGATAATTTTAAAAAGAAAGAGTTATCCACAGTCAGGATGTGTTTAACATGCTCTGATTCGAATAATACTTCCGGCAAGTGTGCTGTTTCTTCCTCTTTAAAACCAAGCAGGCTGAAAAAGGCAAGCGAATTTCGTTTATTGGATGCAAGATACAAAGCCTCCATGCCCCGATCCCTGGCCAGCATTAATATTTGCTCAAACAAAATAAATAAATCTTTTTCAGTTGCTGTGGATGTCATCACAAGCGATCTTAAAAGACCGGCCTTTCCATGGGGTTCAATTCCCAGGGTAGCCTTAATATCCCCGGAATCATTCTCCATAATTAAAAAATATTCAATTGCTTCCTTTATCCCGTCCGTACTTAAGTTTGCCGATTCCAGAAATGATGCCAGATTCTCCACATCTGAAGCATGAGCACATCTCACTACACCTGTTTCCATTTCTTCACCCCATTTTCTTATTTTCACTCTATGAATATGAAAAAATAGAAAAAGTAGAACTAGATTTTCGGAAAAACGGAAGCACCCTGACGAAACACTATGATTTAAACATAAAACACGGCAGCTGTCTGATGCGGCTGCCGTGTTTATATTACTATCATATACATTTTTTCTGCGGCAGGTTTAGTCGTTCGAGTTGCCGCCTTTTCGGCCGATTTCTTCGTAGAAATCGCGGTCATGATTTTCACTAGTTGCTTCTCCGCCCTTTTTGCCTATTTCCTGGTAGAATTCCTTGTCATGGCTTTCAGCTGTTGCTTCTCCGCCTTTTTGGCCAATCTCCTGATAGAAGTCACTATCATGATTTTCAGCTGTCGCTTCTCCGCCTTTTTTTCCGATTTCCTGATAGAAGTCCTTGTCATGGTTATCAGCTGTTGCTTCTCCGCCTTTGGAGCCGATTTCCTGATAGAATTCCTTATCATGGTTGCGGCTTGTTGCTTCCCCGCCCATGCGTCCTCGTTCCTCACGAGACATTTTATCGTTGTTATTATTGTTGTTTTTAGCCATAATCTTTCATCTCCTTTTTTTGTTTGTGTTTTGTTGCTACACTCCTTTAAATATCCGTTTTTGGGAGAATCAAACGCATGAAAGAAAGATGTTATATGGTTGTCTTAATTGTAATTTGATTTCCATTTTTTAAAATGATTCTAAAAAGGGGTGGGATTTGGGACGGGGTTCTGACTCTGCCTGCCCTTTTTCCCGCTTCTATGTCTGAAGTTGACCCAGGTTCTGACTCTGAATCCCCTTTTCCGGCTACCACTGTCCGAAGCCGACTCTAGGCACACCCATTTACTCACCGTAAAAGGAAAAACCCTGCTCTGCAGCAGGGCTTAACCAAAGATCTTTTCCCAAATTTCTACTAAAAAGAACTTTACTTCTACTGGTTCTTCATCTTCCTCAGTATAAACCGGAGGAGTTTCTTTTTCGGAGTCTGTGTCAGCCGCGATTTCTTCTGCTTGTACTACTCCCTTATTTTCCCCTTCTTCAAATCCTTCGCTTACAGCTACACCGTTTGAGAAGTCAAGGAAGCATAGCGGAGGGAATAGCACGCACCACCAGTTGGCGCCTTTTCCTTCGCCAAGAGTGATTAAGATTGCTTCGTATTCGCCAGCAGGATATAAGAATTGTCCGTATAATTTCGTTGGGAAGCTGACTTTTCCAAAGTCGGCATTTACACTTTGATTCGCCCCTTCTTCAGCAACTACTTGTTCGGCAATCTTCTGAATCTCAGGCAATCTGGACTGGATCAGTTCGCGGGCATCTTCGATGGAAGTCAGCTCTGCCACCCACTCTGTGATTTCTGCATTTACAGCGTCCCTTACTTTTCTTTTAACCGCCTGGTCCTCTTCATTATCGCTATTGGCCAGAATGCGCAGCCTGATAGCCTCATTTGGTATGACCATCGGTTCATCTGCTGTCACTTCTGTTTGCGGTATATATAAACTTAATATAGTTCCTAAGGATAAAATCAGTACATATAATTTCACAATCGTCTTTGTGTTCATCATTTACGCCACCATCCCTTCACTATCCACAGTGTGGACAGGATGGCAGAATCTTAAACTATTAAAATTAATATTTTTCTAGTTTCTATCAATTTTATTTATTCGACAAAATTCGGGTGGTGCCTGTCACCCGATTTCTGCAAAAACCATCCGGTCTTTGCCGTTAATATCATAGAAGGTTTCGATATTGGCCTGTGGAAAAGTCTTTTGCAGGAGTGCAGAAACTGCTGCACTTTGGCCGGCTCCTACCTCGAAGCCGATGAGAGCATGGTCCTTGATGACAGCTGGCAGCTCTGCCATAAAGCGCTGGTACAAATCCAGCCCCTCTTCCCCTGCAAAGAGGGCACGATGCGGCTCATGCTTAGTGACTACATCTGACATCCATTCGATGTCCCTTTCCGGTATATACGGAGGGTTTGATAGAATGATATCGAACTTCTTCCCTTCTGAGATAAGAGGCTGGAGAAGATCTCCCTGGAAAAATTCGATTTCTGCGCCATTCTGTTCTGCATTTTTTTGAGCAAGCTCAAGAGTCGGCCCATAGATATCTGTGGCCGTGACAGCTAATTCCGGTTTCTCGAGCTTCATCGTAACAGCAATCGCTCCGCTTCCGGTGCCGATGTCCGCCATTTCAAGCCCAGTTGCGGTGCCAAACAGCTTGTTTATCTTCTGCAGAGCGTTATAAACCAATTCTTCTGTTTCCGGCCTTGGAATAAGGACATCTTCATTCACCTGGAAGGTGCGTCCGTAGAATTCCTCAGAGCCGATAATATACTGAACAGGCTGGCCCGCTGCGTGTGCCTGCACAGCTCCCTGGAATTCAGCCAGAATTTCCGGATGCAAGTCTTCACGCAGATTAGCCAGAAAGCTTGCCCTGCTCATCTTCATAAAATGCTGCAATAGCAGTTCACCGGCATTCTCATCACGATTGGTCTTCTTTAAAAAGAAGAAGCCCAGTTGAGGGCTTCATATACTTTCATTGTTGAATTACTCATTGGATGCACTGTCCAGCTTGGCAGATTGCTCTTCCACGATCAGCGCGTCAATAACCTCATCAAGCTTGCCTTGAAGGATCTGATCAAGCTTTTGGATCGTTAAGCCGATGCGGTGATCGGTTACACGGTTTTGCGGGAAGTTGTACGTACGGATACGCTCAGAGCGGTCTCCGGTACCAACTGCCGATTTACGCTGCTGGTCATATTCAGCCTGCGCTTCCCGCTGGAACTTATCATAAACACGGGCACGAAGAACCTTCATCGCTTTTTCTTTATTCTTGATTTGTGACTTTTCATCCTGGCAGGATACAACCGTCATTGTCGGCAAGTGAGTCAGACGAACAGCTGACATTGTCGTATTAACACTCTGTCCGCCCGGTCCGCTTGAAGCAAATGTATCCACACGGATATCTTTTTCATGAATGTCAATTTCCACTTCTTCTGCTTCCGGAAGAACCGCAACCGTTGCCGTAGAAGTGTGGATGCGCCCGCCGGATTCAGTTTCCGGTACACGCTGAACACGGTGTGCGCCATTTTCAAACTTAAGCTTGGAAAATGCACCATTTCCGTTGATCATGAAGATGATTTCCTTATATCCGCCTACACCCGTTGAGCTGGTTTCAATGACATCAATCTTCCAGCCCTGTGTCTCGGCAAAGCGGCTGTACATGCGGTATAGGTCACCTGCAAATAAGGCAGCCTCATCGCCGCCGGCAGCACCGCGGATTTCCATAATAACGTTTTTATCATCATTCGGGTCTTTTGGAATAAGAAGGATTTTCAGACGCGCTTCCAGATCCTCTTTTCTTTCCTCAAGCTCACCTAACTCTTCTTTAACCATTTCGCGCATTTCTGCATCGAGCTTCTCTTCAAGCATGGCACGCGCATCCTGATACTGCTCTTTCACTTCTTTATATTCGCGGTATGTGTCAACAGTTTCCTGAATACCGGACTGTTCTTTAGAATATTCGCGAAGCTTTTTCGGATCATTGACAATTTCCGGATCGCTCAAAAGTTCATTTAATCTTTCATAACGGTCCTCGACAGATTGAAGACGATCAAACACAGCCATTCACCTCAATTTTTTATCCAATAACCGCGGGGCATTTCCCAGCGGAGTATAGTTAAATTTATTTACAGACGTTGCTCCATAACATTCTAATTATAGTATAGCTGAAAGTTACAGTCAAAACGATTCATGGCTTTCTTTTTGTCCGGGAATTTTCTGAAAAATCATTGCCTGGGGTGATTATATCCTATATATTGATTTTATCAATTGATTCTGCGTTTTTTACTGGGAAATGAGGTGGACCGGCATGAAAGCCATCGTATTAGGCATTTTCTCCGCCTTCTTCTTTGCTTTCACATTTGTTTTAAACCGGGCAATGGAAATGGATGGCGGGAGCTGGCTATGGAGCGCCTCGCTCCGCTATTTTTTCATGATACCTCTGTTGGGTGCCATCGTGGCATTCAGGGGGAATTTGCGGCCCTTATTAACTGAAATGAAAAAGGCCCCAGGGCCATGGCTGCTATGGAGCTTTGTAGGCTTTGGCTTATTTTACGCACCTTTATGTTTTGCGGCGGCCTATGGACCCGGCTGGCTGATTGCCGGAACCTGGCAGATTACGATTATCTCGGGTTCCCTGCTTGCACCGCTTTTTTTCGTTGCGTTTCAAACCGGAAATGGAACGGTGAAAGCAAGAGGGAAAATTCCTTTCCGCGGAATGATGATGAGCCTGGTCATTCTTCTTGGCGTTGCGGTTATGCAGGTGGAGCACGCATCTTCCATTTCTTTGCGGGATACGCTGCTTGTCATCATTCCCCTGATTATCGCCTCCTTTGCCTACCCGTTAGGCAACCGTAAAATGATGGATGTGTGTGAGAATCGGCTTGACGCCTACCAGCGTGTGCTCGGAATGACGATTGCCAGTCTTCCTTTTTGGTTCCTCCTCTCAGTTGCAGCCATGGCAACAAGCGGAGTGCCCAGTTTCAGCCAGGTCACTCAATCCGGGTTAGTCGCTCTCTTTTCCGGAGTTTTTGCCACGGTATTGTTCTTTGCAGCAACAGACCTTGTCCGGGGCAATATGCAAAAACTCGGTGCTGTGGAAGCAACTCAATCTCTCGAGGTTCTTTTTGCTGTTCTTGGTGAAGTGTCGCTGCTGGCAAGCCCGCTGCCATCTGGAATTTCGTTAACGGGAATGGCCCTTGTCATTGTTGGCATGGTGCTGCACAGTTATGTGACCTCGAACAAGGCTATTTTAAAAAGAAAAGCTGCGTAAAAAAATGCCCTGGGTAAGCAGGGCATTTTACGTGCGGTCTTCCTGAACCTTCACTTCAATATGATAAGTCGGAAGAGCTTTAATCAGAGCTTTATGCAATTGAGCCTGTGAATCCATCTTTTCCTGATGGGTCATATTTCCTTTCCGGTATGCAGTCACCCACATATCCTCCCCATTGATCCAAACAGCTCCCGGGCGGTAGCCCTCATGAGCAGCAATCACCTTGCGGGCATGGTCGATATCATCCTGATTATCCAGGCGCTTGCCGTCAAAGTTGATAAAGTTCGGATTCTGATCACCGCTCATCGTCCGGTCCAATGTATCATTGTCCTCTGTGCGGTCCAGATCGTTATTGATGAATGAAACTCCATCCCGGCTCTCATGGTCATACTCACTTTCAGTTGCCTGATTGTTGGCACAGCCAGCCATCAATGTGAGCAGCAGAAGGAACATACTCAGTTTTTTCATTCTTTACACCTCCTTTTTATAGCATGTCCGCTATAAGAAGGATTGTGCGGTCCAAAATAAGGCAGAGCTGGGGGGTGGAAGGCGTTGCTATTTGATTTGGCTGAAGCTTTGGTAAGCACTTTTCTTAGTTTTTTGTCAGAAGTCGCTCCGGGTCCAGACTCAAATCACGGAATTTTTGCTATTTGTGTCTGAAGTTGACACAGGTTTGGACTCAAACTGCCGGATCTTTGCTATTTGTGTCTGAAGTTGACACAGGTTTGGACTCAAACTGCCGGATCTTTGCTTTTTGTGTCAGAAGTTGGCCCAGTTTTGGACTCAATCCCAGGTTTTTCGCTTTTTAACAAAATAAAAAAACTGCCCGGAACACGCCAGGGCAGAGAGATCGTTAAGTATGAATTTATGATAAAAACTCGGTTGTCTTCTGTTTTTCTAAAACATTGGGCGATTTGGGTACTTCATGATGATGGCGGCAGCGCGGTTCATAGGCTTCTGAAGCGCCAACTAAAATAACCGGATCATCATATGAAGCTGGATTTCCATTGATCAGGCGCTGTGTACGGCTTGCAGGTGATCCGCAGACGGCACAGACGGCTTGAAGCTTTGTAACCAATTCTGCTATCGCCATGATGGCAGGCATTTGGCCAAACGGCTCCCCGCGGAAGTCCTGGTCAAGTCCGGCAGCGATAACACGATGTCCGCTGTCAGCCAGGTGCTGAATGACTTTGACAATTTCAGCATCAAAAAATTGCACTTCATCAATAGCAATCAAATCAGTTTCAGATGTAATGTATTTAAAAATATCGGTAGACTGGGTCAGGGGTTTAGCTATGACCGAAGTTCCATTATGTGAAACGACAGCTTCATCACTATATCGGTTATCAATCTGCGGTTTAAATACAGCAATTTGCTGTTTGGCGAACTGAGCTCTGCGCACACGGCGAATCAGTTCTTCTGATTTGCCGGAGAACATGCTGCCGCAAATGACTTCCACCCATCCGTGATGATTCATAACGTACATGAACGGCCTCTCCTTCCTCGTTCTAACTAATAGAATGGCTTGTTTAATAACAAAGTATAAAGTTTTTTACTTTGATAACTGTCTAGCTTCAGCGCCTACCCCCTCGAGGTCACAAGCTTGTCTAGTTGCGGCTCCTAGGGACTCGGGGTCTTAAGCCGTTTCCTTTCAGAAGGAAAAACGCCTTCTTACAGGAACCGTCTTATGCCTGTCGTCCCTGGGCAGTCGCCTCCACCTTTCGGGCAATCCTCCCAAAAGGCAAAGAACGCCTTTCCGGGAGGCTCGGCTTGTGCTTGAGGCCCCCAGGATGGGGGTCATGCAGACGTTGCCACAGGACGTGGCGTTCTTAGTCTGCGTTCCTTCGTGGGCAAGGCGCTTCCGCTTTTCTTACTATTTTATGAAGAAAGGGGTCGAGCTGTTAATCTTACTTGCACTCGCGATTTTAAAAAGCAAAAAGGTCCCTAAAGTAATTCTTCATAACGGCTTATTTTGCAATAAAAAACAGGCAAGAAAGTTAACTTGCCTGTTTTTGTTGTTTATTATTTTTGTTCTGACTTAATGCCGTATTTCTTATTGAAACGGTCAACACGTCCGCCGGCTTCAGCGAATTTCTGACGTCCAGTATAGAATGGATGGCACTCAGAGCAAGTTTCAACGCGGATCTCTTCTTGAACAGAACCGGTTTCGAACTCGTTACCGCAAGCACATTTCACCATTGCTTTTTTATAGTTAGGATGAATTCCTGATTTCATTCTTTTCATCTCCTTCCGCCCTGAATCATTCGAAACAGAGTTATATATTACGGGCAATCATGAATTGCCGTAAACTTCAAAAACACACTGTCGTTATTATAACAAGTCCATGTGTTTTTTGCAATAAGCGAATTCCGCATCCTGGAATTTCCAGATGGAATTTTGTTTATTAACGTTACCCGTTGGTTTCCGCT
The DNA here is from genome assembly GCF_023612095.1 of Cytobacillus firmus. Taxonomy (GTDB): domain Bacteria; phylum Bacillota; class Bacilli; order Bacillales; family Cytobacillaceae; genus Cytobacillus. The sequence goes on along the minus strand of NZ_CP086235.1, from coordinate 368,351 downwards.
GCAGGCATTTGCTTTCCGCGGGGAGGAACGGGAGCCTTCTCGGCTTCGCCTGCGGGGTCTCCCGCTCCCTCTCCTCCCGCAGGAGTCAAATGCCCTCCGCTCCAACCAACTCAGTAGAGTAATTTAGATTACTGCAGAAAACAAATTTAACATAAACAGCATTCTTAAAAAAGACAATTGCATCCAAATTTAATTACGAACGCTTAGCCTTCATTTCTTCAGCAAGGTTGGCGAAGAATTCTTCGTTTGATTTTGTCTGTCTTAGCTTGCGAAGCAGTTTTTCGGCGAAGTCCGGTGAATCGGACATGGACTTGCGGATTGCCCACAGCTTGTCCAGGTGATCCTTCTGAATAAGAAGTTCCTCTTTACGCGTGCCGGAGCGGCGGATGTCGATGGCCGGGAAGATTCTTCTTTCAGCCAGTGAACGGTCAAGGTGCAGCTCCATATTGCCTGTCCCTTTGAATTCTTCATAGATAACATCATCCATCCGTGAACCCGTGTCAACGAGTGCAGTTGCCAGTATCGTTAAGCTTCCGCCCTCTTCAATGTTTCGGGCAGCACCGAAGAAACGCTTTGGCCGGTGGAATGCAGCTGGGTCAATACCGCCGGACAGGGTTCTGCCGCTTGGAGGAATAACCAGGTTATACGCTCTTGCCAGCCTTGTAATGCTGTCCATCAGAATCACAACATCACGCTTATGCTCAACGAGACGCATTGCACGTTCAAGAACGAGCTCGGCCACTTTAATGTGGTTTTCCGGCACTTCATCAAATGTGGAGCTGACTACATCGCCTGCAACGGAACGCTCGATGTCTGTTACCTCTTCCGGGCGCTCGTCAATCAATAGCACGATCAGTTCCGCTTCCGGGTGGTTGGTTGTTACGCTATTGGCAATTTCTTTTAAAAGCATAGTCTTACCTGCTTTTGGAGGCGCGACAATCAGACCCCGCTGCCCGAATCCAACCGGTGCAAGCAGGTCCATAATTCTTGTAGACAGCTGTCTTGTACCTGTCTCCAGTTTCATATGGCGGTTTGGATAAAGTGGTGTCAGTCCAGGAAAGTGAACGCGCTCTTTTGCTGATTCGGGATCATCGCCATTCACGGCTTCAACCTGCAGAAGGCCGAAATAACGCTCATTTTCTTTTGGAGGACGGACTTTTCCTGAAACCTTATCTCCGTTTCTCAAATCGAAACGGCGGATCTGGGAAGCGGAAATATAAATATCCTCTGAGCTTGGTGAATAGTTGATTGGACGAAGGAAACCAAATCCTTCAGACTGAATGATCTCCAGGACGCCTTCCATGAAGAAGTAGCCCTCCTGCTCTGCTCTTGCTTTCAGGATGGCAAAGATTAATTCTTTTTTCGATAACTTGCTGTAATAAGAAACTTTATATTCACGGGCAAGTTCATAAAGCTCTTTAAGCTTCATATTTTCTAAACTTGAAATATTTAAACCCATTTTTACACCACACTTTTGAAATTTTCAATTATTCCCTCCATATGCAGCTGTTCAAATGATTGGACTTTATATGAAAGGAAAGGGAAAGATACGTTGAGGCACTGAAAATAGCTGAAGATTCTATCATTATGTTCTTAATTAAAGGTTTCGAGGAATGGAACGGTTTGCTGTCCGTTTTCGGTTAAATTTATGAGGAATCCTATTCCATGTAAAACAATCTCTATTTTACCCCTTAATGTGAAAATTAATCAATAACAAAATTTGATATGGAAAATATAGCAGGAAGGAAATGAAAATGAGCAGGCTGGCGCAATGCGGCCAGCACTCATTTTCTATCTGTTTATTTATATTTATCTAATAACAAGATTAGGCTTTTTATTCAGACTATGGCGCCCTTCGACAAAGCGGACCGTTCCTGATTTTGCACGCATAACAATTGAATGGGTTGAACCGTATGAGCCTTTGAACTGTACGCCTTTCAAAAGCTCCCCATCTGTTACGCCTGTTGCAGCAAAAATCGCGTCATCGCCTTTTACCAGGTCTTCCATAAGAAGGACTTTATTAATATCAAGGCCCATCTTCAAGCAGCGCTCAGCCTCTGCGTCATTTTGCGGAAGAAGTTTCCCCTGAATTTCCCCGCCAAGGCACTTTAGGGCAACAGCTGCCAGCACGCCTTCCGGTGCACCGCCGGATCCGAACAAAATATCGACACCTGTTTCATCAAAGGCAGTATTAATGGCTCCAGCCACGTCGCCATCGTTGATTAATTTAATTCTGGCACCTGCTTCGCGAAGCTGGCTGATGATGTGTTCATGGCGCTCACGGTTAAGCACTGTCGCCACAACATCCTGGATATCCTTGTTTTTGGCTTTTGCCACCGCTTTCAAATTATCCAAAACAGAAGCGTTAATATCAATTTGACCAACAGCTTCAGGACCGACTGCAATTTTGTCCATGTACATATCCGGTGCGTGCAGAAGATTTCCATGGTCAGCTACCGCAAGAACAGCTAATGCATTCCAGCCGCCGGATGCTACGATGTTAGTGCCTTCAAGCGGATCAACAGCGACATCCACGCGCGGGCCGTAGCCTGTTCCAAGCTTTTCCCCGATATAAAGCATTGGCGCTTCATCCATTTCGCCTTCCCCGATAACGACTGTCCCCTTCATTGGCACCGTATCGAACACATCTCTCATTGCAGAAGTAGCGGCATCATCCGCTTCATCCTTTAATCCGCGGCCCATCCAGCGTGCTGATGCTAATGCGGCACCTTCCGTTACGCGAACTAATTCCATTGACAAACTTCTTTCCATCGATTTTTCCTCCCCGGATTCTAAGGCTGGCAGCATGGCAAATGCGGACCGGTTTCTTACCCCCGGCACCGCCAGCCTGCCTTAATTTATATTTGTCTGCTGATCCCGCTTAAGCATTGGCCCAAGTATGATCAGTCAGCTGTTAATATTCAAAGTTGTTCTATTTATGCGTTCTTCATTTGTTCCATTTCTTCTTTGCTCATTTCTTCGCGCCAGATTGTGGCACCAAGTCCATTCAGCTTTTCAACCAGGTGGCTGTAGCCTCTGTCGATATGTTCTAAGCCTGTGACTTCGGTAACTCCCTCCGCCATTAAGCCGGCAATTACCAGTGCTGCGCCTGCGCGCAAGTCACTCGCCTTTACTTTAGCACCCTGAAGCTGAACAGGCCCATTGATGATCGCAGAGCGCCCTTCCACTTTAATGTTGGCATTCATTCTGCGCAGCTCATCAATATGCTTGAAGCGGGCACTATAAATAGTATCAGTGACCATGCTTGTCCCTTCTGCACCTGTTAACAGAGAAGTCAGAGGCTGTTGCAGATCTGTAGGGAAGCCTGGATAGACAAGTGTTTTAATGTCCACAGCTTTCATTTTCTCAGCTGGCCCGACAAATACCTGGTCGTCGTTCGATTCAATCTGAACGCCCATTTCGCGCAGCTTGGCAATTAAGGACTCAAGATGGTGCGGGATGACATTGTCAATCAGCACGCCTTCTCCAGCCGCTGCACCAACAATCATATACGTTCCCGCTTCAATCCGGTCCGGGATGATCGTATGCTGGCAGCCATGCAGATGGTCCACACCATCAATGCGGATCACATCTGTGCCGGCACCTTTAATTTTCGCGCCCATATTGGTTAAAAGCGTAGCAACATCAATAATTTCAGGCTCTTTTGCGGCATTTTCGATAATGGTTCTGCCTTTCGCCCTGACAGCGGCAAGCATGATATTAATGGTTGCTCCCACACTGACAACATCGAGATAAATACGGGCTCCGCGCAGTTCATCGGCACGAAGGTAAATGGCTCCCTGCTCATTGGTCACGCGCGCGCCAAGAGCTTCAAACCCTTTTATATGCTGGTCGATCGGCCTTGGCCCAAGATGGCATCCTCCTGGAAGTCCAATAACCGCTTTTTTAAATCGGCCAAGCATCGCTCCCATTAAATAATAGGAAGCACGCAGTTTTTTTACTTTTCCGTTCGGCAAAGGCATGGAAATCATGGAAGAGGGATCAACTGTCATATCATTTTCAGAGAATTCGACAGTGCCCCCTATTTCTTCAAGCAAATCTTTTAGAATTTGTACATCCGAAATATCCGGCAAACCTTCAATTGTTACAGGCGATTCCGCTAAAATGGTAGCTGGAATCAGTGCGACGGCACTATTCTTCGCTCCGCTGATCCGGACAGTGCCTTTTAAAGGATATCCACCTGCAATCATTAGCTTTTCCATTTGTAACTCCCTTCTAAGCCGTTGTTAAACACATATGCTGGAATTTGACTTCAATATTTAAAAAATTGATAGCCCTTACAGCAAAAGCTACACACTACTTTTCTAACCAACTTCAGCAGAAAATAGCCATAGCTTCTATAAGAAACCCAGTAGGCTTGTCTTTTTTAATATCGGAAAAATTGTCTTCGGGAAAATATGCACTTTCATATTATCATGTATCTGCATTTTTCAACATTGCAAGTTGGAAAAGGAACAATTTTCCATGTAATTTTTGCAGATTCCGACATTATCTTTATCTTATAGTTTACACGAAAAATCAAATCTCATGTATTGTATTCAAAAAAAGTTAAAATTAAGAAAGAAGCACTAAAAAACCGGGGTACAAGTAATGGGGCTGGCTTTGATCAAGAAAAGCGCAAGCGCCTTGCCCACCCCCGACAAGCACAAGCCGGGCCACCTGGAAAGGCGTCCTTTGCCTTTTTAGGTGGATCGGATTGTGACCTCGAGGGGGTAGGCGCTTGCGCTAGACAGCTCTCAAAGTAAAAATAAACAAAGCCAGTTTCCTAGAGTTATTTTACCGAAGGAAGCTTATCTATCCTCTTGAGTTCCAGTCTGCGAGGAACGCTTCGATTCCCTTGTCTGTCAGAGGATGGTTGAATAACTGCTGAATCACTTTATAAGGGACAGTCGCGATATGAGCTCCTCTTAGTGCTGCATCCGTCACGTGCTGTGGATGTCTGATGGAGGCCGCAATGATTTCTGTATCAATGTCATGAATCGCGAAGATTTCAGCGATTGTGGAGACCAGATCGAGGCCGTTGTGGCCAATGTCGTCCAAGCGCCCAAGGAATGGAGAAACATATGAAGCTCCTGCTCTTGCAGCTAGCAGCGCCTGGTTTGCACTGAAGATCAGCGTTACATTTGTTTTAATGCCTTCTTTTGAAAAAACGCTTACTGCTTTCAGGCCATCCGGCGTCATTGGCACCTTGATTGTGATGTTCGGTGCAATCGCTGCAAGCTCTCTTCCTTCTTTAATCATGCCTTCAGCGTCAAGAGCAATGACCTCGGCGCTGACTGAGCCTGGCACCAATTCCGTGATTTCGCGAAGACGGTCAGGGAAGGATACATTCTTTTCCTTTGCCACCAATGATGGGTTGGTTGTTACTCCGGCAACTACCCCTAGGGCATATGCTTCTTTAATTTCGTCCATGTTCGCTGTATCGATGAAAAACTTCATATAAAATCCCACCTTATAAAATATTCTGATATCTATGTATTATTAAATAAAGCTGTGATTCTGTAAAGCCTTACATGCATATGCACCTCAATAAATAAGGCAAACCGCTCCTAATTCTAGAAGCGGTTTTCTCGTGCAGTTATTTGATTATGCTTTGTTTGAAGAACCAAATTCGCGCATTTTGCCGATTACTGTTTCTTTAATCGCTTCGCGTGCAGGTCCTAAGTATTTGCGCGGATCGTATACTTCTGTATCTGCTGCCAATACTTCACGAACACGTTTTGCGGAAGCAATTTGGTTTTCAGTGTTTACATTGATTTTAGCAGTTCCTAAAGAAACGGATTTTTGGATATCCTTTGTCGGGATTCCAGTACCGCCATGAAGAACCAGAGGAACACCTGTAAGGCTTCCGATCTCTTCCATTTCAGCAAAGCCAAGGTTTGGCTCACCTTTGTATGGTCCATGAACAGAACCAAGGGCCGGAGCAAGGCAGTCGATGCCTGTACGCTTAACCAGCTCTTCACATTCTTTTGCATCAGCATAAATAACGCCATCAGCAATAACATCGTCTTCCTGTCCGCCGACAGTTCCAAGTTCTGCTTCAACTGAAACGCCTTTTGAATGTGCATATTCAACTACTTTTGAAGTAGTCTCCACATTTTGTTCGAATGGATCATGGGAAGCATCGATCATAACGGATGTGAATCCGGCATCGATAGCTTCTTTACATTTATCAAAACTTGAACCGTGGTCTAAGTGGATAGCCACTGGAACGGTAATTTTATAATCTTCAAGCAGTCCTTCAACCATTTTTACAACTGTTTTAAAACCGCCCATGTAGCGTGCAGCACCTTCGGAAACACCAAGGATAACCGGTGATTTTTCTTCTTCTGCCGCCTGCAGGATCGCTTGAGTGAACTCAAGGTTGTTTAAGTTAAATTGACCTACTGCATAGCCTTCTGATTTTGCTTTATTAAGCATTTCAGTCATAGAAACTAAAGGCATTTTTCTTCCTCCTTATTGATAATCGTTTAAGTTCAGGCAGACTAAATACTGTTAAAGTTTTCCCCTTAACACTATCGAATATGTACCCTTAAAATAGTCCGCTAAACTGAGACGACCCTTTGGAATTCATCTGTTATCATACCAAAAAGGACTTAGAAAAGCCATTATTCCAGCGTGTTTTTATGAATTGTCATAAAGCAAACGCTATCATTTTTATTGTGTTGGAATTTCAGGTTAAAAACGGATATTTTTGGCTTATTACGAGTTAGGGACAAGCAAGTATTTTTTTACTGCCGCCCTGATGTCATCGATATCGAATGGCTTTGCAAAGTGAGTAAGAGCACCCAGATCCTTTGCTTCCTGAATCATATCGAGTTCACCGTAAGCCGTCATGATAATAACGCGGATATCTTTATCCACTACTCTCATTCTTTTTAAAATTTCAATCCCGTCCATTCCCGGTATTTTCATATCAAGAAGAACAAGATCAGGCGAATGCTTGGAAACAATGTCGAGAGCCTGGACTCCATTGGCAGCCTGGTACGTGTCGTACCCTTCCTTCTGCAGTACCTCATTAAGTAAAATGCGGATTCCGAACTGATCATCTACGATTAAAATTTTCCCTTTCATCAAGCCACCTCTTTCTGTCGTATTAAAAGCACTTAGGTTTTAAACCATACTGAATTATGACTGCAGGTCACTTAACTATACATTCTCCTACAGCTAATTTCTCTGTGAAACTTGATTATTCCTTCTTATTTTAGTAAATACCTTTGATTATTTTACCTTTCCTTCCACATTCTCTATAATAGAACCGCAGGAAGAGATGAAGGAGTGAACGGATTTGCTGAAGATGTTTTCTACCCAGCTGACAGGCTTATTTAAAAGACTTCAGGAAAAAGAGGAATTTTCCATAGAGGACAGCGCCCGCCTTTTGGCCCAGGCTGTTGCTGGTGATGGGAAAATATATATTTATGGTGCAAAAGAAATGGCCGCAATCGGCTATGAAGCCGTCCAAAGCCAGGAGCCGCTTAGGGATGCCGCAATTTTGGAGAAAGATGCGGAAGTCGCTGAAACAGACCGCGTCATAATCTTTTCAAGATATTCGGATGACGAAGACGCAGCCGCTCTCGCAAAATCTTTGTCCGAAAAAGAGATACCCTTTGTGGCAGTAAGCACTTTAAGAACTGAAAGTGGCGGCAGTCTGGCCGATTTGGCTGATGTTCATATAGATTTAAAGCTTGCGAAAGGCCTTCTGCCTGATGAAGAGGGCAATCGCTTCGGCTATCCGGCCTCGATGGCTGCTTTGTTTGTGTATTATGGAATTAAGTTTACGATTGATGAGATTTTGGCGGAGTTTGAGTAGCTTTTGCGGGTTTTATCTGTAAAAATACTTTGTGCTCCACAAACAAAAAATCCCTCCGCATCCGGAGGGATTTTTCGCATATTATAGTTTCTCGCTGAACTTCAATGATGCCCCGACAAATTCACGGAATAATGGCTGAGGGCGGGTTGGTCTTGAGATAAATTCAGGATGGAACTGGGAAGCGACGAACCAAGGGTGATCCTTGACTTCGATGATTTCCACCAGGCGGCCGTCCGGGCTTGTACCGGAGAAGACGAAGCCTGCTTTTTCCATATCCTGACGGTAATGGTTGTTGAACTCATAGCGATGGCGATGACGCTCATATACCACTTCATCCTGGTATGCCTCAAAAGCTTTTGTATCTTCATTCAATTTACAAGCCTGCAAACCAAGTCTTAGAGTTCCGCCTAAATCTTCAATATCCTTTTGCTCAGGCAGAAGATCGATTATTGGATGCGGTGTTTCAGGAGCAATTTCTGCTGAGTGCGCCCCTTCAAGACCCAGTACGTTTCTTGCAAATTCAATCGAAGCCAGCTGCATGCCCAGGCAGATGCCAAAGAATGGCTTTTTGTTTTCGCGTGCATATTGAATGGCAAGGATCTTCCCTTCAATGCCGCGGTCGCCAAATCCGCCCGGAACCAGGATTCCGTCCACGTCCTGAAGCAGTTCATTCACGTTCGTGCTGTCCACTTCTTCAGAGTTGATCCATTTGATTTCAATATCAGAATCATAGGCATAACCTGCATGTTTTAAGGCTTCGACAACAGAAATGTAAGCATCCTGCAATTCAACATATTTACCGACAAGGCCAATCCTGGTTTTCTTAGAAAGGTTTAGAACCTTGTCAACCAGCTGTTTCCACTCGGTCATCTCTGCTTCTCCGCAATCCAGCTTCAAATGCTTGCAGACGATTTCATCAAGCTTCTGATCCTGAAGGGATAGCGGTACAGAATATAAAGTATCCGCATCTGCTGCTTCAATAACAGCTTCTTTATCGATATCACAGAATAGCGCAATTTTGTCCTTCATATCCTGGGAAATTGGCATTTCTGTACGAAGAACGATGACGTTTGGCTGGATGCCAAGGCTTCTTAGTTCTTTAACACTGTGCTGTGTCGGCTTTGTTTTCATTTCACCTGCTGCCTTGATGTAAGGAACCAGTGTACAGTGAATGTACATTACATTATCGCGGCCAATATCGCTCTTAATCTGGCGAATCGCTTCAAGGAATGGAAGTGACTCAATATCCCCTACTGTTCCGCCGATTTCAGTGATGACCACATCAGAATTCGTTTCATGGCCTGCACGGAAAACTTTATCCTTGATTTCATTTGTGATATGCGGAATAACCTGTACCGTTCCGCCGTTATAGTCGCCGCGGCGTTCTTTTCTAAGGACAGTGGAGTAAATTTTACCAGTCGTTACACTGCTGTATTTTGTCAGGTTAATATCAACAAAGCGCTCATAGTGGCCTAAGTCCAGGTCCGTCTCTGCGCCGTCACCGGTTACAAACACTTCACCATGCTGGTACGGGCTCATGGTTCCCGGATCCACATTTATGTAAGGATCGAATTTCTGAATCGTAACCGTTAACCCTCTGTTTTTCAGCAGGCGGCCAAGTGATGCTGCCGTAATTCCTTTTCCCAGTGACGAAACAACTCCGCCCGTAACAAAAATATACTTAGTCATGAAAAATTCCCCCTTGATATCAGTTTGTGCATAATGATGCCGGTTTAAAGACTTGATGATAAAAATTCTATTGTTCAGCCTCCGGTTTTTTCAGCGGAAGCTTATCGCAAAGGGATGGTTTAGCTCTTCTTGAAAAGGCACATGGCCTGTAAAAAAAAATAAAAAGCGCTCCTCTTACTTAAGTAAGTAAGGGAGCGCTATTAGCGTCTAAACGAATCGTCCTTTTTTAAGGAGCCCAAAAAGTATTCTACAAGCCCTGAAACGAAAAGTCAAGGTTATAAATCTTCTTCTTCGTCTTCGTCGATTTCGTCTTCCTCTAGCTCTTCATCTTCATCGCCAAGGTCGAATTCTTCTTCTTTTTCCACGATATCATCATCTTCGAAATCGTCATCATCTTCAAGATCATCGTCATCGTCGAGAAGATCGTCATCATCGTCTTCAGTCAGATCATCATCTTCGAATCCGTCGATATCGTCGTAGTCGATATCCTCTTCATCCAGTTCATCATAATCTTCAAGATCGAGATCGTCGTCGGCCTTTTTCTTCGCCTTTTTCTTCTTAGGCTTGATTACGGTTACGACTTCTTCTTCATATTGGTCAACCGGATACCATGAACGAAGACCCCAGCGGTTATCACCCAATCCAATGAAATGGCCATCTATATTTAAATCTGTATAGAACTGCGCAATTTTCCCCTTGACTTGTTCCTCTGAAAGGTTCTTAAGTTTAGCTACTTGATTCATGATGTCATTAAAGGCCATTGGTTCTTTTTGGCTTGTCAGAAGTTCATAAGCCACTTCGATTAATGACATATCCAGCAATTCTTCTTTTGAGAACTGTTCCAAACTCAATATCAGCACTTCCTTTCCCTATGTAAACGCTCATAAGCGCGCTAATTAAAACTATATAAGTTGAATTTCCGCAGGGCCCTGCACATGCATGCGGACAGCCTGCAAGAAGGCATATTCTTCATTATAAACAAATTTTTACGGTTTATGCCAGTTATATCTGCTGTTCTGAGTATTTTTATGCGATTTATTCTGATTTTAAATTACCTTAATAGGGCTTTGATTGATGTCCGTTAATTTCCGCTGCGGGCACTTGCTTTCCGTGGGGAGGAACGGGAGCCTCCTCGGCTTCGCCTGCGGGGTCTCCCGCTCCCTCTCCTCCCGCAGGACATTGAATAGGCTTCCTCGGATAAACACCGCACGAAGAAAATGCGTTAGCATTTTCGAGGATCAAATGCCCTCCGCTCCAATTAACTCAGCAGAAAAACTTTTATTGTATTTGCAAGACAATAACTTTTTTTATTATCCGTTAATGCTAATCTGCCCTCCGTTTTCTCCTGCCCCTCAGCGGCCGGTCCCATTTTTTATAGGCGAGCCAGGTGAAGTAGATGGAGAGCAGGAAGAATGCTATGGCTCCCAGCTGTTTTCCGTATAAAAAGTAAACACCTGCAGCAGCGGCAAGTATGGCTGCGTAGAGCATGATTTTTTTCATATTTTCACATCCCAGGCTTCCCGAAGTGCATTGCTATGTATTGATTCCATTATATAGGATATGGATGTATTTTATATTAATTCTATGTTAAAAAATAGTGCAGAAAACAAGGGCCTGCAGCGCAGGCCCTGTTTTTACATATTTCGGCGGTACTGCCCGCCCACTTCGTATAATGCACGGGTGATCTGGCCGAGGCTTGCCACTTTGACGGTTTCCATCAGCTCGGCGAAGATGTTTCCGCCGCTGACTGCTGCTTCCTTCAATTGGTTCAGTGCCTCTTCCGATTTGTCTTTGTTGCGCTCCTGGAAGCTGCGCAGGTTGCGGATTTGTGTTTCTTTTTCTTCCTTCGTTGCCCTTGCAAGCTCCATGTTGTTCATTTCGTCCTCTGATGGAGGATTTGGGTTCAAGTACGTGTTAACTCCGATGATCGGAAGCTCGCCAGTATGCTTTTTCATTTCATAGTACATGGACTCATCCTGGATTTTGCCGCGCTGGTATTGAGTTTCCATGGCACCAAGAACGCCTCCGCGGTCATTGATGCGTTCGAACTCTCTCAGCACCTGCTCTTCCACAAGATCTGTCAGCTCATCCACGATAAATGCGCCTTGAAGCGGATTTTCATTTTTCGATAAGCCATGCTCTTTTGTAATGATCATCTGGATGGCCATTGCCCGGCGGACAGATTCTTCCGTCGGTGTCGTGATGGCTTCATCATACGCATTGGTATGAAGCGAGTTGCAGTTATCCTGAAGCGCCATTAACGCCTGCAGCGTTGTGCGGATATCGTTAAAGTCGATTTCCTGTGCATGCAGGGAACGACCTGAAGTCTGGATATGGTACTTCAGCTTCTGGCTTCTCTCGTTTGCACCGTATTTATCTCTCATAACCGTTGCCCAGATGCGGCGGGCCACACGGCCAAGCACCGTATACTCCGGATCCAGTCCATTCGAGAAGAAGAATGACAGATTAGGTGCAAAATCATTGATGTTCATGCCTCTGCTCAAATAGTACTCCACATACGTAAATCCATTTGCCAGTGTAAAGGCAAGCTGTGAAATCGGGTTAGCGCCCGCTTCCGCGATATGGTAGCCGGAAATGGATACTGAGTAGTAATTGCGGACCTTGTGGTCAATGAAGTACTGCTGAATATCCCCCATCATTCTTAAAGCGAACTCTGTCGAGAAGATACAAGTATTCTGTCCCTGATCCTCTTTTAAAATATCAGCCTGAACGGTTCCGCGGACCGTCTGCAGTGTTTGCGCCCTGACTTCGGTGAACTCTTCCACTGTCAGCACACGGCCAAGCTCCTGCTCTTTTGCCTCAATCTGCTGTTCAATCGCCGTGTTCATGAACATGGCCAGAATAATCGGCGCCGGCCCATTAATAGTCATCGAAACAGATGTAGATGGATGGCACAGGTCAAAGCCGGCATACAGCTTCTTCATATCATCAAGCGTACAGATGCTGACTCCGCTCTCCCCGACTTTTCCGTAAATGTCCGGGCGGTAGTCAGGATCCTCCCCGTAGAGGGTTACCGAATCAAAGGCTGTGCTCAAGCGCTTTGCAGCATCATCTTTGGAAAGATAATGAAAACGGCGGTTTGTCCGTTCAGGCGTACCCTCACCGGCAAACTGTCTCTTCGGATCTTCACCCTCGCGTTTGAATGGGAAAACACCGGCTGTATAAGGGAATGAACCCGGCACGTTTTCTCTGTATACCCAGCGGATGATTTCTCCGTAATCCTTGTACTTAGGCAGTGCCACTTTTGGAATGGACAGCCCGGATAAGCTCTTTGTTTTTAAAACGGTCACGATTTCTTTATCGCGGATTTTCGTCACAAATTGCTCTCCTGAGTATTTTTCCTTCAGATCTTCCCAGCCTGCCAGAATGTTCTTTGTTTCAGCCGTCAGCTTTTCTTCTGCAGCGGATTTAATGGCTTCAAGAGAGACAATGACTTCTTCATTTCCTTCTTGTTCCTTTACAGCAAGCAGTGCTCCCTCAAGCTGGAACAGTTTGCGGGCAAGATCAGTCTGCTCCTCGGCTTTTTTATGGTAGCCGCGGACCGCTTCAGATACTTCGCGGAGATAATAGCGCTGATCATTCGGGATAATGACATTCTGCTTTTCAACCTTTGCGTTTTTCGTAAAACTGGTTTTCCAATCTGTACCTGCTTTTTCATTTATCGTTTCGACCAGTGCCGCAAACACCGCGTTTGTACCCGGGTCATTGAACTGGCTCGCAATGGTTCCGTAGACAGGCATGTCTTCAAGCTCTTTTTCAAAAAGCATCCGGCTGCGCTGGTACTGCTTTTGCACCTGGCGCATCGCATCCTCTGAGCCCTTGCGCTCAAATTTATTAATGACGATTAAATCGGCATAATCGATCATATCAATTTTTTCAAGCTGGGATGGCGCCCCGAATTCACTTGTCATGACATACATCGAAGCATCACAAATTTCGGTAATGCCGGCATCTCCCTGCCCGATTCCGCTTGTTTCCACAATAATCAAATCAAAACCGGCTGCTTTGACAACTGAAATGGCATCCTGAATCGCAAGCGACAGCTCACTGCGGGAATTTCTTGTTGCCAGGCTTCGCATGTAGACGCGCGGATTAAAGATGGCGTTCATGCGGATACGGTCGCCAAGAAGCGCACCGCCCGTTTTTTGCTTTGTCGGATCCACTGAAAGAATCGCGATCTTTTTCTCCGGAATTTCATTAATGAAACGGCGGATCAGCTCATCTGTCAGCGAGCTTTTTCCGGCACCGCCCGTTCCTGTAATCCCTACAACCGGAACCTGCTTTTCGAGTGATTTCACTTTCTCCATAACCGGCTCAAGCGCTGCTGCCGCTTCCTTGCCTACGGTTACCTGATGCTCAGCCAGTGTAATCAGCTTGGCGATGGCATTGGTTTCTCCATCCTGAAGCTTTTCAATCTGCTCGGATGCTTCAGCTGTAAATGTCGGGAAATCACAATCCTTAATCATTTGATCAATCATGCCCTGGAGACCGTACTTCCGGCCGTCTTCCGGCGAGAAAATCCTCGCGATTCCGTAATCATGCAATTCTTTGATTTCCTTCGGGATGATGACACCGCCTCCGCCGCCATAAATGCGGATGTGGGATGCGCCTCTTTCCTTCAGAAGGTCATACATATATTTGAAGTACTCCACATGTCCTCCCTGATAAGAGGAAATGGCGATTCCCTGCACATCCTCCTGGATGGCAGCATTTACGACTTCCTCCACAGAACGGTTATGGCCGAGGTGGATGACCTCTGCCCCGCTTGCCTGGATGATGCGGCGCATAATGTTGATGGAAGCATCATGTCCGTCAAATAGACTGGAAGCCGTCACAAAACGAATATGATTTTTCGGCTTATAGACTTCTGGATTGCTCATCGTTCTCCTCCTTGTCCGTAAACGCAAGGCCAAGCCCTGCACTATTCTTAAGCTTTTTCCGACACCTTGCCTGAATCCTTTATTCCCTGGAAAAGAAGATTGGTCTGCAGCTGGATATACTCGTCGATACTGTACATTTTCTGCAGGGACCAGCGGCGGAACGCCCACATTTGCCCCTGAACAAAAATGTTATGGGCGATCATTTTGATTTTCTCCTCCGGCAGGTCCAGTTCTCCGTTCTCCACGCAAAGGGTAATGACATGCTCGAACATGCCGACCATTTCAATTTCTTTTTTGAGCACATATGGAAGGGCGTCCTTTGTCAGCGCCTTTACTTCCTGGTACATGACAAGCACTTCATCCTGCATTTCGTCGACCACTTTGAAGTAATCGGCGATGCCCTGTTTCAGGCTTTCAAGTGTGCCCTGTTTTGTATCAAGGCCTTTTTGTAGCCGCTCGGCTACCTGGTCGTATATGCTGTCGCAAACCAGGTACAGGACGTCTTCTTTTGTCCGGATGTATTCATAAAGCGTTCCAATACTAAAACCAGATGCCTTTGCGATTTCTCTAGTGGTTGTACGATGGAACCCTTTTTGGATAAAAAGGGTGACGGCACCTTTAATCATCTGATCGCGTCTTTTTTTGACAAGACGCTCATCTTTAACAGAAGCCTGCACTTCCCGTTTTTTCATTGTTACCTACCGCCTCCCACCATTCATATGCCTATTTATAAATTTGTTTTAGCTTATGAATTATGCCCGTTGATTTCCGCTCCAGGCTGCTCGCTTTCCGCGGGGCAGGCGGTGAGCCTCCTCGACGCTCCGCGTCTGCGGGGTCTCACCTGTCCAGCTACTCCCGATGGACGTTGAGTAATCTTCCCTGAAAAAACATCGCACGAAGAAAATGCGATAGCATTTTCGAGGATCTCGCACCTTCCGCTCCAATCAACTCATTGCTTAAAACTTAGAAAGCAGCTCTAAGGCACAACTTTCAACAAAACAGTCCTTTTAAGAACTTATTTCGTTACCATACGAGAGATTACGAGTCTCTGGATTTCCTGTGTGCCTTCGTAGATTTGTGTGATTTTGGCGTCGCGCATGTAGCGTTCTACCGGGTAGTCCTTTGTATATCCGTAGCCGCCAAAGATTTGAACGGCGTCTGTTGTTACTTTCATGGCCGTGTCGCCGGCAAGAAGTTTGGACATGGCCGATTCTTTTCCGTATGGAAGTCCTTCTGATTCCAGCCATGCTGCCTGGTAAGTTAACAGTCTTGAAGCTTCGATGCTTGTTGCCATGTCTGCCAGTTTAAAGCCGATTCCCTGCTGGGCAGCGATTGGCTTGCCGAATTGCTGGCGTTCTTTGGCATATTCGATGGAAGCATCCAGTGCACCCTGAGCGATTCCGACTGCCTGGGCAGCGATGCCGTTGCGGCCGCCATCAAGTGTCATCATGGCAACTTTGAAGCCTTCGCCTACATTGCCAAGCACATTCTCAACCGGAACCTTGCACTCTTCGAAAATAATCTCAGTTGTAGGTGAGGAACGGATTCCCAGTTTCTTTTCCTTCTTGCCGACAGAGAAGCCTTCAAAGCCTGCTTCCACGATGAACGCTGTTGTTCCCTTATGCTTGGAGGATGGATCTGTCAGGGCAAACACGACATAGATATCGGCAATTCCGCCGTTTGTGATGAAAATTTTGCTGCCGTTTAAGACGTAATGATCGCCTTCAAGACGTGCTGTTGTTCTCATTCCGCCGGCATCAGATCCGCTGCCCGGCTCAGTAAGGCCATACGCGCCGATTTTTTCACCTTGTGCCATCGGCTTTAAGTATTTTTGCTTTTGCTCTTCGTTTCCGAACTTGAAGATCGGCCAGCCTGCAAGGGACGTATGGGCAGAAAGAGTTACACCTGTTGAGGCACATACTCTTGAAAGCTCTTCAACTGCGATGCAGTAAGCCAGGTAATCACTGCCGATTCCGCCGTACTCTTCTGGCCACGGAATCCCTGTTAATCCAAGCTCCGCCATTTTGTCGAAAATCTCTCTGTCGAAGCGTTCTTCTTCGTCACGTTCAGCAGCAGTCGGCGCCACTTCGTTTCTGGCAAAATCGCGCACCATTTTTCTGATCATTTCATGCTCTTCACTTAATTGGAAATTCATTGTTGGTCCCTCGCTTTATATGGATTCGTTGATATTTTTATAAAAAGGCTCTTTTACAGCTGTTTACTGATGACAATCCGCTGAATTTCGCTGGTGCCTTCATAGATTTCGGTGATTTTCGCATCGCGGAAGTAGCGTTCAACCGGGTAGTCCTCTGTGTAGCCGTAGCCGCCGAATACCTGGATGGCCTCTGTTGTCACGTCCACTGCCGTTCTGGATGCAAACAGCTTTGCCATGGATGCTTCAATTCCGCACTTGACACCCCGCTGGCGCATGTCTGCTGCGCGATAGATTAATAGTTTTGAAGCTTCTACACTTGTTGCCATGTCTGCCAGCTTAAATCCGACACCCTGCTGAGCGGCGATCGGCTTGCCGAACTGTACACGTTCCTTTGCATAACCCGCGGCTGCTTCAAAAGCTGCTTCTGCGATTCCAAGTGCCTGTGAAGCAATCCCGATCCTTCCGGCATCGAGATTCGCCATTGCAATCTTGAAGCCCTCTCCTTCATTGCCGAGGAGATTTTCAGCCGGAACCCGCATATCTTCAAATGTCAGCTGCAGAGTTCTGGAGCCGTGCAGACCCATTTT
Source organism: Cytobacillus firmus (assembly GCF_023612095.1). Taxonomy (GTDB): domain Bacteria; phylum Bacillota; class Bacilli; order Bacillales; family Cytobacillaceae; genus Cytobacillus. The sequence continues at coordinate 351,188 of NZ_CP086235.1, read as the reverse complement.
GTGCTCATCTTTCCCAAATACAAGGCCTGGCGTATCCTTCTCAACAATGAAAGCCGAGATGCCTTTGCTGCCCAGCTCCGGATTTGTGGATGCAAATACGATATATACATCTGCTTCGCCGGCATTCGTGATGAACACTTTTGAGCCATTAATGACATACTGATCTCCGTCTTTTACCGCACGGGACTTTAAGCTTCCGGCATCCGAGCCTGCGCTCGGTTCCGTGAGGCAAAAAGCACCGAGATACTCACCTGAAGCAAGCTTCGGAATATATTTCTGCTTTTGCTCTTCCGTACCGAAATAAAGGATTGGGTTTGTTCCAACCGATGTGTGGACCGATAAAATGACACCAACTGTCGCACTTACGCGGGACAGTTCATGGATCGCGATAATGTAAGAGGTAAAGTCCATTTCCGATCCGCCGTATTTTTCAGGAATCGGAATCCCCATCAGGCCGAGCTCGCCCATTTTGCGGAGAATCTCCCTCGGGAACTCGCCCTGCTCCATTTTTTCAACAAAAGGGGCGATTTCTGCCTGAGCAAAATCGCGCACCATTTTCCTCATCATTTCCTGCTCTTCTGTAAATCTCAGGTTCATTTGTATACCCTCCGATGCTGCCCAGGCTCCAGGTGGCCAAGGCTAATGGTTTATTCGTAAACGTAGAAGCCTCTGCCGGTCTTCTTGCCAAGCCAGCCGGCTTTAACATATTTTCTTAACAGCGGGCATGGGCGGTATTTATCATCGCCAAAGCCTTCATGCAGGGTTTCCATAATATACAGGCATGTGTCCAGGCCAATGAAGTCTGCCAAAGTGAGCGGCCCCATTGGATGGTTCATGCCAAGCTTCATCACTTCATCAATGGCCTCTTTAGTCGCGACCCCTTCGTAAAGCGTGAAGATTGCTTCATTGATCATCGGCATCAGGATGCGGTTGGATACAAATCCCGGGAAGTCATTTACTTCTACCGGCACTTTTTTGAGTGTCTTCGTAATGTCTTCGATCGTTTGGTACACTTCGTCAGCTGTTGCCAGGCCGCGGATGATTTCCACAAGCTTCATCACCGGCACCGGGTTCATAAAATGCATGCCGATCACTTTTTCCGGACGTTTGGTTGCGGCTGCAATTTCTGTAATTGGAAGGGATGACGTGTTGCTTGCCAGAATCGCATGCTCTGGTGCAATTTCATCCAACTGGCTGAAGAGCTTCGTTTTGATCTCCATGTTTTCAACCGCTGCTTCGATGACGAGCTCTACGTTTTTGGCGTCCTGCAGATCGCTTGAAGCGGTTACATTTTTCAGCACTGCTTCCATCTCGTCCGCTGTCATGCGCTCTTTTTCCACCTGGCGGGAAAGATTTTTCTTTATCACGCCAAGGCCGCGTTCCACAAACTCCGGCTTTAAGTCGTTTAAGATGACGCTATAGCCTGCCTGTGCACATACCTGTGCGATTCCTGAACCCATTTGTCCAGCACCGATTACCATAATGTTTTTTACGTTCATTTTTGTATCCTCCGTTCTTGGGTTTGCGGTTGTTCTATATTTGCATTTCTGGCCGCTGAAGTTTTGGCTCGAATCATGTTATCGCTAATCCTTATTCACTATTGCTTAGGAACCTCAATCATCACGGCATCTCCCTGGCCTCCGCCGCTGCAGATGGCCGCGATGCCGATTCCGCCTCCACGGCGCTTCAGTTCGTGCATCAGGGTCAAAATAATTCTTGCTCCGCTCGCACCGATTGGGTGACCGAGTGCCACAGCCCCGCCGTTGACGTTGACTTTTTCTGCATCAAGGCCGGCAATTTTTCCACTTGTAAGAGCAACGGCAGCAAATGCTTCATTTATTTCAAATAGGTCAACCTCTTCCAGGGTTTTTCCTGTCTTTTTCAAAAGAGCATTAATGACAAGGCCCGGTGTCTGCGGGAAGTCTTTGGCTTCCACCGCCAGAGCTGTATGGCCGAGAATATAAGCTTCCGGTTTTTTGCCTTCGCGTTCTGCACGTTCTTCGCTCATCAATACCAACGCTGCTGCCCCGTCGTTGACGCCAGGCGCATTCCCGGCAGTGATCGTTCCGTCGGAGTTAAAAACAGATCCGAGCTTAGCGAGCTTTTCTAAAGAAGTATCTTTACGGGAGACTCATCCTGAGAAACAACGACCGGATCCCCTTTTCTCTGCGGAACTTCCACAGGTACGATTTCTTCTGCCAGTTTGCCGGATTCGATTGCAGCAAGCGCACGTTCATGGCTTCTCATCGCCCAGATGTCCTGCTCTTCACGGCTGATTTCGAATTCTTTCGCTGTCGAGTTTCCGTACGTTCCCATATGGACGCCTGTGAAGCTGCAGCTTAATCCGTCGTGGACCATTAAATCCTTAACTGTTGAATCACCCATGCGCAGGCCCCAGCGTGCTTTTGGCAGAATGTATGGCGCGTTGCTCATGGACTCCATGCCGCCGGCTACGACGACTTCCTCGTCACCCGCCCGGATGATCTGATCTCCTAAAGTGACGCTTCGCATGCCGGAAGCACACACTTTATTGATCGTTTCCGTTTTCACTTCCCATGGCAAGCCTGCTTTTCTGGCAGCCTGGCGTGAAGGGATTTGTCCCTGTCCTCCCTGGAGAACGGTGCCGAGGATCACTTCGTCGACATCCGCCGGGTTTACGCCGGCACGGTTCAGCGCTTCCTTAACTGCAAACCCGCCAAGATCAGAAGCGGTAAAGCTGCTGAGCCCTCCTGCAAATTTTCCAAAAGGTGTTCTTACTCCGCTAAGAATTACGGTTTTCCCCATAAAGAATCGCTCCTTTGTACTATTAATTTAAAATGTTCGAAAAATTAATTAGAAAAAAATAGAGTCTATGCTGCAGGTCTAGTTGAAGTTAACTGTTTGTGAAGGTGCTGGTCATTGACTGAACGCTCGCTCGAAAGAACTGCGAAACAAAAGGATTTACCCGAACTTCAGTCACCCAGAAAATTTGTAAGCGCTTTATCATTTTCTATTTTACTAGAAAAATAGCAGAAATTGAAACACTTTACACAAAATTCAGGCAAAAACATTTTTCTTCAAAATGCATTACAGGAATTTTGGCTGTGCTTCAATTTCCACTTTCAATATATTAGGATGCTACATTCCGGCTTTCACCTATAACGGACTTTTCCAGAATTTCAGCAACATCGTACGTATGAACCTGTTCTTCCACTTCTTTCGCTTTCGTTCCATCAGACAGCATGGTTAAGCAGTATGGACATCCTGAACTGATCACAGATGGATTGACTGCCAATGCCTGCTCTGTGCGTGAAACGTTTACGCGGTGTCCGGTTTCTTCTTCCATCCACATCAGGCCGCCGCCCGCTCCGCAGCACATGCCGGTTTCGCGGTTTCTTTCCATTTCCACAAGCTTGACGCCCGGGATGCTCTTAAGGATTTCACGCGGAGGATCATACACCTCGTTGTAGCGTCCCAGATAGCAGGAATCATGGAAGGTAATTGTTTCTTCCACTGCATATTGCGGCTTCAGCTTGCCTTCTTCCACAAGCTGGGCAAGAACTTCAGTATGGTGATAAACCTCTGCCTCTAATCCGAAATCCGGATACTCATTTTTGAAAATGTTGTAGGCATGAGGATCAATCGTGACAATCTTCTTCACTTCATTTTTCTCAAACTCTTCAATGTTCTTAGTGGCAAGCTCCTGGAACAGGAACTCGTTTCCAAGACGTCTTGGCGTGTCACCGGAGTTCTTTTCCTTGTTGCCAAGGATGGCGAACTTGACGCCGGCCTCATTCATCAGTTTCGCAAAGGAAAGAGCGATCTTCTGGCTGCGGTTGTCATAAGAGCCCATTGAGCCAACCCAGAATAAGTATTCGAACTCTTCTCCCGCCTTTTTCATTTCCTTCACTGTCGGCACATGAACATCTTCGCGTGCTTCTCTCCAGTCTTCGCGCTCCTTGCGGTTCAGTCCCCAAGGATTGCCCTGGCGTTCGATATTGGTCATGGCACGCTGTGCGTCCGCGTCCATCTTCCCTTCTGTTAACACAAGGTAGCGGCGCAGATCGATAATCTTATCAACATGTTCATTCATTACCGGACATTGGTCTTCACAGTTTCGGCAAGTCGTACAAGCCCAGATTTCTTCTTCTGTAATGACTTCTCCAATCAGGCTTGGGCTGTATGCAAGACCAGCCGCAGCTTCTTCTGCACCCTGGCCGGCAGCTGCAAGCGCAAGCTGATTGCCTTTCGTGTTGGAAAAAGCGAATGTCGGAACCCATGGCTGCTTTGACGTGACAACAGCACCGTGATTTGTTAAATGATCACGTAATTTCAGGATTAAATCCATCGGTGAAAGCATTTTTCCAGTGCCGGTTGCCGGACACATATTGGTACAGCGTCCGCATTCCACACACGCATAGAAGTCAATCATCTGATGCTGTGTAAAATCTTCAATCTTTCCGACACCAAAGCTTTCCTGTGATTCATCTTCAAAGTCGATTGCCTTTAGTTTCCCCGGATTGTCCAGACGGTTGAAGTATACGTTGGCCGGTCCGGCGATTAAGTGAGCGTGCTTGGATTGAGGCACATACACCAGGAATGCAAGCAGGAATAATAAGTGAATCCACCATGCGATATAAAAGACAGCAATCGAAGCTGTTTCACCCATCCAAGATAATCCGCCAGCAATCAGGGAAGCAACAGGCTCTGTCCATGTTCCTTCATGGCCATGCCAGATCATGCCCATTCCATTGCCAAGCAGGACGGAAAGCATAAGTCCTCCGATGAAAATAAGGACGAGGCCTGATTTGAATCCGCGCTTTAAGCGGACAAGCTTCTCTACATAGCGGCGGTAGAAAGCCCAGATGACCGCAACAAGGATCGTCAGGGTCACAATTTCCTGGAAAAAGGTGAACCCGGGATATAAAGGTCCAAGCGGCAGGTGTGCACCTGGCTTAATTCCTTTGATAATAAAATCAATCGCTCCGAATTGGACAAGAATGAAGCCGTAGAAAAACATCACGTGAATGATGCCGCTTTTCTTATCCTTTAAAAGCTTTTTCTGGCCAAAAACATTGACCCAGATCTTTTCAAGGCGCTCTTTCACCTTGCCGTCAAACTCCACCTTTTTGCCAAGCTTAATATATTCAATCCGCGTCTTCACAACATAGACAAACAGGCTGATAGCGTAAGCGGTTACAAGAAGGAATGTAATTAAGTTGATCCATAATAAACCGTTCATGGGCATGGTGCTCCTTTCCTCATCTTAGAAAATTTAAAAAACAATATAATTTTCTGAATTTACTCTTACTCCCATTATATTATGAATGAGCATTCAGTCAACCATTTTTCTTAAAACTTGTTCGAAAAATTTTATTATTTCCATTTATTAATTTCTTTTTTTAAGCGGAAAAGTCCTCTCTGTTTGGCAAGAATCCATGATAGAAATGGCACGGCAGGAAATACTAACGGGAAAACCCTGTCGAAAGGAAGATCGCAATGACTGTCTGGAATATCATTATGGCCGTTTTGCTCGTCATCGTCTTGTGGCTCTATATTGATTTTACATGGGGCCGGAAAAGCCATATGAAAAAGCTTGAGCGGACTTCATGCCCCATCCGGCAGTCTGATATGGAGCTGTTTACAGACGGGCCTGCTTTGTTTGATGATTTATTCTCTGAGCTTAAAAAAGCGCAAAAGCACATTCATATTTTATTTTATATTGTGAAGGATGATAAAATCAGCAAGGAGTTTTTATCCATATTAAAGGGTAAAGCAAAAGAAGGAGTGGAAGTCCGTCTGCTGCTGGATTGGGCCGGAAGCTTTCCTGTCAAAAGAAAAACCGTTAAGGAACTGAAGAGCAGCGGCATCAAGTTTTCGTTTGCGCATGTGCCAAAGCTGCCCTTTCTCTTCTATTCATTTCAGGCCCGGAACCATCGGAAAATTGCGGTTATTGACGGAAAAATCGGATACAGCGGCGGTTTTAATATTGGCAAAGAATACATCAATCAGGACAAAAAGCTGAACCCGTGGCGTGACTACCATTTAAAATTTTGGGGCGAAGGCGTGCAGGATCTGCAAAGAGAGTTTCTGACTGACTGGTATAAGGCAACGAAGACCGACCTGCTCGCAAACAGCGTCTATTTTCCTGCGCTTCATTCAGGTGAATACCGCCACCAGTTTGCGGCTTATAAAGGGGCCTTTCTGGAAGAAAGCTTCTCATCGTTAATACGGAATGCGAAAAAGAGCATTACGATTGGGACTCCATATTTTATTCCGAGCAAAAGACTTTTTAAAGATTTGCTCCATGCCCTGGAACGTGGCGTCACGGTCAAGATCCTCGTCCCATGCGTGACAGATCATATTCTTGTAAAAGAAGCCTCTTATCTTTATTTAAGAACACTGATAAAAGAAGGCGCTTATGTGTATGAGTATAAAAAGGGCTTTTACCATGCAAAGGCGATAATAATCGATGATGAGATCAGTGATATCGGAACAGCCAATTTTGATAAGCGGAGCCTGTTCTTAAATTATGAAATCAATTGCTTTATTTATGACAAAGAGTTCATAGAGCAAATCAGGGCTGTATTGGAAAAAGACATCCTCCATGCAAAAAGATTAACGCTAAAAGAATTAAACCGGCTGGATCCTTTGCGGACATTCAAGGAAATGCTTGCCCGGTCTATGGCAAGCTTTCTGTAAAGGAGGCCGGCATAAAGAAGGTGCTGCAAATTGAAAATCAGACTCGGGTATGTTTCCCATGCGATCAGCTTGTGGGAGGCATCTCCTGCCAGGACATTAACATTTACACGCTATCAGCAGCTGCCTGAGGAGGAAAAGCTGGACAAGCTGAAGGCCGTCACAGCGGTGAATCTGCAAAATACGCTGCGAATGCTTTATTTTAATATCGCCCATGAAATTCAGCTGTATCGGCTCTCAAGCTCCATAGTCCCTCTGGCCACACATCCGGAGGTGTTATGGGATTTTGTCACACCTTTCAAGGATAAATGGCTTGAGATTGGCGATTTGATAAAAAGACATGGTCTCCGTGTGAGTTTTCACCCCAATCAATTCACACTGTTCACCTCCCCGCGCGAGGATGTGACCCGGAATGCAGTTAAAGATATGGAATACCATTACCGGATGTTTGAGGCCATGGGTGTTGAAAAGAAAAGCGTCATCAACATCCATATTGGCGGGGCTTACGGGGACAAGCTCTCGACCATTGACCGGTTCCATGAAAACCTGAAGATGCTGCCGTCTCATGTCAAAGAGCAAATGACACTCGAGAATGATGATAAAACCTATACCGCCGATGAAACCCTCCTGGCCTGCCAGAAGGAAAACATCCCTCTTGTATTCGATTATCATCACCATATGGCGAACCTCAGCACCCGTCCTCTGGAAGAAATTCTTCCGGAGATTTTTCAGACATGGGACAAAACAGGACTCAAGCCGAAAATTCATATCTCCTCGCCCAAATCCGAAAAGGCCTTTCGGTCCCATGCCGACTATGTGGACCTGGATTTTATCCGGCCCCTTCTCGACGTGCTGAAAACCTTTAACCGGGATATCGATTTTATGATCGAGGCCAAAGCCAAGGACAAGGCTGCGCTTAAGCTGACAGAGGACATCAGCAGTATCCGCGGGGTGAAAAGGATCGGCGGAGCGGAGGTCGAGTGGAAATAGCGAAGGCGTTCCTGTTGCGGAACGCCTTTTTATTTTAACTGAATCTCCCTCACCTTCTGTCTCTGCTCCTCCGGCCACCAGGCTCCGCAGTCTGCGGAGACTACACAGGCTGCGCATTTTTTCAGATCGTGATTATCGTTTCCTCCATGAAAAATATTTCAGCTGACCATTCACCATGATCACTCCTATCATAATTATGATTCCGCCCATGATGCTTATGAAGAGGATTTTTTCACGAAGCAATAGAATAGCCGCTATAAAGGTAAACAGCGGTTCCATATAGATAAACATCGATACTTTGGAAGCTTCCAAAACCTCGAGTGCCTTAGACCAGTACCAGTAGCCAATCCCAGACACAAATATGCCCAGAAACAAAATATGGCCCCATTCTGAACCAGATAATAGATGGAATTTCTCCCATCCTCTATCTCTCAATAAAAAGGGAATTGTCAGCATGCAGCCAAGCAGACTCATATAAAAAGTGACCACAAGGGACGGAAGCTTAATATGCAGTTTTTTTACCAGAATGGAATATACGGCCCAATTCAGTGTACTTAGAATCATGAGGAAATATCCTATATTCATAGCAAATCCCAGTGTCTGGCCGCTCCTCGCTCCCGTTACCATGAGCACACCGGAAATGGCAGTTATAATGCCCAGTGTCTTCAGGAATGTCAATTTTTCATGAAGAAAGATCATGGAGAGAAGCACGGTAAAAACAGGTGAAAAAGAAATAATCCATCCCGCAGAGGAGGCGTCTATCGTCTCTAAGGCTGTGACCTGGATGACCTGATGGATGAAAACGCCAAGTACACCGAGAACAATTAAATGGGGAATATACTTAAACGGAATCTGGAGCGGATATCTTTTCAGGAGGAGCACAAGGAGCAGAAAAGCGGCTCCGATGGCAAACCGGAGCATGATTAATGTATAAGGGTCCAGCTTATCCAAAACCGCTTTCGTGGAGACAAAAGAGACTCCCCAAAAACTGATTGAAATAGTTGCGTAAAGTGAGGCTGCAAACTGTGGCTTCATGGGCAGGCATGTCCTTTCCGGAAGGGTTTTTACCATGATATGCCCGTCCGGATGTAACATGCAGTGTTTTTTTGGCGGTTTTGACAGGTTAGTTCCTAAATTTATCATTTGGCTGCTGATTTGGCTCGTTTGCTGACTAATTTTTTGAGAGTTGCTCTTTAGGTTTTAGTTTGCTGTCTGGATTTCGGTTTGCTTGCGGGGTTTGTTTGCAGTTTTCCGAATCTATTTGCTGAATTTCAAGGTTTATTTGCAAATATTCCAGATCTATTTGCTGATTTCCCTGGTTTATTTGCAAACCTTCCGGATCTATTTGCAAAGTTCACAATTAGAAAAAAAGATGTCCACACCTCACGTGGACACCCTTATCTCAATATCCCCTGCAGCCAGGGCAGAACCACTTCATATGCTTTAAACCCGAGGTAAATGCCGACAATCCCCATAATGCCGGGAAGCGCTGGCGGAGCAGGAATTGGCAGCTTCATGAAAGCAAAGACAAAGCCGACTACGAATCCTGTAAGAATGGATAAAAGAACGATTTTCATGAGACCCTCCTAAAATGACTTACTATGTTTTACCAGTTTCACAATATCCTTAAACATATGACTTTAGCTTCCCCTTTTTCGTCTAAAACATGAAAAAAGCCGGCACCAATAAGTGCCAGCTTCCATCATTACATTTTTTCCGGAGCAGATACGCCGATTAATTTCAGTGAGTTCTTCAAAGTAGTCTGAACCGTTTTGATCAGTGCCAGACGGGCTTTCGTTCTTTCCGGATTTTCCGCATCCAATACTTTTTCTGCATTGTAGAAGCTGTGGAAAGATGAAGCCAGTTCATAAATATAGTTCGTAATTCTGTGCGGCATGCGCTTTTGCGCTGCTTCGCCGACAGCCTGCGGGAATTCGCCGATCTTCTTCAGAACGTCGATTTCCTTTTCCGCAGAAATCAGGGAATAATCTGCCGCTTCTGCAGACATGCCCTGTTCCTCACCCTGGCGCAGGATGCTGGAAATACGCGCGTGTGCATACTGTGCATAGTAAACAGGGTTTTCATTGGATTGGGATACAGCCAGATCAAGGTCGAAATCAAGATGTGTATCCGCACTTCTCATCGCGAAGAAATAGCGTGTTGCGTCCAGTCCTACTTCTTCTACAAGGTCACGCATTGTTACCGCTTTGCCGGTACGTTTGCTCATCTTCATTTTTTCGCCGTTTTTATACAGATGTACAAGCTGGATGATCTCGACTTCAAGTGCATCACGGTCATAGCCAAGCGCCTGGATGGCCGCCTTCATGCGCGGAATGTAGCCATGGTGGTCAGCGCCCCAAATGTTGATCAGCTTTTCAAAGCCTCTTTCAAGCTTGTCTTTATGGTAAGCGATATCTGGAGTCAGATACGTGTAAGAGCCGTCATTTTTAATGAGGACACGGTCTTTGTCATCACCGAAAGTGGTGGAACGGAACCATGTAGCGCCCTCTTCCTCGTATATGTGGCCGTTATCCTTTAATGCCTGAAGGGCTGTGTCAATTTTGCCATTATGGTAAAGGGATGTTTCCGAGTACCAGACATCGAATGGAACGCGGAAATCTTCAAGATCCTGCTTCAGCTTCGCCATTTCATATTTCAGGCCGTAGTCACGGAAAAAGTCAAAACGCTCTTTTTCATCTGCATTTACATATTTATCGCCGTGCTCCTCAGCGAGCTTTTTGCCGATGCCGATGATATCTTCGCCATGGTATCCGTCAGCAGGCATTTCTTTATCCAGGCCAAGAGCCTGGAAATAGCGGGCTTCAACCGATAGAGCCAGATTGTTGATCTGGTTGCCGGCATCATTGATATAGTACTCACGGGACACATCGTAGCCGGCTTTGTCTAAAATGTTGCATAAGGAGTCGCCAACAGCTGCGCCGCGGGCATGTCCAAGATGCAGGTCCCCTGTCGGGTTAGCGGAAACAAACTCCACCTGGATCTTCTGATTGTTGCCAACTGTTGTTTCTCCGTACTGATCTCCTGCTTCCAGAACGGCCGGAATCAGATCAGTCAGATATGAGTTATTCATGTAAAAATTGATAAAGCCAGGTCCGGCGATTTCAATTTTTTCGATGGAAGCTTTTGAGCTGTCAAAAGAAGCAATAAGCTCTTCTGCAATCATTCTTGGCGCCTTTTTTGCCACTCGCGCCAGCTGCATTGCCATATTCGTGGAATAATCGCCATGCGACTTTTCCTTCGGGATTTCAAGTATCACATCGGGAATCTGCTCTTCCGCTGCCAAACCGGCTTTCACAACCGCATCCTTAATTTCCTGCTTTAATTTGCCTTGCACCTGTTCAACTATGTTCATTGTTCTCCTCCTCAAACGTAATCGCCAAATGGTATGTACCTGCCTGGGATCCTTGCATTTTCAGGTCGTATAAAATATCAATCGAACCTTTGCCGGATTCGCCATCATATTGATGGACCATCCGCTTGGTCACCGTACCCATCTCAAACACTCCGTACGGCGTCTCGTAGCTTCCGCGGAGCTTTTTATTCATTTTAAAAGGGAGCCTCATTTTCACGGCGCCGCTTCGTAAAATCAGCCCGTCTGCATCGGACATTTTTATAATCGTCTTTACTGTTCCCTGTTCCATCACTTCGTCATACTGAAGGAAACGGGCGGAATCTTTTATATAGTATCGGCCAAAAGCAGTCAATTCAAAAGTCTCTTTGCTGCCTCCACTGCGAATATCTGTCTTCACATTAATCTTCACAGGCATTTGTTCCGCTGAGCTACTGGACAACGGCAACACATCCTTTTCATCATATATAACTATATAAGTATAAATATTTGATGGGGAAAGTGCAAGAAGGTGACAGGTACCGCCCGAAATTTGTCGAATAAAAAAACGGAGACCTATGTCCCCGTTTCTTTTACTTAACCCATCCAAGAATCATTTCCCGAATCAGTTTGCTCGCTGTATTGGCCGTTTGTTCAGATGGGTCATAGATTGGCGCGACCTCGACAAGGTCAGCTCCCACAACGTTTACATCTGAATGGGCAATTTCATGAATAGAAGCAAGAAGCTCTCTTGATGTGATGCCGCCTGCGTCCACTGTTCCAGTACCCGGCGCATGGGCAGGGTCTAAAACATCAATATCAATTGTTACATAGACCGGACGTCCGGCAAGCTTAGGCAGAATCTCTTTCAATGGCTGGTGCACTTCGAATTTCGAGATGTGCATGCCGACTTCCTTCGCCCACTGGAATTCTTCTTTCATGCCGGAACGGATGCCAAAAGAATAGACATTGCCTGGCCCAATCAGGTCAGCTGCTTTGCGGATTGGTGTTGAGTGGGATAATGGCTCCCCTTCATAATCCTCGCGCAGATCTGTATGGGCATCCATGTGGATAATCGCCAGATCCGGATATTTTTTGTACATCGCTTTGATGACAGGCCAGGAAACGAGATGCTCTCCTCCCATGCCTAGCGGGAATTTACCCTCAGCCAGAAGCTGATCGATAAACTCTTCAATCATATCGATGCTTTTCTGCGGATTTCCGAATGGCAGTGGAATATCGCCGGCATCATAATATTTTACCTCTTCAAGCTCACGGTCCAAGTATGGGCTGTACTCTTCAAGCCCGATAGACACCTCGCGGATACGGGCAGGGCCGAAACGGGATCCCGGACGATAGCTGACCGTCCAGTCCATCGGCATGCCATAAATGACTGCTTCACTTTCTTCATAACTAGGATGGCTTTTAATAAACACATTGCCTGAATAGGCTTCATCAAAACGCACCAAGGTCATCCCTCACTTTTTCTGTATTCAGGAAGGCTGCTCTGAGTAGCAGCCTGTCCATTACTTCACTAAGTCTGCAACAAATTTAGGCAACACAAATGCCGCTTTATGCAATTCTTTTGTGTAGTATTTTGTTTCGATCTCATGGAAGCGCTCCTCGCTTACTTCTAATGGATCGTATTTTTTAGAGCCGATTGTGAACGCCCACATCCCGCTTGGGTACGTAGGAATGTTGGCAGTGTAAAGACGTGTGATCGGGAAAATTTCTTTCACATCGCGCTGCACGTTGCGGATAAGGTCCGCTTTGAACCACGGGTTGTCAGACTGGGCCACGAAGATGCCGTCTTCTTTAAGAGCTTTAGAGATCCCAGCGTAGAAGCCCTTAGTGAATAGGTTTACCGCAGGTCCTACCGGCTCAGTTGAGTCTACCATGATTACATCATACTCATTTTCGCTTTCAGCAATGTGCATGAAGCCATCGCCCACCTGTACATCTACGCGCGGGTCATCAAGCTTGCCTGCAATCTCAGGAAGGAATTTCTTTGAGTACTCAATTACCTTACCGTCGATATCTACAAGAGTCGCCTTTTTCACGCTTGGGTGCTTAAGGACTTCACGGATAACGCCTCCGTCCCCGCCGCCTACTACAAGAACGTTTTCAGGGTTTGGATGTGTGAACAAAGGAATGTGCGCAACCATCTCATGGTACACAAACTCATCCTTGATTGAAGTCATAACCATGTCGTCAAGAAGCAGCATATTGCCCCACTCTTCTGTTTCCACCATATCAAGCTTCTGGAATTCTGTCTGTTCTGTATGTAAAGTACGCTTCACCTTCATCGTAATGCCAAAGTTCTCTGTTTGTTTCTCTGTAAACCAAAGTCCCATTCTTTAATCATTCCTTCCATAAAAAAAATGAATTATCACTAAAGAGCAGCAAAAAGCATTTTCATCTTTTATACTTCCCTAACATGTAAATAACAAACACAGAAAAAGTATAGATGAATCTAGCAAAATTGCAAGAAAAATTTCGCTTTTTAATAGAGAAGATGTTTAAAATCGGACTGTTTTTTCAATACTAAGGATATGTACTTATGCTTATTTTATTTTTCGCATTGCACTTAGAAAGATTCAGGGGGTGCCACACTTGGAATTAATGACCGATCAGCGATTCAGAAAAACAATGAAATATTTGCGTGCATTTCTCATTATTAGCTTAATAGGAATGGCTTTAGCTGCTGTAATGATTGGGGGCATTCTGGTATATGCCAAAATCCTGGGACCGCCGCCGCTCGCTGTTCCGCAGTCGACTTTATTTTTCTCTGAAGATGGCACGGTGATCGGAGAAAGCCACAACGGGCAAAAGCGCTACTGGGCACCTCTTGATGACATCAGCCCGCATCTGGTTGATGCGACGGTTTCGATTGAGGATAAAAATTTCTTCGATCACAATGGCTTTGATTATAAAAGAATTGCCGGTGCCGCTCTCGCTGACCTCAAAGCAATGGCTAAGGTTCAGGGGGCCAGCACCATCAGCCAGCAGTATGCCCGCAACCTGTTTCTCGAGCACGAAAAAACCTGGAAGCGGAAGCTGCTTGAAGCTTTTTATACCATCAGGCTTGAGATGAATTATACGAAGAAGGAAATCCTTGAAGGCTATTTAAATACGATTTACTACGGCAACGGGGCTTATGGAGCACAGGCAGCTAGCCATTTTTATTTCGGGAAGGATGCCAAAGAGCTTACATTGGCTGAGGCGTCCATTTTATCCGGAATCCCTAAGGGTCCTGGCATTTATTCGCCATTTGCATCAGCGGAAAAAGCAGAACAGCGGCAGAGGGTGATTCTGCAGACGATGGTGAAAAACGGGATGGTCAGCCAAAAGGAGGCAGATCTTGCTGCGGCTGAGGAGCTTGATCTTGTCGGGGAGCATATGCACCGCCGGGCGAAAACAGCCCCCTATTTCCAGGATGCGGTCCGCAATGCTTTAAAACGCAGCTGAAGCTGGATGACCGGACCATTGAATTAGGCGGATTAAAGGTTTATACCACTTTGGATCTGAAGGAACAGGAAATCGCGGAAGAAACAGTGGATAAGATGATTTCAAAAGACTCGGAGATTCAGGTCGGGGTTGTGGCCATGAATCCGAAGAACGGATATGTGAAAGCGATGGTCGGCGGCCGGGATTATGAGGAGAGTCCCTTTAATCGGGCAGTCCAGGCCGTCAGGCAGCCGGGATCGACGATCAAGCCGCTGCTTTATTACGCAGCATTGGAGCAGGGATTCACCCCTTCCACCCCCATCCGAAGCGAGCAGACGACGTTCCGCTTTGAAGACGGCACACCGGACTACACACCGCATAACTTCAACAGCAAATATGCGGATGACGAGATCACAATGGCCCAAGCCCTGGCTTTATCTGATAATGTGTATGCAGTGAAGACCCATTTATTTTTAGGAGAAGACACGCTTGTCAATACAGCCAAGAAATTTGGCATCACTTCTAAAATGGCGAAGGTTCCTTCTCTGGCACTCGGCACATCGGGTATGAGAGTCATTGAGCTGGCGAACGCCTACAGCATGTTTGCCAACGGCGGGAAAAAGATATCACCGGTGCTGATTAAGCGCGTGGAAAATCATAAAGGCGAAGTCATCTATGAGCAGGAGCCGTTCCAGATGAAGGTTCTGAAGCCGGATCTCGCCTTCGTCATGACTCATATGATGACGGGAATCTTTGACCGGAAGCTGAACGGCTATGCCCAGGTAACGGGAAGCACCGTTATCAATGATATGACCCGCCCGTACGCCGGCAAGTCGGGCTCAACCGAAACGGACAGCTGGATGGCCGGCTTTACACCGCAGCTGGTTACCGCAGTATGGACCGGCTATGACAAAGGCCAGGTTATTACAAAAACCGTTGAAAAAACGTATGCCAAAAACATTTGGATCCGGTTCATGGAACAAGCCCATAAAGGGAAGCCAGCCAAGGAATTCAAAGCCCCTAAAGGCACAGCCGGCGTCTACATCGACCCCGCAAACGGAAAAATAGCCGGGGAAAACTGCCCCGTCAAGCGCCTTACCTACTTTGCAGAAGGTACAGAACCTGCGGAATACTGTACAGACCACCTGAACCACAAAAAAGAGGAAAAGTCAGAGCAGCCTGAAACGAAGCCGGAGACACCTTGGTATAAGAAGTTGTTCCGTTGGTGACAGGTACCTATACCACTTCACTCAACTGGTATAGGTACCTGTCACCTTAATAAATATAAAATGAAAAACCCCGGGGTCCGAATCCCGGGGTTTTTCGTGTCCTAGTGCTATACTGTGCCTTCACACTGTTAATTAGTTTACTTTTTTTACGGGAATTGTACAAGTAGTTAGAAAATCACGTCAAAAAAATGTCACAATTTCGTCACAAAATTAGACTTTTTTTCTAAATGGCTTGTAAATCTGTTTTTAGCTGTTCCGCCGATCTTTCCCACATGCCAGCATCATGGTTTTTCAGGAAATCGACCAGCACTTTTTTGGATTTTTCGTCCATATGATCCACAATGATATGTCTTTTAATCGATTTATCCATGCGGTTCACATGCTCGGGAAGCGATTTGTAGCCCCGGCGAATCTCCCTGTCGACCGTCATTTCGCAGGCCGTAACGCCTGCATAGTAGGCGCCTCCCTCTTTGCGGTCAATGGTAATCCAAATCAGCCAGTACGGCTTTCCGTTGGGCACTTCCTCTTTGCTTTTCAAAAACTTGATGCCTTTTTCCACTGGACTGCGCGCATGCATGGCACCCACTTCAATAGACGCCTCCGCCGCATCCACATCAATAATGACCGGTGTCACATTATCAAGGCTAAGAGTCCCTACCCCGAATCCGCCATGCCCATCAGTCGGGTCGCTCTTGATAATATTAAAATCGACTTTCTTTTTCTTTTTTTCTTCCATCTTCACGTCCTCCTATCCAAGTACTGTGTTCTTATTATTATGTCATAAATAATTCATAGAAAAAATCATTTAGGCCGCTCGCCAAAACCGGCAATACGGTGTTAAAAATCGGCTGGATGGTGTATTGATCCAGCGGTGTAATGACAAGGATCAGAAAAATAACGGAGCCGTATGCCTCAAACCGGGTCATTTTCGGGCGAATATGGGCCGGTGCCAAATCCTCGATAATTCTGTAGCCATCGAGCGGCGGAAACGGCAGCAGGTTAAATACAAACAGCACTAAATTCAGCTGAATAAAAATATTCAGGAAATCTGCCACAAACGCTGGAAACGAAGCTGCGAGCCCTGTTCCGGCAAGGGCATACCAGATGAAAAAGCCCAGAACAGCCATCACCAGATTGGATATCGGCCCTGCAATGGAGACCGAGATCCCGGCAAGCTTCGGATTTTTGAAAAAGAAGCGGTTGACCGGTACAGGCCTGGCCCATCCGAAACCGGCAATAAAAATCAGGATCGTCCCAATCGGATCCAAATGCTGCATGGGATTTAACGTTAACCTTCCCTGATTTTTTGCAGTGGGATCGCCAAACTTATAAGCCATATAGGCGTGGGCAAATTCATGAACCGTAAAGGCAATCATCAATGTTACCGCCACATAGGGAATCTCCCTGAGAGAAAACGCCAAAAATTGTTCCAAAAGCCAAAACTCCCTCTCCTGCCGGCTAAAAAAGCCAGGCTTTATTTATACATACTATGTAGGAAAAGCCGCTGCTATTTACCTAAAAGTATACATGAACGCCTGGTCAAAGGGAATCAGGCTTGCACATTGCAGGAAAAAGTGGAAAAATACAAACAAGCATACATAATGAGGAGGAAAAGAAATGCCATACGTAACCGTGAAAATGCTTGAAGGCCGTACGGAGGAACAGAAAAAAGCGCTCGCTGAAAAAGTAACAGCGGCCGTCAGCGAAACAACTGGTGCACCAGAAGACAAAATCGTCGTATTTATCGAAGAAATGACCAAAAATCACTATGCTATCGGCGGAAAACGCTTAAGCGACCAGTAGAATTGCGTAAAAGAGGCAGTTTCCTATAACGGAGACTGCTTTTTTCTATGGGTTTTTGCATAATGAGCGGCTTTATTTGCGGATAGCCTTTTCAGCAAAAAACAAAGCCGGGCGCTCAATGCAGCCCGGCTTTTTCTCTTAAGCTTTCAATATATTGATACGCCTGTTCCACTTCTTCATCCGTGTAGCGCTGTTTGCTTTTCAGGGTAAAGACCTTTTCTTTCACTTCTTCTTTTGGCAGGTCATTGAAATAAAGGACCGTTGAGACGAGTTCAAGGAATCTGGCATTCTGGCCGTTCATGTCGAGCAGGCAGTCCTGGAGGCTCGGCATCTCGACTGTGTTGATGCCTAAAAATTCCTTGCCGGTTTCAGTGAGCGTGTACCGATACTGATAGTAGCCTCCCTTTTTTTCCTTAACTTCGTTTAAGAATCCCATGTTGCAGAGCTCTTCGACCCTTAGTGTCAATTCTTCCGAATATGGACCGTAAAAGTGAAATTGAAATCTTTCCTGAAAGGGAAATGCGATGTTTTTGGCGATATAAATCATTTTCTGCAGCTTTTTCCGTCCCACGATTTCTTCAGAGACTGCAATGGCGTGCATTAGTTTGGCGTGATCCTTTAACAAAGCTCTTCATCTCCTACTCCGTTTTTTCCCGTATCTATGTTTTAGTCGATTTCCAGCAGCATTTTAATCTGCTTTTTAATGTTTGGTTTTTTGCTGTCGTCTGCAATAAAATCAGCCGGAAAGTACAGCTTATGATCTGTTCGGCGTTTCCCTGAAATGGCATCTACGATCTCTGATTCACGGGAAAGCTCGCGGATATCCCCATTTTTCAGCAGCAGATGAATCGGCAGTCTTTCTTCTTCCTCGCCCGGACGGTAAAAATCATAAGGCAAATCTGATGAAGAATCGACGACCAGATAATATTCAGGATCCATGCCTGCCTTTTTAAACAATGCCGACAGCTCTGCCAGCTTCTTGTATTCTTTCGCCGGGTCGAATTCGACATATTTATATAAATTCCTGTCCATAAAGCGGCAGCAGAGATCCTTCAGAATCGGATCTTCTTCCTCCTGCCACATCTGAAAATAATAAAGAATAATAGCTTCATCAAGCTTTATATAATCCTCAAGAGTGATTTCCCCATTGAATAAAGAATAAAAATGGATCGGATCATATTTAAATTTGTATTTCTGTTCATGCAGATCTTTTGCGCGATGCAGGATCTTCGTCAGGATGACCTCTGCACTGCGGGTAACCGGGTGGAAATACACCTGCCAATACATCTGGTAGCGGCTCATTATGTAATCCTCAACAGCATGCATCCCGCTCTGCTTAATCACGACCTGGTCTTCCCGCGGTCTCATGACACGCAGAATCCGCTCCATATCAAAATGGCCATAACTGACACCGGTAAAATAAGCGTCCCGCTGCAGATAATCCATCCGGTCCGCATCAATCTGGCTGGAAATCAGGCTGACGACCAGCTTATTTTTAGACGTTTTGGCAATCACATCCGCCACTTTCTGCGGAAAATCGGCACTTACCCTTGTAAGCACATGATGGACCTCGGTGTCTCCGAGAATGATCGCCCTCGTATAATGCTCATGATCCAGGTCGAATACTTTTTCAAAAGAGTGCGAGAACGGACCGTGCCCCAAATCGTGGAGAAGTGCCGCGCATAAAGTCAGGATGCGGTCTTCTTCATCCCATTCCGGCCTTCCCAAAAAGACATCATCGGAAATGCGGCGCACAATCTCGTAAACTCCGAGCGAGTGATTAAAGCGGCTGTGCTCAGCACCATGGAAGGTTAAATAAGTTGTCCCGAGCTGCTTAATTCTTCTGAGGCGCTGGAACTCTTTTGTCCCGATTAAATCCCAGATGACTCTGTCCCTGACATGTATGTACCGATGAACAGGGTCTTTGAATACTTTTTCCTCATTTAACTTTTCCGCTGAATATGCCATTCCGTACCCTCCGCTTTTCCTGTTTCCACGCAATCCGAGCTTGTTGTTCCCAATTTCTGGCGTATACCTATTATATCCCGATTAGGGTGTCAATTCATCACAAAATTCACCGTTTTTCATGGCAGTTCGACAGAAACCGCGATACAGCAATCATCTGGCCAAGAAATATTTTTCGACTTTTCTAAAAACAATATTGCCTCCTAAGTCTATTTACCAATCACGGCTAAATCATAAACTCAGGCAAAAAATAAAATCACCTCAGGACAGGAGTCAGGGTGATCTTTATTTACGACTATGTATAAAATTTTGAACGTCGATAACTGTCCAGCTCCAGGCGCCATCGGCTCGAGGTCATAAGCTTGTCGCCGATAGGCGGGCGCCTTACGCTTTTCTTATTTCAGCTTTTTATTAATTTTCTCCATCAATTCCTCTTCCGTCAGTGCGGCAAGGGGACGGTTATTGACGAAAGCAAATGTTTTTTTGCGGCCTGGTCCGCAATAGGACTGGCAGCCGACATCAATTTTTGCTTCTGGATCTATTTCTTTTAATCGCGGTACCAATGTCTTCAGATTTACTGCCTGACAATCGTCGCAAACACGGAATTCGTTTGCCATCTTAGTACAACCCTTTCTGCGGTCAATCTTTTATATAGTCCCGGCGCTTTTTGCGCCTAAGTATCTTCTTCGTTAAAGCATGTCCGCTGCACGGCATTCCTATTCAAACTAATGGACTGCCCTGCCCAACTGCTACAGGCTATTTTAAAACTAATCGACTTTCATTGCAAGCTGTAATCATTAACTTGGGTGGTGAATCTTAGTAAACTTCACAAAACTGCCATACGTATCTAGCGAAAATAAAAATTTTTAAAATAATCTACTATCCTTTTAATCACCTTTGTATAAAACCTGCCAGGTTTGTCCATCCTTTAACTAAGGCAACAGCAAAAAGTAATAATTAGGGAGTTGAGGTTATATGAAAATACGTCAGGACGCTTGGACAGATGAAAACGATTTATTGCTGGCAGAGACCGTTTTACGGCATGTGAGGGAAGGCAGCACTCAGTTAAACGCATTTGAGGAAGTCGGAGACAAGCTGAACCGCACCTCAGCGGCATGCGGATTCCGCTGGAACGCTGTGGTGAGGCATCAATATGAAAAAGCGCTTGGGCTGGCCAAAAAACAGCGCAAGCAGAGACAAAGAATGCTAGGAAAGGATCAGGGCGGCAAAAAGAAACTCTTATACTCTCCGCCGGTTCCGACGATGCAGGAGGTCTCAGCAGCGCCAGTTCAGACAAATGCCATCGTACCGCCGTCACCGGCAGATTTTTACGAGGAGCGCACAGAGGATGAAGCGATTGTGCAGACAGAATCAGCCCCATCCTACACCTATTCAGAGCCGGTTTACACGGCACCTGCACAGCTGGATATGGATACCGTTATCGCATACTTGCAAACATTGAATCATTCGGGTATTCAGGTTGATATACTAAAGAATGAGAATGAAAGATTGAAGCGCGAAAATGCAGATCTCAGAAGCCAAAATGAAGAGCTTGAGAGTAAAATCGGCAAGCTGGAGCAGAATACCGTAACCATTCAGGAAGATTACGAGACACTGATGAAAATTATGAACAGAGCCCGCAATTTTGTTCTGTTTGATGAAGAAGAAAGGCCGGCATCCAAGTTTAAAATGGACCGCAACGGCAATTTGGAGAGAGTCGCGGAATAAGGAAAAGCGGAAGCGCCTTGCTCACGAAGGAACGCAGACTAAGTACGCCACGTCCTGTGGCAACGCCTGCATGACCCACATCCTCCCAAAAGCTGTCGCTTTTGGTCGTGCGATGTTTATGCTGACGGAGCCTTCCTTGTCCTGTGGGCCTCAAGCATAAGACGAGCCTCACGGTAAGGCGTTCTTTGCCTTGCTGGGAGGATTGCTCGAAAAGTGGAGGAGACTGCTCAGGGACGACAGGCATAAGGCGGTTCCTGTAAGAAGGGGTTTTTCCTTCTGAAAGGAACCGCCTTATGACCCCGAGTCCCTAGGAGCCGAAACTAGACAGGCTTATGACCTCGAGGGGGTAGGCGCTGGAGCTAGACAGTTATCAGAGTTCAAAATTTTCCCGGCATCCGGAGCAGGAGAAGCTGGCAGCAATGCCTTTCAAGGAGGGCCGCAGACCTGGAGTCTTGCGGCTCTTCTTTTATTTATTCGCTGCCAAGCACCTTCTCATTCCGCTCAATCACACGTCGATAATAGCCCTCAAACAGGCCTGCTTCCTCATTTGCCAGCTGCCCTGCATAAAGGCGGCCGGATTTCTTTTTCAAGGCCTGGAGAAAGCGGAGCATTACATCCTGAACCGTCAGCTCTGTCCCCAGCAATTCCGACAGTGATGCCATGACAGCTGGCTGAATTTCAGGGTATTCGAATTTCGTCAGTTCCTCTTTTTTAGCAAGAGAATAGAATTTGCCAATCAGATCGGCCCGCTCACTTCCGCTGCCATCCACACACAGATAGATTTGCACAGCCACGCCATTGCGGAGGCGCCTCTGCGAGATGCCTGCAAACTTCTGTCCCCCGATGCTTAAATCATAGCTTCCCGGGCAATAGGAGCCGACAATTTCACGGGCTTCTATTTCCTTATGAAAATCGGAAAACATTTCCTGAATGAGGAGCCACATCGCATCATAGCCGCGGTTGATATCAATTCCCTTTTCCCTTTCAGGAAAAATCAGCGAAATATTCAGGACCCCCTGATCCAGGACAACTGCCAGGCCGCCGGAGTTTCGGACGATCACTTCAAACCCCTGGCTTCTTAGAAAGTGAATGCCTTCATTCAGAAAAGGAAGCTTCGTATCCTGTATGCCAAGCACGATTGTATTATGATGCACCCATGTCCTCGCAGTGGCAGGCGCCGCGCCGGCGCCGACAGAAGCACAGAGCGTATCATCCATTCCAAATGAGTGCAGGGCATTTAAGTGGATTCCCGCAGCAGACTGGTCAATGACCCGCCATTCTTCCTGAAAAAGCAAATCTTGTTGCGAATTCATCTTTATTTGATCCCCTTTTGCCGATAATATCAGGTAACCGGCAGAATTTATCTATTGTAATCGCAGTATCAATTAGATTAATGGCCTAAACTGCAGCTTTATCGTTTAATGATCATTTTTATCGGCCATATTCGAACCTTTACCGGCCAATGGCCATATCCAGATACATTATAGCAAAAAAGCCAGTCACAAGGGACCGGCTTCTCAAATGCTGTATTATTGATTTAAGGCCTGAGCTGCTGTAATTAAAGCAAGCTTATAGACATCTTCCTCGTTGCAGCCGCGGGACAGATCATTAACCGGGCGGTTCAGGCCTTGAAGGATTGGCCCCACTGCTTCGAAGTTTCCAAGGCGCTGGGCAATTTTGTAGCCGATGTTGCCGGCTTCCAGGCTAGGGAATACAAATACATTCGCATCACCCTGGATTGGTGAATCCGGAGCTTTTTTCTCAGCTACAGATGGAACAAATGCCGCATCAAATTGGAATTCCCCATCGATGATCAATAGCGGATCACGAATCTTAGCTGCTTCAAGTGCTGCCGAAACCTTATCCGTTTCCGAAGACTTGGCTGAGCCCTTTGTCGAGAAGCTAAGCATTGCTACACGCGGTTCGATATCGAACATTCTGGCTGTCTTGGCGCTTTCAATCGCAATTTCCGCCAGGTCCTGACTGTCAGGCGAGATGTTGATGGCACAGTCGGCGAAAACATATCTCTCATCGTCACGGACCATGATGAAGACACCTGATGTTTTGCGCACGCCTTCTTTCGTTTTAATAATTTGAAGTGCCGGGCGCACCGTATCAGCTGTCGAATGCGCTGCACCGCTCACCAGGCCATCTGCTTTGTTCGCATAGACAAGCATAGTACCGAAATAGTTTTCATCCAGAAGGATCCGGCGTGCATCTTCTTCTGTCGCTTTTCCTTTGCGTCTTTCAACAAATGCAGCCACAAGCTCATCCATCATTAAAAAGCTGCTTGGGTCATAAATCTCAGCTAAATCCAGGCTGATATCCATGTCTTTTGCTTTCGCTTCAATTTCGGCGATGTTTCCAATCAGGATCGGAGTGATGATTTTTTCCGCAGCCAATCTTCCGGCAGCCGCTAAAATACGCTCATCCTGTCCTTCCGGAAAAACGATTCGTAAATTCTGCCCTGTTACTTTTTCTTTCAATACTGTGAATAAGTCACTCATGCAAATTCCTCCTACGGCCATAATTTTTTCCGTTCAAATTAATAGAATTTCTCCTATATACTCCCTTAGAATACTCTTCATCCTAAGAATTTCAAGGAGTTCACCCGCTGATAGCGTTTCCAACTAAAATGTTTTTGTTTTCGGTAAATTTCCAATAATAAATAACCTTCTGCTGGCGCAGCTTCATACCTTTTTTAAGATATCCATAATGCACTCTTTGTAAACGGGTTTTAATGGTGGTGACAGGTACCTATACCAGTTAGGCGAACTGGTATAGGTACCTGTCACCAGCAGGAATTCCAACATTTCAAGTTTTGTACACATGTTAATTGGAGAAACTATGGTATAGTAGGGATGAGAATTTCAGTACATATTAGGAGTGATTATAATGAGTGAAGCAGCAGTAACGCTTGATGGCTGGTATTGTTTACATGACTTCCGCACAGTTGATTGGACAACTTGGAAAATGGTACCCAGCGAAGAGCGCCAGGCAGCGATCCACGAATTTATGGCCCTAGTGGACAAGTGGAACACAACACAAAGCGAGAAAAACGGCAGTCATGCCCTTTATACAATTGTCGGCCAAAAAGCTGATTTTATGATGATGATCTTAAGGCCTACTATGGAAGAGCTGAATGAAATTGAAAACGAATTCAACAAATCAAAATTAGCTGAATTCACGGTTCCGGTTCATTCATATGTGTCTGTTGTCGAGCTGAGCAACTATCTGCCGGCAGGAGAAGATCCATACCAGAATCCGCAGATCCTGGCTCGCCTTTACCCTGAGCTTCCAAAAGCGAAGCATGTCTGCTTCTATCCGATGGACAAGCGCCGCCAGGGCAATGACAACTGGTACATGCTTCCGATGGAAGACCGCCGCAATATGATGCGCAGCCACGGCATGATCGGCCGCCAGTATGCAGGCAAGGTAAAACAGATCATCACAGGCTCTGTCGGCTTCGATGATTACGAATGGGGCGTTACCCTTTTCTCTGACGATGTTCTTCAATTTAAAAAGCTTGTATATGAAATGCGCTTTGATGAAGTAAGTGCCCGCTACGGCGAATTCGGCTCTTTCTTCGTTGGAAACATCCTCGCAGAGGACAAAGTAGAACAGTTCCTTCACATATAAGGATGAAAGCTCCCGGCTTCGGCTGGGAGTTTTTCTTTTTCTTCCGGTTATAAAAAAACATGCCCCTACATAGTAATGAAATAGTGAGTTTCTATTTTAAATTCAACCCGCAGGACTGTCCGGCAGTCTACTCTCAAATACGCGGATAGAACATGCTGATTTTAATACTTAGGAGGGACTAAATTGAGTCAATCAAATTATGGTCAATACCCTTATTATGGTTACCAGCAGCGTTATAGCGACGGCACTCAAATGCCGCAGAACTTTCAGGCCCAGCCGCAGTTTCAGCCGGCACAGACAGGCGGAGCCATGCCAGGTGCGAGCTCGGGCGGAATGTTTCCAGGTGCAGCAGGCGCTGGCGGCGGAATGGGCGGCATGACAGCTTCTCCATCTGTTCCGGGAATGCTTCCGCTTGAACAATCCTATATCGAAAACATTCTTCGCCTGAACAAAGGAAAACTTGCGACTGTATATGCCACATTTGAGAACAACACGGAATGGAACGCCAAAATATTCAAAGGCCTCATTGAGGCGGCCGGACGTGATCACTTGATTCTGAGCGATCCTCAAACAGGCCAGCGCATCCTCCTTCCGATGATCTACTTAGACTATGTGACGTTTGATGAAGAGATCGAATATGAATATCCATTTGGCGGAGGACAGGGAATGTCGCAGTATTCGCCGAGATAACAGGAAATGCTTTGCTTCTGGCGGCTGAAAACGTCAGGACATTGCCATCTTCCGCAACAAAAAGGAGCTTTGACCCCAAGTCAAAGCTCCTTTCCTTTTATAAATATTTGACTGCCGCAATGATCACAAGCACCCAAGCCGCAAGGAATGAGACTCCTCCAAGCGGTGTGATGGCACCAAGCACGCTGATTTTCGTTAAAGTCAGCACATATAAGCTTCCTGAGAACAGGATGATGCCGATTACCATCAGCCAGCCTGACCACGATAATAAAGATGATGCCGGCAGCTTGCCAAGAAGAACGCCAATGATTAAAAGGCCTGTTGCATGGAACATCTGGTAGGTTACACCTGTTTGCCATGTCTCTAAATACTTCGGCTCCACTCTTCCTTCAAGTCCATGAGCTCCGAAAGCCCCTAATGCGACTGATAAAAAGGCATTAATTGCCCCAATGATAATAAATAGCTTCATAGTCCCCTGCACCTCTTATCTCTTTATTAAAGGCTCTTTTCGAATAAATTGTTGTTTTTCGCTTATCAATGTTGTCCGTTGATTTCCGCTCCAGGCTGCTCAGCGAACCGCGGGGCGGGCGGTGAGCCTCCTCGACGCTCTGCGTCTGCGGGGTCTCACCTGTCCCGCTACTCCCGCAGGAGTCTCGCACCTTCCACTCCAATCAACTCAGTAAATATAATATAAATAGCAAAAAACTTTGCGAAAACAGCCTTATTAAAAATCGAACAATGAATCGCCGTTCGCCTCATCATCCATCTGCATTTTCTTTGGCTGCAGATTCGCCGGCTGAGCTGCTGGCGGCGCATTGTATGTATGGCTAATAGTCGAAACAGCAGCCGCACTTCCTGCATCCGACTCATCCAAAACCAGCTCGCATAACGACTTGATCGCCTGCACTCTTTCTCTGATTCTGGCGTCGGAAGAGCTGCTTTTCGCTTCCAGCAATTCCTTTTCCATCTTTCCTAATAGCTTCTGAACAGAGATATTCAACCTCTACACCTCTTTCTATAAAAAAGCAATGCTTGTCCATCCCCCGCATTCCGGGAGGGAAACTGCCTGCCTAAAAACGGCCAGAATGACCGGCATATAAAGTTTATCAGGTTTTCTTTTCAAAACGCAAACAGGGATGGCCGGATGCCCGGAAAACTTCGAGAGAGGGCAGCTGCCTTGTTTTAAACTGAAACGCCCTGCAGCCTTTTGGATGGTTCCGATCCCAGGTCACATAGAAATATTTACACTTAAAACAATCGATTTTCTGTGAACTCATTTCATTTCTCCTTTATGCACAGAGCATATTTCGAGCACTTCCTGCAAAAAACGGTATGTTTCACGTGAAACATGGCGAAACGAATCAGAGATTAGGAATCTGCCAGTCAATCGGCTCCTCTCCAAGCTTCTTTAAGATCTCATTCGTCTTTGAAAATGGCCTGCTCCCAAAAAAACCTTTTCTGGCCGAAAACGGGCTGGGATGAGGAGATTTTATGATAAAGTGTCTGGAAGCATCAATCAGCACTTCTTTTTCCTGTGCCGGTTTTCCCCATAAGATAAAAACAATGGGCTGTCCCCGCTCATTCAATTTTTGGATAACCGTGTCGGTGAACGTTTCCCATCCTTGCCCCTTATGCGAATGCGCCTGCCCTTTGCGGACGGTCAGAACGGTATTCAGGAGCAGTACCCCTTCCTGAGCCCATTTTATTAAATAGCCATTATCTGGCACATTGAAGCCCAGATCCTCCTGCATTTCCTTGAATATATTTTTCAGTGAAGGAGGCAGCTTTACATCAGGCTGAACCGAAAAGCTTAATCCATGTGCCTGCCCCGGTCCATGATAAGGATCCTGCCCCAATATCACTGCCTTTACATCTTTATAAGCCGTATATTGGAGTGCATTGAATATATCCTCCTGCTTCGGATAAATGGTCTGCTCCTCATATTCTTTTTTCAAAAATTCACGAAGATGAAGATAATAGGGTTTCCCGAACTCCTCAGCCAAAATTTCCTGCCAGTCATTTCTTAAGATACGCTTCATTTGCCATCTCTCCCTCCTCTTGTTTGAACTGTTACTCTCATACCCAATGGCTATCATGCCATAATCTAGCATTCTTGCATACATGTTTAAAAAATCTCTGAGCGGATATGTAATATATAGAACGGGCAGGAAGAGCTGCCCTAAAAAATAAATCTGCTAAATCTTTTAAGGAGGATGTTATATATGTATAAAATCGAAGTTGTCGAAAATGGTGTACAAGCTACTGATGCGATTGGAATGCTGCAAAGCCAGGGATTCAATAAGGAAAACATCTATCTTTTCGCACATGACAAGGATCGCTCCGAGCACCTTTCTGATGCGACAGATACAGGCGAAGTCGGCATGAAGGAACAGGGCTTATTCGACTCTGTCGGAAATGTCTTCAAAAAGCGCGGAGATGAGCTTCGTTCAAAATTTGAATCTGTTGGGTTAACAACAGTAGAAGCAGAACAATATGAAAAAGTATTGGATGAAGGCAAGTTAGTTATTGTGGGTACAGATGAAGCAAAATAATTAGAAAAGCGGCGGCGCCTTGCTCACCCCCCACCTCGGGGGTCGGCGCTGTAGCAAGACAGTAATATAAAAAAAGCGATGATTTTTTTCATCGCTTTTTTTGTGCCGTTAAAACATCCAAACCCATAACCCTATAGGCAGAATCGGGTACAGTGCATACCACCATACTCTGGTTATATTGACTTTTGACAATAGGAAAAATACGAGTTCAGGCAATACAATCAACCCTGCCTGAATCCAGATAAACGTATAAAAATGCTCCGGCGCTATCATGCCGTTTCCTGTCGCCCAATCTCCGCTATTGAATAAAAAGTAGAAGAAGTTCAGGAACGGGAGAATGATAGCGAAAAGAATCCGGCTGATATGGACGATCAGATCGGCAGGACGCTTGTTTTTATACAATGGCGTAACCGGCATGATAAAACTGTATAGAATCATAACGAACCCAATAAAATTAATCAGCAGCTGATCAAATAAATACCCGATAAAATACATAAATGTAATCATTGGTAACCTCTCTATTCTTTTGTATTTATTTTACAGAAAAGGAAGAGGGTTATATATGATAAATAAGCACTAGTTTTAGTTCAACTTCACTGATTGAATCTTCAGCTTACCCCATAATCCGCTGGTAAATGGACTTCGCATGCGCTAAATCCTTTGTGCCATGGATCAGGGCGCGTCCGTCTTTAAAAAGGACCATCCGCTGCTCCTCCAAGTCGACGGAAAGCAGATATGGATTTCCCTTTACCTGATAGCCGAGTGATTTCAGCTGCCGGGCGATTTCCGTGAACTCGATTACGAGTTCTTTCGGAGGGCGGATCTGAACGGTGTCCCTTCCACAGAGAACGGTGGATTTCATCATGTTTTCCGCCTGCAGATAAGGATAAGTTCGTTCTTTTCCGCAGGATAAGCAGCCTTCATCCTTCGCTTTTGACACCTTCATGCTTGTGTACTGGTTTCGCCATAAATCAAAGCTGACCATGGCAGTCCGGACCGCTTCCCAGTCCTCTGCCAGAATTTTCAGTGCCTCTGCCGCCTGATGGGCGACGACCATTTGTACAGCAGGCGCAATGATCCCGCCGGTGTCACAGGTCATCCCCTGGATCGGGATTTTTTTCAGTAAGCAATTCATGCATGGCGTTTTCCCCGGAAGGATGGTCATGCTCATGCCAAAGCTGCCGACACAGGCTCCATAGATCCACGGAATAGAATATTTCTGGGAGATATCATTAATAGCCATTCTGGTTTCAAAGTTGTCAGTTGAATCGAGAATCAGATCGACCCCTTCAGCAAGCTCTTCCAGCTTCTCCGGAGTAGCATCACCAATAATCGAGCGGATCTCAACCTCGCTATTAATCTGTTTAAGCCGTTTTTCTGCAGCAGCCGCTTTCGGCATTTTTTCCGCGGCATCGCTTTCTGCAAAAAGCTGCTGGCGCTGCAGATTGCTTTCCTCGACATAATCGCGGTCAATAATCGTCAGTTTGCCGGCCCCGGAACGCGCCATCAATTCCGCATTTCCAGAACCAAGTGCGCCGGCGCCGATGATCAGCACATGCTTAGAGCGGATTTTTTCCTGTCCCTCTTTTCCAATCGGCGCAAACAGGGTCTGGCGTGAATACCTTTCAGACAATAGGGCCCCTCCTCTCAATGAAAGAAAAGCTGCATCACCCGCCGCTGACTGGAGGGATAAACGCAACCGTATCTCCATTCTGAATGACTTCATCATCTGAAGCGAATTCTTCGTTCACAGCTGCCATGACTGAATCAAGCTTCAGCCCGAATTCTTCCTCAAGCAGCTGTTTCAGTTCAGCGATGGTTTTGCCGCTGAAATCCCTTGCTACAGACTCTTCTCCAACACGGTCCCGCAAATGGGCAAAAAACATGATTTTATTCATTTAAATCTTCCCCCTCCGGCTTCCCTTTTGGATATGCCACTGTTTCCAGCTGGTTGCCGATCCACTCTTCGCCATCTTCCCAATGTTCCTTTTTCCAGATCGGCACAATTTCTTTAATTCTTTCAATCGCATAGCGGTTTGCTTCATAAGAATCGGCACGATGTGGAGTGGAAACGGCAATGACCACCGCTACATCGGTAATATCCAGCTTGCCTGTGCGGTGGGTAATCGCCACTTCCGCCCCGTTCCAGCGTTCTTTTATCTCGGTTCCAATCTGCTCCAGTTTTTTCACAGCCATGGACTCGTATGCTTCATAGATTAAGTACAGTGTTTTTTTACCGTGAGTCAGCTCGCGGACGGTTCCGATGAAAGTCGTAATCGCTCCTGCTTCGCGCTGTACCACTTTATCGATCACACTTTGAATATTGATCGGATCTTTTGAAATCTCAAAATTCATGGAATCACCTCATTTATATAAAAAACCTATTCTAGCCTTATTTGTTTCATTTTGACATAACCTGTGCCGGAAGTGAAATGGATGATTGCTTAATATAATTTTCCTTCCTCTTCAGCTGCCATTTTTAGAGCCTGCTGGTACTCATCCGGATGATTCATATTAAAAAAATAGGCATCCTCGGCGAGAAAACCTCTCTTCTTCAGTTCTTCATCCTTTAATATGGCAGTGTCTATTTCATTTAAAAACTCACGGATTCTTAATTGATTATTCCTTAAAGCATGTTCAGCTGCTTCTTTAGCATCTTTTCGGTAAGCAGCAAACAGAGGATGAAGGCGGCCTTCCATTTCCGGTACAGCGGCCTGACGGCTGTTTAGTTCTTCTAGCAGAATTCTCCCTAAATCCACGGATATGAAGGGCATATCACAGGCAACAATCAGATTTTTTTGGGTTGTTGACGCTGACAGCCCTGCTTGAATTCCTGCAAGCGGACCTTTTTCTATCCATTTGTCACTGACTATCGGAAGCCCAAGAAACCGGTATTCATCCTGTTTATTCGCAACGACGATCATCTGGGATGTATAAGAAGCCAATGAATCGGCGATGCGTTCAATCACTGTTTTTCCCTGTATTTTTAGCAGAGCCTTATTCTCCCCCATACGGCTCGAATGCCCTCCTGCCAAAATAATGCCTGTTGTACTCATTTCCTTCACCTGACTTTGTGTGATGTGGAACAGCGACGTACTATCCTTATCGTTTTATTTTACCATCTAATCCAATGTGTTTCTTTGAAAAAGGCCTGCCGGTTGTGCGGATCGCTTTGAATCCCCCCTACTTTCTCCCTATCTCCATTCTGCTACCAATTACCTTTTTTTAGAAAATCCTATAAACCGATGGAATCATTTAACATGTAATGTGCAGGTATAATCCTTCAGCTATTAGAAAGAACTTCATATATCTCTATATACGGGAGGGAATACATTGAGATTTAAAAAGCTATCATCCGTCATTTTAACGTTCTCCTTAACCGCAAGCCTTTTGGCTATCCCCGCTGACTTTACACCAAGCGTAACTTCCGCAGCCTCAACAGAAAACAGCATAGAATCGCACCACTTGCAAAAGGCATTTGAAAAAGCGGCGAAGGAATTTGAAGTACCTGAATCTGTCCTTCTCGCCGTCGCTTATAACCAGTCACGCTGGGAGCATCATGAAGGCCAAAGCGAGGTCGGAGGCTATGGCATTATGAACCTGGCAGATTTGCCAGCCGACATGAGCGCCAGGGGCAAGCATGACGACGGAATCATTGCGGTTTCGGATAGCGAGAATAGCACGCTTAAAACAGCCGCAAACCTTCTAAATGAAGATCCGGAAATCTTAAAAAAAGACCCTGAACAAAATATCCGGGGCGGTGCAGCTTTATTAGCAGAGTTTGCACGCCAAACGACAGGGGAACTTCCTTCCGATGCAGCAGATTGGTACGGTGCCGTCGTTAAATACAGCGGAACAGACCAGGAAGCCATTGCTAAGGACTTTGCAGATCAAGTCTTTGAGACCATTCAGCAAGGTGCTGCCAGAAAAAACCTTGATGGACAAAGAGTCGTATTAAACGCCAAGGAAATTACACCAAATAAGACTACAGCTGGCACTATCCCTCTTCGCAACACCAAATACACAAATACCGACTGTCCCAATGGCCTTGATTGCACTTTCATTCCTGCTGCTTATAAGCAATTTTCAAGCAGCACAAGTAATTACGGCAACTACGATATCGCCAATCGGCCAAAGGACGATTTAGATATTCGCTATATTATTATCCATGATATTGAGGGCACGGCAGAATCCGCCATCAGCCACTTCCAGAATCCATCCTACGTTAGTGCACACTATGTCATAGATTCAGAGACCGGAAAAATCACCCAGATGGTCCGTCCTGAAGATGTGCCATGGCATGCAGGAAACTGGTATTTTAATATGCATTCAATCGGATTGGAGCATGAAGGGTATGCTGCAGAAGGAGCAGACTGGTACAGTGAGCAAATGTACCGCTCTACTGCAAAGCTTGTAAGATACCTTTCAGACCGATTCAACATCCCTTTGGACAGACAGCACATTATCGGCCATGATGAGATACCTGGCTTAACAACAGCAAAACATAAGAGCATGCACTGGGATCCGGGCGCTTATTGGGATTGGGGACACTTTTTCGACCTTCTTGGAGCTTCCATTAATCCAAGCAGAGGAGACAAAGACAGTAATATCGTCACAATCCGCCCAAATTTCAATACAAATAAGCCAGACTTTACGTACAGAGGAATTAAACAGGAGCCTGAGTCTTCAAGCCTGATTCATTTATACAGCGAACCAAGCTTTGAGGCACCATTGGTCAGTGATCCCCTGCTTCATCCTGGCGGCACCAGCACAAAAAATATTAATGACTGGGGCAATAAAGCTGCGATTGGACAGAGTTTCTATAAAGCCGGTCAGGAAGGCGATTGGACAGCTATTTACTACAGCGGCCAAACAGCCTGGTTCTATAATCCGAACAATAAAAATAGCGTCCCAGGCAGCGGGACTCTCATCACGCCAAAAGAAGGGCTTGATTCCATTCCTGTATATGGTGCTGCCTATCCGGACGACGCAGCTTACGATGAGGCCGGAATTGCAGAATGGGCAAGAGGAAAAGCACAGGTTCTATACCAGATGCCGGCTGGCCAAATCTATACAGCAACAGCACCAATTCAGTCCGATTACTATCATGCAAAGTATTATAATGATCCGGCTACGAATAAGGTTGTAAAAGGAAATGATGAATACTATCAGATTTTTTACAACCATCGTTTAGGATTCGTGAAGAAAAGCGATGTAGAAGTTGTAAATTAAAAGACTGGCCTGGAGTTATTCTTCTTTGAGGAATAGCTCCTTTTTTGTTTCATTGATCTCTTTTGTATTTTTGAAAACAATAGCGGACAACTTAATGCTGAGAAATCATCTAATCGATTCGTTATAGTTTTTCCCTTTTTCACTTATTGTTATAATTAGTAAAAGATATCAGCAAGGAGGAATTAGGCATATGACAATGAAAAAAGTAATGACCATCGCAGGTTCGGATACGAGCGGCGGCGCCGGCATCCAGGCTGATCTTAAGACATTCCAGGAGCTTGGCGTTTACGGAATGACTGCGCTGACTACGATCGTGACGATGGACCCTAAAAATAACTGGAGCCACAACGTGTTCCCGATTTCTACAGATATTCTGGAAACACAGATCGAAACGATTATCTCGACAGGAATCGATGCAATGAAAACAGGCATGCTCGGTTCTGAAGAAGTGATCAAAATTGCCGCAAAGACTATTAAGGAAAACAGCCTGGATCACGTAGTCATCGATCCGGTTATGGTCTGCAAAGGCGAAGATGAGCCGATTCATCCTGAATTGAACGAAGCATTAAGAGATTTGCTTGTCCCGCTTGCAACAGTGGTCACACCAAACCTGTTTGAAGCATGGCAGCTGGCTAAAACCGGTCCGATCAAGACGGTTGAAGACATGAAGGAAGCAGCTGTTAAAATTCATGAACTTGGCGCTAAATATGTATTAATCAAGGGCGGCAGCAAGCTTCAGCACGAAAAAGCCGTCGACCTTCTATATGATGGACAAGAGTTCACTCTTTATGAGAGCGAACGCGTTGAAACGACTTACACTCATGGCGCCGGCTGCACCTACTCTTCTGCCATCACAGCAGAAATTGCAAAAGGCAAGCCTGTCAAAGAAGCCGTTCAAACAGCGAAGGACTTCATTACTGCGGCCATCAACCATGGCTTCCAATTAAATGAATATGTGGGCCCGACCATGCCGGGTGCATACCGCAAATATGGCGCAGGCCGTACTGAATCAGAATAAAAATGAGGGGAACAGAGTCCGGATGGGCTCTGTTCTTTTGGCTATGGGCGGTTTAGCAGATAAAAATAAATTCCCGCGATATTAATTTAGCGGTCCACGATGAGATTACTTTTTCGCTTTTCATTCCCTTTTTTAGTAAGATAAACAGAAAGATAATATGAAAGGGGGACTATTAAATGGAACCAGCAGTAATGGAACATGTGCAAAAAGAGATCGACCGTCTTGCCGGGAAAGAGGTCTTTATTCATCTGGAAACAACAAACGGGGCATACGCTTCCCATTTTGATGAAACCTTCTTTTCTTCAGGCGCCTATATCCGCAATGCCCAATTGGTTTATGAACATGGAAAGGTCACCGGCAAGGGCCCTTACCGGGTTGGATTGAAAATGAATTTTGGCTGGGTGTATGCTGAAGGAATTACCCACTTTGAAGTGGATGAAGAGAACAGGCTCCTTTTAGCCGGCCATGATTTCAGCGGCAAGCTGGCAGTCGCCCTGCAAATTAGTGAAACTCCTTTTGAATAAGAGGACATGAAAGGAAAGGAGCACGACCATGATGGAAAAGGAAAGACATGTACTCGTCATCTTCCCTCATCCGGATGATGAAGCATTTGGCGTATCAGGAACGATTTCCTTACATATCGATAATGGCACACCCGTCACCTACGCATGCCTGACGCTTGGAGAAATGGGGCGCAATATGGGAAATCCCCCTTTCGCCACCAGAGAAACCCTGCCGAAAATCCGCAAAGAAGAGCTGGAGGAAGCAGCCAGGGTTTTGGGCATCCAGGATTTAAGGATGCTTGGGTACCGGGATAAAACTGTCGAATTTGAAGATGAGGAAATGCTTGCAAACAGGCTCGGAGCCATCATCGGCGAGACGAACCCTTCCCTTGTCATCACGTTCTACCCGGGGTATGCTGTGCACCCGGACCATGACGCGACAGGAGCTGCTGTCATCCGTGCGGTAAAAGACCTGCCTGCTGACAAGCGTCCGAAGGTTCACTGTGTCGCCTTCTCCAATAACTGTGAGGAAGAAATCGGCCAGGCTGATGTGGTCAATGATGTAAGTGCGGTTATCGACCGGAAAATCGCAGCCATTAAGGCGCACGCCTCCCAGACACAGCTGATGGCAGCGAACATGGAAGAAAGCATTAAAAATCAGGATCCGGAAGTACTGGCAAGAATGTATAAAGAGCGCTTTTGGACTTATAAAATATAGAAAAAAGGGAGCCTTCCGCTCCCTTTTCTGCTACTTCTCCATCATTTCCTTCAAATACTGAAGCTGGCTTCCGTCTTCCTGCTTCACAATATTCACGATGAAACGCCTCGTCAATCTGGCAACAAGCCCGCTGGTTTTGACGGTTGCTTCCATCTCCACCTGGGTTCCTTCTTCTATTTCATGAAAATCATATTTATATTCGGTGATCAGTCCATTGGCATTGCTGCGGGTGGTATAGGTTCTGTCCTGTTCAAAATCAATGATTTCAACTTCTGCGCTGATCTTTTTCCCTCTGACCATGCGTGTTTCCACAAACTTTGTTCCTTTTCCGGTCTCTCCCTCGGTCTGTTTTTCCACTTTCACGACAAACGGCATAAGTTCAGAGACATTTTCCATCTTAATCATATAATCAAATACTTCATGTACAGGTTTTTTGATAATCTCACTCGAACGAAAATCAGCCATGCTTTGCACCTCAGAGTCATAAGTCTATGACTCTATTATATAACAAAAAAGCAGGCTGGAGTAAAGACGGTTCCCTACAGCTTCTGGCGGTAAAGGGAGCAAAATTTGCACCAGTCCACAATAACGATTTTCCTGCCTGTAATTTCGATGATGCCTTCTTTTTTCAGCCTGGAAAAAACACGGCTGACACTTTCCCGGGATGTTCCAACAAGGGTGGAGAATTCCTGGACGGTTATCGGAAGCTCAAGGTGCATCCGGTTGCAGTAGTTGGCGCCGAACTTTTCCGCAAGCCTTTCCAAAGTCCGGACTGTTTTCGTATACACATCAAGCAGCGCAATATCCCTCATAATCGAGGTCATATCACGCAGAGATTCACTCATAAAGCGGATAATCTGTACGGCCATTTCCGGCGAATACAGAAGCTCCTGCTCCAGTTCATCGGTCTTCAGAAAATAGATTTCACCATCCTGCACCATGGTACCTGTCGCAGGATACGTATGGCCCTCCTGATTAAAGAGGTTGGCTTCAGCAAAAATTTCGCCCTTTTTCTTAATGCAGACAATCAGCTCATTTCCATGTTCATCCTGCTTCGTCAGCTTCACAATGCCGGAGTGCACAAAGTAAACTCCCTGGGCAATCTCATATTCAGACATAATTCTTTCGCCTTTTAAATAAGCTTTCTTAATAATTCGATTATCGATCCGCTCTAGAGATTCAATGGGGAGCTCTTTAAAAATCTCAATCTTGCCTAAAAATTCGTTGATTAACGGCCTATGATCCTGCTTTTCATATTCCATTCCCATCCCCCGCTTTTACCATTCTTAAGAAATATTCTAGCTGAGACCCGCTTGTGAAGAAGTGACTTAACTCACAAAACGCTCATCTTAAGCAGAATATTAACCAAAATGAGTGATTACTCACTTTACAAACAGGCGGTGGTTCATTTACGATGGGAGTGAGTGATTACTCACTTTTGAAAAAGGAGTGAACAAATGAATAATCCAATCGTTTCCATTCAACATGTATCCAAAAATTACGGAAAACATCAGGTTCTAAATGACATCAGCCTTGAGATTTATGAAGGGGAGATTTTCGGCCTGCTCGGCCCATCCGGAGCAGGCAAAACGACGCTTGTTAAACAGCTGGCAGGCCTGGAGGAGCCAGCACAGGGTGAAAATTATATTTTCAGCGAAAAAATGCCCAGGCTGGACCTGATCAAACGAATCGGCTACATGGCCCAATCCGATGCTCTGTACACCGACTTAACAGCAAAGGAAAATCTGGAATTCTTTGCGGCTCTGTACGGTTTAGGCGGCAAAGAAAAAAGGCAGCGGATGAATGAGGTGATGGAATTGGTTTCATTAACAGACCACCTTCATAAAATGGTTTCCGACTATTCAGGAGGTATGAAGAGAAGACTTTCCCTTGCCATTTCCCTTCTGCATAGTCCCGGTCTCCTCATTCTTGATGAACCTACTGTAGGAATTGATCCCGTCCTCAGAAGAAGCATCTGGGAATCGTTTAAACGCCTGAAGGAGAAAGGGACTACCATCCTTGTGACCACTCATGTCATGGATGAAGCAGGAAAGTGCGACAGGCTGGGCATGATCAGAGACGGACAGCTCATTGCAGCAGGGACACCGGAAGAATTAATGCAGCAAGCAGGCGCGGCCAATATAGAAGATGCCTTCCTGGCATATGGAGGTGCCTAACATGAGGATTATGGCTCTGGTTATTCGAATACTGCGCCAGATTGTAAGAGATAAACGGACAATGGCTCTATTGATCCTCGCCCCGATCCTGGTCATGACCATGCTTCATCTTGTGTTTAACGGAGATGAATATACGCCAAAAATCGGCCTCGTGGATCTGCCTGAAAAAATAGAGGCTCAGCTCAACCTGGAACATGCCAAGCTCGAATACTATGAAACAGAGAAGCTCGCGGAAAAGGACTTATCAGACAAGAAGCTGGATGCGTATCTGATGTTTGATCAAACGCCGACGTCAGTCGTTCTCGAAGGCAGTGACCCAAATATCAACGGGACTGTGATGAGATGGGTTAAGGGTGCATTGAAGCCACTGCAGCCAAATGGCGGGAATCAGGAAGTAAAAACCGATTATTTATTCGGCTCCGAGGACATGGGGCAGTTTGATTATTTCGGGCCGGTTCTGCTTGGATTCTTTATCTTTTTCTTTGTATTCCTGATTGCCGGGGTATCCTTTTTAAGGGAAAGGACCACCGGAACACTCGAACGGCTTTTGACCAGTCCGCTCAGGAAATGGGAAATTGTTACAGGGTATATTATTGGATTTGGGATTTTCACGATGATCCAGGCAGCCATCATTGCCTGGTACACAATCTATGTGCTTGGCATGATAATGGAAGGCTCTTTTGGCTATGTCCTTCTGATCACATTGCTTCTTTCGCTGACAGCATTGACTCTGGGAATCCTGCTGTCATCGTTTGCCAACAATGAGCTGCAGATGATCCAATTCATTCCCATTATAGTGGTTCCGCAGATCTTTTTCTCGGGGCTGTTCAATCTTGAGACCATTTCAGAGTGGCTCAGCTGGGTCGGCCCTTTCACACCTTTATATTATGCGGCTGAAGCATTACGAAATGTAATGGTGAGAGGTTTTGGATGGGATATGATTTATAAAGATCTGCTGATGCTGCTCGCTTTCTCCCTGCTCTTTATGGTTCTGAATATTGCTGCCCTAAGACGGTACCGGAAAATATAAAATTTCTTTTTATAATTTCATTCCTTTATAATAAAGCTATAGATTTTGCACGTATAAAGGAGCTTACCATGCCAGAGCAGGATTCCATTTTAGAAGAGTTATTTCAGGAAGAAGAAAAGCTTACGGAGAAGCAGAAGAAAATTATCATGGCTGCGATTGAATCGTTTTCTGAAAAGGGCTTTGCCGCCACTTCGACAAGCGAAATCGCCAAGAAGGCAGGAGTAGCCGAAGGAACCATCTTCAGGCACTATAAAACCAAAAAGGATTTGCTGATGGGGATCGTTTCGCCGATGATGGCAAAGCTGATTGCTCCGTTCGTCATTAAAGATTTGTATAAAGTCATCGATCATAAATATGAACATTTTGAAGACTTTTTACGGGCCATGATGGAAAACCGGATCGAGTTCCTTAAAAACAATATGCCTCTTATCAAGATCCTGATTCAGGAAATTCCGTTCCACCCTGAACTCAAGGAACAGTTTAAAGAGCATATCGCCATGAAAGTATTCGATCGTTTTGCCAGTTTGGCTGAATTCTACCAGAAAAAAGGGCAAGTGATTGATATCCCGCCCTATAGTGCCGTCCGAATGACCTTTACGTCGATATTCGGCTTTCTTATCGCGAGGTATTTAATCTTGCCTGAAGCCGACTGGGATGATGAAAAAGAAATCGAGCTGACCATACAATTCATCATGCATGGACTTTCAGCTAAAAACTGAAGCCTGGCACTGCTGCCAGGCTTTTTTATATATCGGAAAGCTGAATTTTATAAAGCTTGTCATCCTTCTCAAGCGGATTGCCGCGTCCGTCTGTATTATTGCTGATAAAATAAAGCACATCCCCTTCAATGAAGACATCGCGGATTCTGCCTAAATTCGACACAACCTTTCTGACATTCTTCGTTTCCAGATCAAACTCCAGAACGGCATTACCTCTTAAGGCGGCGGTGTAAAGCTTGCCTTTATAATAGGCCATCCCGGAAGGAGCCCAGGTTTCGTCATCCCCCGAGGTAAACAGCGGAGATTCCATGCCTTCCTTCTTCTCGTTCCCTTTTATGACGGGCCATCCGTAATTTTTCCCGGGAAGGATCTTATTGATTTCATCATTGGCTGATGGGCCGTGCTCACTTTCATATAAAGTCCCATCCTCAGCCCAGGCAAGCCCCTGCGGATTGCGGTGGCCGTAGCTGTAGACATAAGAGCCGCTGAACGGATTATCCGCTGGTACGCTGCCGTCGGGATTCATTCTTAGGATTTTTCCTCCGAGGGAATTCACGTCCTGGGCAATTTCGGGATCGGTCGCAGCATCGCCTGCCGTTGCATAAAGCTTTCCATCCGGGCCTATTTCAAGCCGGCCGCCATGATGGTACTGCCCGCTTGGAATTTTATCAAGCAAAAGCTTGTCCTCTTTCCAAGTCCCATCCTGAAGCTTGAAGATGACAATCCGGTTAAACTGGCCTGATGTGTTTTCATAGGTGTAATAGGCGTACGCTTCGTTTGATTGTGAAAAATCAGGGGCCAGCACAAAGCCGAGCAAGCCTGCTTCAGAAGCGGTAGAAAGCTTTTTTGCCAGCTCCACTTTCTGGCGTTCTTTCTTTCCGTCCTCGACCTTCACAATGCTTCCCTGTCTTTCCGTCATGTAAAAGGTTTCGCCTGCTTTGGCAATGGACCAGGGAATATCAAGCTCATCTGCTACTATTTCCGGCTCTGAACCGGCAGGAAGGCTGGCCTCCTGATCCTCGATTTGCTTCCCGTTATCATTCTCGCCTGCACTTGAACACCCGGCCAGCAGGCCCAAGACGAGCAGCCCTAAACCTAACACCTGTTTCATCCAGCCTTCAGCCTCCCTTGAAATTTACTTCAGGACTTCCCAGATTGCCTCTGCTACACCGCTTTCTTCATTTGCGGATGTTACCGCATCGCATTGTGCTTTAATGATGTCATCGGCATTTCCCATGGCAACCGATCTTCCTGCGCGTTTGAACATGGACAAATCATTATAATTATCGCCAATGGCCATGGTTTCCAAAAGCGAGATTCCTTTTTCTTTCACAAATGCTTCAAGGGCAATTCCCTTTTGGGCGTTCACACTTGTCAGCTCCAGGTTCTCATCCCCTGAAGAACTTACGGCCATGCCTTCAAGCTTCAGCAGGTCTTCTTTCGCGGAAACGAGAAAATCCGGTTCAAAGGAGAAGGCCAGCAGCTTGTAAATTTGATGCTCGTCACTGTTGAAAAGCTCGTCATAGCTGTTCACTTTATGGACAAGCCCTTTTGTAAAGCGCTCTTGTGCCGCTTTGGTCACTTCATCAATATCCGCTTCCGGATTTCCGCTTAAAAAGATGTCGACAATAATGGACACGCCGCGGTCTTCATCAATGGTATAGGTACCCTGGTTGGTGTAAACCTCGAAATACACATTGTTCCGAACAAGGATATAGGCTGCTTTTTTGGCCAGGTCCTTATCGAGCGGGCTGGAGGATACGACTTTCCCGTCCGAGGCTCTTACTTCTGCCCCATTTACGCAAATAATCGGACAGGAAATTCCGGCTTCATCGAGGACGAAGCTTGCTTCGAAATAGGAGCGCCCGGTCGCGATGACCACTTCAACCCCTTTTTCCTGTGCGGCTTTAATGGCTTCTAAATTTTCAGGCGTAATTTTCTGTGTGGCGGTTAATAGCGTTCCGTCCATATCACTGGCAATACATTTGATCATTTAAGATTCACCTTCTGGCTGTAGTATTTTTCTAAAAAACTTATTTGCCATTCTATCATGTTCTTACGCTTAGTTTAAATAATTGCTCTTCCTAGCCTACATACTTGCTCCCTTCCCTGATGCTCAATTTTGCAAGTGTGTTTGATTCAATAAACCTTTTTACTGACTCGGGATTTGTTTTCGAGTATTCCCTGAGCGCCCAGCCGATGGCTTTTTGGATGAAGAATTCCTTGCTCTCACTGTTTAGAAGGATGTAGCGGTAGAGCAGCTCTTCGTCAGTGCCGTTTTTGTATTTCAGCTGGAATAGGATGGCAGTCCTGCGGAGCCACATGTTTTCGCTGGTCGCCCATCCCTCTATTTTTTCGGGGATGACTTCCGGGTTTTTGGCCGCGATGGCGCCCACTGCGTGGGTGGCCAGCATGTCAACAGTATCCCACCAGGATTTTGTTGTAACCAGTTTTTCTACAAATGCCAGATGGCTTTTGTCCAGTTTCC
Organism: Cytobacillus firmus; assembly: GCF_023612095.1. Taxonomy (GTDB): domain Bacteria; phylum Bacillota; class Bacilli; order Bacillales; family Cytobacillaceae; genus Cytobacillus. The sequence goes on along the minus strand of NZ_CP086235.1, from coordinate 309,233 downwards.
TGGTGAATTTCCCTATGTAATCGAGGGCGGCAGCCTGATATTCACGCTCCTCCATGGTCCATAAGGCTTCCACAAATGCTGGATTAAACTCCTGCTTCAGCAGGCCTGTCTTATTGAAGTATTCCTTTAACAGGGCTCTTCTTTCAGGTGACTTGATTCCCAGGAAGGGAAAGTGGTTTTTCATATAGTTTTGCATGGGCATCGCTTTTTCTTTGTCCCGGTTTTCTTCAAAAAGCTCAGTTAATAATTGGATATCCATAAGAGCACTCCTTTTTCCATCAAAACGGGTTTATGTCATCGTGTTCAGGGTAAGGTATCAAAGAGATTTGTGCTTTCTCCGTTTTCGGACAGCTTTTCCCCTTCTATTTAATCCCATTTTACCTGCACTTTACAAATCCCAATGAATGATTAGACAGAAAAGAAGGCCAAAATACAAATGTGATTCATATTTAGGGGGGATTTTATTGAATGATAAATCCGGCAGTATAAACAGTGTATTTTGGGTTTCAGCCGTAGTTATAACATTCTTAGTATTACTGGGGGCCCTGGCTCCTGATCTGTTCGCCAGTGGTGCAACAAAAGCTTTCAATTTTACTACATACGCATTTGGCTGGTTTTACTTAATTTCGGTCTTGTTTTTTGTCTTATTCTGTATTTTTTTGGCTGTCAGCAAATATGGCCGCCTCAAGCTTGGGAATGATGAAGATAAAGCAGATTATCCATTTTTCACATGGATCGGGATGTTATTCAGTGCAGGGTTTGGGATTGGATTGGTTTTCTGGGGAATTGCAGAGCCGATGAGCCATTATTTCACTCCGCCAAGGGAAGGCATGGATCCTTTAACAGCTGAAGCCGCCCGCGAGGCGATGGGCTACTCGTTTTTCCACTGGGGAGTCAGCCAATGGTCTGTGTTTACGATCGTGGGACTGGCCATGGGGTATTTCCAATTCAGGAGGAGAGAAAACGGACTGATCTCTACCACTTTAACTCCTTTATTCAGCAAGAAAAAAGATCCTGTCCTGCTGAAAAAGGTCATTGATATCCTGGCCGTTATTGCCACAGTCATGGGGGTTGCGACCTCGCTTGGACTGGGCATTCTGCAGATTAACGGCGGCCTTGACGCAGTATTCGGCATTGAGCAGAGCACTATGACTCAGATTCTGATTATTGCGGTAATGACTTCTTTGTTTCTGCTGTCCTCCTCGACAGGTCTTGATAAAGGAATCAAATACTTGAGCAACATCAATCTCGGACTGGCACTGGCCTTGATGATTTTTGTACTGGTTACCGGCCCGACTGTGTTTATTTTAAATACTTTTACACTTGGAATCGGCGACTATATCTCAAGCTTTATTAAGCTGAGCCTGCGCTTAACCCCCTACAAGGGAGGCACATGGATCCGCGATTGGACAATTTTTTACTGGGCATGGGCCATTGCCTGGTCCCCTTTTGTCGGCGCCTTTATTGCCCGTGTTTCCAGGGGAGAACGATCCGCGAATTTGTTGTCGGCGTCCTGATCGTTCCTCCGTTCATCGCGCTTGTGTGGATTGCCGTATTTGGCGGTACAGCGCTGCACTTTGATTTATTCGGCGGCACACAGATTGCGGAAGCCGTTAACAATGATGTGACTTCTGCGCTGTTCCAGACCTATAACCATTTGCCTTTCAGCTTTTTGGTTTCAGTGCTGTCCATTCTGCTGATTTTGACATTCTTGATTACATCAGCTGACTCGGCAACGTATATCCTGGGCGTTATGACCGCTAACGGCACCCTGAACCCGCCGCTATTCCCGCGGATTGTCTGGGGCTTGCTAATGGGAGCCATTGCCGCAGTCCTGCTCTTAAGCAGCGGACTCGAAGGCCTGCAGACAGCCTCGCTGGTGTCGGCGCTTCCATTCACCATTATCCTTATTTTTATGTGTATATCGTTATTGAAAATGCTGCGCAGGGAGACAATACCTGTTAAGCGGAAAAAATAATTGGGCAGACCTCTGGTAGGGGGTCTGTTTTTTTGATTTTGTTTGTTGGGGGGGTGTTGCGGGGAGCTGGCGGCTTGGACACTGGGGCGCGGATTTTTTCTTTTTGTGTCTGAAGCTGGGCTGGGTTCTGACACTGGAGCGCCGTTTTTCGCTTTTTGTGTCCGAAGTTGTTCTGGGTTCTGACTCTAAGCAACCCTTTTTCTCTTTTTGTGTCCGAGTTGATCCGGGTTCTGACTCTAAGCCGCTCTTCTTCTCTTTTTGTGTCCGAAGTTGCACCGGGTTCTGACTCTAAGCAACCCTTTTTCTCTTTTTGTGTCCGAAGTTGATCTGGGTTCTGACTCTAAGCCGCCCTTTTTCTCTTTTTGTGTCCGAAGTTGATCCGGGTTCTGACTCTAAGCCGCTCTTCTTCTCTTTTTGTGTCCGAAGCTGCACCGGGTTCTGACTCTAAGCAACCCTTTTTCTCTTTTTGTGTCCGAAGTTGATCCAGGTTCTGACTCTAAGCAACCCTTTTCTCTTTTTGTGTCCGAAGTTAATCCGGGTTCTGACTCTGGAGCGCCCTTTTTCTCTTTTTGTGTCAGAAGTTGATCCGGGTTCTGACTCTAAGCCGCTCTTCTTCTCTTTTTGTGTCCGAAGTTGCACCGGGTTCTGACTCTAAGCAACCCTTTTTCTCTTTTTGTGTCCGAAGTTGATCCGGGTTCTGACTCTAAGCAACCCTTTTTCTCTTTTTGTGTCCGAAGTTGATCCCGGTTCTGACTCTAACACCAGCTTTTCTCTTTCCTGAGTCCGAAGTCTTCCCCGCGATTCAATCTATTAATCTCATTCCACCTTCACAAACTGCCCCACAGCTGCCTGCCCCGCCTTTATACAAGAATCATTTCAGAAAAGAAGGAATAAACTGAATTTTAAAGAAAGTATACTAGGTTCGAGAAAAAATTATTAGGGGGTTGCAGCATGAAGGTTCTTGTATCATTTTTTAACCGCATTATGCAGCGGTATTTGCCGGATCCATTTTTATTTGTCATTATCCTAACTTTTGCGGTTTTTGGATTGGGCTTGATTTTTACAGATAATGGACCTTACCAGATGGTTCAGCATTGGGGAAATGGGTTTTGGGGTCTCCTGACTTTTTCCATGCAGATGGTGCTGGTTTTAGTCACAGGACATGTGCTGGCCAGCAGCAGGCTGTTTAAAAAGGGGTTAGGCGCCCTGGCATCCTTGGCCAAATCACCCGGCCAGGCCATCCTGATTGTGTCATTTGTGTCGATGGTTGCAAGTTTAATTAACTGGGGTTTCGGCCTTGTAATCGGTGCCTTGTTTGCAAAAGAGCTTGCCAAAAAGGTGAAAAATGTGGATTATCGCCTGTTAATTGCAAGCGCTTACGGAGGATTCGTTGTCTGGCACGGGGGAATTTCCGGCTCGATTCCATTAACCATTGCTACGCCGGGCCACTTTTCTGAAGGTATGATTGGCGTCATTTCTACTGATCAGACGATTTTCGCCGGCTTCAATATTTTTATTGTTGTCGCCTTATTATTGGTTCTTCCGTTTGTAAACCGCTTTATGATGCCATCGAAAGAGGAAACAATCGTGGTTGATCCTGCCCTTCTTCAAGAAGACATCCAGGCAGCTGCACTCGAAAAAGAGGCGATGACACCTGCTGAACGCCTGGAAAACAGCCGCATCATTTCCTTGCTTGCGGGGATTCTTGGACTTGCGTTCTTATTTTATTATTTCGCATCAAATGGCTTTACTCTGAATCTTGATATCGTGAACTTCCTGTTCCTGTTCCTGGGGATTCTTTTCCACGGCACGCCAAAACAGTTCCTCGAAGCGGTCCTGAATGCGGTAAAAGGAGCCAGCGGAATCATTATTCAGTTCCCGTTTTATGCCGGAATCATGGGCATGATGACCGCCTCAGGACTGGCGGCGGTGATGTCCGAAGCGTTTGTCAGCATTTCAAATGATTACACGTTCCATTTCTTCACGTTTTTAAGCGCGGGGCTTGTGAACTTCTTCGTTCCTTCAGGCGGAGGACAGTGGGCTGTTCAGGCTCCGATTATGCTTGAAGCGGCTCAGTCAATGGGAGCTTCCATCCCTAAGACAGCCATGGCGGTCGCATGGGGTGATGCCTGGACCAACTTGATCCAGCCTTTCTGGGCGCTGCCGGCACTCGCCATTGCGGGGTTAAAGGCGAAAGACATCATGGGATTCTGCGTGCTGACTCTCCTGGTCAGCGGCGTGATCATTTCCATGGGATTCTTATTTTTCTAAAACGAAAAGAGCATGGCACCCGCCATGCTCTTCTATTATGAGCAGAAGCCTCATCGGGAGGCTTACATTCCATTATGATGATCATTTTTCATGTTATGCATATAGGACTCCATGTAGGCTCTCTCTGACTCAGATACATGCTTTTCATTTTCCCCAGGGTCAAAATCGTCAACCCCATGCTTTCTATGCCACCAGTCCACAAACACGCCTGTTCCCAGCAATACTGCACAAAAGCCCAGCAAATAGAGAATCATTTTGATCACCTCTATATAGTATATCATTTTTTCAGAAAATATTGACATATTGACCAAGCCTATTTTTTACACTTTTACGGTTTCCGGCAGGTCCTGATAGCCCTCCTGATAAATGCGGCTGATGATCGATTCGATGGCAGGCTCTTCCACTGTCAGATCCTTGATATTATGTGTTTCGGTAATTTGCGCAATCAGTCCTGAAGCTGACACTTCATCCCGGTTAAACCTTATCCAGAAGCGGCTTGCTTCTTCTTTATACACTTCACCGCCCTTAAGCTTCAGGCTGTGTGATGATTCCTCCAGGTCCACGATGAGTGTCCTCGTTTTGCCGAAACGCTCCTTGACGACTGCAATCTCCCCGTCATACACCTTTTGCCCATGGTCGATGAGGATCATCCGCTCACAGAGCTTTTCAATATCCTCCATGTCATGGGTGGTTAAAATGACGGTTATGCTGCGCTCCCTATTAATCTCTTTTATGAAAGTCCTCATTTTTTCCTTTGCGACGACATCCAGGCCAATCGTCGGCTCATCCAGAAACAGGATAGGCGGGTCATGCAGCAGGGATGCGGCAATGTCAGCCCTCATCCTTTGCCCTAAGGAGAGCTGGCGGACCGGCGTGTTCAGGAATTCATCCAGCCCCAGTATCTCGGTGAAGGTGTCCATATTTTCCTTATACCGCGTATCCGGAACCTGATAGATTTCCTTCAGCAGCTCAAACGATTCAATAGTAGGCAGATCCCACCATAGCTGTGTTCTCTGGCCGAAAACCACTCCGATATTCTTGGCATTTTCCTGTCTGTTCTCATAAGGAATGATGCCGCTCACCTTCACACTTCCGGAGGTTGGAACCAGAATGCCCGTCAGCATTTTGATGGTGGTGGATTTTCCGGCGCCATTCGGTCCGATATAGCCGACCATTTCTCCTTCATTGATCGAAAAGCTGATGTCCTTCACAGCTTCTTTTTTAATATGTTCTCTTTTGACAAGGCTCTTCACAGCGCCAAGGAAGCCTGTCTCCCGCTTGGCAATCATAAAGTCCTTCATTAGATGTTCAACCTCAATAATCGGCATTTACAGTCCTCCTATGAACCTGTACTTTTATATCGCTTTAAACCCAGCATCCAAATTGAATAAGCAATAGCGAAAAAGACAATGCCGACAAGCGGCGAATAATACCCGATATTCTCCGGGAAAAAGGGTGTTTCTTTTTCAAGGAGGACGGCCGCAGGAAAATAGTTCACAAAGCCGAATGGGATCACAAATGCCGTAAACCATTGGACGGCTTTCGGATAAATGACCAAAGGATAATTGGTCAGATTTCGGGCAGGAAACATGGCCACCCAATAAAATTGCTCCGATTTCGTCGTCCAGAAAGCGAGGGCAGAAATCATGACAAGCAGTCCTCCCTGAATAAGGATGCCCCCCACCACAGATAACAGCAGAAACAAGCTTTTCCCCATTGTCCAATCCAGCTGCAGCTTAAAGCTGACCAAAATAAAAATGCCGATGCTGAAGATGAACTGCCCAAAAGAGGCGACATCAAATTTCATTGCCATGAAATGAAAAAAAGGATTGATTGGCCTGACAAGAAAGCGGTCAAACGTGCCGTTTAAAATGTAGGTGTCCAATCCCCTGAAGTGGAAAAAGAGAATGATGCAAAACCCCCAGGATAAAACAGAGACAGCAAAAAGAAACAGCATCTCGTAAAACGTCCAAGAGCCGAGTTCCTGAAACTGATAAAGCATGATCCACATCGTAAGAGCGGTGCCTGTATAGGATGTAATGAGGCCCACAATCCTCATGACAAAAGCAAACCGGTACTGCAGCTGGGCTCTCACCCCTGCGGAGATGAGCTTGAAATACAAATCGAAATAGTTTAAAACACTCACACTTTATCCCCCCTGTACCACCACTTTTTGGGATGCTCGATTCCAGACAAACCGTAACAGCAGATAACTGGCTGCAGCCCAGAATAATTGGACACCCAGGGAAAGCAGAATCTCCGTACCAGAGATTTTGCCTATAAAAATGGCATTTGGTATGTAATAGATCCCCTGAAACGGCAGGTAAAGCGCCATCGTTTCCAGCCAGCCCGGGAAAAACCACAGCGGGATGACGGAACCGGACAGAAGGGACATGGCGAAGTAAAAGACATCGACAATTCCTCCCGTTTCAACGAGGAAAAAGGAAAGCAGCCCGAAGGACATTTCAATGCAATAACGGATCAGGAATCCTATAAAAGCGGATACGATAAACAACGCCCAGGTCTCCCATCCTGAAGGCAATGTCAAATCCATAAAAATGAACATGACGGTATATAAAGGGAGCAGCGCTGTCAGTATGTAAAAGGCTACACTGCCAAAGTCGGCAAAAAGGTAGCGGAGCGGCACATCAAACGGCCTCATTAATTCCAAGGAAATATCGCCGGTACGAACCTTCTCCTGGATTTCCCATAGCGGGGTGCCTGCCCCATTAACTCCCGTTAAAAACTGACTGACCACAATATATGTCAGCATGGACTCAAAGCTGACGCCGCCAGCCTCTTCCCTGCCGGCATATAATGCTGTCCAGATCGAGCCCCACATCAGCAGAAAAATGAGGTTTGAGCCGAGCCGTGACCATACATCAAACCGATAAACGGCCGAGCGAAGAAAGGCCTTCTTCGTGAAGGTCCAATATAACCGAAACCTGAACATCCCTACACCCGCTTTTTGATTTTTTTGATTATTTCATATTTTAACATAATATGGGAGACAATAAATAAGAAGTTTAAAAAGAAGGTAAACGGTGGAATTTAAGAGAAAGGGTTGGCTTTTTAGGGGTAATGAATTAAAATAACATGTGGTTTATAAATATAAGAAAAAGGTGAATGATATTGATTGATGCATCCAGAAAGAAGCATTCTTCTTCCGATCTGATAAAATTTCTCATACCGTCTTTAATGGGAATCAGCTTATTCATGGTTCCGATCAAATACCAGGGGGATATTACGATCCCTATAGCAATTTTTTCAGGCTGGATTCAAAATCTGCTTACAGACTACCTTCCGGAAATTATGGCCTTTATTATTGTAATTACTTTTTTGGGCACTCTGCTGGCGAAATTCGCCAAGCCTGCTTTTATAGAAAATAGCCCATTTTTCAAAAACTTATTTGATGTTCCCTATATTTGGGCAGCAGCAAGATTCATAGGCGCTGTTTTTGCCGTTATCACCCTATTTCAAATCGGGCCCGAACAGATCTGGTCCGAAAACACAGGAGGACTTCTCTTAAATGACCTCCTGCCGATCCTGTTCTCGGTCTTTTTATTTGCGGGGCTTTTCCTTCCTTTGCTATTGAATTTCGGATTGCTTGAATTCTTTGGATCGCTTTTAACAAAAATCATGCGTCCGGTATTCAGGCTGCCTGGAAGGTCTTCAATTGACTGTGTAGCTTCCTGGCTTGGAGATGGCACAATTGGTGTTCTTTTGACCAGCAAGCAGTATGAAGAAGGCTATTATACGAAAAGGGAAGCAGCCATTATCGGCACAACGTTTTCTGTCGTATCCATTACCTTCAGCCTTGTCGTGATTTCACAGGTGAATCTTGGCCATATGTTTGTGCCTTTTTATCTGACCATCACCGCGGCAGGTTTCATCTGCGCCATCATCAGCCCGAGGATTTGGCCTCTGGCAAAAAAACCTGATACGTATTATAACGGGCAGGAAGCGGAGCTTGATGAAAATATTCCTGAAGGACATACTCCTTTCAGCTGGGGGCTTAAGCAGGCGTTAGATAAAGCACGCACCAATCAAAGCCTGAAAGCCTTCTTCCAGGATGGCGCTAAAAATATTCTGGATATGTGGATGGGTGTAGCTCCGATTGTCATGGCTTTGGGAACATTGGCTCTGATCGTAGCCGAATACACGCCGGTTTTCACGTATCTGGGAATGCCGTTCATTCCATTGCTTGAATTAATGCAGGTTCCGGAAGCAAGAGCCGCCTCTGAGACACTTGTGGTCGGTTTCGCCGATATGTTCCTGCCATCCGTGATCGGAGCAAGCATTGAAAGTGAGATGACCCGCTTTATTGTCGCTGCAGTATCTGTTACCCAGCTGATTTATATGTCAGAGGTGGGCGGACTTCTGCTTGGCTCTAAGATACCTGTATCTTTCTGGGATCTTGTTATTATCTTTATCCAGCGGACGCTGATTACATTGCCGGTGATCGTGCTGGCTGCACATCTTCTTTTTTAATATACGAAAAGAGGTATCCTTATGCGGGATACCTCTTTTGTATGTTAGAAGCATTGAAAGGAACGAATTCTCCTCAAATCTGTTCCGTAATACGTCCAGCGCCAGTTTCTCCAGCGCCAGCCGGCAACAGAGGTTCTGCCGACAAAGGTTGGGTAGAACCAGAAGCTGTTTCCGTTTTGCAGCCATACAAAGGTATTGCGGAATAAGCAGCCTCTTATGGCACCAGGATCAACAGCAAATGTGCTAACCTGCTGCATTTGAGGTGTAAAGTTTGGCGGAGGAGCTGATGGTGGTCCATCCTGTCCTCCAGGGCCTCCTCCACCACCTGGAGGTCCCGGTGGTGGTCCCGGAGGTCCAAATCCGCCGCCCGGTCCACCTGGTGGCGGTCCTGGTGGTCCGAACCCTCCACCCGGCGGGAATCCCGGGATGCCGAAGCCTCCTCCTGATCCTCCGCCTGGAAAACCAGGGATGCTGAAGCCTCCTCCTGATCCTCCGCCCGGAAAAATGCGTCCATGTTCATTTTGCTCATACATATAGGGATAAAACGGATAGTTCATATAATCCATTTTGATACTCCTTTCGTGATTAAACTTTTTCTGCAATCAGCAGCAATTCTGAGCGGATCTGCTCTTTGATCCGGTCCACCACTGAAAAGTCCATAGCATTTACATAGATTTTTTCCAGTGTGTCGCGCTGGGTTTTTGCCCGTGCCAGATAAGAGATGGCTTCTGTCATTTTATTTTTATAACGGGTGCTGATATCCTTTAGCTGTTCAGCGTAAATTTCATCTGTGCCTGAGTTGATCGTTATTTCATACATATCGACGATTTCATCACCATCCCGATTCGGAAAATATTCATGCGGAGCCGTGCTGTCAAAGATAGCGAGGCCCAGTTCACGCACAATGATCATATCCAGGCTGTGCGGATCAAAACCGCAATGATAGATTTCAATATCAAATCCCCGGCTTTCAGCTTCTTTTGCCAGCTTCTTCAGCATGGTGGACTTGCCGGAACCCGGACGCCCTTTTATGAAGTATCTTTTTTGAATATCCTCCGTAAGATTCGGCACAAAATCCACCGCTCCAATCGGAGTGGCTGCCCCTAAATAACGATGCTTCACAGTTGGAGTCTTATTTAATTTCGTATTTGCATAGAAGGTCGCAATCAGCTTTTTCGTCAGTTCATCCGCCTTCTGAAAATTCATATTTTCTATATAGATTTTTTCCCACTCATCATGAATCCTCAGTGCTTCGGCAAACGTGTCATAGGCTGTTGCAAAGGAATTGCTGATTTGGCCCGACAGTACGGTAATCTCTTCTTTACATGCAGCCAGTGCCCTTGAATCCCAGGCTTCGCCAAGATTGATATATTCTTCGACCGCGCCGGGTGCTTTCGGTTCGATCACATGCGGGGCTGTTCCATCGACAATGCCTGCTTTTAAAGAAGGAATGATGACGCCATCGAGCGATTGACTGTCAGATGAGCAATAAATGTATTCCAGGTCATAGCCTTTTTCGGACAGGTCTGCCCCGATTGCTTTCATCAGGGATGATTTGCCTGTTCCCGGTCCGCCTTTTAAAATATATAGGCGGTCAAGCCCTGCCAGGTTTGAGTCGAATAAATTGTGGAATCCCCGGGCTGTATTCCCGCCGGCGAAGTATTTTAATATTTTCCCAGCCACTCCTACACTTCCTTTCGAAATGCATTTTCACCTTACAGTATGCAAAGGGAGCGGGATGGGTGAAAGCCTATGAAAAAAGAGTGCTGAATCAGGGTGATTCAGCACTCTTGCTTTTATTCGTATAAATTGTTGTTATTCACCTGTCAATGTGGTCCGTTGATTTCCGCTCCAGGATGCTCAGCGAACCGTGGGGCAGGCGGTGAGCCTCCTCGACGCTACGCGTCATAAAAAGCAACAAACCTTGCGATAAGTAGTTCAGTTTTTTGTGGGGATTTAGCTCTTCAACTACCGATGCAGGATAGAAATATATAAACATTCAAAAATGTTACAATAAACAAGAAGGAGAGGATAACTTTGGGTAAAAGGAGTTTCTATGTAATACTTCAAATTATAAGTATTATTGGTACTTTAATATTTACCTATTACTTTATATGGGATGAACAATGGGGTCGCTTCATTATGTGGACGGTTATGGTAATAGTTATAATACTCCTCGGTTATAATTTATTTAGAAAATTTTAAAATGGGATTATAAAGATGAATAAAGGCTTTCTTTCGCTAACCGTGAGCTTTAACTGAATAAGCACAGCAACATACATTCATAACAGAAAGCTTGGGATTACCCAAGCTTTTTTTCTGTGCTAATTGTATTGTTAATTCACTATTTATACTACGAAAATGTATGTTATTTGGACTGCGAATTTAAGTTTTCTCCACGTTATCCGAACTACTTGACCTTGCGTAAACAGCCTTTTATTTGATTAAATCCGCCAGTTCAGCCCCAATGGCCTTCTGCAGGTCATCCACCTTGAGCTCCATCTGCATGCCGATTTTGCCGCCGCTGACTATGATCAGATCCAGTTCTTCTGCCTTTCTGTCGATGAAAGAAGGAAACAGCTTTTTCATTCCGACCGGGGAGCAGCCTCCGCGGATGTAGCCGGTGAGCTTCTGGATATCTTTGACCGGGATCATTTCCACTTTCTTTTCGCCGGCAGCTTTTGCGGCTTTTTTCAGGTCGAGCTCTTCTGCCACGGGTATGATGAACACGAAGATCTGCTTGCTCACGCCTTGAGCAACTAAAGTTTTATAAACGGCTTCAGGATTTTTGCCGATTTTCTCTGCAACCGAAACACCATCAATCTTCCCGTCCTGGCTCTCATAAGTAATCAGTTCATACACGACCTTTTGAGCATCGAGCATACGCATCGCATTTGTTTTACCCTTTGCCATTGCCTGCGCCTCCATTGGTTATTTTCCTCATTTTAGCATTTTTGGCCGGTTTCAAAAAGGTGCAGGCAAAAGAATAGCAGGATCCCCCAAAAGAGAATCCTGCTAAAAGAAATTATTTCAATCGGTACACACGGGCTTCATAAGGCTTAAGTGTAAATGAATCCATATCACCATGTTTTTCAACCGGATAGTTATTCAATAAAAGCTGCTCATAAGAAAGCTTATCATCTGTTTCAAAAGATGCTTCCTCTGTTGAAAGGTTTGTAATCACGACTACCTTGTCATCATCAGATGTACGGGTATAGGCATAAATTTGCTGGTCATCTTCAAGAAGCAGATCGTATTGGCCATAGGTGAAGACCTCATTATCCTTCTTCAATCGAATCATTTTTTTATAGAAAGAAAGGATAGAGTCGCCGTCCAGCGATTGGACCTCCACATTGATGTTCTTAAAGTTCGGATTGAGCTTCATCCATGGCTGACCTGTTGTGAATCCTGCGTTATCTTTAGTGGACCACTGCATTGGCGTACGGCTGTTATCGCGGGAAGAAGCCCAGATAATGTCCATAATGTCCTGATGGGACATGCCTTCCTCTTTCTTCAGCCGGTACAGGTTCTTTACCGCAACGTCATCATAATCATCAATGGAAGGGAACTGGACATTAGTCATGCCGATTTCCTGTCCCTGATAAATGAATGGCGTACCCTGCATCAGGAAGTACATAGCACCCATAGCTGTTGCGCTTTGATGCCAGTATTCTTCATCATTTCCCCATGTGGAAACGACACGCGGCTTATCATGGTTCTCGATGAATAACGCGTTCCATCCGTCCGCTTCCAGACCTTTCTGCCAGCGGGTCAGAACCTTTTTCAGCTCGACAATATCCACCTCGGGGTTTGTTTCCGCGTCCCAAAGGCCAAGGTGCTCAAATTGGAAAATCATATCCATTTTTCCCTGCTCTTCACCGACCCAAAGGTCAGCTTCATCCACGGTAACACCGTTTGCTTCGCCGACTGTCATCACATCGTAGTTCGCATAGGTGCGGTCTTTAAATTCCTTTAAGTACTCGTGAATGCCTTCCTGGTTCATATGCATATCGAAGGAAGAAACATACTTTTTCTTCTTCGGGTTCGGCATATCAGGCAGGCCGGCACGCTTTTTGATATGGCTGATGGCGTCAATCCGGAAGCCGTCGATTCCCTTATCCAGCCACCAGTTCACCGTATCATATAATGCCTCGCGGACCTCTTTATTTTCCCAGTTCAAATCAGGCTGCTTGGTGGAAAAAACATGCAGGTAGTACTGCTCCGTCTTCTCATCGTATTCCCATGCCGATCCGCCGAAAATACTTTCCCAGTTATTTGGCTCCTTGCCATTCTTTCCGTCTCTCCAAATATACCAGTCTCTTTTCGGGTTCTCTTTGGACTCACGGGACTCAATAAACCAAGGGTGCTCATCACTTGTATGGTTCAGCACAAGATCCAGAATCAGCTTCATATCGCGCTTATGGACCTCATCCATCAGCTGATTGAAATCCTCCATCGAACCGAAATCCTCCATGATATCCTGGTAGTCTGAAATATCGTATCCATTATCATCATTAGGGGATTTGTACATTGGGCAAATCCAGATGACATCAATGCCTAACCCTTTAATATAATCCAGCCGCTGAATAATTCCCTGAAGATCGCCAATTCCATCTCCGTTTGAATCCTGGAAACTGCGGGGATAAATTTGATATCCAACTGCTTCTTTCCACCATACCTTTTTCATGTTAACACCCTCATTATATATAAATTTCTTTTCTATAATTGCAATTCCGATGCGCAAACGTTTGCATTAAGCGGCATAAAAAAAGCTGCCTGCTTAAAGCATGTGCATACTACTACAGTAAGTGTAACGCTTACAATTCAATTTTTCAATACCCTAATTAAATTAGGATTTATAGAAAAAGAAAACTCGCATATTAGCGGGTTTTCTCTGTTTTTGAAGGTTTCTTATTTAAGTAAAGTACCCTATAGATTAAGTGAAATCCTTCACAAAACAAGTGTTTTTTGGTACCATCAAGAACCATTTTGTTATAGTAAAAGGCTGCACATATGATGCAGCCTTTAGTATTAACCTTCTTCCCCTTTCAAAATATTACTTAGTGTGAACCGCTGTCTAACTGCTACAAGATAAAATCCGGAACCTACTAATAATAAACCAGCTATTATAAATGATAATTGAACACTAACGTACTCCGTAATTCCTCCAAATATTAAAGTGGAAAAACCAAATACCAAGGACACCAATGTATGTTGAGCACTATATATCTTTGGCAAATCTTCAGTTTTAGTTATTTTTTGTAAATAAGTGTGTATGGTAATGCCTTTTATTTGATGGATGAAACCACTAAGGAAGACTAGTATTAATGCTATCCAATTCATATAATTCAATCCAAATATTAATGTGACAATGGAAACACCGAAAGAAGTGGTTAGCAGGGTGATTTTGATTGATTTTTCCAATAAAAATGAAAACTTTGAACAAACCAAACCGCCTAGTATTAAGCCGATAAAAAAGGCAGTGTTTATATATCCCCACCATTCTTCAGTAACATTTAATATTTCAATAACAAATACGTAAAGGATGGCAGCTATCCAAACAACATTGGCCAGAGCTTCTATAGAAATCATAATATGGATACTGCGAAGTATAGGATTTTTCCAGATCTTAATCCAACCTTCCAGTAAAGTATCCAATGTTTTAAGGTTTTCACCTTTAGAGTGAATTGAGGTTTTGTCTTCAACTAATTGCATCAATATAGTTGAAATTACATACAATGAGAAGGTTAGCCAAATTACATATTTCCCACCTATCATTGCAACTAGGACTCCTCCCAATGCCCATCCACCTAATTGAATTGACTCAGCTAATACAGAAACAAAACTATTTGCCTTCATTAATTCATCTTGTTCGACTAATCTAGGCAGGAAAGCATCTGTTGCAGGAAGTGCCCATCCATCGGAAAAGGCAATCATAAAGATACAAATCATAATAAGCCAAATGCCCGAAATCGAGTATAGACTAACCCAAAATGATAGTGTTAGCAGTACGGCGGTTTTACTCAACTGTGAACTTACAAGGAGGGATTTCAATCTAAATTTTTTAAACAGCAAAGGTGAAATTGCTCCACTTATAAATCTTCCTAACATATTAAGAAAAGGTAACAGCACCAAATACATTGAAGATTCTGTAACCGAATATAAGATAGAGATCAAACCAACTATATAAAAAACATCACCTAGATTAGCAAATAATTGACCTACCCAGAGGAAGCGGAATGATTTACTTTTCATAAAAATACCCCTTAATATCTTATTATTTATTTACGATAAAAAGGGAATTTTACAATGGACGATACCTCCTTTTCCTGATTTTAAAAAACAAGAAAGTAATCGGACAAATAAAATATGTTTAAGTGGACATATATTTTTATTTTAGGGTTTTTTTTGAAAAGTTAATTCCTTTCTTTCCAGGTAACTTTTTTGAAATAGCCATTCATAGATAATTGTAATACATTAAGTTTTCTTTTATGTCATTTTTTTAATAATCAAATATTATTTCATAAAAAATAATTGTAATGCTAACCTGCCCTTTACTTCAATAAGAAGTCCAACAAAAAAGAGCTTTAATCCATCCAGGATCAAAGCACTCATATGTTGAACTACAGAATACAATCTTCACTAAGATATAGCCAGAATGGATAGATATATACATAGAGCTGATGAAGATAATAAGATGACAGAAGTTAAACCGTTACTCCTAAGTTTAATTCCATATGCACAAAAAAAGATAGCGGCGGCCAATTTGGAGAAACCTTCATAATAAGCATTATTTGCAAAAATTGCACTGCTAAAAATTATTGAAATAAGCAAAGTTATAGAGATTAGGATTTTAAACCATAAAGGCTCTTTTAGGAATTGTTTAATCATAAATTTAACCCGCAGCATGCTTATAACTCCTCTTTGAGGAACTTTTGATATTAGTTAAGATATGGTGAATTTTACAAAATAGAAATTCCCTTGATGTAAGGCCGAACATTGAAAGGAGTTGAACAAACCGAAAACAAAGAAGCCGCAGCACTCCCAGCTGCGGCTTCCAATATTGTCAGGCTGGCTCCATTTGAAGCTGATCCCGGTATGGTTTTAATGAATGATAAATAATGTTCTGCATGAATGCCTTATCCATGTCCGGCAACAGCTTTTCAGCAAATGCCCAGGCATTTTCCTCAATTCTCAAAGCTGTGAGCCAGCGTTCCTGCTCTGTTATGCAGGCGTCGAGATGGCTGGCCAATTGCTCCAGCTCCGCATCCTCTGCATGGCCTAACTCATGAGCAAACACAACGGCAAAATAGTCCAAAAAACGATCAGAAGAAATGAACAGCTGCTGGCATTGGTTCTTAATCTCTTCTACATATAGGGTAACTGTATGTGTTCCCATGCTGTATTTTCCGCCAGCTATACGATTTCCCGGAAAATGTTTCTCTAATTTAATGTCCGCCTGACTCCCCGATTTCTTCAGCAATTCATGAACAACTAGATCCAAGCTTTCTTTATTCAACGCAAACACCTTTCTCTATTTAAAGCTTATAGGCTATTATATGAGAAAAGTGTACAGAAATAAACCATTATATACCCTTTTATTTCGACGATAAAACCTAAATTCCTTATTTTTTATCCTGCAAAAGCGATTTATGGATCCAGATCGCAGCCTGTGCACCCTCCCCCATCGCAATGGTTACTTGTTCCGAATGGGCTGCCACATCGCCTGCTGCCCAAACATTTTGGACACTGGTCATTTTCGAGCGCGGATCGGTCAGGATATGCTTATTTTCAAGACGCTCTGCACCGAGCTGCTGTGCCAGGCCGGATTTTATCTCATTTCCGCCAAATGCGATAAACCCTCTTTCTCCTGTAATTTCTTTGCCACTTTCCAGCCTTACACCGTTAAAAGTATCATCTTCTGCGAGCACTTTATCTATGGCTTCGTCCACGTATTCAATATTTTTCTCTCTCATTTTCTCCAAAAATTCCTGATCCGGCACCTTTTTTTCATGGTTGATAAAAACAAGATCATTTGTCCAGTATGACAAGGTTAAAGCCATATTAGCGCCGGCATTTCCAGAGCCAAGGACAATGGTGCGCTTATCCTTCACTTCATATCCATCACAGTCGGGACAGACATAGACAGATATGCCGAGACAGGGCATCATTTCCGGTAATGGCGGCATCCTGTCCATAACTCCTGTTGCCAGCAAAATCCGTTTGCCGGAATATTTATTGCCGCTTTCTGCTGAAACGACAAATCCTCCTTCAGCCTTTTCAGCTCGCTCCACTTTTTCATGAACAAACTCCACTCCAAGGCTTTCGGCATGCTTTTTCCCAAGCTCACGAAGCTCCGGTCCGCTCACACCATCAGGGTAGCCTAAGATATTATGATAATTTTTGCATATCACGGAACGACCATCATTGGAATCCAGCACCAGCACCTTATGCTTATACCTGCCCAGCTGAATGGCAGCCTGCAGGCCCGCAATCCCTCCTCCAACAATCAGACAATCATAATTCAAATGGAATTCCTCCTTTTCATGCCAAAAAAGTCTATACATGTAAACTACCCAGAAATTCCACTTCTAAATACAAAAAGGGGAGTCTCATCGCTGAAACTCCCCTCAAACTCATTTATTCATATGTGCAAGAAAGCCGCCAAGAAGAGTATCGAGATCTTCTTCGCTTTCCTCTTCAGTTTCTTCTTCCTGCTGTTCCTGTTTAGCTTTGTCCCAATCAAAGTCCAGCAAATCATCTTCAACATCTGTCAGATCAGCTTCAGATAGCTGGTCTTCCTCTAAAGCCGCAGCTGCCGCATCATACTGATTCACAGCAGGACTCGGCTCCTCCTGCAGATATAAAGCTTCATCTATATCAGAAGATCGGCTGTTCAAGGACGCCAGCAGAGATGTTGCCCTCACCGGGTCTGTGATCAGCTGATAAATGATGCTGCCGAGCAGCGCTTCTGAATGCTCATGCTTAAGCCAGTCGCGCTGAACCTTGCTTAGCCCCTTTGGAAGGGGAATGGTAATGGTTTCCCGGTCTTTTGATTGTGAACTGCTGACTCCCTGCATCACATACTCGGCCATCTTGCTCGAAAAATTCCGCTTTTCGGTTTCCTTGAGCTTTTGCAGATGCTTCAGAATATGATCAGGAGTGTCAGATGGTACACGAAAGGATATGGATTGTCCTCTCTTAATTTCAGAAGAGGAAGCTTTACTCATGAAAAATCACCCTAGTTGGCTTTTACAGGTTTCTTATCCTGGTCTGCCTTATCTTTATTCGTTCTTCTTGAAAAATCAGAGATCAGCTTGTAATAAGCATTTGCCATCATCCAGATGCTTTCTTTTTCATCCTCGAAGAAATCAATGTTATAGCCATCCAGATTATTATTTAATGTTTTCAGATAATCTTTTAGAACAATAGAGCCGCCGCCGACGAAATAGCAGATTTCCGTCTGGGAGTTTTTCTGCCAAACGTTGCGGAGCAGGCGGTACTGCTTCTTCGCCAGGTCAAGCAGGATACGGTCTGTAATATCATGCACGCTTGTGCGGCTTCCTTTAACCATAATATGATTGCGGTCATTTTTCTTCGTGATGATTTCTACGACATCTGTGCGGCTGTCGAGCTCAACCCCATGCTTCGAACGGATCTCTTCACGGATGGATTCAAGCGCTTCAGACACGCCAAGGTTGAAGCCCTGCGCTTTATCATCATCCACATTGCGGTTTTTAATGACAGCAATATCTGTAGATAATCCGCCGATATCCTGGATTAAAATACGCTTATCAATTAAATCCTTATTAATGATGTTTAAGTTATTATCCATTACAAGGTTGATATAAGCTGCAAACCCTTCAGGATAAACCTTAATTTCTTCAAACTTGATATTAACTTTTTGTCCCTGGTACTTCGGTGTAACAAGGAATTCAACCTGATGGACTGAGCCCAGCAGCTTGGAACGGTAGCCCGCATCCTTGCCTTCCTTTACTTCACGAAGCGGAAGTCCTGTGCCAAGTGTGTAGTTTGCATCAACCACATTACCGGATTTCTTAAAGCCTGTGGAACCGCCGTTCTGTACAGCATCCAATGCCAAAGCAGTGAAAAGCATAACCAATGTCTGATCTTCTTCGGATTTGCTGCTGCCCGGATCCAATTCAGTAGCGTTGTCGCTTTTTGTCGCCAGGTGCCCTACACGGTAAATCGTATTGTTTTCCTTCAGGGCAGGGGAGTGAACTCTAATATGTATGCCTTCAAGCGGATTTTTGCTGTCAAGTTCTTCAATCCCGATAACAGGCCGGTCCTCAACATCTCTTGCTATTACATTCGGTATATTTAATTCTGAATCCAATTTTCCAAAGATTGCTTTAATAGAATCGTTTCCTACATCAACTGCTGCAATTCGTGAATTCGTCAAATCATTCAATCCTTTCATTCTCCATAATATAGAGCTGCTATTTTAAGAGTAATTCAGATTGAGAGATTAATCAATGAGAGGAAATAAAAAGTAATCAAAGCGTAAAAACGTAAACAAAATGTAAACATCTGCCTTCATTGTATACACTTTCCGTATACATGTAAACAAAAGTGCACACATCCTTATATACCAACATGTACACCGTTTTGTATACTTGTTTACATTTTCGTATACATTTGTAAACATTATTGTATACTTGTAATCAAATTTGTTTACAAACGGATTATCATGATTTTTTCTTAAAATTTGGTAGTTTATGAGATAAAATAATATCCTTATCCTATCTAAGTAAAATGCAATCGATTCATGTAATATTAAAAAATTTAGAAAATATACTAAATTAATCTACTTTCTTGGTAAAAATTCCTATAAAATAGGAGTATAACAATAGGAAAAGGAGTTCAGAAAGATGCAAGGCTCCAGAATATTTATGGTTTCGCTTTTTATCATTGCCGTATGCACTGCTGTTTTCTCAGAGGGTATCAGTGTCGAGAGCTCTGTCTATATAAAAGCGCTGGGTATATACCTGCTGTTTGCATGCCTGTATTATCATTTGCGGATTATCAGCAGAAATGGAAGTACATCGATTGATTATGGGATTAATTACAGTCTGTCCATTGGACTGTTTACGGGGCCATTAGGTCTGTTGATTTTTGAAGTCATCTACCGTTTTTGCGTCTATTTTTATAGAAAGCATTCAAAAACAGAGGATCCTGATGAATTTTTCCATACGTTTTATAACATTGGTTCCTTTGTGATGAGCAACTCCATCGCATTCTATATGTTCCATCTGTTATCTCCCCTCTTTCAGGGTATGCCATTCGGTTTTTGGGTTGTCATGCTGATGCTGATCACCGTAACCTCTTTGCTTTCGGACCTTTTCCTGATTACTGTTTTTAAACTGACAGGAGATATTAAAACAAAGCAGGAAGCGATTGACTTTATCAAAACAAGAAGTGTGCTGGATATGGGGAAGATTGCCTTCACGAACGGCCTTTTGCTGCTATTCCTAAATGAGGGAAAATGGGAAATGCTCATAAGCCTGTTTATCCTTAACTATCTTGTGAGCCGGTCCTTCCTATCGAAATCACAGATGCTTCAGAATAAAATCGAACGTGATAAGTTCGAGCAGATGGCCTATACTGACTTTCTGACTGGTGTGTTTAACCGTGCCTATATGGATAAAAAGATGACAGAGCTTAATAAATCAGATGAAAGCATTGGTATAGTTGTAGCTGACATTGACAAATTTAAGAGGATTAACGACAGCTATAATCACGCGGTTGGCGACCAGGCAATCAGGCATTTTGCCGATACTTTAAAAAGCTACCTCTCCAAAGATGATTACTTGTTCAGGAGCGGAGGAGAAGAGTTTACGATAATTTTGAGATCCAGAACATATGAAGAGTGCCTGGATTTAGCTCAGAAGATACGCACAGGGGTTGAAAACAGCCCTTTTCAAGCTGATTTTAAAGAGGAGTCCATTTCTATTTCCTATACTGCATCATTTGGGCTTTTTTACTATAAAGTGAACGATCTGCTTTCTATTGAAAAAGCGTATGTTTATGCAGACCAACTCCTTTTCCAGTCCAAGGAAATGGGTAAAAACAGGCTATCCAGCAGGGAAGAGCCTGTCCATCCGCCCAGATCTGCAGAAGCAGTTCTGACAAACGCATAAGATATTCGCAGCCGCCGGTTTTGGCGGCTGTTTTTTCGGGTATAATACCTTTGTTTTTTATAAAATTACCAATACTATCATTATTCTGAAAAAATAAACTTTGATTAGATTCTCTGGGGAAATCTATTTATTCATCCTTTTAAGCCAATAATAACCATCGCTACATAAAATTTTTTTTGACAATTAGCAACTATGAAAGATATTATAGAATAGCTAAAAGGAGGATGAAATATGTCAGATTTTAATAGGCAGAAAATTGTTGAAAGTGTGCCTCAAAAAGGTTTCTTTGGACATCCTAAAGGCTTGTTCACACTTTTCTTCACGGAATTTTGGGAGCGCTTTTCTTACTATGGAATGAGAGCAATCCTTGTTTTCTATATGTACTACGAGGTTTCAAAAGGCGGATTAGGCCTTGATGAGCCAACAGCTTTAGCCATCATGTCCATTTATGGTTCATTGGTGTATATGTCAGGAATCATCGGCGGATGGATGGCTGACAGATTACTCGGCACATCCAGAGCGGTATTCTATGGCGGAATTTTAATCATGCTCGGCCATATTGCCCTTTCCATTCCTGGAAGCCTGGCTATGTTCTTTGTTTCCATGGTTCTGATCGTTTTAGGTACTGGTTTATTGAAGCCGAATGTATCGAGCGTCGTTGGGGACATTTACAGTCCTGAAGATAATCGCCGCGATGCCGGTTTCAGTATCTTCTATATGGGCATCAACCTTGGCGGATTCCTTGCGCCGTTAATTGTCGGAACAGTTGGAATGAAATATAATTTCCATCTTGGTTTCGCCATTGCAGCCGTTGGTATGTTCTTTGGCTTATTGGTGTTTGTCTTTACGAAAAAGAAAAATCTTGGGTTAGCAGGAACTTATATTTCTAATCCATTATCTGCAAATGAAAAGAAAACAGTTTATACAAGAATTGGCCTGGGTGCTGTTATTATTGCCATTTTAGTCGCTGTCGGCATCCCAACTGGTCTTTTAACGTTTGATTCCTTTATTGCACTTGTTGGTATTCTGGGTATCGGTCTCCCAATTGTTTACTTTACAATGATGTACCGCAGCCCGAAAACAACAGAAGTGGAACGTTCACGCATCATTGCGTATATTCCATTATTCATTGCGTCTGTTATGTTCTGGGCCATCCAGGAGCAGGGTTCAACGATTCTTGCGAACTATGCGGACAAGCGTACACAGCTTGAGTTTATGGGACTTGATATTTCACCGGCATGGTTCCAGTCTCTTAACCCATTATTTATTATCTTCCTGGCGCCTGTATTTGCCTGGCTATGGGTGAAGCTTGGCGACCGCCAGCCTTCAGTGCCGCAGAAATTCTCACTGGGTCTATTGTTTGCCGGTTTATCATTCCTTGTGATTCTGCTTCCTGCTTACCTTGGCGGAACAGATTCTCTTGTAAGCCCATTATGGCTGGTTCTTAGCTACTTCATTGTTGTACTTGGGGAGCTTTGCTTATCACCTGTTGGACTTTCAGCTACAACCAAATTAGCGCCTGCTGCGTTTTCCGCGCAAACGATGAGCCTTTGGTTCCTGTCAAATGCGGCAGCACAGGCAATCAATGCACAGATTGTTAAATTCTACACACCTGAAACGGAAATGACGTATTTCGGAGTAATTGGTGCAGTAGCAATCCTGCTATCCATCATCTTATTCTTATTGAGTCCTAAGATTCAAGGATTTATGAAGGGTGTACGTTAATAGAAAATGGAAGCCAGAAGAGTTTAGCTCTTCTGGCTTTTTTTGTGTACTTATTATCTGTTTGGTTTTCTCCATTCCTCAAGCATCGGCCCTTCTTCACCATAAACGGGGTCCATCTGCGGAATGGGAACATTTTTTATATCTGCGAGTGCCTGCACACGGTCTGATGGGTCTTTTTTCTTCATATTCGGGCTTGTTCCGCCGGGATAGGCACCCACGACTTCGAAGTCCGGGCTGCTTTCAATCCTCTTATGCCCTGTGCCTGCAGGAAGGAGAATGACGTCGCCCTGGCTGATTTCGAGGCGTTCACCCTGATCGCCGCCGATCAGGACGGTGGCCTGCCCCGCTTTGACTCCCAGTACTTCGTGAGTGTTAGAGTGATAATGGTGGTAATCATATACTCCGCCCGTCCAGCTTCCGGTCCATTGGTGTCTGTTGAAAGCAGGCTCGATTTCTCCGGGCTGTTCCTTAAAAACTGCCTTGTAGATGATCACCGGGAGATCTTGGTTGTTGGGTATTTGCCCATCATCAGCCAGCAGAGTGGTTTGGATGCCGCTATTCATTCAATCCGCTCCTTTCTTATTAAAAACTGCTTTGCTTAAACGTGTCCCCGCCTTTGATGGTTCCATTCTGGAATCCTTTGTGAAACCATGACTTCCTTTGCTCTGAGGTGCCATGTGTAAAGCTTTCCGGCACGACATAGCCCTGCGCCCGTTTTTGAAGGGTGTCGTCCCCTACTGCCGTCGCGGCATTCAGGGCTTCTTCCAGATCGCCTTCCTCTAAATAACCCATTCCCTGGGCATGATGGGCCCAAACGCCTGAATAATAGTCGGCCTGCAATTCAAACCGGACGAGATATTTATTAAATTTTTCTTCACTCATTTTCTGGCGGAGCGGCATGATTTCCTCAGTTGTCCCCAGCAGTGTTTGCACATGGTGCCCAACTTCATGGGCAATAACGTAAGCCATGGCAAAATCACCGGGTGCCTGGAATTTCCTTTGCAGTTCTTCGTAAAAGCTTAAATCGATATACAGCTTTTGGTCGCCCGGGCAATAGAAGGGCCCTACTGAAGAGGACGCTGCCCCGCATGCAGACTGTACACTGCCTGAGTATAAAACAAGGGTCGGCTCTTTATACTGCAACCCCTGCTCTTCGAATATTTCCGTCCAGACTTCCTCTGTATCCGCCAGCACAACCGAGACAAAGTCAGCAAGCTCTTTTTCCTGCTCAGACTCTTCATATGGCACAGATGTACCTGAATCTGTTCCGGTTATATTGCCTAACAGTTCACCCGGATCACCACCACCGAGGAAGGTAAATAACAATACTATAATAATTCCGCCAAGGCCGCCGCCGATCAGGGTTTTTCCCCCGCCGCCCATGCCTCTCCGGTCTTCCACATTCGAACTCGCTCTTCTGCCCTTCCACTTCATGATTCAGCCTCCTAATGAAACATCACTTTCATTAGTGTATACCCGAAATGAAGCGATTTATTAACTTATCAGATACAAAAATAAGTGCCTGCTGCTAAAACAGGCACCTTGAGATCCTATTCTTTTTTACGGCACCAGCCGGATCATAGAGGCTCAGGTCAATATCAACCTCCTGCCCGAGAGCAAGCCTGGCCGCTTGAGCGCCAAGAAACGGCCCTGCGGTGAGCCCAGAGGCTCCAAGCCCATTTGCTATGTAAAGACCTCTGAGACCAGGAATTTGGCCTATAATGGGCAGAAATCCGGGTGTATAGGGACGAAATCCCACGCGTGCTTCTGTAAACGTTCCATTCAATAATCCCGGGGCGATTGCCAGGGCTTTTTCAAAAATGTCATTTAACCCGCCTGCTGTGACTCTTAAATCGTAGCCCATATCATCTTCATGGGTCGCACCAATGACAATGCGTCCGCCCTCAAAAGCCAGAATATATTGATTGTTTGGCGGCATGACAACCGGCCAGTCCGCCGTATCTTCTCCTTCAAGCTGAAGATGGACGATTTGCGCTTTTTGCGGCTTCACATCCAGCTGGATTCCAAGCGGCTCAAAAAGCTCTCCTGCCCATGCTCCGGCCGCTGAAATCACACTTTCCGCTTCATATTGCTTTCCATTGGCTGTAACAGCTGTAATCTCATCTTCCTGGCACACAAGTTCTGCGGAGCCCTGCACCACTTCCGCACCATGCTTTTCAGCTGCCCGCAGGAGCGCGTCGCGCAGTGCGCGGCCGTTGACGCGCGCCGCACCGCTTACATGCACAGAGGCATATTCCTTAGCCAATGCCGGAAACAGCCGGGATGTCTGTTCCGGAGACAAGGGTGATATCTCCCCCATTTCAGGGGCATCTCCGCGCCTTTTCAAAGCCCGTTCTTCCATTTTTTCGAGCTTTGCAGGATCGGTATGAAGGCTGACGGCGCCTGCCTGCTGATAGCCGGTCTCTGTCTCGCCGTCTTTTTCAAGCTCCCTGATCAGTGTCTGATAATAAGCCGCTCCCCCTTTGGCGAGCGCATACCACGCTTTATTCCGCCGCTGTGACAGCCAGGGGCATATGATTCCGGCCGCAGCATCTGTTGCCTGCCCGGATCTTTGCGGTCAATAATGGTGACTTTGGCACCTGCCTTAGCCAAATGATAGGCAGCAGAGGCCCCCAGAATTCCTGCACCAATTACGATATGACTTTTCATAATGACTCCTTTTTTCTATCTGGTTTGCACTTATTTTACAAGAGTTTGGGGATAGGTTCAAAAAATCATAGGCGGCTGATGACTGATCCCTGAATTCCAAACAAAAAAGCAGCACGACAGGCGCAATACCCATCATGCTGTTTCATTAAAATGGCTTATTCGGTTCATAGGTCGGCTGCTGGTTCTGTGCCTCATACTGCTGGCTTTTGGCTGCCGCATCCTGGACGTTTTCTTCAAGGGCAAATTCGGTGTCCATTCCTTTTTGAATTGGTCCGCCTGGTTTTGGGCTGATACGATCTGCTGTTCTTCTGTTACTTTATTCGGCTGCTTTGGCATCTCTATCTCTCCTTTAATTTAGAAGTATAGCTATAGATTTTCCAAAGCTTCTGGCACTATTCACCTTTTTACAGACCCGCCTTTTAAGTCCATGATAAATAGAACTAATTTACCTAAGGTGAAAGTATGGGAGTGTTTTTGTTATAATCATAATACTTAGATGGAATTTGACTTTAACTGGAGTGAACATGTTGAATACTAAAAAAGCACTGCCTCTTTTATTCGCCGTTATGTTTCTTGTGATGGTGGGGTTTGGAATCATTATTCCTGTCATCCCCTTTTATGCGGAAGAATTAGGGGCATCACCCACTGAACTGGGCCTGTTAATGGCCGTTTATTCACTGATGCAGCTGCTGTTTGCGCCTATGTGGGGGCGCGTTTCCGATAAAATTGGACGCAAGCCTGTCATTATGATCGGTATTTTTGGCCTTGGATTGTCTTTCTTCATGATGGCCCTGTCCACTGAGCTGTGGATGCTGTTTGCAGCCAGAATCATCGGCGGCTTTCTGTCATCTGCCAATATGCCGACGGTCATGGCTTATGTAGCGGATATTACATCTGAAGAAGACCGCGGAAAAGGGATGGGCATCATTGGTGCTGCAGTGGGCTTAGGCTTCATTTTCGGCCCGGCGATCGGCGGCATCTTTTCCCGGGAAAGTTTGAACCTTCCTTTCTACGCGGCAGGAACTTCTTCGTTTATCACCTTTTTCCTTGTCATGCTTGTGCTGAAAGAATCCCTTTCACCGGAGCAGCGCAGCCAGGGAACAGCTAAGCGTCCAGGTCTGATGACCGCTTTAAGAGGAAACACGGGCATTTTGTTTATCCTTCAGCTGTTTGTTTCGCTGTCACTGGCAGGCCTGGAAGCAACTTTTGCGTATTTTGCGGCTGAAAAAGCCGGCCTTGGCACCGTGGAGCTGGGCTATATTTTTATGATTATGGGATTTGGAGGCGCCCTTGTGCAGGGCGGCCTGGTAGGGCGAATGACGAAAAAGTATGGAGAAGGAGCTGTGATTCAGCTGGGGACCATCGTCTCCGCCATAGGCTTCGGATTGATTCTCCTGGTTGACAGTTTTACGACTGCAGCGATTTTCCTGACGATTTTCGGCATAGGGAACGGATTTATCCGTCCGAGTGTTTCTTCCCTGCTGACAAAAACATCTCAAACTGGACACGGCAGTACGACTGGCCTGCTGTCATCCTTTGATTCCCTGGGACGCATTATCGGCCCGCCGCTCGGAGGATGGCTGTTCACCATCAGCATCGGTGCTCCGTACCTGACGGGAATCCTGCTTTCCGGTTTGGCATTCATCATGTATCGTGTGTATTCTGCCAAGGTGAACAGAACCCATTCGATTACACCTTAAGAAAAGCGCAAGCGCCTTGCCCACCCCCGACAAGCACAAGACGAGCCTTCCGGAAAGGCGTTCTTTGCCTTTTTGGGAGGATTGGCTTGTGACCTCGAGGGGGTAGGCGCTGGAGCTAGACAGTTATCGACGTTCAAAAATTATATACTTTCTTATCCTTAAAAAAAAGGAGGCTCATTTTGCCTCCTTTTTCTACTTTTGCAGGATCACCTGGATGACGTGTCCCGTTCCTGTATGGCCTTTTCCTTCCACTCTTTCCTGTTCGCCGTAAAAGAAATGAAGGACCTTATAACCCTGAATCCATTGAAGAATATCTGCAGGATGATAGACCATATCCACACTTTTCGGCCCGCCTGTACCATAGCTTAGCTGATCCTCTGAATAAACCTCAAGCATGACAATTCCACCCGGCTTGACAACAGAAACTAGCTTATCAAATACGGTTTTTTGGTCTTTTTTCAGAAAATGGCCGAAAACCATAATCGAAGCGTCATATTCCTCAGTTGGCACAGAATCATGAATCAGATCCTTCTGCCCTGTTTCCACTCTGACCTGATGGCTCTCAGCCAGCTGCTGTGTTTTGTTTAACCCGCTTTGCGTATAATCCCATGCTGTTACATCATACCCCTTTCTTGCAAGGAATACAGCATTTCGGCCCTCCCCCTCGGCAAAGGCGACAACTCGTTTGTGCCCTTCAAGCCGCCATGCCTGCTCTCTGATGAATTCATTGGGCTCTTCGCCATATAAATAGCCTTCTTGAGAAAACTTCTCTTCCCATAAATTTGCCAATCTAACCACTCCTTTTCCCATAAGGTATTCTAGGATAGGTTCTGGAAATCCTATTGTATAATGGAAAAAATGCCGGGAGGAGGATAAAAATGAAAGAGCTGACAGCGATGGAAGAGGTGCATCAATTTATTCAAAGCACGGAGCTGGGTCTTATTTATGTGCTGCATGACAGCTGAAGCGTCTGTCATGGTCTGCTTCCTCAGGTGGAGGAAGTGTTAAAGGATTACCCCCGTATCGAAGCACGGCTTGTGAATGCTGGAAAGGTAACTGAAATTGCCGGGTACCTGATGGCCTTTACAGTGCCTGTGATTGCCTTATATCTGGATGGAAGAGAAGTATTGAGGGAAGCGCGGTTCATTCCGGTCGAGAAGCTTCGTGATGATTTGAAAAGGATATATGAAGGGGTTATTGATGAGTAAAACAGGACTGGCGGTGCTGCCGCCAGTCCTGCCCGTTTAAAATTAGTTGCTGCTCTCATCCGTATCATCGTTGTAGGTGCCGGCAGCCTGCTCCGCATTAAATGTCCAATTGACCTCGAGCGTATCACCCTGGAACTGGTTTTGGTCTTGTCCATTGTCCACAAACTCAAACAGAACAAAGATTTTTTCCTTTTCACCAGCTGGAATGCCGTCCGGTTTTGGACTGCCAGATGTATTTAGTTCTGTCAGGTCCGGCTGCTGGCTTTGCAGCTCATACAGAGTTGTTTCTATAACAGCGTTTGTTGCACTGCTGGTATTGTACATAATCGTTACTTTAATATGTTTGGCAAAGTCATCTGTATTATCCCCTTTTGCATCAGCCACATTGTAATGGGTGTTCAAGAGGACTTTATGAATATCTAATGTACCATTGTTTTCCAGTGTGAATTCACGGTAAACTTCATCGCCTGGTTTAATGTTGTCGATATTCACAACCGCGCTTGGGTTCATTCCTAAATCCAATGTACCGGAAGCAAACGTATTCTGCGTGTCAACTGTGTCACTAAAATAGGCAAATGTTCCCCGCCAATTAGTGACAGCCCCAATGCTGCACTCATAACACCCTGGCTGATCTTCTTTGTAAAACTCATTCTTGCATTCCCCCTAAATTTGTAATAGATAATTTATTAAACTCTTATGTACGTTTGCAGATACATAGGAGATCTAACCACTTATGCTTGACTCGATTCAATCTCCCTTTTTGCTCCAATAATGGTGCTGATTGCGGAAATTAATAATAATACTCCCGGCACAATCAACAAAAGGGCAGATCCTGCCTTTGAACTCGCAAAATTCAGCGCATACCCGGCGTATGGAATAGTGAAGCCGTAATACTTGCCAACCACATGATGAGGATACACAGTCCATGGATCTTCTCCATCGTTGTTATCTCCTTTAGTCTTGAAGGCTGCTTGTCCATTGTGTTCCTGTACCCCGGTAATTCTATGAGTAATTAACTTCTCTTCCATGCGGAAAGTTATAACGTCACCTTTTTTATAAGAAGATTGGTTATCACTTAATTTAATTGCAATCACCGAGCCTGTTTGAAAGGTTGGCTCCATGGATCCTGAGAGAACCGCTTTAAACTGGTGCCCAAGCAGCGATGGCTCCCCTCCTGAAATTCTGGATGAAAGAACCACAAATGCAATCAGGCTGATTCCAATCATGAAAAGGGCCACGATCATATTACTCACTATTTTCAAGAGTTTTTTCTTCATCGCTCACCAGCTCCTGGTCTTTAATCTCTATGGATGCCTCTTCTGAAGTATCTTGATTTCCTGATGCATTCGCGTCAGGCATCGGCTCATCAAGAGTCTGTTCCTTTTCTCCCTCAATTTCAGCAGGTTTTCCCTGGCTTAATTCTGCACCTGAATCAGATGGCGAGCCCTGCTCAACTGGCTTGTCTGCTGCCCGAGCCTTTTCTTCCTCATCTAACTCAATCATCTTCTGCCGGATGGCGCTGCCTGCCTCTTTTATCCTCTGAATATCCATTTCTGCCCTTACTTCACTCAGTAATAGATCAGCATGCTGATATCCTTCAGGAATATAAGCGAAAGAAGGATTCCCGGTATGGCTGCTTTTGGCTTGCTGTTCGTATGCGTACAGCTCATCCACAATACTGACAAGCCTGTCCATTTGTTTCTTTAGCTGCTCTTCCAATTCTCCCAGCTCATCCAGTTTATTTTCTAATTCCTGCTTTGACTCTGTATTCCATGATATCTCCGCGGCCAGCTTAAAGTTCTGTCTCATGCTGCCGGCGATCCCGTCGGCTTGGTTCCGGAGATTTTGAATCGTTTCCGGAAAGACGAAGGCAGATGTTATCGTCATTGGCTCCAATTCTGCCTGGCTTGAAAATAAGGCTTCTGTTTCCCCGACAGCCAGATGCCCGGCATAAAATGACAAGCAGCATAAGCATGGAAGAATGATTCGCTTTGGCATGGACTTTTTCAATTGGGCTCCTCCTTCCTGTCCATCTGGGAATCATTATACAAAATTTTCAGAAGTTTTAAATTGGGTTAATTATGGGTTAAAAACACGTCGAGATCTGTCTATTTCCGGCGATTTTTATTAAAAGGCACATGAAATCTATGAAAAATTAAACCAATACCGGATTTCCTGAAATAGATTGATTTAACTAATTATTTTCTTAATAATACGAATTGTCACACTTTATAAACTTGGTTGAAGGAGAGGGTTTTATGAAAAAGAAGCGTCAAAAGAAAAAGATAAGCAGGAAAGCAGCCATTCCAGCTGTATTAGCCTTATCCGTTGCATTTGGAGGGCTTTTGCCAACATCATCCGCAATAGCCGCAGAGACAGCAAACACGGCAACTGTGCTATTCCAGGCAGAAGGATTAAGCAAGCATGAAGTGGTAAAAGCTTATCTGCAATCACAGGTTCAAGCCCCTAAAGTGAAACTTGCAGATCCCGGGGAGCAATTTAAAATTGTGAGCGAACAGGAAGATTCTGAAACAGGTACATACCATGTACGTACTGTGGAGCAATATAAAGGAATTCCTATTTACGGTTCCGGACAAACTGTTGCACTGGACTCCAGCCATAACGTATATGCTTCTCTTGGCAAAGTCACTCAAAACCTGGCCCGCTCCATTATTCCAACTGAGGCCTCCCTTTCAGAAGACGAAGCTGTCAGCATTGTAAAGGAGCAGGTTGAATCACAGATCGGCGAAGTAAAAAATTACGATGGTATAAAGTCCCAATTATTGATTTACCCGAATAAAGGAAAATACTATCTCGCATACCTGGTTAAAGCTTCCACTTCCTTTCCGGAGCCTGGCTACTTCCATTACTTTGTAGATGCAATGAGCGGAGAAGTCATTGACAGCTTCAATAAAATCCACACGGTTGATGAAGAGACACTTACCCCGGTACTGGGAAGAGGGCTAGATGTGCATGGTAATCTGTTGTCATTTAATGCGGCAAAAGACATGGAGACAGGAACGAGCTATCTGTATGGGCCTTCTGTATGGTTGAAAACATCCGTTCCGATGGCCACATTCAACGGTAAAGCCTTTGATCCGCTTTTATTTAACTTGGGCAGTGGTTTATTTGGATTTACAGGCTATGAAGTAACAACTACAAGCGGAAGTAACTTCTTCCATGACCCTGCTGCCATTTCAGCACACTACAACTCGGATAAAGTAAACCGGTACTATCAAATTGTTCATAAGCGAAACAGCCTGGATGATAAGGGAATGAAATTGATCAGCACTGCCCACATAGGCACAAAGTGGAATAATGCTGCCTGGAACGGAATTCAAATGATGTACGGGGACGGGGACGGCATTAAATACAGCTCCCTTTCCGGCGGATTGGATGTAGCTGGACACGAAATGACTCATGGCGTGATTGAACATACAGCTGACCTGGTTTACCAAGGAGAGTCTGGGGCCATCAATGAGTCATTAGCTGATATCCTGGGGAATTTTGCAGAAATTTATACGACCCAAGAAGTGGAATGGGAGCTGGGAGAAGATATCACTACCCCGAATATTCCAGGTGACGGCGGGCTTCGCTCCATGAGTGATCCAGCTTCTAAAAAGACAAGCTTAATGCCTTCAGGACACTATCCGGATCATTATGATGACCGCTACCTGGGTACAGAGGATAAAGGCGGCGTTCATATCAACAGCGGAATTAACAATAAGGCAGCCTACTTAATCAGTGAGGGCGGCACAAATAATGATATAACCATACAGGGAATTGGCAAATCCAAAACAGAAAAAATCTATTACCGTGCCCTTGCTCTGTATTTAACATCTTCATCCGGATTCCATGATATGAGGGAAGCAGCCATCAATGCTGCACGTGATCTGCATCCGGATAAAAATGGTGCTCCATCTGCAGAGACGCAAGCCGTTATGAACGCTTATGATTCTGTAGGCGTATACTAAAAAACAAAGCCAAAAGCCATGAACCTGTTCTGTTTGAATGGATCATGGCTTTTCTTTTATCATTCACTGGGAATCGATTCAATAAAGATATTTGAAATCTGAACAGCCTTCTCATATTGCTCCGTCTCCACATAATATTGATATAATTGCTTCCCGAACCGGTTGGTAAACATCGCATTGCTGATTGAAAGGAAATAAGGAAGCGCCTCGTTTTCTATATATCTGTAATATTGCTCACTCTGGTCTTCAATCCTCAGAATAAGGAGCTTGAATATGATTTTATAGAACCTGTTCTCCAAATCCTTTGTCATGGACAAGCCTTCCCGGGCTCTTTTCAGAAGCAATGCTTTTCGCATCAGCTTCCCTTCCAGACAGGCATTTATATAATTTTGCAGCCGCTGAAGATACAGAGCAGATGGCTTAGCCACCAGGCAAAGGGCCTCCTCTAATACTGTTTGCGCCTTCCGGTATTCCTTCCTTCTCCAATACTCATAGCCTAAGTTGTTTAACAGCAAAGACTTTTTATTAGGCAAATTCAGCAGGTCACAATTACGGATTAATCTCTGATAAGATTTCTCCAGTTCGCTGAAATCCGCCTGCAAATCATTGCCCTCCTGTGCGAGCATAAGGGACTCAGCCGTAATCGCACCGATGTAATTATCCGTTTCCCTGAAGTGTAAAAGAGCCTTATTTGCAAAGGCATAAGCCGCTATCTTGGAATTGGTCCAATAATAGGCGGCCGCCAAGTGGTAATAGTATTCGTGATTCCCGTATTCCTCCATGTTTATATCCTTCAAGAATTCAATCGCTTTGTGATAATTCCCGGCCTTTGAATCCCGGTATCTTAAAATATAGTAGATTCCCCAGGCATGCTTAAGCATATTTTGCTCATAGGCTTGAAGATTAGGATAGTCATTCTGTATATGAATCAAAATCCCTTCCGCCTGTTCCAATTCCAGTTTTTTTAAGTGCAATCGGGCAAGAAGCAATTCATAAAAGGCGGCATGGCTGGAAGAAAGGCTGATGGGAATGCCCTCAAGCTCTTTTTTAATTTTCTCTGCTTCCTTCATATTTTGCATGATGATCGTCTTGTGCCAGTGCTGAAGCCGCTCTCCCAGATTGGCAAACCGGTTGATTTCCTGATCAATATCGAGGTTCAGACGTTCTGAAAACATCTGGATAATTTCAGAGGAAAACGGCGTCACCCCACGCTCGATCTTGCTCACATGTGTAACCGAGCAAATGCCCCTGCCGAGATCCTCTTGTGTAAGACCTGCCCTTTGACGATGAAATTTAATAATTTCTCCAGCTAACATGAAAGACTCCCCTTATATTCTGGATAAGATTTATTGTAGTAAAAGAGAATCCTATTTTGTAAGCTCCTTAAATAACCCCAAATTTTATTGTTATAAGTACCTGCATACCATCCAAATATCCCCATAATTCAGTGAATTTTAATCCCTTTGTCCCGTTTTTTGCCCCTTATGCCGCCCCTCAATTACCCCAATTAACACAATGTTCTAACTTCTTTATACTTTTTAATAGAGAGCCTTACAATCTATGATTCCATCAACATACTTTGGAAGAGGAGAATGGACAAGAATGGGAGATTTCAGATTTAAAAAGTATTTAACCGCTGCCATGGCTGCAGCTTTGCTTACTGTTCCGCCCCTGCAGGCTTCTGCAGACGATTCTGGGAAAAGCATCCTGAAAGGGGCTGATGGCAAAGCGGCTATAGCTGACCTTCAAGGGATGAATGCCAAAGCAAGCAAAGGCAAGCATGTCATCACTCTTATTACAGGTGATGTCGTAACTGTAACGGAATTCGCAGATGGAAAGAATATTATTCATGTTGAACCAGCTGACCCTTCCGCCAGTGGAGCACGCATTTTAACAGCCAACAAGGAAACGTATGTCATTCCTGACAAGGCTATGCCTTATCTGGCTTCCGGATTTTTGGACCAGGATTTATTCAATATCACAGCACTGATCAAAGATGGCTATGATGACGAGAATCAGAAGGAATTGCCTGTCATCATTCAATATTCCGAATCCAAGGGCCGTTCAGCTGCTGCTTTTAAAGCCCCAAAAGGCTCAACGAAAACCCATGTGCTTGAAAGTATAGACAGTGTTGCAGTCTCCGCTGATAAGAAAGAAACAAAGGAGTTTTGGTCAGAAATCACCAGCAAGACTTCTAAAAAAACGAAGGCTG
This sequence comes from Cytobacillus firmus, assembly GCF_023612095.1. Lineage (GTDB taxonomy): Bacteria > Bacillota > Bacilli > Bacillales > Cytobacillaceae > Cytobacillus. The sequence continues at coordinate 274,843 of NZ_CP086235.1, read as the reverse complement.
CACTGACACCCGGCATTGAAAAAATCTGGCTGGATGGCCGTGTCGAAGCAACTCTTGAACAGAGTGTCCCGCAGATTGGAGCCCCTAAAGCCTGGGAATCCGGCTTTGACGGAACTGGTGTGAAGGTGGCTGTTCTGGATACCGGGATTGATTCAGGACATCCGGATCTTGCTGGCCAGCTGGATAAGGCTGTGAGCTTTGTTCCGGGAGAAGAAGTAACCGATGTATATGCACACGGAACACACGTGGCTTCCACCGTGCTTGGAACCGGAGAAGCATCAGAGGGACGGAATAAGGGTGTGGCACCAGGTGCACGCCTCCTTGTAGGGAAAGTACTTGATGATGAAGGCTTTGGCCAGGATTCATGGATTATCGATGGAATGGAATGGGCTGCTGAAAATGCCAAAATCATCAATATGAGCCTGGGAAGTCCTGAGCCAAGCGACGGAACAGACCCGATGGCTCAAGCTGTGAGCAATCTCAGTAAAGAAACAGGATCCCTGTTTGTTATTGCTGCCGGGAACTCTGGCATGGAAGGGATTGGATCACCAGGAGCAGCTGAGGAAGCGCTAACTGTTGGTGCCGTGGACAAGTCCGATAACCTTGCATGGTTCTCCTCTAAAGGGCCCAGCTTTGGAAGCGCAGGATTAAAGCCTGATCTTACTGCTCCCGGAGTTGGAATCATGGCAGCACGTTCTCAATATACAAACCAGGGAAGCGGCTCTTATATAAGCATGGATGGCACCTCAATGGCAACGCCTCATGTGGCCGGAGCTGCAGCCATTCTCGCCCAGCGCCACCCGGACTGGACCGGTGAACAGCTTAAGGAAGCTTTAATGAGCACAACCAAGAAGCTTGAACACATCAAGCCTTTTGAAGGCGGCACAGGCCGTCTGGATACTGTGGCCGCTCTTGGCCATGTAAGGGCAACAGGGTCTCTTGACTTTGGCTTCTATGACTGGCCTCATGAGAATGATGGTCCGGCTGAGAAAACCATTACGTATACAAATGATGGCGATCAGGATGTAACATTGGATTTGGCAGTGTCTGTCAAAGATGCCAATGATACCGATGCACCTTCTGGAATGGTAGAGCTATCAGCTGACAAAGTGACGGTTCCAGCAAAAGGAAGTGCGGATGTCACCGTTACACTTGACCCTAATGCAGGTGATTTTGGCACCCGATATCAGGGGCATATCAGCGCTTCATCAGAGGGAGAAAGTATTGTCCATACTTCACTTGGCATGATCAAAGAAGATGAAAGATACCCGCTGACCATTAATGCAATCGACCGTGACGGCGAAGCTGCCTCTGCCTACTTCTATCTGTTGGGACCAACTGGCGAACCGCAGTTTATGTCAGTGGACGGCACAAAGGAGCTGAGACTGCCGAAAGGAACGTATTCGGTTATGTCGATGATGGATGTAGATACAGATACAGATCATGCTGGGGTCGCACTTGTCGGTGACCCGGAAGTTCATTTGGATGGACCTCAGACCGTTATGCTGGATGCGCGAGAGGCTAATGAGATTACAGTGGATGTTCCAAAAAAGACAGAAGCCCATTACCGGAAGATGGAATACTTCCGCAGCATTGATGGAAACAAGGTGAATGACATCTACCTGATGCCGGCAGTGGTGGATAAAATGTACGCTGCACCTACTGAGAAAGTAGACACTGGTGAATTCACACAGGCTACGCGCTGGCGCCTGGCCGAACCACTGCTGACAATTGGGTATAAAGGAAAGGAACTGGATGATATCCCGCAGGCAGGAAGCACTCTTTTGAATGGAAAGTACAAACTGGAAGCTGTCTATGCTGGGAATGGTACACCTGAGGATTATCAAAAGCTGAATGTTAAAGGCAAAGCCGCCATTGTCCTGCGCAGTGATGAATTAACAGGATCAGAACGTGCTGCAGCAGCTCTGGCAGCAGGAGCCAAGCTATTAATTACCGTTAATGACGGACCAGAGGAGCTTAGTGAATGGACAGGCGTAGAAAATGAAGATTTTTCACTTTCCGATAGCCCTCTTTCTGTGGCCGGAGTCAGCGGAAATGAAGGCCAGGAACTGATCGAAGCGGCCAAGTCCGGCGGATTGACCTTAAAGGTTGAGGGTACTCCTGATTCGGATTACTTATATGACCTGGTGGATATGCATCATAAGGCAGTTCCTAAAAAAGTGAACTATTCGCCGAAAACGAAGGACCTTGTCAAAATCAACTCTGAATATAAATCAGATCGCCCTGCACCGGGTGCCGAGTTCCGCTACGATATCCTCGAGCACAGCTTTGCAGGTGTCGGCTTCCTGCAAAGACTGTCACTCCCGTCCGTCAGAACAGAGTGGGTATCGGCGCAAAACGGAACGTCCTGGTATCATCAGGCTGGTGTTCTTGATGCCCAGTGGGAAGTAAGACAGCCAAAAGTGGAATACAAACCAGGTCAAACCTTGAATGAAGAGTGGTTCTCACCAGTAGTCCGCCCTCGTTTTGGTGATGGTTTCTGGGCTCCATATCGTACAGGCAATTATTTGATTCTCAATGTTCCTGCATGGGCTGACTCAGGAGCCGGCCATACAGGTGCCGACATGAATTACCCTGGTGATCAGACATTAAAGCTATATCAGGGGGATACGCTGGTTAAAGAAGGAAAGGGTCAGGCTATCTACCTATTTAATGAATTTCCGGCAGAGAAAACCCAGTACAAGCTCATAAGTGATGCTGCCCGCGATGCAGAGCGCTGGAACACATCAGTCCGTACACATACGGAGTGGACATTCTGGTCCGAGCAGCAGGAAGAATACCAGACGGCACTTCCACTGATTTCTCTTGATTATAAAGTGGATACGGACATGGCCGGCAACTCCACGGCCGGTAAGAAGATTAAGCTTGATTTATCAGCTGTTCAAATAGCCGATGCTCCTGAAAATGGCAAAATAATAGGAGCCAGCCTTGAAGTGTCCTTTGATGAAGGAAAGACATGGGAAGCGGCAAAATTAGCAGCTAAAGGAAACGGCTGGTCTGCCGAAATCAAGCATCCAAATAAGAAGGGAGCTTCTGTCTCCCTGCGTGCAAGTGCTTGGGATGATGCAGGCAATCGTGTAACTCAGGAGATCATTAAGGCTTATGGATTAAAATAAGGGAGAAATGAACCAGGCAGTTTATGCCTGGTTTATTTTTTTGAAAATGGCTCTTCAGGAACGGAAACTAGGCTGCTTTAATATATTGGTTACATCCGAGGCTTTATTTTAAAAGAACGGAGGAAGAACATGACCAATTTTCAATACTTCACGGGAACTATTGTGCAAATCTCTGATTTTAACGGGGAAGGCTGCCTTAAGATGATTTCTGCTGATAACGGGATGGGAGGAACAGTCAATTTCATCGTATCCCCTTCGACTTTTGTTTTAGATCAAACCAGGCTGTCAGCCGGGGACATCATTACCGGATATTATGACGGAAATGCTCCTGTTCCGCTGATATATCCCCCTCAATACCGGGCGCTTGTAGTGGTAAAACATACTTCTCACCAAAATGTGAAAACGGACTTCTTTAATAGCCAGCTCATCAGCAGCGATGGACAGCTGCAATTAAACATCTCGCCGTATACCCAGATGGTGCTGACCAATGGGCAGGCTTTTACCGGCAGCCCTGCAAACAGAGACCTCGTTGTGACCTATGGCCCGTCAACCAAGAGCATACCTGCCCAGACCACGCCTTATAAGATTGTGGTGTTGTGCTTGCCATCCGCATAAAAAAAGCCCCAATCTGTTGGTGATTGGGGCTTTGGCTGGTTTTGGACAGGGGCGGGTTCTGACTCTGATTGGCGATTGCCTGCTTCTTGTGTCAGAAGTTGGCCTGGGTTCTGACTCTAACTCGCGCTACACTGCCTTTTGTGTCCGAAGTTGCCCCGGGTTCTGACTCTAACTGGCGCTACACTGCCTTTTGTGTCCGAAGTTGGCCTGGGTTCTGACTCTAACTCGCGCTACACTGCCTTTTGTGTCCGAAGTTGGCCTGGGTTCTGACTCTAACTGGCGCTACACTGCCTTTTGTGTCCGAAGTTGGCCTGGGTTCTGACTCTAACTCGCGGTTTCCTGCCTTTTGTGTCTGAAGTTGCCCTGGGTTCCGACTCTAACTCGCGCTTTCTTGCTTTTTGTGTCTGAAGTTGGCCCCGGTTCCGACTCTAACTCGCGCTTTCCTGCATTCTGTGTCCGAAGTAACCTAAGTTCGGACTCTAACTGGCGCTTTCCTGCATTCTGTGTCCGAAGTAACCTAAGTTCGGACTCTAACTGGCGCTTTCCTGCATTCTGTGTCCGAACCTGCTCCTGGTTCAAATCCAGCGCACCCTCTTTCCAAACTCCAAGCAGTTTAATTACTCATCATCCACTTCTCCGTCGCCTATTTCATCCTCTTCTTCCACATCTTCAACCTGTTCGTCTTCTTCAGGCTTTTCATCGTTTCCGCAGCCTGTTAATGTTACGAAAGATAAAGATAGAAAAAGCATCAATAAGTATTTTTTCATATAGATAACCTCCTTTTGCTTAGTTTTTCAAAAAGACAAATCATATATGTATTGTTAATAATTTACAAATCTTCCTCCCTTTTGCATATTTGCAACTGGATAGGAAAACACTTGTATAAAGCTGTACTTTACTTTTAAGGATGTGCCATAAATGGATTTTTTACAGAGTCAGCACTCACTTTCTGCCATGGAGTGGGGACTCAGGGCTGTCATCGCTTATTTCTTCTTAGTCATTGTCGCCAAAGTGCTGGGACAGCGTGCCATTTCCCAATTAAGACTCCTGGATTTAGTAATGGCTTTAGTGATTGGCAATATTATTGCCCACCCCTTATCAGATGAGGAGCTGGGACTAAAGGGTTCAATTGTTACAACCATTGTCCTTGTCGTTCTTTACCTGATCAGTTTATTCAGCATCCTGAAATGGCCAGCGGTTAGAAGAATGGTAAACAGCAAGCCCATCCCCCTCGTACAGAATGGAGAAATCATCTATAAGGGCTTAAATAAAGCAAGGATTTCCATTGATGTGCTGCTGGAGGAATTACGCGAGAAAAAAGTAGAAGATGTAAAAAAGGTGGCGCTTGCTCTATGGGAAGCAAACGGAAGCATTTCCTTCTTTTTGGATCCCAAATATGAACCTATTACACCTGCTTTCCTGCAAAGAGATACAGAACCATTCGATATGCCAAGAACCATTATTAAGGAAGGCAAAGTGGATAAAAAAGTGCTGCAAACCATACAAAAGGACGAAAGATGGCTAATCGCCCATTTAGAACGTTTCTATCAGACAGAAATTAATAATGTTCTGTTAGCTACCATGGACAGCAAAGGAACCATGAAGATATTTTTATATCATTAATTTGACTAAAAGGAGTGATGGCAGTGCGTTCTAAAGAGCTGACGGTCTCTGAGGTCTCGAATATTTGGTCATCTTATTTAAAAAACAGCATGGAGCTGCAGTTTTTTACCTATTTTTTTCAAACGGCTGAGGATCGCAAAGTCAGAAAGATTGTTGGAAGGCTGCTACATCAGTCCGGTAAAAACCTCAAGCAGCTCCAGGATTTTTTTCATAAAGAGAGCATGTCCGTGCCCCTTGGTTTCACGGATGAGGATATAAATATAAATGCCGGTAAAGTATTCTCCGATCATTTTATTTTATTTTTTTGCCATGATATTACCCAGCTTTCATTGAGTACATATCCAAGTGCCCTGGGTCAAAGCACCCGTAAAGATATCCGGGATTATTTTGAGATCACACTTAAGTTCACGTTAAAGATCCAAAATGAAATTGTGGATTTGATGTTATCCAAGGGCATTTACCCAAAGCCGCCCAATATTAAGCTTGATGACCGGATTGATTTTGCCCGGAGCATTAATTACCTTAATGGGTTTAAGGGCGGATCCCGAGCGCTTAATGCTCCTGAAATTGCGAATCTATCCAGAGTGATTCATAGGGCCCAATTCTCGAGAAAGATCTTTGCGGCCTTCAGCCATTTTTCTCAAAGAAACGAAATGAAGGATCATTTCAGCAAAGGAAGAGATTTGATCGAGGGCGTGCTGCGATCCCTTCAGGAAGTAATGGACAAGGAAAATATTCCGGTTTCCTCTGCCAAAGAGCTCACCCAATTTGACGTGGATCTTCCTCCTTTTTCAGAGAAAATGATGCTGTTCTTTGTGAACACCTGTATCGGGATATTCTGCTTCACCATGATCAGCCAGGCCATGACCTCCAGCCTAAGATCCGATATAATCATTAAACTGCTTGGCATCAGTAAAAACATGTCTCTTTATTATGGAAAAGGCCTGATGATTGCCATAAAGCAAAAATGGCTTGAACAGCCGCCACAGGCTGCGGAGAGATAGATTTTCACATTTCTGTCACAACTCTCTCAAAACCACCCTGTCCTTCTGCCCCCTTGATTTGTATATAGAAGGTGAAAGGGTGGTGCAGTTTAATGAATTTGAAATCAGGCAGTGTGGACCAGTTTGGACAGTTTTCTCAATTTAAAGATCTTCAGGAGTTTAATGCCCATTTAGAAATGTGGCTTGCGGTGCATAAATACAAGTTTTCCAAGGGGGAGCTGGCCGGTTTAAAGAGGCTGGTTCGTTTTGCTGCAAAAATTCCCGGGGTATCCAATGCCAAGATCGGAACGGTGTTAAAAGCCATCCACGAAGAATATAACGGCAATGGCATTTCCCGCTCCACTTTTAAAAGAATGATTGCCAAGGCTTCACACCTTGGTATTTTTACCGTGCATGAAACAGAGAGAAAAAACGGCTCCCAGTCCAGTAATTTATATGTTTTTAATCGTTTCCCCAAGAGTGACCCACCTAAGCAGGAAAAATTGGACCCCCCTAATAAAACTATCAATCTTTCTAAAACTAATAAAAATCAAAAGAGTACTAAACGTAACGAAGCCGTCCTCGATCACACTTTTACTAGTGACCGTGTACCACAATCATTTAGCAGCACTGTAAAATACTTTTTTCCGGAAGCAAAGCAGATTGAGGAGTTTTGGAGAATGGCAGTCATTGCAGCATATAAAAATAATTGTGAGTTGAACACTATTCCAGAAACAGCCCTCCATTCCTTTAAACAGCTGATCCGGAAAATGAAAACCAGCATTATTGCTAAGCCCATCGCTTATTTCTACGGAATTCTGAATAAGAAATTTGAAGAAAAATACTTTGAAGAATTGCATGAAATGGGGTTTCCCGCTGAGGATAATGCCTTTTCGCTAAATTTTTTTTACAAAAAGTAGCTAACTGCCCCTTTGTTGGGAGTTAGATCCCTTTACTCCAGCCTTAGACCCTATAACTCCGGTCTCAGGGGGCTTAAAAGGCCGATTTATGACTTTTACTGGATTCGTAAAAAAATGGCTGCCAGGCTATGTTTGAGCTACCCGGGAATACACAGAGAGCGCGCTTTCCTTGAAGGGATATTTCATGGAGAGTTTTGAACAGTTAGCAGCACAATATGAACCTATGATTCATAACATTATGCAAAAATTGAACATCTATAAAAACACTGAGGAATTCTACCAGCTGGGTTTAATAACCCTTTGGCAGGCATGGAAAAATCATAACGATGCAAAAGGGGCCTTCCTTTCCTACGCTTACAGTATGGTAAAAGGAAAAATGATGACGGAATTAACCAGGCAAACAAACCAGATTGACCGATATATCTATCCGGAAGCAGACTTCTGGGAATTCATCGAAGACCCCTCACCAGCTCCCAGTCCAGAGCTCACACAAGAACTTTACAAAAAATGCGGACTGTTATCTGAAAACCAAATGAAATGGCTTCACTATACATTATGTGATGAGCTGTCTGTCAGAGAAATTGCTGAAAAAGAACGGGTCTCCCCTTCTGCAGTCAAAAACTGGCGGCACGGTGCCCGCGAGAAGCTGAAGAAAATAATGCAGCTTAATTAAATTCACCCTGTCCTTTTCTCCCTCCAAAGTATATATAGAAGGTGAAAGGAGGTGTTCGAGATGGCACAAGCAATTATCACTGATTCCAAACTTCGCCTGGTTTTTGAAACAGGCCTTAACGGGCAGGGCAAGCCGGTTTACAAATCAAAAACCTACAGCGGCGTGAAACAATCCGCTACAGCGGACCAGCTTTTCACAGTGGGACAGGCAATCGCTGGATTATCAAGCTACCCGCTGACTGAGCTAAACAGAAACGACAGCTTCGATATCTTAGGCTAATGTCTGAGAAAAATAAACAAAACAGGAGGTGAAAAACATGGCTAAATCACTTGAAATGACATTCGAAACAGAAATGGGCAAGGAAACCAAGCTTTCGGTGGACAGCCCGAAGGAACCGATTGATCCGGCAGCTGTAAAGGCAGTGATGGAACAGATCATTGCGGCTAACGCTTTTGACGGCAATGGCGGTGACCTTGTTGCAGCTAAAGGCGCCAGATTAGTAGAGCGCAATGTAACAGATTATGAACTAATGTAAGGAAAAGAGGCCGGATTCTTTGGAACCCGGCCTTTTTATAGATGAATAGAAAGGAGCATGCACGATGGAACAGATGGTCACCCTGATCAGCGAACTCGGCTTCCCGATTGTGGTCACGCTTTTTCTGCTGAACCGGATCGAAGCCAAGCTGGATGTTGTTGTGTCCTCAATCCAGGGATTGCCGGATCGCCTGAGGGAATAATAGACGGGACTCCACTGGCTAAGGCTTAGGAGTCCTGTTTTTTTGCAACCGGAATCCAGATTTCACTGCGGAATGCTGGTGAAGCCGTATCTTTGCTTTCATTCCAGAGAATTTCCGGCCCTTCTATCTGCTGATAGGAAGAGGATGGGAACCATTCCGAGTAAATCCGTCCCCATACGTTCTGAAGCGTTTCCGGAAACGGCCCCACTGCTTCAAATACTGCCCATGATGTGGCCGGAATTTCAAGAGATTCCATCCCCGCAGGGCATTCCTTTGTAGTGGCAGCTCCGATATAATGGTCAAGCTCACCTTTTTCTTCCATTCTTCCTTCAGAAAAATTGGCTGATGCACTGATCAGGCCGAATGGCTCTGTGTCCGATAAACTCTTGAGCATCCTAATCTTTTCTTCGTTCAGGCTCTTCCACATGTCCGCAATCTCCGGATTCACTCCGTTAAAAATAATCGGCACCCGCTTCTTTAAGCCCACAATTCGAAACGCCTCTTTCTCCTCAATACGATAGTTCATTTCAGTTCCTCCCTTAATAGATAGATGGAAGGTCATCGGCGGATAAGCCTTCAGGGCGTGGCCATTGCTCCTTGCTTCTGATGGAGTGATGCCATGAAGCTGCTGGAACGCTCTGGTAAACGAATCAGGCGAGCTGTATCCATATTTCATGGCTACCTCAATGACCTTAGCCCTCTGGTCCTTCAGGTCAAAGGCAGCCAAGGTCAGCCGTCTTCTGCGGATATACTCCGAAAGCGATACCCCCGCCAGAAAGGAAAACATTCGTTTAAAATGGTACTCCGAGCAATAAGAAAGCTTAGCCGCTTCTTTGAAATCAACCTCTTCGGCTAAATGCTCTTCAATATATTTCATCGCCCGATTCATATTTTGCAGCAAATCCATATCGATGACCTCCTTGTATCTAAAGAATAGCAGGAGCTGGTGGTGTGAACCCGACAATCCATGCACAAGAATGCAGGGTTCGTTACTCAGTTTTATATTTCTTTTTTAATGTGTCAGAGAAAATTCCGCCGCCTAACATTAAAAACAGAGGACCGAAATTCCAGAAAAACGATCCACGAAGAGGGATCTCCAGTTCAGTAAAATGATTAAGTCCTAAAATGCTTAGTTTAAGGATTAGCATAGCGGATCCTATCAGAAATAAACAATCAAAAAATACTTTCAATCTTGGATAAGCTAATTGTCTGCTGTCCTTAATCACTTTCTCCGTCAATTCCTCATCACTCCTTAATAATTCATCAATCGTAACCCCAAACAGATCACTTAGTTTAATAATAATTTCAATGCTGGGATAATTCTGGCCATTCTCCCATTTAGAAACAGACTGGCGGCTCACATACAGCTTTTCAGCCAGTTCCTCCTGTGACCATCCTTTCTCTTTCCTCTCCTTCTTAAGCTTTTCGGCAAAAATCATATTCACAATCACCTTTCTGCAGATCGATACTCCCATTATGGTGAATTTTTTGGCCAAAAGTAAAGATAGGATTGGTTGCAGGAGGGCGCACGCAGGGGTTGCAGGGGCCATACACGTGCTTTTACAGCAAAAAACCCAGCCATTAAGGCTGGTACGCTTTCAAAGAGCTTCCTACTATCCGGTTTATTGTTCTCTCTATTAAGGCTTACACTCGTAATGAAAAGAAGAGAATCAGCTGCAGCTGCGATTTGAGAGAAATTCCCAGGTCAAAGCTTATGCGCTAACTCCCTTCTGTATTGCTTGCTTCTGTCCTGGCACTCGCTTTTACTGCTGGTGTTTCATGTGAAACATCCTCACTGCAGCCTTTAAAAGGCTGACCGACAGCATTAATATTCCTGTCACTTTTAAAAGTCTATTCATAGGATTGGCTTGTGACCTCGACGGGGAAGGCGCTGGAGCTGGACTGTTATCGAAGTTTAAATGATACCTTTTTATCCACAAAAAAGAACCCCCAAACCGAATTCGGCCTAAGGGTTCCTATTATAATCAGTTGTAAGCAAGCTCCTGATGCTTTTCCTTTTCGCTGAGGCCAAGCACCTGCGCTGTGGATTCGTGAATCTCACGGAACAGCTTAGGATTTTCAGATAGTGACATACCGTAGGACGGAATCATTTTCTTAATTTTAAAATGCCATTCGTCCATTTGCTCAGGGAAGCACTTCTGCAATACTTCAAGCATGACATTAACGGCTGTTGAAGCACCCGGTGAAGCTCCGAGCAGGGCAGCAACCGAGCCGTCAGACGCACTGACTACTTCTGTGCCGAATTGCAGGGTTCCTTTTCCGGCAGGTGTATCCTTGATGACCTGCACACGCTGGCCGGCTACTACGACACTCCAATCTTCGCTCTTTGCGTTTGGAATGAACTCACGCAGTTCTTCCACACGCTGTTCATGGGACAGCATCACTTGCTGAATCAGATATTTTGTCAGCGCCATTTCCTTTGCACCTGCAGCCAGCATGGTGATGACATTGTTCGGCTTAACAGACTTGATCAAGTCCATATTGGAGCCTGTTTTCAGGAATTTCGGTGAAAATCCGGCAAACGGGCCGAACAGCAGGGATTTCTTGTTATCAATGAATCTTGTATCCAGATGCGGCACAGACATTGGAGGAGCACCCACTTTGGCTTTTCCGTATACCTTCGCATGGTGCTTCTCAACGATTTCCGGATCGTTGCAGACCAGGAACAGTCCGCTTACCGGGAATCCGCCAATATGCTTCGATTCAGGGATGCCCGTCTTCTGCAGCAGATGCAGGCTTCCGCCGCCCCCGCCGATAAAGACAAACTTCGCCTGATGGTTTTCGGTTGTGCCGCTTTCCATATTCCGCACTTTTACATTCCACGATCCATCGCCGGCACGCTTTAAATCCTGGACGCTGTGCTGGTAATGAACATCGACATTTTTGCTCTTTAAATGGTCAAACAGCATGCGCGTTAACGCACCGAAGTTGACATCCGTTCCGGAATCGATTTTTGTGGCTGCAATCGGCTCATCGGATTTACGGCCTTCCATCATCACCGGAATCCATTCCTTCAGCTTCTCAGGATCATCGGAAAATTCCATGCCCTGAAACAGCGGATTAGCTGACAGCGCTTCCAAACGTTTTTTCAAAAACGATACATTTTCTTCTCCCTGAACAAAGCTCATATGAGGGATTGGCATAATAAAGTCCTGCGGATTGGTAATCAGGCTGTTTTCTACAAGATAAGACCAAAACTGTCTGGAAAGCTGAAACTGTTCATTTACATTGATCGCTTTAGCGATATCTATTGATCCATCGGATTTTTCAGATGTATAGTTAAGCTCGCACAATGCAGCATGTCCCGTCCCTGCATTATTCCATTCGTTAGAGCTTTCTTCTCCTGCGCTGGCGAGCTTCTCAAACACTTTGATTTCCCATTCCGGTGCTAACTCTTTCAGTAAAGATCCCAAAGTCGCGCTCATGATTCCGGCACCAATTAAGATAACGTCTGTTTTGTTCTGTACGCTGCTCATTTTAACCCTTCCTTATCCCAGAAATTTGCCAAAAACTGCAGGCGCTTTGCTCAGGCATCACCACTCGAAAGACATCACCCAAGGACACGCCTTTTCCGTCACACAAAGTACATATTCTATTCTATTATAATGATTGATAAGGTAATATAGCTAGCATTATCTGATAATTATATACTATTTTATACAAATTAGAAAGTGGGCGGGGTTCTCTTCATGGAAATCGGCAAATGGCAAGAAAGTTCGGGTAAAGTATTTGTAATTTTCGAAATTTATTTTACAATAGATTTAGAGGTAAAGAAAGGAAGTGGAAAAATGTTATTAAAAAGAAGATTTCCGTCGGATGAATTATGGTGTATGAGGTATTTAAACACCCGAATGGAGTTAACCGAAAAAGAAAAACAGCACTGGGCCAACCTTGAAAAAGGCTATGAAGGAGAGGTGAAATTTGATCTTCTGACTGAAAAATTGACTGAAGAAAGGCTGGTGATTCATGATCTGTTACTGGAAGTGAACAACTCCTATTTTCAAATTGACACCTTGATCATTTCAGAAAGTATGATCCATCTAATAGAAATAAAAAATTTCCTGGGAGACTGGCAGCTGGAATCTGACAAGCTATATGCCGTGAATACCGGCCGGGAATATAAGAATCCTGTATACCAATTAAAACGAAGTGCCGCCCTATTCCGCCAGCTGCTTCAAATCCTCAAGCAAACCATTCCCGTTGAAGCCTCCATTATTTTTATTAACCCTGAATTCACCTTATACCAAGCCCCCATGGACCAGCCCATTATCCTGCCAACCCAAATAAACCGATTCCTGAAAGACTTGAATCATACCCCGTCCAAACTACATGAGGGTCACAGAAAACTGGCCCAGCAATTACTGTCACTCCATCAAACCAAAAATCCTTATACCATTTTGCCTGACTATCACTTTGACCGGCTGAAAAAAGGGATGTATTGCCTGGACTGTCATTCTCTTCTCAGTCCTGTACACAGGACTCTGGTATGTGAAAAATGCGGCGGGCGTGAAAAATTGGAGCAGGCAATCTTGCGCAATATACGAGAATTCAAGTTTCTCTTTCCTGAACGAAAGCTGACGACCCAAGGCATTTATGAATGGTGTAAGGCTGATATAAGCAAACGAACTTACTCCAGGGTATTAAAGAAAAACTTTACGGCGCGCGGCAGCACCAGTAATACCTATTTTGTGTGAGTGTGGTTGGTTGGATGTTGGAGGTGAGGCGGGTTCGGGGTTCTTTTGTCCGGTGGTGTGGCCTGGTTCTGACTCTGTTTGCTCAGTTCTGCCGGTTTGTGTCCGAAGTTGGGCCTGGTTCTGACTCTGGATTCTCGGTTCTGCCGGTTTGTGTCCGAAGTTGGGCTGGGTTCTGACTCTGGATCCCCCGTTCTGCCGGTTTGTGTCCGAAGTTGGGCTGGGTTCTGACTCAGGATACTCCATTCTGCCGGTTTGTGTCCGAAGCTGGGCCGGGTTCTGACTCTGGATCCTTGGTTCTGCCGGTTTGTGTCCGAAGTTGGCTCAGGTTCTGACTCTGGTTCCTCGGTTCTGCTGTTTTGTGTCCGAAGTTGGACCAGGTTCTGACTCTGGATCCCCCGTTCTGCTGTTTTGTGTACGAAGTTGGGCCTGGTTCTGACTCTGGATCCCTGGTTCTGACTCTGGATCCCCGTTCTGCTGTTTTGTGTCCGAAGTTGGACCAGGTTCTGACTCTGGTTCCTCGGTTCTGCCGGTTTGTGTCCGAAGTTGGACCGGGTTCTGACTCTGGATCCCCCGTTCTGCCGGTTTGTGTCCGAAGTTGGCTCAGGTTCTGACTCATGATACCGGATTTCTCCTTTTTGTGTCCGAAGTTGGACCGGGTTCCTACTCCCTCTGGCCGAAGCTGATCCAGCCTCTGAAACGCACCACCCCAACCCAAACAAACCCAAATTTAAACAATAAATCCAAATAAAAATAAAATGTAAAGCGTTTGCATTTTATTTCATTTGGATTATAATACTTGTATACAAGTATACACGTATACTTAAAATGTCATTTCATAAAGGTGATGTCATGAAAGATTCTACTGAATTTCTATATCCGCAAAAATGGCTTTCTAAGGCTTCCTCTGGCGACCGTGTCGCATATGAGCTTAGAATGCGCATTATTGCCGGGTTGATTGAAAGCGGTACCACGCTTTCTGAAAATAAGTTGGCCGCTGATTTTGCAGTGAGCCGTTCACCGATTCGTGAAGCCTTACGGACACTGGCATCTGAAAATATCATCCGCTTGGAAAGAACGGGTGCTGTGGTTGCCGGGTTAACTGAAAAAGAAATCGAAGAAATATACGATGTTCGTCTGATGATTGAGACATTCGTGTTTGAACGTCTTATCAGCATGGACACAAATGAGTTGGCGATGGAGCTCAGCAAGGTGCTGGAAATGATGAAGGTGGCTGTCAAGTATCGGGATGCGGATGAGTTTGCGTATCAGGATATTCTGTTCCACGAAATTATTATCGGGTCTATTGGCCATTCTTATATCCAGCTGATCTGGAATAATTTAAAGCCTGTGATGGAAGGCTTCATTCTTTTATCCATGCGCGTGCGCTTTAAGGAAAATTATGAAGATCTTGATCGGATTGTGAAAAATCATGAACTATATATTGATGCCATTAAAACAAAAGACAGAGACCTCATGATTCAGTCGCTGCACGAAAATTTTGATGATGTTCAAGGGAAAGTGGACGATTTATGGAGGTCACAGCAAATGCTGTCCAAAGGGGTTAAACAACAAGATGACTAGCTATATGTTAGGGATTGATATTGGAACCACCAGTACAAAAGCCGTGTTATTCAGTGAAAAAGGGGATGTGATTCAGCAGGAGAACATCGGGTATCCGCTGTACACTCCTGATATCTCTACAGCAGAACAGGATCCTGATGAGATTTTCTCTGCTGTCGTTCAAGCGATAGCGAATATTACGAAAATCCATCATGATAAAAAGCTGAGCTTTGTGTCCTTCAGCAGTGCGATGCATAGTGTGATCGCGATGGATGAGAATGATCTGCCGCTTACGCCCGTTATTACCTGGGCCGATAACCGCAGTGAAGCATGGGCACGTAAAATTAAAGAAGACTGGAATGGACATGAGGTCTATAAACGGACCGGAACACCGATCCATCCGATGTCCCCATTAAGCAAGATTACCTGGCTTGTGAAGGAGCGTCCGGAGATCGCCAGCAGGACCAAAAAATATATCGGCATTAAAGAATATATTTTCAAAAAGCTTTTTAATGAATATGCTGTCGATTATTCACTTGCTTCCTGCATGGGCATGATGAATCTCAAGACATTGGACTGGGATGAAGAGGCATTAGCCATAGCGGGCATCACCCGCTCACAGCTATCCGAACTCGTTCCTACGACAAAGATGTTCCAAAACTGCCATCCTGTTTTAGCCAAACAAATGGGCATCGATCCAGAAACACCTTTTGTGATCGGCGCAAGTGATGGTGTGCTTTCGAACCTGGGTGTGAATGCGATCAGAAAAGGTGAGATCGCCATCACCATTGGGACAAGCGGTGCGATACGTACCATTATTGACAAGCCCCAGACCGATGAAAAAGGGAGAATCTTCTGTTATGCCTTAACAGAAAATCATTGGGTGATTGGCGGGCCGGTGAACAATGGAGGAATGGTCCTCCGCTGGATCCGGGATGAATTTGCCTCATCTGAAATCGAAACAGCCAAGAGATTAGGCATTGATCCTTACGAGGTTTTAACAAAAATCGCCGAACGCGTCAGACCGGGCGCTGATGGCCTGCTGTTCCATCCATACCTCGCAGGTGAACGCGCTCCTTTATGGAACCCGGATGTGCGCGGATCTTTCTTCGGATTAACGATGTCCCATAAGAAGGAGCATATGATCCGGGCAGCGCTTGAAGGCGTCATTTATAATCTGTACACCGTGTACCTGGCATTAGTGGAATGCATGGACGGCCCGGTAACCCGGATTCAGGCAACAGGTGGCTTTGCCAGATCTGAGGTTTGGCGTCAAATGATGTCCGACATTTTTGAATCGGAAGTCGTCATACCGGAAAGCTATGAAAGCTCCTGTCTCGGTGCCTGTATTTTAGGATTGTATGCCACAGGAAAAATCGACTCGTTTGATGCTGTTTCAGACATGGTGGGCGATACCTACAAGCATACACCGAAGGAAGAGGCTGCAAAAGAATACAGACAGCTGCTGCCGATCTTCATCCAATTATCAAGAGCGCTTGAGGATGAATATACTTCGATCGCAAACTATCAAAGAAAATTAATACAACATGACTAGGGGGAAATGACAATGCCGCTGTTAATAGTAGCAATTGGAATCGTTGCCTTATTAATTCTGATAATGGGCTTAAAATTAAATACCTTTATTTCATTGATTATCGTTTCATTTGGTGTTGCGCTGGCACTCGGAATGCCGCTCGACCAGATTGTCAAAACCATTGAAGCCGGATTAGGCGGAACACTTGGCCACCTGGCGCTCATCTTCGGACTTGGCGCCATGCTGGGCAAGCTGATTGCCGACTCTGGCGGCGCCCAGCGAATTGCCATGACTCTTGTCAATAAATTCGGTGAAAAGAATATCCAATGGGCTGTAGTGGCTGCATCCTTTATTATTGGTGTTGCCTTATTCTTTGAAGTGGGACTTGTATTATTAATTCCGATCGTATTTGCTATTTCAAGAGAATTAAAGATTTCTATTTTGTATCTTGGTATTCCGATGACAGCGGCTTTATCTGTCACACACGGATTCCTGCCGCCTCACCCGGGTCCAACCGTTATTGCCGGTGAATACGGTGCAAACATTGGGGAAGTATTGCTTTATGGTTTCATCATTGCGATTCCAACCGTTATTTTAGCTGGACCGGTCTTTACGAAAATCGCTAAAAAGCTCGTTCCGAATTCATTCACAAAAAGCGGAAACATCGCTTCTCTGGGAGAGCAGAAAACCTTTAAGCTTGAAGACACACCAGCTTTTGGAATCAGTGTATTTACGGCTTTGCTTCCTGTTATTTTAATGTCAATCGCAACGATTATTACTTTGCTTCAAAAAACAATGGGATTTGCAGATAATAGCTTACTTGCTGCCATCCGCTTTATTGGAGATGCCGGCACTTCGATGCTGATCTCCTTATTGGTTGCCATCTATACCATGGGATTGGCAAGAAAAATCCCAATCAAAAATGTGATGGATTCCTGCACAACTGCAATCAGCCATATCGGGATGATGCTTTTGATTATCGGCGGAGGCGGCGCCTTCAAACAGGTATTGATTGATGGCGGTGTCGGTGACTATGTGGCCGAGCTTTTCAAAGGGACAAGCCTGTCTCCGATTTTACTGGCATGGATTATCGCGGCTATCCTGAGGATTTCATTAGGATCTGCCACAGTGGCTGCATTAACGACAGCAGGCTTAGTCATTCCGCTGCTGGGCCAAACAGATGTAAATCTTGCCTTAGTGGTGCTTGCAACAGGTGCGGGAAGCTTAATCGCTTCTCACGTCAATGATGCCGGCTTCTGGATGTTCAAAGAATACTTTGGTTTGAGCATGAAGGAAACGTTTGCAACATGGACTTTGCTTGAAACAATAATATCTGTTGCTGGATTAGGATTTATTTTATTGTTAAGCTTATTTGTATAAACACTTTAAGGCAATGAAACCCTACTTCATAAGAGGGGTTCATTGCCTATTATTCTGAAATGAAGGAGCAGGAACTATGAAAAATACAATTGGGGTTATTGGTCTCGGCGTAATGGGGAGCAATATCGCTTTAAATATGGCCAATAATGGCGAGAAAGTAGCTGTATATAATTACACCAGGGATTTAACCGATCAGCTGGTACAAAAGCTTGAAGGGCAAGCCATAAGCCCTTATTACGAAGTAGAGGATTTTGTTCAGTCTCTGGAAACACCGAGAAAGGTCTTTTTAATGGTGACAGCCGGGAAAGCCATTGATTCTGTTATTGCAAGCTTAGTTCCTTTCCTTGAAGAGGGCGACGTTATCATGGACGGCGGCAACTCCCATTTCAAAGATACGGAAAAAAGATATGATGATTTGAAAGCAAAAGGAATCGGCTACTTGGGTATCGGCATTTCAGGCGGTGAAGTGGGTGCTTTAACAGGACCTTCCATCATGCCTGGCGGTGATCGGGATGTCTATGAAAAAGCGGCTCCGATTCTTACAAAGATCGCTGCAAAGGTTGACGGTATGCCTTGCTGTGTCTACATCGGACCTAAAGGGGCAGGCCACTTTGTCAAAATGGTACATAACGGAATCGAGTATGCAGATATGCAGCTGATTGCGGAGGCCTATATACTTTTAAGAGAAAAGCTGGGATTATCTGTTGAAGAAATTGCGGATATCTTTGAAACATGGAATCAAGGCGAGCTGAAGAGCTATTTAATCGAGATCACAGCAGCTATTTTAAGGAAAAAAGATGAGCGCACAGGGCTGCCGCAAATCGACGTCATCCTTGATAAAGCCGGGCAAAAAGGAACCGGAAAATGGACCAGCCTGCAGGCGATCGATAATGGGATACCAACCTCGATCATTACAGAATCTTTATTCGCACGCTATATTTCTGCTTTGAAGGATGAGCGTGTGGCGGCTGAAACCCTTTTAACAGGTCCTGAGAAGGATGAGATAACCGTTGAAAAAGACGTCTGGATTGAATACATCAGACAGGCTTTATATATGGGGAAAGTGTGTGCCTATGCACAAGGATTTACCCAATATAAAATGTCATCCGAGCAAAATGACTGGAATCTGCCACTGAAGGATATCGCCCTGATTTTCCGCGACGGCTGCATCATTCGTGCGGAATTCTTAAATGTCATCAGCGAAGCTTACCAGGAGCAGCCAAACCTGGCAAACCTCCTTGTCTCTCCTTACTTTGCGGAAAGAATCAGGGACTACCAGACAGGCTTGCGCAAAATTGTCTGTGAAGGCATTCAATCCGGCATCGCATTGCCATGCTTGAGCTCTTCTCTTTCCTATTACGACAGCTACCGGAATGGAAGATCAAATGCCAGCCTGCTGCAGGCGCAGCGTGATTACTTCGGTGCCCATACGTATGAGCGGACAGATATGGAAGGGACTTTCCATACTAATTGGAATGAATAGATAGAAAAGCGGAAGGCGCCCGCCTATCGGCGACAAGCATAAGACGAGCCGGCTGAAAGGTTGTTCTTTAACCTTTTGGACGGATTGAAAGAAATGTTGAGGCGACTGCCCAGGGACGACTAGCATAAGACGATCCCTGTAAGAAGGTGTTTTTTCCTTCTGGAAGGGAGCGGCTTATGACCTCGAGTCCCTAGGAGCCGAAACAAGACAAGCTTATGACCTCGAGCCGATGGCGCCTGGAGCTAGACAGTTAAAAAACGCTTGCCCCTCAATCGGGGACAAGCGTTTTTTGTTTGCCTTAATCTCTTTCAAGCAGTGCAGCGCCTGCAATGCCAGGATCCGTCATTTCATATGGATCGAGGATTAAATCCAGTTCTTCTTCTGTCAGAACATCATATTTCAGGCACAGTTCCCTGATGGAACGGCCTGTTAAAATCGCTTCCCTGGCAATTCTGGATACGACTTCATAGCCAAGGTGAGGGTTGACGGCGGTAATGATGCCCACACTCTTTTCAACATAGTCCCTCATTCTTTCTTCATTGGCTTCGATTCCTTTTACACAATGCTCTGTAAACGTATTGAACGCATTGTTCATAATGCTGATCGATTGCAGAAGGTTAAAGATCAGGACTGGCTCCATGACGTTCAATTCCAGCTGACCCGCTTCTGAAGCAAGGGAGATCGTGTTGTCGTTCCCGATGACCTGGAAGGCTACCTGATTGATCAGTTCCGGAAGAACAGGGTTTACTTTACCAGGCATAATGGATGAGCCCGGCTGTCTTGCCGGAAGGGAAATTTCACCAAGACCCGCTCTTGGGCCAGAAGCCATCAGGCGCAGGTCATTTGCGATTTTGGACATATTGGTCATGCAGATTTTCAGTGCTCCGGAGACTTCTGTATAAGAATCCGTATTCTGAGTGGCGTCTACAAGATGTTCTGCCCCTTTAAATGGCAGGCCGCTGATATCGGCAATATGCTTCACCACTAAGTCAATGTATTTCGGGATGGCATTCAGACCTGTTCCTACTGCCGTTGCGCCCATGTTCAGCTCATATAAGTGCTGTTTGGATTGCTGAATACGCTTGATGTCGCGTGCAATGACGCGGCTGTAGGCTTCAAATTCCTGCCCAAGCCTGATTGGAACCGCATCCTGCAGATGAGTCCGCCCCATTTTAATCACATGGCTGAATTCCTTTGATTTTTCAAGGAAAACTGAGTGCATATTTTCCATTGTCAGGATTAATTGATCCAGCAGATTTAACACTGAGATGTGCATAGCTGTCGGGAACGCATCATTTGTCGACTGCGACATATTCACATGGGTATTAGGGCTGCAATGGGAATAATCGCCCTTTTCATGGCCCAAGATTTCAATCGCACGGTTCGCAAGGATTTCATTAATATTCATATTAATAGATGTTCCGGCACCGCCCTGGATTGGGTCCACAATCACCTGATCATGCCAAAGTCCTTCAATCATTTCATCGGCTGCCTGTACAATCGGGTCTCCGATGCCTGAGTAAAGGCGCTTAACTTCCATATTCGCCATGGCCGCTGCCTTTTTCACGATGGCCATTGCCTTGATTAACTCCGGATGGATCCGGTAGCCTGTTATCGGAAAGTTCTCAACCGCACGAAGCGTCTGAACACCATAATAGGCATCCTCCGGAACTTCCTTAGAGCCTAAAAAATCTTTTTCAATTCTGTAGCTGTTCTTTGCTGCTAACATGGACTTCTTCTCCTTTATATAAACCTTTCAGATATATATAGGTTTTGTAATAGCTTATCCTTCGTATTCACTATAAGCCTGAAAGGAGGAATTGGCAATGGGTATAGCACAATAAAAAAGACCTTTTTCCCGGTATGCCTGAATGCTTGGGAAGCTGGTAATTTCAGTGAATGGAACCGCTTACCTTTAAGTGGGAATTTTCATTGCTTCATATTCGGTTCAGCCGCCCGTCTCCAACCCATTTTTTAGCACATCCGCAAGCCTGTGCAATTCGTCCGGCTGCCGAATATGGTAATGGCGCCCAATCTTCTGCAAATACCCCTTCTCGCAAAACTGCACAAGAACATGCAACAGGTGGCGGTAGGACACCCCCAAAAAGTCACAGACAGTTACATGCTTCTCTTTATAAACATCCCCATCAGCGGTTTGCAGGATGAAATCGGCCAGCCGGTTTTCAAGCGGAAAGGATAGGCCCTGTGAGTACTTTTCAGCCATCCTGGTTGCTTTCACGCTTAGAAACTTGGTGAGCTCCCGGAGAAAGGTCGTGTCTTCAAGCAGCTTTTTGCGGTAATGGTGCAGGGGAATCGCAAAACAGACTGTCTTCGCTGAGGCCTGAATCCCCTTTGTATAGTACACTTCATGCAAAAGCTCCATTTCCCCGATATAATCATGGGCATTGATAAAATTAATCAAAGATACCTTCCCATTTTGATACGTCACGTAAATCTTGGCTTTTCCCTCGATAACATAATACAAATAATCCGGCCTCATGCCCTCACGTATAATCCACTCATCCCGCTTATATTCGCGCACTTCTATAAACTCTTCAATTGGAAAAGAAAATAAATGGGATATAGAGTGCTTCTCCACGTAATTCTGTCTTTTTTTCCCTTTGTATGTTTCCATCATCCACCCCAAAATATGAGATATCTCATATTATTGTACGAAGCTTCCTGATATCATGCAAATATCGGAGGGATTTTTATGAAGACACAAAGCTGGATGAGCAGGCAGTTTTTCAGCTTTTTTATGACCTGGGGCATTTTCCTGCCTTATTGGACAGGGTGGATGATCCATATAAAAGGAATGACGGTTTCACAGGCAAGCTTGATCATGAGCTTGGGCCTGGTGGTACGGGGGCTTGCCACACTTTTTGCTTTTCCCTATTTATCAGGAAAATTCAGCAGCAGAACCCTGCTGAACGGAATGGCAGCCGGTACCCTGATCGCCATTCTCTGCTATATTCCGGCTGACTCTTTTGCCAGCCTGCTGGTAGTAACGCTGCTATTGCATTTCTTTTATCCGGCACTGATGCCTGCACTGGATAGTGCTGCGGGCATTCTTGTCCAAAACAAACAATTAAAGGATTATGGAAAAAGCCGCTCCTGGGGATCGATCGGCTTCGTTGTGTCCGGTATGATTCTGACCTTCTTTACAGGTGGGTTCGGCGATAAGGCCATTTTCTGGGCGTTATTACTTGGCATGCTTGTAGTCCTTTGTCTCGGTTTCATGAATACACCGGCAGTACTATCTGAAAAGCCGAAACGCGGCCAGACCAAAGGAGCCATAAGGAAATTATTCCGCATCAGACACTTCGGCCTTGTGCTCATCATTGTGATTCTGCTGCAGGCAGCGCACGCTTCCTATTACAATTATGGTTATATCTACTTACAGGAAATTCAAGCACCAAAATATTTAATCGGCGCCATTATTAATATAGGCGTGATTGCAGAAATTCTTTTCTTTTTCATTGCGGACCGGACTTTCCGGAAGTTTTCAATCGGTTCATTACTGGCACTGGCAGCAGTGGGCTCCACTGCACGCTGGATACTCGTATTTGCCTTCCCGCATGTCATTGTGTTCAGCATTAGCCAGACATTGCATGCCTTCTCATTTGCCATGGCACATTACGCCTTCATGAAATATTTAATTAAATATGTTCCTCATGAACAGGTACCCATTACTCAAGGGGTCTACTCAGCACTCGCCCTCAGCTGGAGCACAGCCCTTTTCACCATTTTCGGCGGGTACCTTTATGAAATGGAACCCCGATATGCGTTTATCGGAATGGTGGTATGTACTGTACCCGCTTTGGTCCTGGCTCTTCTTTACAGGAAACTTGCCCGTCGGAAGGAAAATGGTGCAGGCAAATTGGCAGGTTAAATGGTTCGAGGATGCTGCTTTTTTTCCAGGCTTATCCGGATGAAAAGCAGCCGCTAAAAAATGTGAACCAGCTTCGATTGCATGGACTCCGGCAGCAGCTGAAAGAACAGTCCTTCATACTTTTAAGGTCAAGCAGGCCTGCAAGCAGCAAAATAATCATCAGGATAAGCACCATTTTTTTCTTAAACATCTGTCCGCCTCCTTTCATAGAAAGAGCTCCCGCAGGAGGAGCTCTTTTGATTAATACGCCAGTTTATATACGATTTCTCCATCAATCACCCGGCCATCCGCTTCAAAGCCGAGTTTTTCATATAGCCCCTTCGCCAAATGGTTCTCAGGCTCAAAGCTCAAATAAACCACCTTATGCTCCTGATCCTGCTTAATCCGCTCAATCAGCTTTTCCATGGCCGCTTTCCCGTACCCTTTCGACTGGTGCTTCGCATCAATCATCAGACGGTAAATCCAGTATTCCTTATCATCGTCATCCATACAGTACATTGTAAAGCCCACTAATACCTCATCATGATAAATAGCTAAGCACTCACACTCCGGAAACGCCTTCGCCTGCGCCAGCGAAAACACATTCGGCGCCACAAATGCCTTTTGCTCTTCTGCCACACGCAAATCAATGACATCAAAAAAATTATGGCGGTCTATTTCTCTAAATTCAATCATATGATCCCCCTTCTCTTTGAAAAGGCAGCTCCCCCGCCCTTTTTCCCGGGACACGCCTGCCATTTCACTATCGAAGTCAAATTCGCTAAATCAGCAGAGAAATCCTCCAAGTGAAGACCAAAAATATATATGAATAACATGATGAAGATGGCAGGGCCTTTTCAAATTTCCTTAAGGAAATCGCGATAATGGCATCAGTTTTGGAATTGATCCAAAACAGCAAAGAAATCACGAATAAATTGATAGAATATTTTCTCCGTGGGCAGCAGCTGGCGTTCACTTGGAATAATGATTCCTACCGCACGGGTAATCTGTGGCATGACAGGCAGCCTAACTGTGGAGCGCGGCAGGCTTTCCACCAATGTAGATTCCGGAATAAGCGTCAGCCCCAGACCTGCTGAGACCAAGCCTTTAATCGTATCAATGTCATCCCCTTCAAATGACACTTTAGGGTAAAAACCAAGCTGACTGCATGCGTTATCGAATAGTTCCCGCAGAACATATCCCTTGGGAAACAAGATAAAGGATTCGTCTTTCAGCTGGTTCAGGTTCAATAGGGGTTTGTCCGCTAAAGGGTGGTCAGCAGGAACCAGAGCGACCATTTTCTCGGTAAATAAAATATCCCCTTTAACCTTTTTCTCTTTCTTAGGGAGAGGGCCAATCAATGCCATATCGATTTCCCCTTCCGCCACTCCGCTGATTAAATCATGATAAGCGCTCTGTTTCAGCTCAAACTTCACATGAGGATAGCGCCCGCGGAAAGCAGATATGATGGAAGGCAGCGTATAAAGTGCCAGACTGCTTGGGAAGCCAAAACGTATTCTGCCATGCTCCGGATCCAGATACTCTTTGACTTGCCGTTTGGCATTATCGATTACCTTTATGGCTTCTTCCATCTGTTCTAAGAATAGTTTGCCGATCGGCGTCAATTTCACGTTCCTGCCTTCACGGATAAATAAACTGACCCCCAGCTCTGATTCAAGGTTGAAAATCTGTCTGCTCACAGCAGATTGCGCCACATGTAAAGCTAAGGCCGCTTCGGTTACATGTTCTCTTTTCGCCACTTCAATAAAGTATTTAATCTGCCTTAGTTCCATGTGTTTTTTTCCTCCCTTCTGCCAATCATCTAATTTCGGCATCAATATTATCTAATTTTCATATTGTTTAGATTGATTTTCAACTATAAAATGAGGGAATCATACAAATTTTGAATAGTTGGAAATTATTGAATTAATTTTTACTTAAAGGGAGGGCCATTGACAGCATGACTGCAATAACAAAAATGAATGAGAAGCGAATACAGGCCGAGGATTACGTTCAGGCGGTATTCGAAACAGTTAAAAAGCGCAATCCTAATGAAGGTGAATTTCATCAGGTCGTTAAAGAAGTGTTTGATTCACTCGTTCCAGTATTTGAGAAAAACCCCGCATACATGGAGCAAAGTATTCTTGAAAGAATCGCGGAACCTGAAAGAGTGGTCACCTTTAGAGTCCCCTGGGTGGATGATCGGGGAAAAGTACAGGTGAATCGCGGCTTCCGGGTTCAATTCAATAGCGCAATCGGTCCCTACAAGGGCGGCTTGCGATTCCATCCTTCTGTAAATGCCAGCATCATCAAATTTCTGGGCTTTGAACAAATTTTCAAAAATGCCCTTACTGGCCTGCCGATTGGAGGAGGAAAAGGCGGAGCCGATTTTGATCCCAAGGGGAAATCTGATGGCGAGATTATGAGATTCACACAAAGCTTCATGCTGGAACTAAGCAGGCATATCGGACCGGATGTAGATGTTCCTGCCGGAGATATCGGAGTCGGCGCCAGGGAAATAGGCTATCTGTTTGGACAGTATAAGAGAATTCGCGGAGGCTATGAAGCTGGAGTCCTGACAGGGAAAGGAATCGGGTATGGCGGAAGCTTAACCCGCACTGAAGCGACAGGCTACGGTATGGTTTACTTTGTACAGGAAATGCTGAAGGAAATAGGCCTTTCCTTTAAAGGAAGCACTGTCGTTGTATCCGGTTCAGGAAATGTCTCTACTTATGCGATTGAAAAAGCGGCACAGTTAGGCGCGAAGGTTGTGGCCTGCAGCGATTCTGACGGCTATATTTATGATCCAAACGGCATCAGCCTTGATACAGTAAAAAGGCTGAAGGAAGTGGAGAGGGAAAGGATCCGGGAATATGTGAAGGAACATCCCCATGCACAATACGTTGAGGGATGCTCCGGCATCTGGTCCATCCCCTGTGACATCGCTCTGCCGTGTGCGACACAAAATGAAATTGATGAGGCAGCAGCAGAAATCCTTGTTGCCAATGGTGTCAAAGCCATTGGTGAAGGAGCAAATATGCCATGCACATCCGGAGCCATCCATGAGTTTCTGAGAAACAGCGTTCTCTTTGGGCCGGCAAAAGCAGCCAATGCAGGCGGTGTTGCCGTTTCCGCATTAGAAATGGCCCAAAACAGCTCAAGAATATCCTGGACATTTGAAGAAGTGGATGAAAAACTGCAGCACATTATGACGAATATATACCGGAGCAGCGTCCAAGCTGCCGATGATTATGGCCACCCAGGCAATCTGGTGGCAGGTGCTAATATCGCAGGATTTATAAAAGTAGCCGATGCCATGATCGCACAGGGAGTTATATAAAAATGAAAAAGGGTGATGCTAGTAAGAAAGCATCATCCTTTTCTATTTAGATACACAGTTATCTTCTTATGGTCAGGAGTCTGTATTTAAATAGCTGGAAAGCGTATCACAACGGTTGTTCCGTGCCCCAAAGCCGTGTCGAAATGAATGGTCCCTTTATATTTTTCCACTATCTCAAAGCAAATCATCATACCCAGCCCGGTGCCTTTGCTTTTCAGGGAATAAAAGGGCGTTCCGAGTGAGGCAACCTCTGATTCAGTCATCCCTCTGCCCTGGTCGGTAACCTTTATGACAACAAAGTCTTTTTCCCTTGCAGCCGTAACCTGAACGATATCCCCCAGCTCCGATGCCTCAATCGCATTTTTCATAATATTGATCAGCAATTGTTTAAACTCCAGGCGGTTCACGGCAATATGACAATCATCCGGAACATTTACTTCAATCCGGTTATCATGCAGCAGCCCATACGAATACAGGAGATCCGCCACACTCTGCAGAACAGCCTTGACCTCCACTGATTCAGATGCAATCTCTTTTTTCGGTTTCGCAACAGACAGAAATTGAGAAATCACCTGCTCAGCTGTATTTAATTCATCAACCATCAGCGAAATCTGTCCTTTTCGACTGGAAGAAAAGGAAGGATCCTGTTCAAATAACTGCAGAAAACCCTTCACAACGGTCAGAGGATTCCTGACTTCATGTGCAACCGCAGCCGCCAGCTGGCCCGTTATCTTCAAGCGCCCAGACTGCTGAATTTGTTCATAATAGAGCTGCTGTTTTTTCATCCGTCCATTCGTTAAGAAAAAAATAAAAAAAATAATCACCTGGCTTGCAAAAAAATTAATCACATTTCCTATTAAATCCTGCTGTATATAGGCGTATTGAAGTCCGTGGTCCATAGCCGCAATATAGCCAAACAAAAGCACCGAACCCGCACAATTGAGAATAAGCGAAAAATAAAAAATCCTGGAATCAAAAAACAGGATCGAGAGGGCAGGAATCAAACACAGAAAAATAAAATTCGACCAGGTCTCCGGATATAAAAAGAACAACGTATAAAAGTAAACAGACGAAACAACTTTGATTATCAATCTATGTACATACGTATGAGCCCGGGGATACAGCAGCAGACAGACCGATAGAATGAGGACCAGCACCAGATTCAGCATATAGCCAGCACCAAAGTCACCCATCCGCGGATTATCCGCCACCAGCCCCAGGACCATAATGGTGATCACAATAAACGCCACAATATGATAGATTTTTTTATTGGATTTATTATTAAACTCCTTCATACATGCCCCTTTGGTTATCTATATCGTACCTATTAAAATATATCATGATTTGGGCTGTTATGGGAAAATAGGATTAATTTGTATTCCATTAAACATAAGGGTGAAACTGCAGCAAATTGAGGGATTATTAAAAGAAGGAAATTAATGTTTTTATCCCGAATAGGTACAAAAATGCTGCTTATTATAAGGGTCCAAGTGTTATCAATTTAATAATGAGGTGATAAATCAATGGAACAATATTTATATAAATTAAGATTAAAAGCACATTTTTTAGAAAGGGAAAGCTGGACGCAAACGGAAGAAGAGATTATCAGCCGCCACTTCTTAAAACTCAAAGAAAATACTGAAGAGGGAAAAGTAATATTGGCAGGACGAACACTGAATGACGATGATACCGGATTTGGAATTGTTATCTTTGAAGCTGAAAATAAAAAGAGTGCTGAACAATTCATGAGAGCTGACCCCGCTATTTCTGAGGGCATGATGGAAGGGGAATTATTCCCTTATCGAGTAGCATTGATGCGGGAAAGAAAGTTGAGGTAAGGGTTTATCTTTCTCTGCAATTTTATAACTAAAATTGAGGATGCTGAAAAAAACGCACCCATCACTCAAGATGATTTCTCTTTGGCAGATTATGATGAATTCTAATAAACAGCTAAAAGGTGCCTGCCCCCTAAAGCAGCAGTATAGTTGGGGACGGGCACCTGTCCAATATCACTTGTGGAGTTTCTCTTTGGAATTCTTTATCCTGAATTGCAAAATTACAGCGACCAGCAAAGTTATCCATTGCAGGGTGTATAATATTATAGAATAGTTGGATTTTATAAAATATGCTGTTACAGAAAATATACCGGAAAAGAAGATAAGTAATACAACCATAATGGATATAGTATTGTGTTTGTTTTTATTCTTATAAAGTAAGAAAACTATTATTACACTGAATAACAAAGCATTCATAATGAATATCTTTTCCACAATTAGTTATCCTCCCTAATCCAGGTTTAAGTATTTCTGTGAATCATACCTCTTCTTTTATTTGTAATCATTCCTGGGACCTGCATCCATTACAACCTCTACCATATTGGAAGGCCCCATATTAAAGTTATAATCTCATTGAAAATTATACCATTTTATTGAAACCATATAGGTGAAAACTACTGCAAATTAAAAAGCAGCCACAATACAGCAGCTGCTTCAAAAAGGGTACCCGGCACCTGTGACCCTGCGTTTCCCTTTTTATAGCTTCGGATACACCACAGTCCCATCTTCTTCAATGATTGGCATGGCTCCCCACTTCCCCAATTCATGTGGGACCACCTTCGGATTCCCCTTGGAGTCAGGAATGAGATGGCGCACATCCCATCCATTTGCCTTCAGCCAGTTGCTGATGAGCAGGCGGTGGCATCTTGCCGGATGATATTCTGAACACATATAGACGAGCGTCGTTTCTGCGGCCTGTTCCTTGAGCTGCTCCAAAGCATACTGAAAATCATCCGTCAGTGTATAATCCGCATAATTGTGAAACGAGCGGTTATTCCATCCTTCGTTCAATTGCTCCCCTACCTGGCCAGATATTCTCCTTCTCCCGCCAAGACCGGGGAAATGGCGATAATGAATCCCCGCTTCTTTCAGCCACTGGATCATGTTTTCTTTTTTAAAGTGTGAATTCCTGCGGCTCGCAGGAAATGCCCGGACATCTGCCACAAAGTTAATTTCAGCTGCTCCCAGCAGCTTTAAAAATTGTTCGATCGAATGGTTATAATGTCCAATCGTATAGACTTTCATGATCATCTTCCCCTTAAAACAAAGACTATGTTGTTCAGGTTGCTGCTTCAGCCATATTTCTTCTGATGCTCTTTTTTTCGCTTAAGATAATCCTGATCTTCTCGCGCGAGCTTCCATTTCTCCATAAAGATGGACGCCGATTCTGCCTTCACCGGATCATTCTGTCTTTCATTTACCTTGCCATCCTCATCATATTTCTTCCCGCCTTTGTAATTCGTATACCTGCGGGCTCTTGTATATCCCATCTGCAGAAATTTCCTTGCCATATCCATCCCGACAAAATCTTCTTTCTCCTTATAATCGAGAAACATTTGATAGATCTTATCCGATGACTCCACAGCAATTTCCGGAGTCTTAAATCGCCAATGCTTCAGGATCTCGCTCTTATAAGGCTCTACCAGCAGCACACCCTGTTCTCCCCTGCCAACCCTATACAGTTCAGGATTCTTGCGGAAGTCTATTGTTTCAAAGTCCAAATCATAGTCGAAAGCCATATCTGTCACCCTTTTTGTATTGGGTTTACCCTTGGCGGGCTTTTTGTATGCAAGGGTCCTACGATATATTGAAAGCTGGTTAATTGTTAATATAAAAAGCACTTGTTGCTAAATGCAATCAAGTGCTTAATAAAAATTTAAGGAGTAAAGAGTCCTTTTTCAAAAAGGAACAAAAAAACAACCCCGGAGGATTGCTGAATGACACTTTCATCAAGTGCCCATTTTCTTATGAAACAAATAAACTAATGTCCAGAGTGCAAGAAATAATGCCCCTTACTGAATGTGGTCCCATTCTCTAAAATTATAACAAACTACAATCATTAGAAAATTGGATAACAATCCAGCGTATACCAATGATCGTATAAAGACGGGGTTAAACAAGCAAATACACTAAAAGATTTTGCACCAGATGACAGTGCCTTATTTACTATCTCATCTACCTGATTCCGACTTTCAGCTGTAAAGGATAGAATTGCTTCGGCAGATGTATTAGTATCTACAACTCCCTTCTTACTAAATCCTTTGAATCGTTCTTCAATCCTCTTTCGTTTAAGTTAGGGATAAACCAGACCCAAGCCCAATTTACTCCTATCTATTTAAGAAATGCGTTTTTCCGCTTTTTTTATTTTCCCCCACGGTTTTAAATAAGAAATTACAACTAAAAAGATAATGAAAACAAATGAGATTACAATACCGATAAATAACATTTCACGACTATGGAGGTATAAAGGATTTTTTAAAGGATGGATACTGTTAACGAAAATATCTCCTGCCTTATCGTGAATCCATACACGCATATACATCGAACCAAACAAAATGGTTATAAAAGTAACACCAAGTTTAGCCATAATCCAATAGTACTTTGTTACCCCCCAATGTGTACGTACAGCTAACCAAATTCCAGTAAAGAAGGAGCCGAGTCCACCTGGAATTATTAAAAACCAGTCAAAAAATCCAATAAACAAATGTGCTGCATAAATATGTTCTCTCTCAGTAATAAAATTAGTTGAAATGGCTAATAATGTTATCCCCAGCGAGCCTCCTATAAAAATAACCACAAAGAAAATATGTGATATTAACCACCAATTTTTTTGTTTTATATTTAACTTATTACTCTTCTTTTTTCCTATCCAAATTGGAATGAATATCAGCAATATAAGCATTAATGATGTTCCTAAAAATATACCTGCATCTTTACTCACTTTTAACATCCTCTCATGAATATTGAAATTTTATCCCTATCTTTACTATTGAATCCTCAAAAAATAATGTGATAACTGAACACTAAAATTTTAGATATAATAAGTTAATGAAATGCTGTTTAATTATGATAAAAGTTAAATGAAATTATTTTATCTCGCGAGATAAGATAATTATAATTGAAGGTAGAAAAAATGTCAACAAACGAAACATTAAGAAAAAAGTTACTCAATACTCTAAATGATGAATTACGAAATAATAGTTCAGCCACCATTATGTTTCATCAGTCAATTGCTACCAAGTTAGGACTTAACCCAACTGATCATAAATGTTTAGAAGTTATTTTCAAGAATCAACCAATAACAGCTGGCGAACTTGCTGAGATAACGGGATTAACGACGGGGACTATTACTGGCGTAATAAATAGGCTTGAAGGAGCAGGATATGCTTTCCGTGATAATGATCCTCAGGACAAAAGGCGTGTGATTATCAGCGTAAACCAAGAAAAAGCAGAGAAAGAAATAGTTCCTCTTTTCAGTTCCTTTGGTGAAGAAATTCATAAAATATTATCTCAATATACTGTTGAGGAACTTCAGTTAATTCTTGGCTTTATAAAAAATAGCAACCAGATACTACTCGAAATGATAGAGCGTTTCTCAAAAACAAATTAATCACTCCATACTTCATGGAAAAAGGGGCCTGACCCTCAGCCCTTTAATGCGGTAATATAGTTGGGGTCAGGCACCTGTTTTTCCGCTTCACTCACTACTGACCATTTGTGCTATCTTTATAGTCTGCAGCTCTTTTTGAACAATGCTTATTGAGGTAATACTACTTTTGGATCGTTGAGCTAATTCATTAGGCAGCTTTTGAATCTTCTCTATGGAAGCAGCTAAATCTTTTTCTAAACTTTCTTTTATATCTGCACCAATTTCAGAACTGCCCTCATCATCTTTCCAAAATTGAATTGCATTTAGCGTATTTTCCCCCATTTCCTGTATTGAAAAAAATAGGGATCTAGTTTTATTTACTGTAATTAAAACACTTGAAGATAGTTCAAGAACTTTATGAGCTTCTATTGTAATATTTCTTAAATCTTCAATTTAATAGATCAAGTTTGAATTTAACTCTTGTTCAATTTGTAATAGTTGTTCAATGCTTTTTTCCTTTTGATATTCTTCGTGCAGGCGTTATCCGCGGACAAGAAGGTGCATTAGTGAAATCAATGAAGATACAGTAGCTTATCATTATCATGAGCCACTGGGTGTAGTTGGCCAAATTATTCCTTGGAACTTCCCTATTTTAATGGCAGCATGGAAAATTGCTCCAGCTTTAGCTGCAGGTAACTGTATCGTTTTAAAACCGGCTGAGCAAACACCAGCTTCTATCTTTGTATTAATTGAGCTTATTCAGGATCTTTTGCCAAAAGGTGTTTTAAACATCGTTCAAGGTACTGGTTTAGAAGTAGGGAAACCACTTGCTACAAACCCTCGTATCGCTAAAATTGCGTTTACTGGCTCTACAGGTGTGGGCCGTTCTATTATGCAATATGCTACAGAAAATATTATTCCAGTAACATTAGAGCTTGGTGGCAAATCACCAAACATCTTCTTCCCAGACGTAATGGATGCAGATGATGAATACCTGGATAAAGCTGTTGAAGGCTTCGTCTTATTCGCTCTTAACTCAGGTGAAGTTTGTACATGCCCTTCACGTGCATTAATCCATGAATCCATTTACGAAAAATTCATGGAAAAAGTAATCGAACGCGTGAAAGCCATTAAAATTGGCAACCCATTAGATACAGAAACAATGATGGGTGCACAAGCATCCAGTCAACAATTAGACAAAATCCTTTCTTATATCGAGATTGGGAAAGAAGAAGGCGCTGAATTATTAATTGGAGGCTACCAAAATAAGCTAGAAGGTGACCTTGAAGAAGGTTACTATGTAGCACCAACTGTGTTCAAAGGTGAAAACAAAATGCGTATCTTCCAAGAAGAAATCTTTGGGCCGGTATTATCTGTCACTACGTTCAAAGATTTTGATGAAGCAATCGAAATCGCTAACGATACATTATACGGCTTAGGTGCTGGCGTTTGGTCTCGCAGCGGCGAAACGGCTTACCGTGCTGGACGTGCAATCGAAGCTGGTCGCGTATGGACAAATACATACCACCAATACCCTGCACACGCTGCATTCGGCGGCTACAAACAATCAGGGATCGGCCGTGAAAACCACGCAATGATGCTTGGTCACTATCAGCAAACAAAATGTATCTTAGTTGGTTACAATAAAGGATCAATGGGCTTCTTCTAAAATGGAGAAAGTCATTGCGACAGAATCAGCACAAGCATTAATAAAGCAATTGCAGGCCCAACACGGTCATCTCGTATTTATCCATTCAGAAGGATGCTGTGATGGAACTTCACCAATCTGTATGACAGCAGGTGATTTTTATCTTGGCAGCCAGGATAAACAAATAGGTGAAGTGATGGATGTGCCCTACTATATGCATAACTCAAACTTTGCCTATTGGGAGCACATGCAAATTGTCATTGATGTAATAGACGGGATAGGCAATTCTTTTTCACTAGAAAGCTTGAAAGATAAATCCTTCGTCATCCGTTCTAACAAATTGATTGCTGAATAATAAAGAAACACCTTTAGCTCATAATTTAAGCGAGAGGTGTTTTTTTTATGAATGTATTTAAACTGAGTTTTTGCGGCAGAATGATTTTTCTGGACCGTGCTTACCTGTCCTTAAGTAAATCGCTGTTTTCGTAAAGATTGTGGTTTTTGAGTAAATTTTGTTATTTCGCATATTCTGTTAGAATAGTAATGTAGTGCAAATAATAAAAATGATAAATCATTTTTGTCTCAAAATAAGTAATAGATGGTGAAATTATGAGTAATCCTTCTTGGATAAAAGGTCTTATTTTCGGTGCTGTATTTTCATTTGTTACTGCACTGTTATTTATACTAATAGGACAAGTGTGGGCAGGTGGTGTAACCTCGTTTTGGGGTGAAAGTTGGTTGTATTTCTCAGTAGTAATTCCTTTTGCGATTACTTTTGCAGTTTTAGGTGGATATTTCCACAATAGAAGAGAATTATCAAACAAAAAATTATGGCTTATAAGCCTTATATGTGCGTTTCTTGTAACCTTATACAGTGGAACTATTGGTGCTATTTTTGGCGAAACTATTGATAGAGGTGGCATGGAAACGCTAAACATCGATGGCACATTAGTCTGGGGCACAATCTATGCTTTTATTTTACTTCCCCTCACTACGCCATTTGCAAGATTACTGATAGGAATTTTTTACAAATATATTAGAAGATAATCAATAAAACGCTGACAACATTGACCTCTTAATAAACGCATTAAAGAGTTCTAATTGCTCTTCTTTTGTAAGTTCATTCGCTTCTTCATATACATCTAACCACATATCCGAACGCCTTCTTAAACTGCATTATATCAACCTTTTTATAACATAGTCAAGAAAGCAACAATCTATACGAAAACAGCGAAGTAAATAAAGGTTAGTAAAATCTTCTTTGGTTTGGCAGTAAAAGAGATAATAAAACAGAAGATAGTAAAGAATGGACAAAAGTGTCCGATTAGTAATGATTAATTTTATTGAGAAGCAAGAGAACCGTCCCCACGTTTCCCTCAAATGTAGATAATGATTAAAAATAAATTTTGTGATATAAATCACAATGTACAATAATTTTTAATGCTACATTATTAATAAGGTTAGATAATAATCACCTAAAAAAGACGATTTTTCTCTTTAATATTTTCATAAAGAGAGATCGCATAAAGGAGAGTTAGAAATGTCAGTAGATAAATTGTCAGAATTAATTAGTCCTGAAGCTGTCATTAACTTTGAAACTGGTCCAATTAAAGCAAGCACTTTGGATTCAATTATCAATCTTTTACCATTTGAAATGGGTTTTTGCGACGCTAACGATATTTTCCGGTGGTATTCTAATAATCCAAACCGCGTCCATGGTCGTCGTAAAGAAGCAATTGGTCGCCCTGTGCTTGAGCTTCACCCAAAAGTGGCTCACCACGTTGAAAAGTTGTTGAATGATTTCCGTTCAGGAGCACGCGACGAATGGGAATTTTGGTTCCCAAAACGCTCCGGCGAAGAGACTGGACAGATTTACCAAAAGTTCATGGCGGTACGTGATGAAAATGGAAAATACCTTGGCTGTATGGATGTAACCGTTAATTTGGACATTTTTACAGGAAAAGAAGGTAAAAACACCCCTGAAACTATTGAAGAATTTATAGCTGTTAAGCCAGAATAAAATATATTTTCAATTTGAAAAGCCGCTGAAAAACACACTGAATTCACCAATTCAATGTGTTTTTCTTTGTATAGAGGAATCCTGCGCTAATCTAAAAAGGGGCCTGACCCTCAGCCCTTTAAAACGGTAGTATAGTTGGGGTCAGGCACCTGTTTTCTTGGGGTAGCGGGTTTTGCTGATGATATTGTTAAGGTATTAAGTGCTGGAAAGATTTTAAGTTATACCTTAATTAAAAACATTGTTAAAGGTGCGGTAAAGGAGGACCATTTGGAGCAGCCCTAAACTTATATTATTATGGCGCTGAATGGTTGAAGGCTAGAGATGATTATAGAAAAATATAAGTGAAAATTATACCACCAGTAGGATGTCATGTCACCCTACTGGTGGTATAATTTTTACATATTTAACGATTATTACAAAAGGGATGATAATGTGCGAGTACTAATATTTATTTTTATTCTTTTATTAGCGGCGCTGATCTCCAAGGGCATTGAAAAAGTAGCGAGCATCTCAAATAAAGGTTTTACAAATGCTCTTTACTTCCTATGTGTAGGCATAATTTCTTCAGTCACTTACTTTTTAGTCGATAATGAATTGCAGCTATTTGTATCAACTTTAGTCATAGTAGGATTTGGCTTAACCATTGTCTACTTTATAATAGGGATTATCCGTAAGAATCAGGGGAAAACGAATGAAATACATTGATAAAACCACAAAATAAAAACCCTCAATATGCTTCAAATCAGCATAACGAGGGTTTTTATTAATTTTAAAAGAGTTTAATTATACAACTAGGAAATTCCTAAAGTTAATCAACTACTTTCCAGGTTACTCCACTCTATGTCCCCTCTTCTCGAATTATAGACTTAATGTCCGGATGGCTGGCATCTTGCTTCGCCTTTTCTTCGATTGTCATCCCTTCATCATATTCATACTCTTCTGGGTCATACTCCCAAGTTACGGTCAATGATAATTGAATTGATCTTATCCTTTCTAGCTTAATCATTACTCTGTCAAATCGGCAAAATTATGGTTTAATCACCCTAAAAAGGGGCCTGACCCTCAGCCCTTTAAAACGGTAGTATAGTTGGGGTCAGGCACCTGTTTTCCGTTCTCCACATGACCGTCACAAGCTCCGAGTTTTCCTCCTTTGGAAAAGTTTTTAAACCACTTTCACCGATCATTGGCTTCCGTTTATTTAAATATGATTTTGTGATTCACTTGAAATATATTAGTATTTAATATGACAATCGTATTTGAAGGATGTGTTAACTTGCGTATTAATAAATATATTAGTGAAGCCGGAAAAGCTTCTAGACGGGGTGCGGATAAATTAGTGGCCGATGGAAGGGTTACAATTAACGGGAAGCGTGCCGATATAGGCACCCAGGTTGAGCCTGGAGATGACGTTAAAGTAGATGGAAATCCAGTCCGGGTAGCGAGGAATAATGTCTATATTGCTTTAAATAAACCTGTAGGCATTACAAGCACAACAGAAAAAGGTGTCAAAGGAAATATCGTTGACTTGGTCAACCACCCATTAAGAATATTTAATATTGGGCGTCTGGATAAAGACTCGGATGGCCTGATACTTCTTACGAACGATGGCGACATCGTTAACGAAATCCTGCGTTCTGAAAATAAGCATGAAAAGGAATATATCGTTTCAGTAGACAAGCCGATTACTCCTGAATTTTTAAAGAAGATGTCAGAGGGTGTCAAAATATTGGGCACAACAACACTTCCATGTAAACTGGTTCAATTATCCAAATTTGATTTCCAAATCATCCTGACCCAGGGCCTAAATCGCCAAATTCGCCGTATGTGCGCTGAATTAGGATATGAAGTTTACCGTTTGCAAAGAACACGAATCATGAATATTCATTTAGGCAACCTTCCTCCTGGACAATGGAGGGATTTATCCAAGAAAGAGCGCACTCAATTATTTAGAGAATTAAATTATGAGCCTAAAGAATGGTAAATACGATGGATTGAAAAATTTATGTAGATATCTTGAGTATGCAGCTGTAGTAAAGGAAGTGGAAAGGCTTTCGGTTTGTAAGTAAGTGCTAAAAAAGAGTCAGCACCCACTGAGTAACAAAGGGGGTGCTGACTTTTTATGTTGGCAGAATGGGGGCGGTTTACCTTTTTGTATTGATTAACTAACAATAGTTGAAAAGGTGCTGTATTTTTTACTTGTGGTATGGTTCTTTTTAGATTACCTAATTTAAAAAAATTTATGGCTTTTGGGGTTTTTACCCAAAACTACAATCTTACCAAAACAACCTTTTAAAATAAAAGCCGATTTGTCCAGCATTTTTCAAGTATAATGAACCATATTCAGATATGCATATAATATATCCTGGAGAGGATTCTATACATATGAATAAAAAACCAAAAATGAGGTTGAAAAATGAGTAAAAGAAGTTTTGCGGATTATCATGTAAGTGAAGAAATAAAAAGAGCACTAGCTGTGTTAAAATACGAAACTCCAACAGAAGTTCAAAGTAAAGTCATTCCATTAGTAATGGAAAATCAAGATCTTGTCGTAAAAGCTCAAACAGGAAGTGGCAAGACTGCGTCCTTTGGTATTCCTGTTTCCGATATGATTGACTGGGAGGAAAAAAAACCACAGGTCTTAATTCTTACCCCAACTAGGGAGCTTGCGGTTCAAGTCCGAGACGATATTACAAATATCGGAAGGTTTAAACGCATTAAAGCAGTGGCCATCTATGGAAAGGAACCTTTTACGAAACAAAAGGATGAATTGAAACAAAAAACTCATGTAGTCGTTGGTACGCCTGGACGGGTCATGGACCATATTGAACGAGAAACCCTAGTTTTGGATCAAATAAAGTACCTTATCATAGATGAAGCTGATGAGATGCTTAATAGAGGTTTCATCGATGAAGTGGAAACCATCATTAAAGAGGTTCCTTCAACCCGAGTAACAATGGTTTTTTCTGCTACCATGCCTAACGATATTGAAAGTCTTTGCCATAAATATATGAAAGATCCTATTCATATTGAGATTGAATCAACTGGGGTAACCGCCGATACCATTGAACATTTTCTAATTGAAGTGAGAGAAGAAGAAAAGGTTTCACTCCTTAAAGACATCACGGTTGTAGAAAATCCAGACAGCTGCCTAATTTTCTGCCGAACCAAAGAACACGTAGATACTGTGTATAGTAAACTGGATAAAATCGGATATACCTGTGAGAGGCTCCATGGAGGACTAGAACAAGAAGACCGGTTTGCTGTTATGGAAGGTTTCAAATCGGGGAACTTCCGTTATCTGGTGGCCACAGATGTAGCTGCAAGAGGTATTGATATTGATAATGTGAATCTTGTCATCAACTATGACGTTCCTATGGAAAAAGAGAGCTATGTGCACAGAACTGGAAGAACCGGCCGTGCTGGAAATAAAGGAAAGGCCATTACGTTTTCGACACCTTTTGAAGGAAAGTTCATTAAAGCAATTGAAAAATACATCGGCTTTGAGATACCTACTATAGAAGCTCCTAGCCATCTGAAAGTGGCTGCTGGAAAAGCTGCTTTCGAAGAAAAACTTAGCAGCAGACGAGTAATAAGAAATAATAAAACAGCCCGAATCAATCAAGATATTATGAAACTCCATTTTAACGGTGGTAAAAAGAAGAAAATTCGTGCTATTGATTTTGTTGGAACAATCGCAAAAATCTCTGGAGTCAACGCAGATGATATCGGCATCATAACCATCCAGGATCATATGTCATATGTTGATATTCTGAATGGAAAAGGCTCACTAGTTTTACAAGCCATGGAGAATGCGACTATCAAAGGAAAAAAGCTAAAGGTGAGCAAAGCAATTAAATAAAAGATTTTATAGAAAAACCTTATATCCCCCTCACTCTAAAAAGATGAGGGGGATATTTGCTTCCATTAGAATTAAAAGTCCACAGAAAGACTCTAATGACATTAAACAATTTATAATAAAAAGGAGCCTGACCCTCAGCCCTTTAATGCGGTAGTATAGTTGGGGCCAGGCACCTGTTTTCACAAGCGGATTCATCTATCAGGCAAATCTATGACCGGTTTCATTTTATTAGAAATGCAAAGAAGCAGCTTGACACTTGTGCAGCCTCTATTGTACCAGCAAAGATTACGTGGTCAGACTCTACAGATGCAGCCGAAGAAATCCCTTTGACTCGTGCAGAAAAGCTAACGAGTGACCGGAAAAAACGGAAGTGGGAGCTGGTTCAGGAGATACAAGAGGCATTCAAACGAGGCAAAAATCTATCCAGGCTGGCAAGAGAATATGATTTGGATTGGCGTACGATTCAAAAGTATACAAAAATGAAGGGTCCTCCTCATTTTCAAAGACAACGCTCACGTTTGACAGACCCTTTTAATGAGCGAATGAGAGAACTCGAAAAAGTGGGAAATACCGTAAAAGAGATCTATTCTGCACTTCAAATAGAAGGATATATCGGTACTTTTTCAGGCGTTCGAACATTTGTACAAAACATTCGGAAAGATAGAAAACATAACACCTCCGGAGAAAAGGTTTTATCCATCTCAAGAAGGAGCTTGTGTGCCTGGTTGTGGCAGCCGCCTGAAAAATTAAATAAAGAAGAAACAGAATATTTACAGCGTACACTAAAAGACTATCCCGCTTTAGAGAGTGTATATCAAACCATCCGGCAATACCGTACTGTGGTGGAAGCACGTGATGTAGAAGGTTTTCTTCAGTGGCTCAGAGAGCAATTAAGCAGCCGGGAACGGCCTTTTTACTACTACGCTTTTCGTCTGCGAAGTGACATACAGGCTGTAAAAAACGCCCTAACTCTGCCTTTTAGTAATGGATTGCTAGAGGGGCAAATTAACCGGTTGAAAACTATAAAAAGGCTGACATATGGAAGAGCCGGTTTGACAGTATTAGAAAAAAGAATCCTATATGAACTGTAGTGCTATTTTAAAAAAATAGTTAGCAGAAAAAGAAAAAGGTATGGTTTATCTCACCAAAAACGCGTAAGAACCTCTTTTATTTTGCACTAAACATAAACTAGCAATATTTAAAAATTAATTATTAGGAATTTCTATTATCTCACCAGTAGCTCTTAAAATTAATAAATCTATAAAATCCTTGAATGCATTTTCATTAAAATTGTATGCAGCTATATCTTCTTCATATAGTCTAATATCTACTGTGTCAAACACAGAATCATCCCAACTAGCTCTATGCACTTTTAAGCATGTAAAATTAGTTCTTTTTTTTCTTGGAAAAACCTCCGTAAATCCCATTGATTTCATAATAAACTCATCAGAAAATTCACCCTTTGGAAGATCGAGTCTAATACTCATATGGTTTTTATCCAAGTCATCGTTAATTTTTCCAATCCTAAACTTTCCCTCTCCTATAGGTTTATAAGTAACTCGATTTAAAGTATTAATAAAGTCGCATTTCCCCACATTTCCTGTATCTTTCAAGCCACGACTTCTATAATTTGATAATAAATCCCTAAATTCCTGTGATTTACTTTTAATTTGTTCATGAAAAGCCATAAAGCTACCTCCCTTGTTTTTGTATAATCACAAAATTCTACATTCTTATATGATTTCCTTCTTCTACAATTTGTTCTAAACTACGCTAATAAATATTAATAAACTAGCTGCTTGATCAGTAGGAAAATTTCCCCTTCCAATAGGCTACATCAAATGGTGTTATTATTAACAGTTAAATTTGCCCTTTTCTAGGAGACTCCTATTCTGTGTTAATTAACATTCTTTCCCTTTATTCATTTTTTCATATTAAAATATTTAGGAAGGAAGGATTTTTATGAATGAAATTAGACGTGTAGCCATTTACTGTCGTGTGTCAACCGAAGAACAAGCAAATGAAGGTTATAGTATTGCTGCTCAGTTAGATACTCTACGCCAGTATGCCAAACTTTATGGTTGGGATATTGCTAGAGAATATGTTGATGAAGGAATCAGTGAGAAGAATATAAAGGGTCGCCCTGCTATGCAACAACTTATTGCTGATGTTGA
Source organism: Cytobacillus firmus (assembly GCF_023612095.1). GTDB lineage: Bacteria > Bacillota > Bacilli > Bacillales > Cytobacillaceae > Cytobacillus. The sequence goes on along the minus strand of NZ_CP086235.1, from coordinate 233,147 downwards.
AGCTGACAAATTCGAAGCTGTACTCGTATGGAAGATTTCTCGACTATCTTGGAATATGTTAGATACCCTAATACTATTAGACAAGTTTGAAGATTTCGGAGTAAAGTTTATTTATTATTCGGAAAACTTTGATACCGGAAGTCCTATTGGGCGTTTAGTCGTGCAATTAATGGCATCAATTGCTGAAATGGAGAGGAATACACTATCTGAAAATGTTAAATTAGGGATGAAACAGAGAGCGTTAGAAGGATCTTGTAGAGTTGGGGCCAGGCACCTGTTTTTTTATCTCTTTAGCTGAAAAAGTTATTATACTCATAATGTCAGATATCTATACCTTTATGAGTAATCACACAAAAATAAACCTTGAAAGCAGATAGCCATACAAGGTCTATTGATATTGATCTCTAAATAAATTACTTTTGTTCCTTATACGCTAAGGCAATCTCCACTACTTCCTCTGGAGATAAATCCTCATCATTCCAAAAAATTAAGTCACTAGGAGCAGGGTGAGGTACATTTTCTTCTAAAATTTCTATATACTCGCTTACCTCTTCATCAGACAGCTTAGGATTACAAATTTTAGTTACTAGTTCAACTAATTCCTCTTTAGATAACTTTTTATTCATATTTTCCACCTTTCCTTCATTACTTTCCTTTCTTTCCAAAATGATAAGTAGAATCTAAAATATTTTGGTGCATTTTCGGTGAGGTAATCATTAAATTATCAAGATCGTAGACTTCTCCACCCTTGTCTATGGGCTGTTTATGATGAAGTATATATGACTTATGTTTACCATAATGTTCTACTTTAGGAGCGATAGGAGCATTTCCTTCTAACATCCTTGCAACATTTCGGTTGTAAAACTCCTTTGCAAAGCTTGAATTTGCTACACACTTCCAAAACTCTTTTCTAAAGTCATCAAAGGAATTGAATTGTTTACCTATTAATTTATTTCTTATTTCTTTTTAAAAAGGGGCCTGACCCTCAGCCCTTTAAAGCGGTAGTATAGTTGGGGTCAGGCACCTGTTTTCTTAGCAGTATTCTCAAATGTACCTTTTTCAAAATCTTCTAAATGAACTATTCCACTATTGTTCTCAATTACCAGCAAAAAACCATTTCCCTCAATCTCAATAGGTATATCCCTTGGATTCACCTCATTGTTTTTTTACCAGTTATCAATTCCTTCTTGAAATATGTCTATTACATAGTCCTCAAATGTATTATACCTTGGGTGTAAATCTGTCCCCGCCCTTTCCCAACTAAATACTCTGTCATCTTTAATATCTGCACTATACATACATCTAACAAATTCTCCCGAGTCCTCTAAAACAATTAAGTTCAAACCCAACCCTAATTTTCTCCATCTCTCTGTTGCATCAACTACAGATGCTCCTAAATTCCCCTGAACACCTTCAAGCTCAACTCCACATATTCCTCCCGAACCATATTTTTTTATAAAATTGCGGTAACTTCGAGGAAATTTAACTTTAAGTCTTTCTTCAGCCTTATAAATATATTCTTCTGATACTTCTCCAAAAAAATCATCTTCTTCACCATAATTTTCGATCATCTTTATAATTCTTTCATCCCTCAAATAAACTCACTCCTATTACTCACTAGCACGCATTTTCCAATAGTTACTTCTAAAGTTATTATACATTTTTTCGAGTTCTGGATTATTCCTAAAACTTGTTCCATTTTCAACTAAACCATGTAGCGTCGAATCGTATTTATCATGAGTTAACTCCGCAATTTCAACCATTCCACCAGGTTCTTTTTGAATTAAATGGTGTAATTCAACTTTACTTTCCACTCCGTCTTTTACAAGATATGGTGATTTACCCTTTTCCATCAATTCTCCATTCGACTTTCCTAATGCCTTCGGATTATTAGGTACATAATTTTTATCAATCTCAATTTGGTACACTCTTCTGGATACATCTACTTTCTTTCCACCAACTTTAACTGTTCCTTTTACTTCTACAGCAGTATACTTGTCATCCAGCCAGTCTAATTCAATTTGTTCAGAAGATAATTTCCTTGATTTAAGCCCTGCAGCTTTACCCGTACCCTTAACCCCAAACACATCATCAGTCACCGTCTTAATCTTCGTCAACGGATTAAAAAGAACATTATACGGCACTGGCCCCCTAGCCATTCCTCCTCCAGCCACAGCTGGTGTCTGAACCGGTGTATAAATCGGAAGTGCCTTCTCTCCTTTACCAGCCTGTCGAACCGTCTTGGCAATGGCTCCAGCTTTCCCGATCCCCTTATCTCCAAGAATGCCAATTCCAAGGGAAGTCAGGCCATAGGTAAAGAAGGCTGTCCGATTAAAAAGGGGCCTGACCCTCAGCCCTTTAAAGCGGTAGTATAGTTGGGGTCAGGCACCTGTTTTCGAAACCATGCCCAAAATTGTTCGTGTGTTTGCTGAGAACCAGCCCGTGACTTCAATCGTGAATGCGATTTGTACCCTCTTGTATGAAGGGTCTGTTGGCAACGATATCTGGATCGCGCTTTCCTGGTGCATCGGTATCATGGTCATCGCTTACTTCTTCGCCACTAAGGCATTTAAACGCCAGTTAGGGTAAGTACACCATTATCTATGATTAAGTAAAGGTTATTCAGCTATGGAGCTACACACAAAATAGACCTTGAATGGCAGATAGCCATACAAGGTCTGTTGATATTGATCTCTAGATAAAATTATTTTTGTTCCTTATACGCTAAGGCAATCTCCACTACTTCCTCTGGAGATAAATCCTCATCATTCTAAAAAATTAAGTCACTAGCTTTATAAGTTTTTTCTATTTATCTATCTTAAAAATCTTCTTCCCATGCTTCTTTTGCATCCAACAACCTTTGAGATAAAAGCTCATAAAAATTCTTTGCTGTATTGTAGTCATCAAGTCCCCCTGGTCTATTCCACGCTATTACCGGGCACTCATTATTCTCCATTTCACTGATGTATAGACAATAAGCATATTCTCCAGCATCTTCAATAACTACTAAATCCTTGTCCATTCCTAAATCTCTATATCTCTTTGTATTAACAACAACAGGAGCTCTATTTGACTTAGCCACTCCTAAAATATCAACTCCAAATAACCCACCAGAACCATAGGTAGTTAAGAACCACTTGTAACTTGCTGGTAATTCCACCCCTAGCTCATTTTGGATAGAATTAATTTGACTTTCATCTACTCCACCTGTAAAGTCATCTGATTCCTTATGTTCATTAATAAATTTTATTAATTCCTTTTTATCCAATCAAGGTTCCTCCTTTTACAATTCACTTTTATCTATTTGCTTAGCTCTCCATCTCCAATATTTACTTCTAAAGTTGTCGTAGTGCTTTTTTAATACAGGGTCATTTCTAAAGCTCCCACCATTCTCCACCAAACCATGCAAAATTTTATTATATTCATCATGCATACTAGCAGGAATTGCCACCATTGATCCTGGTTCTCTTTAAATTAAATGATGAAGCTCTATAACTGTTCCATCTTTCCAAATTGGTGCTCTTCCTTTTTTCATTAATTGAAAATTTGTCATGCCAGTATCAGGATCGATTCTCTTATAATCGATATCAATCCTTTGAAAAACCCGCCGGCTAATATCTCTTTCTTCTCCATTAACCTTCGTTGTTCCAGTATATTCCACAGATTTATAGTTTTTATAATATTTACCCGTACCCTTAACTCCAAACACACCATCAGTCACCGTCTTAATCTTGGTCAACGGATCAAAAAGAACATTATACGGCACCGGTCCCTGTGCCAGTCCACCTCCTGCCAGAGCAGGTGTCTGAACTGGCGTAAAAATCGACTTCTTCCCTTTACCAGCCTGGCGAACCGTCTTGGCAATGGCTCCAGCCTTCCCAATCCCCTTATCCCCAAGAATACCAATTCCAAGGGAAGTCAAACCATAGGTAAAGAAAGCTGTCCGGCTCTTGGCATCCCCATTTACAACATCCCGCTCCCATGCGCTGGAGACAGCGGACCATATATATTTCGGCACATCCAAAGCCTGGCTCACTTTTCCTATAGGGTCATTTATAATGCCCAAATAAAATTCCTGGTGCTTCCTCTGGTTTTCGAGCAGCTGCTCACGGTTAAACAGCAATTCACTGCCCAAAAACAGCGGACTAAATGGGCCCATGGTGGTTCTCCCCAGCTCATAGGTTGACTTCAGTCCGTCCCATGTATCCCCTACGGCTTTGGATGCCCCTTCAATAGCTCCTTCAGCTATATCCTGAAGAATACTTTGCCCGCTTTCTGGATTGGGATTCGATATTTCCTCGTGGAATTCCTTCCAGTTGAGAGATTTAGGCTGGTATTGCTTCATAAAAAGGGGCTAGACCCTAGATCCTCAGCCCTTTAATGCAGTAGTAGAGTTGAGGTCAGGCACATGTAAATCCGACATCCCGCTCTCAGGCACTACAAAACAGCACCTCTCTATAATTTTAGAGGGTGCTGTTATTTATTTGCGTATAATTTCTTTAACTTAATGGTAGTAATGCTAAGCCCAGGCATATGTGTAAGTATTATTACATGTTCTCATTACAATTTAGTCTTTTAGTAAATCTTCATCTAAAAATAATTCGATATCATCTAAATTTACATTTTGCTCTCTCTGATGAGGTGTGAATTTTAGAATGAATTCTTCAAAAGAATTTGCTATGAGATAAACATATTCTTTTCCATCTTTTGAAGCTTCTCCTTCATGATGCCAATAGTAAATTTTATCTTTATATTGACCTTTTATCCCTATACACAATAAATCTCCCCCATCTGCATCTGCAATAGGCATCAATACTTTCCCTAAAACATCTTTATAGGTTTTAATAACCGATTCAATATTATAGTTATCATCTGTAATACCATAAAAACCACCAATGGAATCAAAACCATCCTTGTGAGTGATGGGCGTAATTTCAATTGGCTTATACATTATATTATCTTTTATAAAACTTCCTCCATATTCAAGTAAAAACTCTTTATAATCTGATGGTAAATCTACACCATAGACATTTTCAATCATATGAATAGATTTATAGGCATCTTTCTTTTGGGAAACTACTATTTCTGTGTCTATTATTTTAGTTAGTGCGCTCTTTAATTTTTGATTCATTTTTATTATCCTCCTCTTAAATCAGACGCTGAACCAATATGGGGTATATTTCCATGCAAATCTGTTGGGATTAATTCAATTTCAGTAATACTTTTATGATGAGGGGTTAATCCTTTTTCTTTTAACCAAACCTTTGCCTGATTCATTGATTTATATCCTTTCAATTGCATTATTTTTTCATAAACCAAATTAAAGTCATTTTTTGACCCCTCTAACATACCTTCTTTAAACTTTATGGATCCTTTACTCCATGGCGTGAAATTAGGTCTGCCATCAAGGAATTCTACACCCTCACCATTAGTTACCTTATTAACTTCTGGCTTATCTGAATACCATGTTCCATTTCCAGGTTCTCCTACCCATTTTCCATTTGTTCTAGGCACCCTTGTTTTGGGCTTACCCTAAACCCTTAACTCCAAAGGCTTTCTCAGTCACCATCTTAATCTTCGTCAATGGATCAAAAAGAACATTATATGCACGGGCCCCTGAGCCAGTCCTCCAGCCACTGCTGGTGTCTGAAAGTGCCTTCTCTCTTTTACCAGCCTGGTGTACAGTTTATTAGCACCAGGTAGTCACCACAAAAAGAAACCTTGAAAGGCATTTAGCCAATCAAGGTTTTTATTTATTAACTCAAAAAAGTTGGCAACTGTTTTAACCATTCTTCAAAGTTATTAGCTTCTTTATCTATATTAGTATCTTCATGTGAATAATAGTAAACTCCAGTGTTCGGACACTCATTGGAAAGAAGACAGAAGTAATCACCATTACCTATACTATAAAATGGGATTAATTCTTCCTTCCATCCCCCCTGTTTCATTTCATAGTCATAGGTAAATTCAATAGTGTCATTTCCATTTGTATTACCATTGGAAACATTTAAGATATCTCCCGGAAACGAATATTCAGACATTAACTCTATAAAAAATTTAAATTCCGATGGAAATTGACATCCAAACTTTTTTTCGATATTTTCCCAATCACTCGCCGAGGGAATATCTAAATTTCCTAATTCTTTATCTAATATACCATCTAATAATTTTGAAATCTCATCTCTAGTCACTCAGTTTTCCTCCTTTTAAATTCCTTCTCCTGGTAGTATATATTCTTTCCCTCTTTCTTTATAGTGTTCTCTAATTTCCTTGGCTCTTTGAGAAGGAGATAACTGGGATGGCTTATCATGACGTGTATGATTTCCTCCACCTCTATGAGTTCTTTGTTCTAATTCATCTAATATCCCACCATTCTTAACTGGGACTTGTTGTCTATGGTGTGCTTCTATATTTTTGTCACCATGCATCATTTTAGTTGTTGGTCCTTTTCCTTGACGCATTCTTATGACTTCTTCAATTGTTTTTGGTTCATATCTTACAGGTGGTATAGACATTAAAAAGGGGCCTGACCCTCAGCCCTTTAAAGCGGTAGTATAGTTGGGGTCAGGCACCTGTTTTCACAATTAGCTGTTGCTACCTCTTTCTTCTATGAATTCTAAAAACAAATCCTGTAGTTCTCCTTCTGTGTCGTTAGAATCAAGCAGTAATTTCGGTTCTAACAGACAATCATTTAAAGTTGAGCTTCCATCAATTACACCTAGCATGTTTGAAATTGTATCAATCATGGTTTGTTCAATTATTCTCATTAAAGTATCTTTATTTTCGTCAGTTAAACTATCGTAAAAACCAATAGCTTTTTTCCAATAATCATCTGTTTTAGAAGTAACATTCGTTGTTTCATACAAGTTCTTGTATAGTTGAAGGTTCTCTTTAACGATAGTCTCATAAAGTGATTTAACAAAAATATCATTCATTTTACTTCCTCATTTCTGGATACATTTTTTTGTTTAATTCTATAAGTTCTTTTAAAGTAGAATTCGGTATGTCATCATAGACTCTTCTAAGTTCCCTAATATCTCTTGCCAATAACTGTCTAGGAGTATCTATTCCTTTTGTACTTCTAGAAACTATTCCATTAGGTCCTTTAATGGTGTGCCCCACCTTTGGAACATTAATTGCAGGTGCCGTATTTAAGTCATAATTATCTACTAATTTTTTCATTGCTGCCTTCTGTCCTACATGATGGGCATCAAGTCCTTCTACTCCTTTAATATCTTTATATGCTCCAACTTGATATTTACCCGTACCCTTAACCCCAAACACATCATCAGTCACCGTCTTAATCTTCGCCAACGGATCAAAAAGAACATTATACGGCACTGGCCCCTGAACCAGTCCTCCAGCCACTGCCGGTGTCTGAACCGGAGTGTAAATCGGAAGTGCCTTCTCTCCTTTACCAGCCTGACGAACCGTCTTGGCAATGGTTCCAGCTTTCCCGATCCCCTTATCTCCAAGAATACCAATTCCAAGGGAAGTCAGCCCATAGGTAAAGAAGGCTGTCCGGCTCTTGGCGTCACCATTTACAACATCCCGCTCCCATGCGCTGGTAACAGCTGACCATATATATTTCGGCATATCCAGAGCCTGGCTCACTTTTCCTATCGGGTCATTTATAATTCCCAAATAAAATTCCTGGTGATTCCTTTGATTTTCGAGCAGCTGGTCACGGTTAAACAGCAACTCACTTCCCAAAAACAGTGGACTAAATGGGCCCATGATGGTTCTCCCCAGCTCATAGGTTGACTTCAGCCCGTCCCATGTATCCCCTACGGCTTTGGATGCCCCTCCAATAGCTCCTTCAGCTATATCCTGAAGAATACCTTGCCCGCTTTCTGGATTGGGATTCGATATCTCCTCGTGGAATTCCTTCCAGTTGAGAGATTTAGGCTGGTATTGCGTCAGAGATAAGCTGCCGCTTTGGAACATGCCCGCGATTTTTTGGATGTATTGGTTCATGTGGGATAGATCTTGCAGGAGAGGGTCCAGAGCAGCTGTTTCCCGATGGTCGAAGTGTTCCAATTTCTCAGCGGTTTCGCGGCTTGAGTCCTCGGCACTCTTTGCTGCCTGGATAAAACGGCCATCCTCCAGCGGCGGAAGCGCAACAATATCGCTTACAGACTTAATGATGTCATTCGCTTCCTGTGTGAGATCCGCAGTGATCTGAAGAGTGTTTCTCAGCCCTTGTTTGAGCTCATGCTCCAGAAATTCCTGGCGGATAAAGCCTGATGGGGAGGGTTCAAGAGCTTTCAATGAACCTATAAAACTTTTTAAATACGATTGATACTCATCAATCCAGGTTTCAAGGAATTGCAGGAAAGGCTGGTGACAATCCAGGTAAAACGCACGTATGGCCTGGCCGCCCTGCCCTTTAAAAGCACCTTCAAGAGACACCAGCTCCTGGATGGATACCTGAACTTGACTTATCTGATCTTTAAGGATGGATAATTGATTGCTCGTCTCGTCGATTCCTGCAAGCAGGGAATCTGCTTCTAAAACCTTCAACAGAATCAGCTCCGCATTATAAATTCCATTTTCTTCTATTCCCATCTTAATAGACTCTGGTATTTAATTGAATAGGAACTTTGGCATAAAATAGTGTAAAAAGTGCTTTTAAAAGAGGCTTCTTTCACCGCTCATTAGAGCCAAAATGATAAAATAGTAAATGTAATAATATGGTGTCCGGAGGTTCTTTTATGAAAAAAATGATAGAGAAAATCACACAGTTTCGGGATGAGAGAGGCTGGCTGCCATTTCATAATGAGAAGGACTTGGCCATTTCCATATCTCTTGAGGCCAATGAGCTTCTTGAAAACTTTCAGTGGAAAAGCAGTGAAGAGGCTTTGGAGTCATCAGCAGAGAATATTAAAGAAGAGATGGCAGATGTCCTTATCTATCTGCTGCAGCTGGCCGATAAAATGGATATAGACTTAGAAGAGGAAGTTTTAAAAAAAATGGAGAAAAATGCAATAAAGTACCCAATCAATAAATGAATATAAGGAGCCGGCTATGATCATATATGAAGCTACCAAAACAGAATTCATATCCGATGTAATAAATGAACTGCTGGTTGAACGCCTTTACCAGTCCTATCAGGAAAAAGTGGGACGTACATCAAAGCAGGAAATTGTCTCATGGGAAAATTCCCTGCAGAGAATGTGCAATGTCATGCAGGACAAGGAGATTCCTCATGATGCCAGTGTGGCCATTGAGTTTAAAATTCCTAATACATCAAAGAGAGTAGACTTTATTGTGGCCGGCAGCAGCGGGGAGCAGGACCATGTAGTCATTGTAGAGCTTAAACAATGGTCGGAGGTTGAGAAAATAACCTCACAGGATGGCGTCGTGAAGACATTCGTTGGCGGGAGGCTGAATACACTGCCTCACCCGTCCTATCAGGCCTGGTCCTACGCAGCGCTCATTAATGACTTCAATGAGAATGTCCAAGAAAATCAAATACAGCTAGAGCCCTGTGCCTACCTGCATAATTATAGAAAAATAGAGGATGATCCTTTAATAGATGATCATTACCAGGTGCACCTCAAAAAAGCACCTGTTTTCACAAAAGGGGAAATCCAAAATCTAAGGGACTTCATAAAGAAATATGTAAAAAAAGGCGACCATCATCAGCTCATCTATCAAATTGAGCATGGCCGGATTCGACCCTCTAAATCTTTGCAGGATTCCCTGACAAGCATGTTAAAAGGCAATGAAGAGTTTGTGATGATTGATGAGCAAAAGGTATTTTATGAAGAAGCACTTCATCTTGCCTTGGAATGTGTCAAAAATGACAAGAAGCAAGTGATGGTCATTGAAGGGGGCCCTGGCACCGGTAAATCGGTCATGGCGATCAACCTGCTGGTCAACTTAATAAACCAGGAGCTTATGTCACTATATGTTTCCAAAAACTCTGCCCCGAGAGATGTGTATGCCTCTAAACTGAAAGGTACCATTCGTAAAACAGAAATTGATAACTTATTTAAGGGCTCCGGCAGCTTTACAGAATCCACTTTAAATGAATTTGATGTCATTATTGTCGATGAAGCCCACCGTTTAAATGAAAAATCGGGATTTTACGGAAATCAGGGAGAAAATCAGGTTAAGGAGCTAATCAATGCTGCCAAATTCACATTATTTTTCATCGATGAGAACCAAAGGGTAACATTGAAAGATATAGGGAGCATCGATTTAATCAAGAAATTTGCAGAGGAAGCAAATGCTGAATTAATCACTGGCCAACTGACATCCCAATTCCGCTGTGACGGTTCAGATGCCTATATATCCTGGCTGGATGATGTTCTCCACATTAAAGAAACAGCAAACTCTCATTATTATGGAGTGGATTATGACTTTCGGATCTACAATGACCCGCATGAAATGCTAAAAGAAGTTGAGAGACTTAATAAAATTAATAATAAGTCCCGATTGCTTGCAGGATACTGCTGGGAATGGCCAAGTGACGGCCGTTATGATACGAAGCACAAAGATATCAGCATTCCGGAACATAAATTTGAAATAAGCTGGAATCTTTCAGATAGCATTTGGGCAATTGATCCAAATTCAGTCAATGAAGCAGGGTGCATTCATACATCCCAAGGATTAGAATTCGATTATGTTGGAGTCCTCATTGGCCCCGACTTGCGATATGAAAATGGCCAGGTAATCACTGACTACACAAAACGCGCCAAAACAGACCAATCCTTAAAAGGCATCAAAACCCTTGCCAAAAAAGACCCGGAAAAAGCTCAAGCAATAGCTGACCAAATCATACGCAATACTTACCGGACCCTTATGACTAGAGGGCAAAAAGGGTGTTTTGTATTCTGTTCGGATCCTGAGCTGAATGCTTACTTTGAAGAGCGGCTGCAGCGTGCAAGGATTTATAATGATGTTTCGCCTGGAAGAGTGTTGAGAGTGGCGGAGGATCGGGAGGGTTATTGATAGAGAATAAAAGTGCCTTTTCCCTTTATAGCGTCGGGGTTGGGCACTTTTTTATTGTAATCACTTATGATACGGTTCACCGTAACGTTGGATAGGGTAAAATAAATAAAGGAGATCAGGAAGGTAGATGTTTTAGCTTCCTGATCTCCTAAGTCTATTCTTCGTCTTCTTCTTCTGGTATGTCGAATAGATCTAGGGGCTCTACGCCATCATCTTCGACATTACTCTCTTCTATTTGGGCTTCATCTTGTAAACGCGTTAATTCTGCTTCGACTTGATCTTTTATTTCATTTCCAAGCCTCTGTAAAAATTCGACTTTTAACTGAGGAGACCATGTGCTACGAGTAATATTATCTCTGTAACAGTCAATTAAAGTTGGTAATAGCTTTACATAAGTATATATAGCAATATTATTCGTTAAGCGTTCTTGATCAAGGTTCAACCAGACACCTTGGTACTCCTCTTCCCAAATTCTGCAGGTACCGGTGAGACTAACCTCAACTAAAAATACTTCACCATTGTATTGAAGTTGTGGACGGACGGCTTTTAAATTTTCATTATTAAATAAGAATGCCAATGTTCCTAAGATTGTTGAGATTCTTTTACCATTGCCTCTCATTGCGTTAATATTATCTCTAGTTTTTCCCGTATAGCTCCTTAGTGCTGTAACATACAAGTTGTGAGCTGGGGAAAGTGGTGATTCTCTTAAGTCTATAAATTTCCTAAATAACCAGTACAGTAAGTCTTCAGTTATCCCCATATTCACTGGGTCTGAATTTCCCCAAGTCGCTTCTGGAAGACAATCTTTGATAATAGTTCTTGCCCGGCTTGTCCCCGTAAAAACTATCCCTCTAACTTCACCGTTATATTCAAAAAGTAAAACTTTTGTTTGATAAACATTTATTCTTTCTTCTCTAGGTTTAAGTTGACCTTGTGTATTAAACCAGAATTCAGGATTCCTTGACCGTTCAGTAAAACACTCAAAAATTACATAGTTAATCTGGTTACCCTCTATCTCAAGAATTTCAGGGGTATTAATATCAAATCCGTCAACTTGTTGAATATTTGCAGTTAAGGGATGGTCATCCCAATTTTCTTCAGTAGACAGTGGCTGATAGTCTCTAATTAAGGTAAATGCTTGATTTAAATTTTCAATACCTGGGAACTCCCACATTGAAAAGCTTTTCATTTATTAATTCACTCCTTAATTATGGTCTTGTAGAAATAATATTGTGTCGATTTTCTCCTATTTCAAATAACAGAAATATCAAAATATATGTAATTAGCCTCAAGTACCATTTATTAGAAGCAGGTTTAATTTCTGATATTAAATCCCCTTCTACAAAGGATGTTGCATTCGATAACATTTCTGCACTTATATATATATTTGAACTAGCAGATCTTGTTTGAGTTCCTTTGTCCAATGAGAAAGAAATAAATTCATAATTAGAAAAATCAAAAGAATCTTGAGGAAAGTTTTCTTTATTTCTCACTTCTAACGATACCCAATGTGGGACGTAAATAAATAATTTTACCCCCCTAAATATCTGAAGATATACTTTATTATTAAACTTCTAAAATTGACCTTCAAATCAATATCAATCTTTTTTCGGCGCTGATGTTGCCCCAATGGTAAATAAGTAGTGTCTTTTCTGTCTTTGTTTTTTACACTGATTGAGAATACACCAAAGTGCCGATACATTTCCAATATTAAGTTTATTAAAAATACTATAATCGCTTGATTAATTATAAAAGCTGTTAAATCCTTTGTAATAGCATCAAAGAATTTATCATTAAGTAAGGATTTTAGTAGATTCACAGGTTCTACCTGAAAAAAATAAACAAGCCCTATAGCTATTATAGGACTACCTATCGTTAAAAACTTTATTAGCTTTTTTCTTAAATTAAAAATATTAATCACTAGTGCACCTACTCGATACTTTTAATCAAATTTACTACTTGACTTTTTATACTTTCATTATCGAATAGAAGTACTCCATTGTTATAAAGGTCAACTTCTACATGAACAGGTGTTGTATCTGATTTAATTCTAAGACTTAATTCTTTAATATCAATACTTTCATCGGTAATTATCCAATCTAATTCATTGAAAAATTTATTTGATATCGACCGCTTCTTGCTTAGATCTGTCTCAGCATTGATTTGCTGTTTATAGTGAGCAATTATTTCTTGATGTTCTCGTGGTACAGATTCCAGGAAATTTAAAGAATTAATATGATACCCTAATTCAATACTATAGTTCAGTACTTTAAAAAACTTTTCTGGTGTCATAATATATTGTTTAATTGGGAGATTTTTTACAGATTCAAGGACTTTTCTATACCCATTTATTCCATAATTATAAGGGATGCCAATTACATTATTACTAAAACGGATCATATCTGGAAATTCACCGTCTAACTTGTCTAGTGTTGACTCTCCATTATACACTTTAAACAGTTTAAACTGTAACATAGCACCCCTCCTAATTATAATTATAATTTCATTTTACCTTGGAAATGTATGTTAAAGCAATAAATAGAAAAAAATATACCTAATAAGCTTTTAGTAAGCATTATTTCTAAACATAAAATTTATATACTTCTAATCCTCATTTATTTACATTTAGTTGTTTTCCCTCTTGGTTGTAAACACCCAAAATTTTGTTTGGGCTTAAAGTACCCTTATATTTACATGCTCCCAAAAAGCACATTGAATGATATAACAATTCTTCACCTTTAAGAGTACTGATTAGATCACTATTATAGGAAATTGAATTCTCATCAGCCTCCAATAGATTTTTTTCAACTTCTACAATAATTATTATACCTTCTCCACCAAACTCTTTAATTGCCCGCTTTAAATAGCTACTATCGTAAATAGCTGATAAATAAACACAATTTGGATCTGTGCTTAAATTGTCCTGAATTTCTTTTCTACTTATTGAATTAGGAAGTAATCCTTTTTCTAATATACTTTCTAATAATATGGATGATGTAAAATGTGCTAAGTTAAAGTGAGTCGCTTTCTTAAATTTATCTTTAGAAGTTATTCCACTTTTTCTTTCGAAATTACTTTTCACCTTTAAATCATTAGGGTCAAAACAGTCGTATATATATTCTATACTCTTCATTTATTCTCCTCTTTAAATCAATAGAACTTCTCCGTTTAACTTTCCCATTAATCTGGAAAACTCTAGCAATCATATTTTCTATAAATATGATTAACTAGGGCTCTCTGTATTGTCTCTTTAATTGATGTTGCTGCCTCATACATACCCTATCAGAAAAACAGAAAAACAGGTCACTATACTTAACTAGTTAAGCTTTACAATATCTATCATTTATAATCTCAAATTTTTAGCTTTGTAGCCTCTCTTTTAACCCCATCATATCCTTTATTGCTTGGACAATTCTTGTTTGTTCTTTATGTGGAGGGAGAGGGATTAAATAATTTTCTATATAGTTTTTTGAAACTCGTTGTTGACCGGCTGTTCCCGTGAAGCTTTTTTTTCCACCATTAATAAAGTCACTACTCTTAAATATATAAAGTAAATACTCTCGTTCAATTCCTCTTGAATATGGTCTAAATACAAATAGTTCAGTAGTTCCAGCTCCAATACCATTAGGCAAGTTCTTAATAACTGCTGACTTTTGATTTTCAAAACAAGGTGTTATTTTGGCAACGACTATATCTTCTTCTTGAAAATGAGTATATCCCTTTTTTATTTCCTTCCATTTTCTTATTTCATTTGTATGTTTGTTAACTATCCCGTCTTCAATAAGTTTCATAGGTATAAAGCCTACATCCATTTCATCATCATAGGAATTTCTAGGATTAATGCTGCAAATTTCGCCCAGACGTACCCACTCCCATGTACTAGGAATATCAAAAGGTATTTCTTCTTCAGAAATAGGTAAGAAAGGGATGTCTTTCTTGATGACTTTATCTTTGATCAGTTGCTCTTTTTCTAACTGTATTTTTTCTTTAAGATGTAGAGCAGGTTCGTCGTTTAAATCTTGCTTAACCAATTTTCCTTGCAAAGCATACTGTAGAATAGATCTTTCTAAATTTATTGGAAATAGTTCATTTAGATAATTGATATCTGAATACTTAATGTCATACTCTTTTATTTTTCCCAATAACTTTTTTACTTTCATTACTATTCTATTTTGTTCTTCTCTTGGGGGAATAGGAATTAATTTGGGCGATATCATCGGAACTGTTAATTGTTTGATACTAGTACCTACTCCAGTCTCAATTAATGCTTCTAGTACGATTTGCAAGTATTCTAAAGAGACATTAACACTTGGTTTTAATACTATTAACCTTACAATTGGTACAAATGGTTCATAACGAACCTCAGAATCAAAAAAAGGGGCCTGACCCTCAGCCCTTTAATGCGGTAGTATAGTTGGGGTCAGGCACCTGTTATCTGTATCCTCCGTCTGTAACTGTTTCACAATAGGCGCTGGTACTTGTACTTGAAATCAATTACGGACTGTGCAGCTAGCAGGTAGTATCTTGGATGCGGCCAATCTCACTATTAACTATCTACTAGGAATGGTTGCTGTTATGAGCTCGGCTGCTTAAGTGAGCGTTTCTAGAGTTATATTTCCTGTTTCATGGGAAACGGCTCTGAGTGCACACTACTCCCTGTGCAGGTGTATAGACTAACTACTTCTACACAAAGAGTAGCCTTGGATGAGTAATTCCCCGTTCCTTTTTGATTGGGTATCCGTATCATCGTGTTCATACTGACTATGTCTTTATAAACCCATTGTTGCTTTTAAAACAAAGGATTTAGAAAAACAAACGCTTAACAGGTACTTCAGCGCCCCACCTGCTTCACCAACTTTATACTTGCTGGATCTGTGCGTTTCTCCGCTCGCTTCATCTCTCCACTTATATGAAGAAACTGAACCCCCACAACTTCTTTTTGTACGCTTAATACAGAGGCATCGTTGCATTTTTCCTCCTGACGTTTCAGACACAAGTATGAAATTATGTCTGCACCGAATGAACTTTCCGACGTTGGCTTCATTTCACCTTACCAGTTTTTTGAATACGCTGGTGTCAGGTCATTCCAGCTACACTTTATCCTCTTTATTCTGTTTTATCCTTAAATAGAGCCAAAGTCAATAAAATTTTATCCAAACGGAAAAATTATGAGCATATTATTTTTCTAAATGGAAAAGGATATGTTATATTAAAGACAACGAAAGGAGAGTGCTAATTATGCAAAGAGGAAAGCCTTATCAAACCACTAAAACTGATTTAAAGGAATTAGCAGCAATGAAAAGTGTAAATGAACGGATTGAATGGATTCGAAATAAAGCTTCAGAGGTGAATAACGGTCAATACACGGTATCCAAAGTAGCCAATGACATTGATGTAGGTCCATCTGTACTAACCAAACTAGAGTCTGGATTTACTAAAAATCCAAATCTGGATTTGTTACAAAAGCTAAGCAATTACTTCAATGTTCCTATAATTGCTTTCTTTGATGAGTATTATGTATCACCTTATCCGTTTACTATCTTCGGCCAAAATCACTCTGGTTTGGACGTGGGCCCACTATTTAGGGAGGCATATCAAATAGATTTGTCTTGTACGATTTCCTCTCTGAATAGCGAATACACCGATGCTTTACAAGAGAGTTTTCAAATAACACCTTTGGAATACGAAGAAGTAAAGGAAGAGTTTGAGTATTTCCTTTATAAATTAAGAGCAAGGAAACAAAGATGGGCTTCAATGCTAAAAGCTATGGATAAATTATCAGGAGGAATGCGCAATGAATGACAATAAAACAACCGACAATGCAATTCCTGTAAATGGAGCTGTTCGAAAGAACAAACTCAATAATGAGGAGGCTTTCTTAAATCAAGTCATGCAGTTTATGTCCAAAGCAATACAAGATTGGGAACAAGGAAAGGTAGCAAGGGAAAAGGATGGATAGCTATTTTTCTAGGCAGATTCGCTGAGTAAAAAATCAAATCGAAAGAGAAGAGAACAGGAGGAAAAAAGAATGGATTTAACTTTGAACTTACCTAATTGGGGAACACCAGAAATCACTGAGGACTTGGATGGTTCAATGGACTATCTCCTTTTTCTACTTAATACTGTCAGGTTCACTCAAGGAAAGGATAGAGAGCAGCTTTTACAGGAGATTGATAAACTACATCGCTATCTTGAAAGAGTCTTAGGGAATAACTACTCCACTTTATTGGATTATCAGTTTGATTACTTCGGCGTTTATGGAGAGTTAAAAGAGAAGCCATGGAGGTTATCTGAACTAAGTGATGAAGAACCTCGTAATGTTGTGAATGGCTGTAGACATGCTTACCTTCCTGATGGAAGTATTGTTTCCATTCAACAACTTAAAGCCCATAAAGCACCTTTTTAAATTACTCTAATGAAGCGGCAATAGCCGCTTCCATTTTTATATAGGAGGGTATTGAAAAATGATAAAAAAGATAGATGCAGTAATCTATGCACGTGTTAGTACAGAAGAACAAGCCACTGAGGGCTATAGTATTAAAGCCCAGAAGGACTTATTAAGCTCGTATGCAGAGAAACATAACCTGACAATCATTTCGGAGTATATCGATGAAGGAAAAAGCGGAAAGAGTATAGATGGCCGCCCTCAAATGATGCGCTTATTAGAGGATGCCAAACAAAAGAAATTTGAAGCAGTCGTTGTTTACAAGCTGGACAGATTAGCTAGAAAAACACGGGATTCACTCGAAATTGTAGAAACTTTAGGTAGCCATGGCGTGCAACTCATAAGTTTGTCAGAAAACATAGACACCACGACTCCACATGGAAAGATGTTTTATACGGTATTAAGCTCATTGGCTGAAATGGAGAGAGATCAAATTGTAGGACGGGTAAAAATGGGGATGACACAAAGAGCTAAGGAAGGAAAATGGAATGGCGGACAATGTTTTGGATATGACGCAAAAGAAAAGAAGCTATTGGTTAATGAAGAGGAAGCCGAAATTGTAAAAGAAATATTTGCTTATGCTGACCAAGGATTCGGTTACAAAAAGATGGTAGGTATCGTGAATCGCAAGGGGTACACCACAAAGAGAGGAAACGTCTTCTCTATCGGCACATTGAAAGTGATCTTGGATAATCCAGTTTATATCGGGAAAATTCGCTTTAATCAACATGAGAATTGGTCGGAAAAGAGGCGGTCGGGTAAAAACAAAGAGCCTATTATAGTTGACGGTGAACATGAAGCTATCATTTCTGAAGACTTATGGGAAAGGGTACAGCAGAAGCGTTCTGCACGTTCATATAAAGCTGTGCAATCAGACCAACCTTATATCCTTACGAAACTTATTCGCTGCCCACAGTGCGGTGCTGGAATGGTAGCAGGAAAATCTAAAAGTGCGAATAAAACATACCGATATTATAAATGCGGTACCTTTCATAATAAAGGAGCATCAGAATGCTCTTCCAATAGCATTAATGCAGATGTCGCAGAGCGCCAGGTTCTTCAAGAGTTCAAACGTATTGTCACAGAGTCTCAATTCCTCCAACGATTAGTTCAAAAAATGAATAAGGAAAGAGAGCACGCTAAAGAACCACTATTGAATGAAAAGAAACGCCTGGAAGCATCTATAAATAAAAGTGAAAAGTATATTGCTAATATTACTGATAGCTTAATGAAAGACCCTGAACTATTGCCTATGTTCACTGAAAAACTAAAAGAGCAGCAACAAGCAAAACTTTCATACCAACAGCAACTAGAAGACACCGAAGAAAAGCTAGCAAATACAACAAGTAAACCAATCGACTTAATGGCTCTGCTTCACTTTGTCAGAAATCTAGATAGCATATTAGATCAGGCAGATAGTGAAGAAAAGAAAGAACTCCTTCGGATGATTATTAAAGAAATAGAAATTACTCCTGCGGCTCCATCTCCGAGAAAAGGAAGGCAAATAACCAAAATTCACCTTCACTTTGATTTCACCCCAGTTGGTGTAAAAAAAAAGTCAAAAGACCTCATAAGAAAGATGGGAAGCTATGCTCATGATAAAAGTGTTGATTTATCAGCTTTGGACAAACAAAATTCAACAGATAAAGAGATAAGGGACACGTTGAAGTCCCTTTCTATTTTACCCTCACTTATGATACGGTTCCCCCCGATTAATCCGAAAAGCCCGATAAACCTGCTCCAGCAAGATCAGCTTCATCAACTGATGCGGAAACGTCATCTTCGAAAAAGACAGCTTCTCATCCGCCCGCTGCAAAACCTCCTGGCTCAACCCAAGAGATCCACCTATGACAAACGCAATCTTGCTCTTTCCGTATGTAGCCAGTTTATCAAGAGTATCCGCGAGTTCTTCTGACGATTTCATCTTCCCTTCGATCGCCAATGCAATGACATGGGCATCCGGATGGATCTTCGCCAGGATCCGCTCGCCTTCTTTTTGCTTGACCTGCATCATTTCCGTTTCGCTTAGTTCTTCGGGGGCTTTTTCGTCGGGGACTTCAATGATGTCCATTTTGGCGTAGGCCGACAGTCTTTTCAGGTATTCGTCAATTCCTTGCTTCAGGTACTTTTCTTTTAGCTTTCCGACCGTAATAATTGAGATATTCACAGCATGTCCTCACTTTACAAACAAGATATCCACAGAAGTTATCCACATGTCCACATTTTTCATCCACATGTTGTATGGGATCATTCGTTCGCTACAACATATATTGCGTTATTTTGACAATATTCACAGGTTGTTGATAACTTTTTATCACCTTCAAGTTTTGTTAATTGCGGGAATGTTTCGTACTCGTCCACCACTATATCTATTGCCAGATCAACGTGTTCGTCACAGCAGTAAATCATTTCAGCTAACTCCTTTTTAGGCCGGCCGCCTGTTTTTTTATCCGAATTGTGGATAATTTTAATTTTCGGTTATGTATTTAAGTTATCCACATCTCATACTAACAAAACAATAAAAAACAGGAAAGCGATTATCGCTTTCCCATTTCATTAAAATGTCTCGCCGCTCAGCTTCATCGTTACTTCCTGGGTTTTGCCGTCGCGGTAAAACTTAATCTTCATCTGGTCACCCACTGATTTCTTCGTATAGAGATGCTGGCGCAGTTCGATGATGTCTTTGATTTCCTGTCCATCCATCTCGACAATGACATCCATTTCCTTCAGTCCCGCCTGTGCTGCTGGAGAGTTCGGTTCTACAGATGTGATGGCCACACCTGATTTTACATCCTTCGGCAGTTTCAGTGCCTCCTGCTGGTAGTAGCCAGGAATTTCATTGACTGATGCCAGCTGAACGCCCATATATGGACGTTTTACTTCTCCGAACTTTTCGAGGTCATCAATGACTGGTCTTGCGTAGTTAATCGGAATCGCCAATCCGATTCCTTCTACAGCACTCTCTGCGATTTTCATGGAGTTGATGCCGATGAGCTGGCCGCTGATATTCACCAGTGCCCCGCCGCTGTTACCCGGGTTGATCGCGGCATCTGTCTGCAGAACCTCTGCCTGCCAGTCTACTGTTCCATTCTGGTCAATATCAACCGGTATGGCACGCTCCAGTCCAGAGATGATTCCCTGTGTGACTGAGCCGGAGAACTGGCCGAGAGGGTTTCCGATGGCAATGACGGGCTCGCCTGGCTTCAGCTTGTCTGAATCGCCGAATTCGGCTACCGTTTTGATTTCCTTTGCTTCTACTTCAAGCACGGCAAGATCTGTCCAAATATCGCTGCCTACCAGTCTTGCCGGCAGCTTGGTGCCATCCTCCAGGCTTACTTCCAATTCCTGAGCACCTTCGACCACATGGTGGTTTGTGACGATGAAGGCTGTATTTCCTTCCTTCTTATAAATAACGCCTGAACCTGTGCCGGCCGGCTGTCCGCCTCCTTTATTTCCTTCATTCGACCAGAAGCCGGCTGTCTGGATGTTCGTAATGCTTACAACTGCATCCCCGGCTTTGTCGACCGCCTTGGTTACATCGGTTGTCACATCGACTGAGACATTCTGAGTCCTGGCATTATTGTTGTCTCCCGCTGCTTCATCCTGCAGCTTTTCATCCGGTTCAACCGTATAAGGGAGCACGTCGTAGTCAGCAAGCTTTGGGACTGCAACCACGACCAGGATGGCCCCCAGTATGATGCCAACAAGGCTGGCCAGAAAGTATCCGCCCTTGTTGCCTTTTTGCCCTTTATAACGGTTCTGATGATCTTGATCATAATAGCCCAAACTGCACCCATCCTTTCTTTCTTTTGCAAAAAAAACGGCTGTTTTTAATATGAATGCTAGAACTTAGTCTTCCTTTATACCCAATATTATACTCTTCTGTTTTTAGAAATCTAACAAAAACGCATTCGCTGACGCAATCTTACGACTTTGTTCATACTTTAGTAAAATTTCCTCAAAAAGAAAAAGAGGAATACACGAAAGACAGCTGTCTCTCTGTGTATTCCTCTTATGTTTAAACAGCTGTTAAAATCGTCGGGACCTTCGGATCGGTATCCAAAAGGTCGAATTGTTCGCCGACAATGATTCCGCGGCTTTCCAATGTCTGGGCGACAGACATTCTCGCCAGATCCTTAATATTGTTATCCTGGCTTAAATGGGCAAGATAAAAGCTCTTCGTCCGGTCGCCGGCCACTTCACTCATCGCCAGCGCTGCATCCTCATTGGATACATGGCCGACATCGCTTAAGATCCTTCTTTTAATATTCCACGGATAGCGGCCCATGCGAAGCATCTGGACATCATGATTGCTTTCAAAGACGTAAGCCTCTGCATTAGAAATCAGGCCTTTCATGCGGTCGCTGACGTAGCCTGTATCGGTAATCAGTACAAGCTTTTTCCCGTTATCATGGAACACATAAAACATTGGGTCGGCTGCATCATGGGACACACCGAAGGATTGAATATCCAGGGATCCGAATGTTTTCACGGCTTCCATATCAAAATGAAACTTCTGGTCAACCGGCACTTGCCCAATCAGTCCGTCCATGGCCAGCCACGTTTTTTCATTGGCATAGATCGGTAGCTTATACTTCCGGGCAAGAATCCCGACCCCCTTGATATGGTCGCTATGCTCATGGGTCACCAGTATGCCTGAAAGCTTGCTGATGTCCCGGCCAATATGCTGAAATAATCCTTCCATTTGCTTCCCGCTTAAACCGGCATCTACCAGAAAGGAATGTCCCTCCGTCTCGACAAAGATCGCATTCCCCGTACTGCCGCTCGCAAGAACGCTGAATTGTAAAGACATGTTTTCCTCACTCCACTATTTTTTTCTCTTCGTTGCTAAGCTGAATAATTTTGCCCTCAAAGGCATCCACAAATAAATTCTCCTCGCCATTAATGACAAATCGCCAGGCAGGCGTCAATAATTGTGAAGAGCTCAAATGCACGAAGGTAAAATAACCCAACTCTACATTTGTGATTTTTGATTTAGGCAGAAGCGAGCCATTCTTGTAAAGGGTCTCGACAGCCTTGATCGGCTGAATGACTTTTTCGCTCTCTTCCTTCGATTCAATCTTTTCCAGAAGTGTCTGCTTGTAAGAGACGATTTCATTTTCATCATTTAAATAAAATGTGAGCTCGCCATTTAAATTCATATAAAACATCTTGTCTTCAAATTCCTGATAATACGTGATTTTATTGCTGTCTTCGGGCTTGTCCCAGAAGCGGTACTGATCCCCGAATAACACCCTGTTTTTGATAAAAGCGGATAATTCGGATGGACTGAACTTGTCACTGATCTTGATCGGCTCATCCAGAACTGAGTTCAGGGTGGTTCCTTCTGAAATCGTAATCTCCTGGCCTTCAAGCTTTGTTTCTTTCAGGTCCTCAAGCTCTTCAATATCAAATTCCACCGGCTTAGCCCTCAAGTAACGGTCTTTCGGGTTGCTTTTCGGAAGCGGTGACTCAAATGTGATTTCGGCACTCTTAAGCTGTTTTTCCAGGGATGCCTGGGCGACCGGTTCAAATTCACTGGCTTCCTTTAATTTGAAAAACTCGTACATCAAGTAAATATCCAGCACCAGGAAGGTTAAAATAAAGATTGTTTTAATCTTACTCCAATCCATTATTCATGCCCCCTGTCTCATCAAGCGAAATGCTCTTCCACGTTCCTTCATAACGGTAAAACCAGGAAGGCTCCAGACGGATAAAGGTGGTCTGCGCTTCCTTGACCAGCATCATCTGATACCCCAGTCTTACATCCTCCAGCAATTCCGGATCGAATCCCTCAAGGGCCAACAGGTACTCCATTACGCGATTTCCGGAACTGAGAGATACTTCTGTTGGCGTTTCCGTACTCAGTCCAAGCTGGAAGCTGCTTCGAACATACTCATAAATTTCATTTTGCCCCCAAATCTGGCGGATCTCAGACAGTTTCGGATCATCGCTGAAAATAGGATAGCCCGAAGATTCATACATCCGGAATACAACCCGATGGTTCACTTCATCTATTTCGGCGAATTGATAATTATCTGTCCATCCCGAATGTCCGTTAATGTAATCAATGCTCCTTTTCAGGAGGTCGCCTGACGGAAATGCCGGATTATCCCCGGCTGCCGGTTTAATATAACGAAGGGTATTTTTATCAGAATTCACCCTCAGCAGGCTTAAGGTATCATTATATTCATCCTCTGATTGCTGAAAGCTTTTCTGCACGACACCCGGATCACTGAACAAGGCATTTTTGTATTGTTCAGAGTCCAATTTTTTCTCGAGATATTGATATCTTGGCATTTTGGTATCCTGTGCGGGCAGGTAGATGGTTCTTTTATCAGATGGCTTATAAGCAAGATAGGCTCTGTATTCCGGGTTATATTCCGACAGATTGAAGTATTGGCTCTTGAAATTCTGAATAAAGGAAACAGGCACATGGCTTCGATAAATCTGCCGGTTATCCAATGAGACAAAATCAACAATTCCTTCCTTTTTACCCGTTTGCCTGGTATCAATGACAATATGATCAAATTGAAAATCAGTGAGATTTTTATCGCCAATTTTAATGACGGATTTATATAAGTCAATCGGAACAGAATCCGGAAATGCCAGAACCGCTTTTCCTTCATTATGAACAAACGATGGAAGGATGTCTGCTTCCTCTTTGATATTTTCAAAGTCAGCAAAGTTCCAATCGCTGATTTCGTTTATAACCTTATCAATCTCACCGGGACTGGCCGTGCCGAAGGTTTGTTTTTCATTGAGATGGAATAAGAGGGTGTCCGGTCTTACAATCTGATTTACTTCTTTTTTCTCGGCGATTGTCACTTCCTGAATGGTGTTTGCTTCTTTTTCAATTCGCTCAAAAGCCGGCTGGTAGGTCCAGAGATTCCAGGTCAGGAGGACACTTGTCACGACTAGAATGGTCAGTATGATGGATTTTATATTTTCATATTTCATTCCCAATCATCCTCTTCCGAGCGAACATATGGAAGGCTGAATGAAATCGTTGTCCCTTTCCCTTCTGTACTCGCTGCCCAAATTTTCCCGCCATGAGCCTCCACCATTTCTTTCGCAATGGCCAAACCGAGGCCTGTTCCGCCAAGCTTTCTTGTGCGGGCTTTATCCACCCGGTAAAAACGCTCAAAAATCTGCTCAATATTTTCTTTTGGTATTCCCACACCCTGGTCAGAAACGCTGACGATAATGAATTCATCTTTTTCCTCAATGCCAAACGTCACCTTTCCGCCTTCCGGAGAGTATTTCAGTGCATTGGAGATGATGTTGTCCAGTACCTGTGTGAGCTTGTCCTTATCGATTTCCACAAAAGCCGAATGGTCCGGAAGCCTTCTTTCAAACGAAACATTCTGCTGCTTCGTCATTTCAAAACGGTCTATAATTCTATTATAGAAGAAAATGAAATCAATCCAGTCCTTGCTTAAACGGTAATCCTTGCTGTCCATTTTGGAAAGCTGCAGCAGGTCATTAACCAGGCGGATCATCCGCTCTGTTTCATTTTGGGTGACATCCAGAAAGTTCGGGGCAATCTCCTCATCTTTCCAGGCGCCATCTGCCAGAGCTTCCAGATAGCTTCTCATCGTCGTGAGCGGCGTTCTGAGTTCATGTGATACATTCGCCACAAATTCGCGGCGTTCCATATCAATTTTCTCCTGCTCGGTGATATCATGCAAAACGGTGATTAAGCCGTTCACAAAACCGGTTTCTTTTTGAATAACCGAGAAATTTGCACGGAGAATCAGCGTTTTCGTTTTGGTGCTGTAATCCAGGATGACTGAATCCCGCTCATTTAAAAGCTCTTCAAAGGTATAATCCTCTTCAAGGCCTAAGAGGGATACAATCGGTGAAGAAAGGACCGTTTCACGTGAAACATTCAGCATTTTTGCTGCAGGCTCATTAATGAGAATGACACGGCCTTTGCGGTCGGTAGCGATAACTCCATCGGTCATATAGGAAAGAACAGAGGATAATTTCCGCCGTTCGCCTTCCGTTGTGGCATGCGCTTCCTGAAGTTTCTTTGTTAAGCTGTTAAACGTAATGGCCAGCTGGCCAATTTCGTCATATCCATAAACTTTAACCTTGCGGGAGAAGTTCCCTTTTGCCATGGCCAGCGCCTGTTTCCGCATATCGGAAATCGGGCGTGTTACCGTCTGGGCAAGGAGTATTCCCAGAATTGCTGTGATGGCTAATGCAATGGCTATGCCGGATGTGAAAATATTATTTATCTGCCTCATCTGATCATAGATGTTTTCTATTTTAGCAACCAGATAGATGGCTCCATTGACTTCCCCATTATTATTTTTAATAGGGGTGACGAGAACCCATATCCGCTGTCCCTGGTCAACAAAATCCTCTTTCACCGGCTGTTTCGTGGCGATGGCCATCTTGATCAGATTATCCGTGGACCTTCCCCCGACAACCCCCTGATTATCGGGATCAGAGGTGCCAAGAATCCTCAGTGATTCTCCTTCAATGACACGGACTTCGGATATATCCGCAGAATTGTAATCACTTAACAGCCTTCTGATATCTTCCTCGAGGGAAGGGGCCTCCTCATCGGGAAGCCTTACCTTGGTCATCTGTTCCTCCACATAATAGCTGAGAAGATTAACCCTCTCCTGAATGGCATCTTTGAAATTTTCCTGTAAGGTCGATTCCAGCTGCCTGACAAAGTAGACTCCGATAATCTGCATCGCTACCAGGATGAGAAGAACGTAAATGATCACAAACTTCAAATGAATGGACCGAAAAAAACCCACCTTTTCCATGTACCCTTTTACTCCTGTTCAGGATTCCGCAAGTAATAACCGACTCCTCTTCTTGTCACGATCCATGTCGGGTGGCTTGGATTATCCTCGATTTTTTCCCGCAGTCTCCTGACGGTTACGTCAACTGTACGGACATCACCATAATAATCATAGCCCCATACGGTTTGAAGAAGATGTTCCCTCGTCATGACTTGTCCAATATGCTTGGCCAGGTAGTGAAGGAGCTCAAACTCACGGTGTGTTAATTCAATCGTCTCACCGCGTTTGGAAACCACGTAGGCATCCGGATGGATTGTCAGTGAACCCACTTCGATTTCGTTGGATTCATCTTCTTCCTCTGCCTTGGCAACCTGCTGATGGCGCCTCATATTAGCCTTCACACGGGCAATCAGTTCTCTCGTGCTGAACGGCTTTGTTACATAATCATCTGCACCCAGCTCAAGACCCAGAACTTTATCAATTTCAGAATCTTTTGCTGTCAGCATAATGATCGGCATATCGTATTTCTTGCGCACTTCGCGGCAAACCTCAATGCCATCCCTCTGCGGAAGCATGATATCAAGCAAAATCAAGTCCGGCTTGATTTCTTCCACCTTTTCAAGGGCGTCATTGCCATCATAGGCACACACCACTTCATAGCCTTCTTTTTTTAAATTGAACTGCAGAATATCTGCAATTGGTTTCTCATCGTCTACAACCAGAATTTTTTTATCCATACCTATCTCCTTTTTCTTGCTCATTTATTTATTTTTGGAGCAGTAGAAGTCAGTTTCATGCATATGTTCTCTACTTTACTTTACCATGTTAACAGTGAGAATTCACCTATTACGAAAAGCTGGAGCCCCTGCCTGCCTCTGACACATATTTCTTATTCTTAACCACAAAAGTCTCTAGCATGAAAACTAGAGACTTTTTTGCGTGTGTTATTTATTTATTTATATATTTTAGCGGATCCTGCCTTTTACCGTCTTTGTATACTTCAAAGTGCAGGTGAACACCGGTTGAATCACCAGTAGTTCCCATTATGCCGATTTTTGAGCCTTTTGAGACGGTTTGGCCAACGCTGACACTGATGGAATCCAGATGGGCATAAATCGTGCGGAAGCCATTGTTATGGTCGATGACGATTTTATTTCCATAGCCGCCATCCATGCCTGCAGAGACAACTGTACCGTTATCGGCTGCTTTGATCGTGCGGTCGCTCGGTCTTGCAATGTCAATTCCTTTATGCATTTTGCCCCAGCGGTATCCCATTTTACTGGAGATATAGCCGCCGACTGCCGGATAGGCAAAGCTGCCTTCACCGCGGGATGGAATCACCTTTGTTCCCTTTATGACAATTTGCTTCACAGGCTCTTCAAGAACCTTTTCGTCTTTTACTTCTTTTTTGACCGTTTGGCCGTTTTCTTCCGTAATCAGATAGGTTGCAGCACGAACGCCTTCCTTGCCTTCCTGCTTCACTTTCGTTTCGCCTTTAGGCATGCTGCTGTCTTCGACGATTTCTTTTTCAAAATCGATTTTTTCTTTTTTGAAAACTTCTTTATCTGCTAACACTTTTACATATGGCTTGTAGACAGTCACATTTAATTCCTGGCCTGCTTTAATGACTGAATCGTTCTTAAGGCCGCTGTTCAGTTCGATCAATTGCTTCATATCGAGGTCATGGGCACTTGCGATATTGCTTAGTGCATCGCCAGCTTTAACCACATATTTCTTTTCTTCAAGAGTTCCCTTTTGCAAAAGCTTCACAGCCTCATCTGCACTGATGATCTCATCCGGTTTCACAGTTGCTTCAGAAATGGAAACATCTTCCGTGAAGCGGACATCTAAAAGACGTGTTTCATCTTCCTTCAGCTTGGGTAAAGGAGTTGCAGAAGATGCTTTTCTATCTTCGAGTGCCTCTATGTCTTTTTCTGATACATAGGATGTCTTGATTTTCTGAAGGGCCGTTTTTGCCTGCTCCTCATTTTCCATATAAGCGATTTCCTTGCCGCCAATCACCAAGGCAGCTGCTTCGGCATGAACTTCCATCTTGTCTTTTAGGCCATCGATGGCTTCTGATTCATTTACTTCTGAGCTGGATTCAAAAACCTGCTCAGGAACAAAGGAAAGCTCCGATGCCAGCGCCAGCTTTAATCCCTTATGGGAACCTTCAGCCTCACTGATCTTTTGATCAGCCAAATCTTCGATGACACTTTTATCCGACACCGTTCCAATATATTCGTCACCCATATAGACATAATAAACGGTCACGAGCTTATCATCATTGGCAGAAGCGGAAACGCCGCCTGCGAATGTTAAAGCCGCCGCTGCAAAGCCGGCCGCGATCGTTCTATTTATAGTTTTCTTAAAGCTTTTCGCTGTAAATTCTGATGATGAGGTATCTTTTTTCATCCATTTAAACATGGTTACATCCCCCTAGACTACGGTAACAAACAACACTTTCATATAGTGCTATGTAACTACGAATTTGTGAATCTGATTTTTTCACAATTCCTACTTTACCATATAGCAAAGCAAATAGATTACGAGACTCAGGAATGTAACAAAACTGTATAATATCTGACATTTTATGACTTTTAATAGCAAAGCCAGGTGATGGTTTTTGTCGAATGAAGGATAGGAAATAATCCCTATTGGCAAGGGTTTGTTAGGGGTGCGAAAAAATGAAGGTGAGCTTGCGTCTAAATTACACAGGCTTTATGCAGAAAAGCAATTATATTACAGAAATATAACAAAAAGGAGCATGCTTGGTTACATACTCCTTCTTGGGATGGCTCAGGACGGAATCGAACCGCCGACACAAGGATTTTCAGTCCTTTGCTCTACCGACTGAGCTACTGAGCCTTATTAAATTATTAACGCCTAAATACTGTTTGGCTTCGTCCTTCGTCCCGATTTGACAATCGGTACGCTGAAGTGATTCAAGGGAGCTTATTCGGTCGTGCTCTACCGACTGAGCTACTGAGCCTTATTAAATTATTAACGCCTAAATACTGTTTGGCTTCGTCCTTCGTCCCGATTTGGCAATCGGTACGCTATTATGAAGCAGATTATGTAAATGGCGGTCCGGACGGGACTCGAACCCGCGACCTCCTGCGTGACAGGCAGGCATTCTAACCAACTGAACTACCGGACCAAATAATAACCGCCAGCAAGTAAGCTGGGCTTGCCAGCTGTTTGCTGACGGTTATTCGCCATGACCCCTACGGGATTCGAACCCGTGTTACCGCCGTGAAAGGGCGGTGTCTTAACCGCTTGACCAAGGGGCCATAAAAAGTATAAATGGTGAGCCATGAAGGACTCGAACCTTCGACCCTCTGATTAAAAGTCAGATGCTCTACCGACTGAGCTAATGGCTCATACTAAACTCTGTTTCCTAAAGCCTGATACTGCTAAGTCAGATGTTCCAAAGCCCTGCGTGCTTTGTCACAGATTGCTATTCGGGTGAAGAAATTCACTGATGCTGCAATCTGCTCTACCGACTGAGCTAATGGCTCGTACTATGAGTGATTCCAAGGTTGCTACCTTGGCGACGCTTTTTATAATATCATAGAGTTTTATAAAAGCGCAATAACTTTTTTATAAAAAATTATTTTTTGCGGGAAAACTGCAGCAGGAGGTGTTAGACTACTAAATTGCAGCCACTTGGTTGGGATGGGTTTTCCCTAAAAAAGGGTATTCTTTTCCCCGGTTTGAGGGTTCCTTTCCCCAATTTATGCATTCTTTTCCCCGGTTTATGGATTCATTTCCCTAATTATCTTTGTTTATTCCTCTTTTTTATTTTTTCTCTATTAAAAACCAGATGGGCGGGTTCGGACTCAACACCGGTCATTTTCCACTTCTCTGTCAGAACCCGCCCCAACTTCGGACTCAGAAACATCAATTTCTCCTTCATCTGTCTGAACTTGACCCAACTTCCGACTCAAAAACGACAATTTCCCCTCCCACTGTCTAAACCTGACCCATCTTCGGACTCAGCACCGCCTTTTCCCCCTCACACTGTCCAAACCCGCCCCCAGGAGCCACAACCAGCCAGTCGCACGCCCTCTCCCAATAAAAAAAAAGCCCCAATCCTATCAGGGCTTTTCCAATCAAGTATTAGTTTTGTCTCCATGGGCTTAACACTACGTTTGTCTGTGTACGGTCCGGGCCGACTGAGAAGATGGATAATGGAATTCCTGTCAGCTGGGAAACGCGTTCCAGGTAGTGGCGGGCATTGGCAGGAAGCTCATCAAGTGATTTGCAGCCTGTAATGTCTTCTGTCCAGCCTGGAAGCTCTTCGTATACCGGCTCACATTCAGCCAGTACTTTTAAGCTTGCAGGGAATTCTTCGATCACTTCTCCGTTATAACGGTAAGCTGTACAGATTTTTAATGTCTCAATTCCAGTCAATACGTCGATGGAGTTAAGAGAAAGGTCTGTGATGCCGCTGACACGGCGGGCATGGCGGACAACCACGCTGTCGAACCAGCCGACACGGCGGGCACGGCCAGTTGTTGTACCGTATTCACGGCCGACTTCACGGATTTGGTTGCCGATTTCATTATCAAGCTCAGTCGGGAATGGGCCGTCTCCTACACGAGTTGTATAGGCCTTTGATACACCGACAACATGCTTGATTTTAGTAGGACCAACACCAGAACCGATTGTTACACCGCCGGCAACCGGGTTAGAGGATGTAACGAATGGGTACGTACCCTGATCGATATCCAGCATAACTCCCTGTGCACCTTCGAACAGCACGCGGCGGCCGTCATCCAATGCGTCGTTAAGCACGACAGACGTGTCGCAGACATAATGCTTGATCTGCTGGCCGTATTCGTAGTATTCATCCAGGATGTCTTCGATTTTGAATCCTTCTGTTTCATAGAAGCGCTCAAGCAGGCGGTTCTTTTCTTCCAGGTTGCGCGCAAGCTTTTCTTCAAATACTTCACGGTCAAGAAGGTCCGCGATGCGAATTCCGTTGCGGGCTGCTTTATCCATATAAGCAGGGCCGATTCCTTTTTTCGTTGTACCGATTTTGTTCGCACCTTTGCGCTCTTCTTCTACTTCGTCCAGCTTCAGGTGGTAAGGAAGGATGACATGAGCGCGGTTTGAAATGCGCAGGTTGTCTGTTGTAACTCCCTTGTCATGAAGGTACGCCAATTCTTTTACAAGCGCTTTTGGATCAACAACCATTCCGTTTCCGATTGTGCAAATTTTATCGCTATAGAATATTCCAGATGGAATTAAGTGAAGCTTATAAGTCTCGCCATTGAATTTGATTGTATGTCCTGCATTGTTTCCGCCTTGGTAACGTGCGATCACTTCTGCATTTTCAGAAAGGAAGTCTGTAATCTTTCCTTTCCCTTCATCTCCCCACTGTGTTCCAACTACTACTACTGATGACATTAAAAAGCACCTCCGGGAATCCCATGGTTTTAAAATTTATTTTCATTTTTAATTAAGTAACTTATTTCAACCATCTTAGTTTAACAAGGTGATGTGTGATAGTCAATAAAACACGAACAATTTTAATAAAAATATGAAAATATGTTCGTAAAACAATGAAAATACAAATATAAAAAAGAGGACTTGCAGCATGCAGGCCCTCTTTATGCACCAGGCGGCGCGAATGAATCATCAAAGCGTTTCTCTAAGTTTACGAACTTATTATACTCTTTTACGAATGCCAGCTGAACGGTTCCAACCGGGCCGTTACGCTGCTTGGCGATGATGATTTCGATGATGTTTTTATCTTCGGATTCTTTGTCATAGTAGTCATCGCGGTATAGGAATGCCACGATATCGGCATCCTGCTCAATACTTCCTGATTCACGAATGTCCGACATCATCGGGCGCTTATCCTGACGCTGTTCCACTCCACGGGAAAGCTGGGAAAGGGCGATCACAGGGACCTGAAGTTCACGTGCCAGCTGTTTTAGGGAACGTGAGATTTCAGATACTTCCTGCTGGCGGTTTTCTCCTGAACGTCCGCTTCCGAGGATTAATTGCAGGTAGTCGATCAGAATCATGCCAAGTCCATGCTCCTGTTTGAGGCGGCGGCATTTGGAACGGATATCCTGGATGCGGACACCCGGCGTGTCATCAATGAAAATACCCGCATTTGACAGGCTTCCCATCGCCATCGTCAGTTTTCCCCAGTCCTCATCTGTCAGAGAGCCGGTACGAAGCCTCTGGGCATCAATATTCCCTTCAGCACAGAGAATACGCATGACCAGCTGTTCGGCACCCATCTCCAGACTGAAGATCGCAACGTTTTCCCCGGTCTTCGTTGCCACATTTTGCGCGATATTCAGGGCGAAGGCTGTTTTACCTACGGAAGGACGGGCACCGACAATGATAAGATCATTTCGCTGGAAGCCGGCTGTCATGCGGTCAAGCTCGGTAAATCCAGTCGCAATCCCGGTAATATCCCCTTTACGGTTATGCATTTCCTCGATATTGTCGTAGGTCCGCACCAATACATCCTTAATATTATGAAAGGCACCGGCGTTTTTGCGCTGTGCAACCTCCATGATATTTTTCTCTGCTTCCCCAAGCAGAACTTCCACTTCATCCTCGCGCGTATAACCGTCCTGGGCAATGCCCGTTGCCGTCCGGATCAGTCTGCGAAGCAGTGATTTTTCTTCCACGATCTTTGCATAGTACTCGATATTTGCCGCTGTCGGAACAGAGCCGGCCAGTTCACTTAAGTAGCTGACCCCTCCGGTATCCTCCAGCAGTTTTGCTGCGCTGAGCTCTTCTGTCACGGTCACTAAGTCGACCGCTTTCCCCTGATCGCTCAGCTTCAGCATTACATTGAAAATCTTCTGATGGGCCGCACGGTAGAAGTCTTCAGGTATCAAGATCTCAGATGCTTGTGTAAGAGAGGAGGGTTCAAGAAAGATTGCCCCAAGTACAGCCTGTTCCGCTTCGATATTCTGAGGCGGGAGCCGATCCGCGAATAAATCACTCATCTCATTAAACCTCCTTAAAATAAAAGCGTAAAACAAAATCTATATTTATATAAAAATTCTTTATAATCCCTTTAAAAAATGTGACCAGCAAAAACTGATCACATTTTTAATCAACCCTTTTATTTTAACATGTTTACCGGCAAAAGCCACTTCCAATATTAGTTTATCGGCTTAGCTTTATGCTTCTTTTACATGTACGTTTAATGTTGCGGTTACTTCTGTATGAAGCTTGACTGGAACCTTTGTGTATCCAAGTGTGCGGATCGCATCTTCCATTTCGATCTTGCGTTTGTCGATTTTGATGCTGTGCTTCTTTTGAAGCTCTTCAGCAATTTGCTTGCTTGTGATCGAGCCGAACAGGCGGCCGCCTTCACCTGATTTCGCAGTAAATTCAACTGTCAGCTTTTCAAGTGTTTCTTTCAGTTTTTTTGCATCAGCAAGCTCTTCAGCAGCAAGCTTTTCTTCTTTCTTCTTTTGAGCATTCAGGCTGCTGATACTCGATTGGTTTGCTTCGACAGCAAGCCCTTGCTTGATTAAAAAGTTATGTGCATAGCCATCTGCTACATTTTTTACTTCGCCTTTTTTCCCTTTGCCTTTAACGTCTTTTAAAAAGATTACTTTCATTCCTTTTTTCTCCCTTCAAAGTATTCATCTATAGCTTCTTTTAATCGGACTTCAACATCATCAAGTGTTGCATCCTGAAGCTGTGTGGCAGCATTTGTTAAGTGCCCGCCGCCTTCGAGATTCTCCATGATCACCTGGACATTGATATCCCCGAGGGAACGTGCGCTGACCCCTATCATGTTTTCAGAGCGGTTTGAGATGACAAATGAAGCAACTACGCCATCCATCGTCAACAGGGTATCTGCCGTCTGGGCAATCAGCACCTGATCAAATATCTGATCCGGCTCACCCTTGGCAATCGCAATGCCTTCTTTGTAAAATTGAACGGTTTCAATCAGCTTCGCCCGCTTGATGTAAGTATCAACATCCTCTTTTAAGAACTTTTGGACGAGCACGGTATCTGCCCCCTGTCCCCGCAGGTAGGAAGCCGCATCAAATGTCCGCGATCCGGTCCGCAGTGAGAAGCTCTTCGTATCGACAATGATCCCGGCAAGCAGGGCCGTTGCTTCCAGCATTTCAATTCTGCCGTTTTTCGGCTGATACTCCAGAAGCTCTGTCACCAGTTCTGCTGTAGAGGAAGCGTATGGCTCCATATAAACCAGCAGCGGATTATGAATGAACTCTTCAGCGCGGCGATGATGGTCGATGACGACCACATGTTCAATCGCATGAAGCAGCTTTTCCTCAATTACCATGGATGGCTTGTGGGTATCAACAACCACGAGCAGGGTATCGTCCGTGGCAATTTCCATTGCCTGTTCCGGTGTGATGAATTTCGAAAAGAGCTCTTCGTTCTTTTCAATTTCCTTCATCATCCTTCTGACACCTGTATCCAGTTCATTGAAATTCACCACTACATAGCCCTCACGCTGATTCAGTCGCGCTACCTTCTGAATGCCGATGGCGGCTCCAATCGCATCCATATCCGGGCTTTTGTGGCCCATGATAATCACTTTATCGCTTTCCGATATCAATTCCTTCAGCGCATGGGAAATGACGCGTGCACGGACCCGGGTTCTTTTTTCAACAGGGTTGGTTTTTCCCCCGAAGAATTTGACTTTCCCGCTGGTCTGTTTAATGGCCACCTGGTCTCCTCCGCGGCCTAATGCCAGGTCTAAGCTGGACTGGGCCAGTGAACCAAGCTCAGGAAGGGAAGAGACCCCAGTGCCGACACCTACGCTTAACGTAAGAGGCACATTTTGCTTGGATGTGGTTTCCCGGACATCATCAAGAATCGTGAACTTCCCTTTTTCAAGAAGCTGCAGAATATGTTCATTAAATACGGCGATAAAGCGCTCAGATGACACCCGCTTCAGGAAGACCCCATTATCCTGTGCCCATTTATTCAATATCTGGGTCACCAGGCTGTTGAGACTGCTTTTCGTCTGGTCATCCATCGCCTGGGTCATCTCATCGTAATTATCAAGGAAGATGATGGCGATCACTGTCCGTTCTTCCTGATACATTTTCTCAATTTCAGTTTGTTCCGTGACATCAAAAAAGTATAAAAGTCGTTCTTCCGGTTTATGGATCACCCGGAATTTGCGGTCATGAAGCGTAATAATTTCTGTTTCCACTTCTTGTTTGATCAGCGGAACAAGCGAATCCGCGACATCATAAAGCGATCTTCCGACTAGCGTATCTTCATCAAAGCAGGATGCTAAAAAGGGATTAGTCCATTCAATGTAATAATCATCATTAATCAGCATGATTCCAATCGGCATTTCCATAAGAGCTTCTTCGCCGACCTTTTTCACCCTGTAGGAAAGGGTAGAAATGTATTCTTCCGTCTCCTTCCGGTGCTTTTGATTCAGCTGAAAAAGGTAGTAGAAAGGAAGGATGGCCAGAAACAGCCCAATTAATGCAGAAAGCCAATTGTAGTACGCCAATATACCGAGAAGCACCACTGTTATGCCCATCAATCCAAAAATCGGATAGCGTATGGACCGCTTTTCTAAATACGAAGGCATGTTTTCAGCTCCTAAACAGTAGTGTTGTTCATCACTTTTTTCCTAATCTTTGCCTTAAATCAAATCCTAAGTCAATTATACCTAATATCCTCACAATATAAAGGAGAAATGGCATAAGAAATGTAAATACAGCAGCAAGGACAGGCACGGCTTTCGGCCATCCCTTTAAATGACTGAAAAAGAAAATCAGGGACAGGCCTTGAATGACCATGAAAATCTGCAGAATGAAGGCAATATTGACAAGTGCCATAAACCAGTAGCTTCCTTCTGACGGATTAAAAAGGAACGAAGCAATAATGGTTATGAGATAGTACCATAATATGCTTTTCGGCAGGCTCATTTCCCTGAATGGCTTAAAGCCTTCAATCTTAATACCGAATCGTTTGGCAATCGGAAAGGAAACAAGCTGAATGACAAAAACAGAAATGACCGATGTCATGACAAATAAACTCGGCGTTAAGGTCTCAATCATTTTCAGGCCAGCTGTCAGCTGCTCGACTGCTTTATCTGCGTTCTGCCCGAAGCCTTCGAGCATTCCTTGTGAGATTTTAATGGACTCCTCCATCATGCTGATGCCTTCTTTAATGATATTGATATTAAAAAAGGCAACTGCTGCAGCATATTGAAGCAAAAGGGCTGCAAGGAATACGAGCGTGCCCGCAATAAAGGAAGAAGTCCGTCCTTTATTTTCCCTGATAAACATACCGATTACCGTACCGGTCAATCCGAATGTCAGAGCAAGCGGAATGCCCATGATGGATCCGATAATCAGGGATAGCAGAACGGCTCCCGTCAGAAAGACAATCGCGCCCATCCGGTTATTTTTCGCTGCAAACATAATAAACGGAAGAGCCAGGAAGAAAACCGAAACGCTACCGAGAATCGGCACATAGAGCGAAATCAGAAGAAGCACGGCAAAAACCGCGAGAAGCACAGCACCTTCTGTTAATTTATGTACATTATTCATTGATACACCCCTCAAACTGTGTATCCAAAAAGGAGGAAATCTGTTCCCGGCTTTTTGAACTCATATAAGCTCTATTGTAGCTAGTATTAAATGAAGGTTCAACCTTCGCGATTTCAGAAGGGATTTTAGCTTTAATACACCCCGTAATAAAGGAGAACATAATAAAAAAAGACGCCGGATACCAGCGTCTTTCTCTAATTATTATTCACCTGAAACGTATGGCAGTAATGCCATTTGGCGAGCGCGCTTAATAGCAATCGTTAATTTACGTTGGTATTTAGCGTTAGTGCCTGTTACACGACGTGGTAAAATCTTACCGCGCTCAGAGATGAATTTTTTTAGAAGATCCACATCTTTGTAGTCGATGTGAGTGATTCCGTTTGCAGTGAAAAAGCAAACCTTACGACGTTTAGCACGTCCTCCTCTGCGTCCTCCAGCCATGGTCAGTTACCTCCTTTAGCTTATTATTTTATATATTTCCGTTCATAATCGGGCACTATTAGAATGGCAGGTCGTCATCAGAAATGTCGATTTGGCCGTCATTTGCGAATGGATCCTGATCCACGCGAGTATAGTTGCCCTGATTACGATTATCCTGGCGTTGATTCTGATTGCTGTTATTTCCAAATGGGAAATCCTGATCTTTTGGACCGCCGTAGTTCGGATTACCGCCGCCCTGGCCGCCAGAACTATTCTTCGGCTCAAGGAATTGCACACTTTCAGCCTGGACTTCTGTCACGTAAACGCGCTTTCCATCCTGGCCTTCATAGCTGCGGGACTGAATCCGGCCATCTACACCTGCAAGACTTCCTTTTTTAAGGAAATTTGCTACGTTTTCAGCTGGCTTTCTCCATACCACACAGTTGATAAAGTCTGCCTCCCGCTCACCTTGCTGATTCGTAAAAGTACGATTCACGGCAAGAGTGAATGAAGCGACAGGAACTCCGTTCGGGGTATACCGCAAATCAGGATCCTTTGTCAAACGTCCGACAAGAACAACACGGTTCATCATCAGAATCAACTCCTCTCGGTAAAATGGCTATATCTATTATTTTTCGTCTTTAACAACGATGTAACGGATGATGTCTTCGCTGATTTTAGCTAAACGAGTGAACTCGTCAACTGCTGTTGCTTCAGCATTAACGTTCATAAGCTGGTAGTAGCCATCGCGGAAATCATTGATTTCGTATGCAAGGCGACGCTTACCCCAATCCTTTGATTCAGAAACCTCCGCACCATTGTCAGTTAAGATTGTGTTGAAACGCTCAACTAGGGCTTTTTTAGCCTCATCTTCAATGTTTGGGCGGATGATGTACATAACTTCGTACTTTCTCATCACTTTCACCTCCTTTTGGTCTAACGGCCCACAAAGGGCAAGGAGCAATATACATTACTCACAAGTTGAAATTATAGCACATTAAATATGTAAAAGCAATAACACTAGAGTGAATTGGAAGATGGAAGATTATTTAGAAGGCTCTTTTCGTATATATTGTTGTTTTTCATCCTTCAATGTTGTCCGTTGATTTCCGCTCCAGGCTGCTCAGCGAACCGCGGGGCAGGCGGTGAGCCTCCTCGACGCTCTGCGTCTGCGGGGTCTCACCTGTCCCGCTACTCCCGCTGGACGTTGAATATGCTTCCCCGAGAAACACCGCACGAAGAAAATGCGTTAGCATTTTCGAGGATCTCGCACCTTCCGCTCCAATCAACTCAGTAAATAAGATACAAATAAGCAACAAACCTTGCGAAAACAGCCTTATTAAAATAATCATAAAAAAGAACCCCTAAAAATAGAGGTCCCAAAATAATTAAACGTTAAAGCGGAAGTGCATGACATCTCCGTCTTTAACAATGTATTCTTTTCCTTCGAGGCGGACTTTTCCTGCTTCTTTTGCAGCTGTCATGTTGCCTGCAGCGACAAGGTCGTCATAGGAAACCGTTTCTGCACGGATGAAGCCTTTTTCAAAGTCGGAGTGAATAACTCCCGCACATTGAGGAGCCTTCATGCCTTTGCGGAATGTCCAGGCGCGGACTTCCTGTACGCCGGCTGTGAAATAAGTTGCCAGTCCAAGCAGGTTGTAGGCTGCTCTGATCAGCTGATCAAGTCCGGATTCTTCGATGCCTAGCTCCTGAAGGAACATTTCTTTTTCTTCCCCGTCAAGCTCTGCAATTTCAGATTCGATTTTTGCACAGATAACGATCACTTCCGCATTATCTTTTGCGGCAAATTCTTTTACCTGCTGCACATATTCGTTAGAAGAAGGATCCGCTACATCGTCCTCGCTTACGTTTGCCACGTAAAGCACCGGCTTGATTGTCAGCAGGTGAAGACCTTTTACAATCTTCATTTGCTCTTCTGTAAACTCGACCGTACGGGCTGGCTTATCGTTTTCGAACGCTTCTTTTAATTTCTCCAGAATTTCAAGCTCGATCACAGAATCTTTATCCTTCTGCTTAGCCAGCTTGCTCACACGGCCAATTCGCTTATCAACCGACTCAAGATCAGCCAGGATCAATTCCAGGTTGATGACTTCGATATCATCGATCGGGTCCACTTTCCCCGCGACGTGTGTAATATTGTCATCCGCAAAACAGCGGACAACCTGGCAGATGGCATCTACTTCACGGATGTGGGACAGGAATTTGTTTCCAAGACCTTCCCCTTTGCTCGCACCCTTTACGATGCCGGCAATATCCGTAAATTCGAAAGCCGTTGGCACAGTTTTTTTCGGCAGAACCAATTCAGTTAATTTATTCAAACGGTGATCAGGCACTTCTACAATCCCTACATTCGGATCAATTGTACAGAACGGATAGTTCGCAGACTCCGCTCCCGCCTGGGTAATTGCATTAAACAACGTAGATTTCCCGACATTCGGCAAACCTACAATACCAGCTGTTAAAGCCATCCAAGTCACTCCTCAGTCTAATTTCATCTATAAAAAATACGATTGATTCTCATTTAAACAAGCCTTTAACAATTATAGATAGTTGCCGGAGAAATGTAAAGAAAAGGTGACAGGTACCTATACCACTTAGGCTAAGTGGTATAGGTACCTGTCACCCCTGCTATTAAATCTTCTCAATATTCACAAGGCAGTCATACAATGTGCTGCCAAGGCCGTTGTCCGATTCGCGGCTGGATGTAAGGTTATTGACGGGGCCGCCGAATTTTGCCCAGATCCCTTCATCGATATTGATGGTATCCGGATGGGCTTTTTTCATGATATGGACATAGCCATTCATTTCCCCGCGGTCATTCCACACTTTGACGTAATCGTTCTCCTGCAGGCCAAGCTTTTCGGCAATATTATCGGCAATTTCCACCTTTGCCTTTGGCTCCGGCTTCAATAGGTGATAATGCTGCGAATGGTTGGACCGGAGCGGATGAATCGTCAGCAGGGTAAAAGGAAACTGTTCGGCACGCTCTTTATCGGTCCATTTGGTTTCCCGTGGAAGAGCGAGTGTCAGCCTGCTTTCGGAACCCTTTCGGAACGAGGTAAATTCATATTTGCCGCTTGGTGTCTTGAACTGGCGGTCTCTCCAGGGCACCGTATCAACCGGAAGTTCCATATGGTGGGAATTCCGTAAGCTACCAAGTGTAATCCCCTGTTCTTTAAGCGTTCCAAGGCCCAGGCTGATGAATTCTTCTCTTGTAAAATCGAAATCGGCTCCGAATCCGAGTCGTTTGGCAAGCTCGGTCCATACCCATAAATCAGGCTTCGCTTCGCCTGGCGGTTCAGCCAACTTCGGGCCATGATTGACATAATGATGGTACATGGAAGAATAATAGAGATCTTCCTGTTCAAACACGGTTGCAACAGGCAGAACGTAATCTGCCATTTTAGCCGTGTCTGTCATAAACTGCTCCATCACAACAACGGTCTCAACAGATGCAAAAGCCTCGCGTACCCTTGAAGAGTCAGGCACCTGGGTTAAAGGATTTCCGCACGTAACGAAGATCATCTTAATCTCAGGATCTTTTGCTGTTAAAATCCCTTCTGCCTGCCGCATCATCGTAAATTGCCTGAAGGCTGTTTTCCGCTCAGGGAGGGTGAGGGCAGCCGCATCAAAGCTCTGTCCTACCTGTCTGTTGGCGTAGTTTGCACCGCCGCCCGGAATCCCGATATTGCCGCTCACGGCAATCAAAGCATCCATCAGCCTGATCGTATTCCCGCCGTTTTCGTAGCGCTGCATGCCCAGGCCAAAGAAAGTGGACACGGGGCGATTGCCATACACCGCTGCAAGCTCGGTCATCACTTCAGCAGGCACTTCCGTTTTCTCTGCGATTTCCTCAAGCGTTACACTTTCGAGCAATTCAATCAAATCTTCAAAACCAACTGAATAGGTATCTATGAAACTTCTATCTTCCAATCCCAGACGGAGCATTTCCTTCATGATGCCGGCCGCAAGCCAGCCATCCATCCCCGGCTTGATGGAAAAATAGCGGTCGGCCATTTTAGCCGTCGCATTATAAATCGGATCAATCACATATAATTTGGCACCCTGTTTCTTTGCCTCCTGCAGCCTTTGATACAGGTGCATATTGGTGCGGGCAACATTTCTGCCCCAGACAACAATGTGCCTGCTGTTCAAAATATCTTCAGGAGCATGGCTGTACGCATCTCCGAAATCTGAGCTCTGAGCCTCAATGCCGGCTCCCCAGCAGATTGACCCTACTAATTCAGTCACGCCGCCATAGCAGTTGAAAAAGCGCTGATCCAGGTTCGTCAGCAAACCGCCATTGGCATAATCATGGCTGTGAAGAATTGAAGTGGTTCCAGCCGTTTCTTTTAGCTCCTTCATTTTCAGGGAAATATCGTGCAAAGCCTGCTCCCAGGAAATGGGCATAAATTCTCCATTTACCTTTTTCAGCGGATGAAGCAGGCGCTCTAGAGAAATGGTTCTGCTTTCAAGCATTCTGCCGCGGCCGCAAATTTTCCCCTTTGTGATCGGATGGTCCGGATCGCCATCTACCTTTGTTACTTTACCATCATCCACGGTTACCTGAAAGCCGCAGCTGTCCCAGCAGTTAAGGGGACAGGCTGACTTAAATGTTTGTGCCACCAATCTCATCTCCCTGCAGTTTGTCTCTTATTCCTCATGCTTAACAAGAATTTTCTTCATCTTGCGGGCGAATTCCCTTCTTGGGATCATTACGCTGTGTCCGCAGCCTTCGCACTTAATGCGGATATCTGCTCCCATCCGAATGATTTTCCATTTGTTTACCCCGCATGGGTGAGGCTTTTTCATTTCCACGACATCATGTAAATCAAATTCTTTTTGCTCCATGTTTATCCCTCCGCATTCAGTTTTGGGTTATCCTGCTCATTCCGTGTGTACATCACAAGGCGCGGGAACGGAATTTCAATGCCATGCTCATCTAAACAAAGCTTAATTTCCTTCCGCAGCTGGCGCGCTATATAAAAATGCCTCATGGGCAGTGTCTCCGAAACAACTCTCAGAACCACTTCCGAAGCAGCCAGGTTCTGAACTCCAAGGATTTCCGGTGTTTTCACCATATCCTCATACTTCTCAGGCAGCTTCTCAAACAGCTCCTGCAAAACCTTTTCGGCTTTTACAATATCGCCTTCATACGAAATCTTGACATCCACAAATGCCACACTATTATTTAATGAAAAATTGGTCACCTGCATAATGCTTCCGTTGGGGAGGATGTGAACCTCACCCGTCCAATTCTTAATCTTCGTCGTCCGAAGTCCGATTTCTTCCACTGTACCTTCAAATTGATCAACCCGGATATAATCCCCAACCGAAAACTGATCTTCGAAAATAATGAAAAATCCGGTGATAATATCCTTTACAAGGCTCTGTGCTCCAAACCCGACAGCCAACCCGACGATTCCGGCACCGGCCAAAAGGGCTTTTACATCAATTGTCAGCACCGATAAGATCATGATCGCCGCAACGAAAAACACCACATAGGTGAGCATATTCTCCAGCAGCTTCAAAAGGGTGGCTTCCCTGCGCTCTGAGATTCGCAGCCTGGACGGCGTTCTCAGCTTAAAAATATTGCGGATCGCCAGCTTCCCGATCCTGATCAGGATGCTCGTCACAATCAGAATGGCCACAATCTTAAAAATGCCTTCCCCGATCGTGATCCAGGTTTCTTCATTCGAAATCTTATCTATCATACTGTGCATCATAATTTCAATAGGACTCATGGTTTCACCTGCTCATTTTTAGTGAAAATATATAAAAGCGGAAGGCGCCCGCTTATCGGCGACAAGCTTAGACCCGAGAGCCGATGGCGCCTGGAGCTGGACAGTTATCGCGTTCAAAATTTCCAGTCTTTATCTTGAATGAATTATACTGCATCTCGTCCCTCAGTGCGAATCCCTCTGTAAAACAAAATTATTTTATCAATTTTTCTCATGGCTTAACAGTTAAAAAACCGGTTGTTTAACGATTAAATAATACAGGTATGTATAGATTACACAAAAATTCCGTATACTGTTAAAAACGTATAAATACTTGTTTTTCGGGCATGGCAAGGATTAAAGAGGGAGTGGACCTATATGAACTTCAAACCAAACTTGTTTGATAAAAAAGGCGGGGCTTCTGCCAGAATCTCGCATGAAGAAACAAACTCTGCAGAAAAATTGGCTGCTGAAC
Source organism: Cytobacillus firmus (assembly GCF_023612095.1). Lineage (GTDB taxonomy): Bacteria > Bacillota > Bacilli > Bacillales > Cytobacillaceae > Cytobacillus. The sequence goes on along the minus strand of NZ_CP086235.1, from coordinate 189,798 downwards.
TGAAGAATATTCTGTCTGCGGGCATCGGCTGCCGTCCCATCGTTTTTGTCTGCATTGGCACAGACCGCTCTACAGGCGATTCATTAGGTCCGCTGGTCGGCACACTCCTTGAGGAAAAATCCATGTCATCTTTCCATGTGTACGGAACACTGGAGGACCCGATCCATGCCGTGAACCTTGAGGAAAAACTGAACGAAATCAAAAAGAAGCACTTTAACCCCTTTATCATCGGAATCGATGCATGCCTCGGCCGTCTGAAGAGCGTCGGAGTCATCCAAATTGGAGAAGGCCCGGTCAAACCGGGTGCCGGAGTCAATAAAGACCTGCCGGAAGTAGGGGACATGCACATCACCGGCATCGTCAACGTCAGTGGATTCATGGAATTCTTCGTCCTCCAGAACACCAGACTCAATCTCGTCCTGAAAATGGCGAAAACCATCGCGGAGGGCATCTATGAAGCCAGCCTGACCCACCAGACAGCGCCGGCATGGCCTGCATTTAAGTGGGAACTGAACCGTGAACAAACACCTTAATAGAGTGGAAAGCCGCAGGGGAGTGAGCCTGCGGTTTTTTGTTGGGCAGGGGAGGGGGATTGTGCATACATCCGTTTTGTGGGCGGGGTCCTTCATGTTTTCGCGCTCGTCCTGCTCTCTGTTTTGATCGTCAATTCCGTTTTCTGTAACGAGGAAGTGTGGCAAATGTGAGATAAAATTAGAAACTTGTTAGATAAACTTCAAAATTTGCTAGATAAATTCACATACATGCTAGATAAAACCCAAATCATGCTAGATATATTCACAAACCTGTTATAAACCGCCAAGCACGCTCATTTTCCCGGAAAAACTGCTGACTTGAGCACAAACCTCGCACACTTAATTCGTGATTCCGCGCGGCTCCAGCCAGATTTAACACCATTCCAGCAAAAAAATGCACCGCAAGCACACCAGCGACCGTGCTTACGATGCACATCCCTTCATCTAAAAATAAATCCCATAAAAATAAACAACCGACACAATAATTCCCGTAACCACAATTCCCGGAAGCAGGTTCGCCACGCGAATTTTCGTAATGCCTGTCAAATTCAGCCCAATCGCAAAAATCATGATTCCTCCTGTTGCGGTCATTTCCTTGATAAAGCTGTCCATCAGAAGCTGGGGGACAAACCGGTCGATTTGGGTGGCAAATAGGGCAATGAGTCCTTCATACAGCATCACCGGAAAAGCTGAGAAGAGCACACCGATCCCTAATGTAGTCGTTAAGATGAGGGAGGTGAAGCCGTCGATAATCGATTTGGTATAAAGCACGGAGTGATCGCCGCGGATGCCGCTGTCAAGCGCTCCGATAATGGCCATAGCACCGATGACAAAGATCAGCGTAGCGGTTACGAAGCCCTGCGAAATGCTGCCTTGGCCTTTCGAGCCAATTTTGCTTTCAAGCCAATCGCCAAGCTTGTTGAGCTTATCTTCGAGAGCAAAATACTCTCCAATCACCGTTCCGAACACAAGGCTCAAAATCACCACGAGGAAATTCTCGCTTTTAAAGCCCATTTGCAGGCCGAGCACCATGACCGCAAGGCCAATTGCATGCATGACAGTGCCCTTCATATTTTCGGGAATGCGATGGAGCAATTTCCCGAGCAGTGTTCCAATAATAATCAATAATCCATTCACAAGTGTACCCAGTAGAAACATACTCTTCACCTTATTATTTCGCAATGCGAATTATTTTCTATTAAAATTACCACGAATGGCCTGAGCCTACAATCCTTTTTTATAAAATCCTGTAAAAAAATAAACCATCATAAAGATGGCTTACTGATGTGTTTCTAAAAGCTCCATAATGCGTTCCAAATCTTCTTTTGAGAAAAATTCAATCTCAATTTTCCCTTTGTTTTTGGTCTGTTTAATATGGACGGTCGTCCCGAAGCGTTCCCTGAGGGAGGATTCGCGTTCCTTAATGAAGATATCCTTTTGGACTGCCGGCTTTTTCGTTTCACGTGAAACATCGTTCAGCTGCTGAATCAGCTGTTCAAGCTGACGGACATTTAAGCCGTCTTTAACTGTTTTTTCAACAAGCGCCTGCAGCTTTTCTTTTTTCGCAGCCCCAATAGCGCCCTTCCGTGTCCCATGGAAATTTTGCCTTCTGAAATCAGTCCTTGTATGGTCGGTGGAAGGGATAGCAGGCGAATATGGTTGGCAATATGCGGCCGGCTTTTTCCCAGGCGCTTGGCCAATTCCTCCTGTGTCACCTTGAGCTTCTCCATCAGCAGCTGGTAGGCAGCCGCTTCTTCAATCGGCGTCAGGTCTTCACGCTGCAGATTTTCAAGCACAGCGAGCTCCATCATCTGCTGTTCAGTCAGTTCTCTTACAACAACAGGAACTTTCTCCAGGCTGGCTTCTTTTGCTGCCCGGTAGCGGCGCTCTCCGACAACAATTTCATAGCCCTTGATGCTTTTGCGGACGATGATCGGCTGCAGAATTCCATGTTCAAGGATGGATTGCTTCAATTCCTCGATGGCTTCCTTTTCAAACACCTTGCGCGGCTGATAAGGGTTTGGACGAATGTCCTTTATTTTTACTTCCTGTACGGTTTCTTCACTTTCGGTTTCAGCATTATTGAAAAAAGCATTCAGACCTTTTCCCAGACCTTTAGCCATTTGAAACCACTTCCTTTGCCAGTTCTAAATATACTTCAGCTCCGCGTGACTTCGGATCATAAGTAATGATAGGTTCTCCATGGCTCGGAGCCTCTCCCAGCCGCACATTGCGGGGGATGATTGTTTTATAGACTTTATCCTGAAAATATTTTTTCACTTCTTCAATGACCTGAATGCCGAGATTTGTCCGGGCATCAAGCATTGTCAGCAGAACGCCTTCGATTTTCAAATCATGGTTCAGATGCTTCTGCACAAGGCGGACAGTGTTCAGAAGCTGGCTCAGCCCTTCCAGTGCATAGTACTCGCACTGCACGGGTATGATTACGGCATCTGAAGCGGTAAGCGAATTAATTGTCAGTAATCCGAGGGAAGGAGGACAGTCAATAATCACATAATCAAAGTTTCCTTTTACTTCCTCAAGAGCCCTCTTTAATCTGACTTCCCGTGAGATCGTCGGCACCAGTTCAATTTCTGCGCCTGCCAGCTGAATGGTTGCCGGGATGGCGTATAAGTTCTCTACCGAAGTGGGTTTAATGACCTTTGATGCTTCCACATCATCCACGAGGACGTCATAAATGCAATGATCGACATCCGCTTTTTCAATGCCGATTCCGCTTGTGGCATTGCCCTGCGGATCAATGTCGACCAGCAGCACTTTCTTGCCTATGTATGCCAGGCATGCGCCAAGATTGACGGAAGAGGTCGTTTTGCCGACTCCGCCTTTCTGGTTCGCAACGGCTATAATCTTGCCCACAGTATCACCTGCTTTCATCTATCAATATTCCAATCTATCTATCTGTGAATTCATTCATATCGTTAAATCACGTAGTCTATTTTATCACGAAAAACAGGGCAGAATATTTTTTTTGCAAAAAATAAGAAGATTCTAATAGTCTTTTTATCGTCCTTCAAAAAAAACGCGAAAAATAAAACAGGGAGCCCCCGCTTTATTTCTCGCGTGAAAAAATTATTTCTTTTTAGGGATCTTGATCGTGATTTGATAAAATTCATCAAATTCTTCTTCTTCGGAATCAAGATTAATGCCGCTGTCAGAAACCATGGATAGAGATTGCCTGATCGTGTTGACCGCAATTCTCATATCCTTGCTGAAAGCCTTTCGTTTCGGCTTCGGCTTTGGATTTTTCTGTTCAAGAATTTTGACAACCCGGTCTTCCGTCTGCTTCACATTGAGATTCTTTTCCACAATCTCCTGCAGCAGGGCGACCTGCTTCTCCGGGTCCTTCAGCGGGATGAGTGAACGGGCATGCCGCTCTGTAATTAATTTGTTTAACAATGCTTCCTGGACAGGCTGCGGCAATTTCAGCAGCCGAAGCTTGTTGGCAACGGTTGACTGGCCTTTTCCAAGGCGCTGTGCCAATGCCTCCTGTGTCAGGCTATGCAGCTCTAAAAGTTTTCCGTAGGCAACAGCTTCTTCAATCGGGGATAATTCTTCCCTTTGAAGATTTTCAATTAAAGCTACTGAAGCCGTTTCGGTATCGCTGAGATTTTTGACAATAGCCGGAGCTTCTTCCCAGCCCAGTTTTTTCATGGCCCGGTATCTGCGCTCACCGGCTATGATTTCAAACTGGCCATCCTCAAATTCCCGTACGACGATTGGCTGGATGATTCCATGTGTATGGATCGTCCGGGAAAGCTCTTCTATTTTTTCATCATCAAATACCGTTCTTGGCTGGAAACGGTTGGGGACGATTTGATCAATAGGAATTTTCTTAACTTCTTCTCTGTCGCTTAAGTCTTCAACAATATCCAGCTGTTCTTCTGCTGGTTTTTCCGCTGTAACTTGTTCTCCCTTTTCGCCTAGGCCAAAAAAGCGTGAGAAAGAATGCTTCATCACCCTGCACCACCTTTACGAAACTCCCTATAACATATTCTCTATCATCATGACAAATCCTGCCGGACAGGAGCAATATAAATATCTGGAAAAATCGAAACGTTTACACCATTATGTCATACAATGGCAAATTGCGCACCCTATTCAATTGGTGTTTTATTGGGTGTCCCCGGCTTTCGCGGGTACTTTTTAGGAGTGCTCTTTTCTTTTTTTATGATTAAAATATTGCGCTCACTTTCTTCCTCAGGCAGCGTGAACGTGTGGGAATCCACAAGTCTTCCGCCCAGAACCGAGACGGCCTTTTTGCCGGCATCCAGTTCTTCCTGTGCGCTGGCGCCCTTCATAGCCACAAATGTGCCTCCTGTTTTAGCCAGCGGCAGACACAGCTCGCTTAAAACGGATAATCTGGCAACAGCTCTTGCTGTCACCACATCAAAAGACTCACGGTATTCCTTGTTCTGGCCAAAGGTTTCCGCACGGTCATGGATAAAGCGGACATTCTCAAGCTCCAGCTTTTTCGCCAGATGCTCCAGAAAACCGATGCGTTTATTAAGCGAGTCAACGATCGTAATATGTAAACCAGGAAAAGCAATTTTAATCGGTATGCTCGGGAAGCCTGCCCCTGCACCGACATCACAGACCGTTAGCGGCTGGCTGAAGTCAAAGTAAAAAGCCGCGCTTATGGAGTCATAGAAGTGCTTTAAATACACATCTTCCTTTTCCGTAATGGCTGTTAAATTCATTTTTTCGTTCCATTCCACCAGCGTGGAATAGTATGTGTCATATTGCTGCAATTGCTGTGGCGAAAGGGCAATCCCCTTCGCCGCCAGCATTTCAGTAAATTGTTCGGTATTCATTTAGTAATCCTTTCCGTTCTCTGACATAATCGGATTTTCCTCTTTACTCAGCTGAAACTCGTGCAATTCTCCCCTGTTCTAAATAAACAAGCAAAATGGAGATATCTGCAGGATTAACTCCGGAAATTCGCGAAGCCTGTGCGAGAGACAGCGGCCTTACTTCCTTCAGCTTTTGTCTTGCTTCGGAAGCCAGTCCGTTAATATCATCATAATCGATGTTTTCAGGGACCTTTTTGTTTTCCATTTTCTTAAGACGCTCTACCTGCTGAAGGGACTTTTCAATATAGCCTTCATACTTAATCTGGATCTCTACCTGCTCGGTTACATCGGGATCAAGCGCAGTTTCAGCCGGAGCGAGCTGCCCGATATGCTCATATGTCATTTCCGGACGCTTCAGCAGATCTGAGGCGCGGATGCCGTCTTTCAGCTCGCTTCCGCCCTGGCTTTTGATCAGCTCCTGCACGTCAGAAGCAGGCTTGATGAAGATGCTCTTAAGACGTGCTTTTTCGTCTTCTATCGCCTGCTTTTTCAGCTGGAATCTTTCATAGCGTTCTTCACTGATCAGACCGACTTTGCGGCCAAGCTCTGTTAAACGCAGGTCGGCATTATCATGGCGAAGCAACAGACGGTATTCCGCTCTTGAAGTCAGTAGACGGTAAGGCTCGTTCGTGCCTTTGGTTACAAGGTCATCAATCAGGACGCCAATATAAGCATCTGAACGGCTTAAAATGACTTCTTCCTTATCCAGCGATTTCAATCCGGCATTCATGCCTGCCATTAAACCTTGTCCGGCAGCTTCTTCATAACCGGACGTCCCGTTAATCTGGCCGGCCGTATAAAGATTTTTCACCTTTTTAGTTTCCAGTGTCGGCCATAATTGCGTTGGGACGATGGAATCATATTCAATCGCATAGCCGGCACGCATCATCTGCACCTTTTCAAGCCCAGGGATCGTTCTGAGAATCTGCTGCTGCACATCCTCAGGCAAGCTTGTTGAAAGCCCCTGCACGTATACTTCCTGAGTATTGCGGCCTTCAGGCTCAAGGAAAATCTGATGGCGCGGCTTATCGTTAAAGCGGACAACCTTATCTTCAATGGACGGGCAATAGCGTGGACCAGTTCCTTTGATCATGCCGGAGTACATTGGCGAGCGATGAAGATTATTGTCGATCAATGTATGCGTTTCTTCATTGGTATACGTCAGCCAGCATGGGAGCTGGTCTGTAATATACTTGGTTGTTTCATAGGAAAAAGCTCTTGGCACATCATCGCCAGGCTGGATTTCCGTTTTGCTGTAATCAATGGTGTGGCTGTTGACGCGCGGCGGCGTTCCAGTTTTAAAACGGACAAGATCAAAGCCAAGCTCCTGCAGATGCTCTGAGAGCTTAATGGATGGCTGCTGGTTATTAGGGCCGCTTGAGTACTTCAGTTCACCAAGGATAATTTCCCCTCTTAAGAAGGTTCCGGTCGTAATGACGACCGCTTTGGAATGATACACGGCGCCTGTCTGGGTGACAACGCCCCTGCATTCTCCATCTTCAACAATCAGATGTTCAACCATTCCCTGAATAAGCGTCAGGTTCCGTTCATTTTCCAGTGTTTTTTTCATTTCATGCTGATAGGTGAACTTATCGGCCTGTGCTCTTAATGCACGTACGGCAGGCCCTTTTCCTGTGTTCAGCATACGCATCTGAATATGGGTTTTATCAATGTTCTTGCCCATTTCTCCGCCAAGGGCATCGATTTCCCTTACGACGATTCCTTTTGCAGGTCCCCCAACTGACGGGTTACATGGCATAAAGGCTACCATATCCAGGTTGATTGTAATCATTAATGTCTTTGCGCCGAGGCGGGCCGAAGCAAGGCCTGCTTCCACACCCGCGTGTCCGGCTCCGACTACTATGACATCATAACTTCCAGCTTCATATGTCATGATGCGGCCTCCTTTGCTGCAATCAGGCAAGCCACAGACCCAGGCTCAATAGAGGCTGAACCGGCCGATTGCAAAAGTTAAAAAATCTATTATCCGCTGCGTCAGCTGACACAGCTCTCTTAAATCATCTATTTTCCTAAACAGAACTGCGAGAATAACTGGTCAATCAGGCTTTCATGGACACTTTCCCCAATAATTTCACCAAGCAGCTCCCATGTTCTTGTCAAATCAATCTGCACAATATCAATCGGTGTTCCCATCTCAACACCCTGCATCGCTTCATCAATGGCATTTTGCGCCTGATTCAACAGGGCAATATGGCGGGTATTGGATACATACGTCATATCCCCGGCTTCGATGGAGCCTGCAAAGAATAAAGAAGCAATGGCTTCCTCAAGATCGTCGACTCCCTGGTCTTCCAATAAAGAGGTTGTCACCAGTTTATGATGCTTCGAAAGCTCGCGGACGCGATTCATGTCGATCTTTTGATTAAGGTCGGTTTTATTGACAATCACAATAACGTCCATGCCTTCGACCGCTTTAAATATATTTTCATCCTCAGACGTCAATTCATCCGAGTAATTGAGCACGAGCAAAATTAAATCTGCTTCCTTTAAAACCTGTCTCGATTTTTCGACACCGATCCGTTCGACGATATCTTCCGTTTCACGAATGCCGGCTGTATCCACCAGACGGAGCGGCACTCCTCTGACATTCACATATTCTTCAATAACATCACGGGTGGTGCCCGGTATATCAGTCACAATCGCCTTATTTTCGTGAACAAGGCTATTCAATAAGGAAGATTTCCCAACGTTTGGCCGTCCAACGATGACCGTGGAAAGTCCTTCACGCAGTATTTTCCCCTGCTGTGAGGTTTGAAGGAGCTTTTCGATCTCTTTCTTTACATAGGAAGCCTTCTCCATCAGCATATGATGGGTCATTTCCTCGACATCATCGTATTCCGGATAGTCGATATTGACTTCCACGTGAGCCAGGATCTCCAGAATTTCCTGCCGAAGCTTCCCAATAAGCTTTGACAGCCTTCCTTCCATCTGGCCAAGTGCCACGTTCATTGCCCGGTCCGTCTTGGCGCGAATCAGATCCATGACCGCTTCTGCCTGTGATAAATCAATCCGTCCGTTCAAGAAGGCGCGCTTTGTAAATTCACCCGGCTCAGCAAGCCTTGCACCATTATTCAGCAAAAGCTGCAGCACGCGATTCACGGAAACCAGTCCGCCATGGCAGTTGATTTCTATGACATCTTCCTTCGTAAAGGTTTTCGGTCCCTTCATAGCTGAAACCATCACTTCTTCAGCAATCTCTTCAGTTTTCGGGTCAACAATATGTCCATAATGAATGGTATGGGACGCCACATTCTTCAGCCGCTTGCCTCCTACCCCTCTGAAAAGAAGGTCCGCAATGTCAAATGCCTGATCCCCGCTCAGGCGGACAATGGCAATGGCTCCTTCTCCCATCGGCGTAGATATCGCAGCGATTGTATCGAATTCCAATTCATTCACCTCTCTTTTCTTCTTACTTCCATCTATATAAAAAATGAATCCTGCTTTCGATTCCCCAAATTAATAGAATATCACAAGGCTTTTTTTTAGAAAAGCATATCAGCCGCATTTCCGGCTTGTCCATCAGTTCAGCATGTTACTTATCAACATCCCGCTTCATGTCAGCGAGCGAAAAAATTATCCACACGTCTCATAATTAATATGCTCTATTTTAACTTATCCACATGTGAATAACAATAAAACCAATTGAGATTTAATAATTTGCAGGGCTTTGACGGAGAACGACAAAAAAATCCCAATCCGGAATGGATTGGGATTTTGCGTAATGAGTAATTTATGTTTTGGACGTTGATAACTGTCCAGCTACAGCGCCTACCCCCTCGAGGTCACAAGCCAATCCTCCCAAAAGGCAAAGAACGCCTTTCCGGGAGGCTCGTCTTGTGCTTGTCGGGGGTGGACAAGGCGCTTCCGCTTTTCTTGCTATCTTGTTCTGGCTGGTGCAATGACGATATGGCGATGCGGGTCATTGCCATCCGAATAGGTTTTGATTCGCTTATTATTTACGAGAGCGGTATGGATCACTTTGCGTTCATAGGAAGGCATAGGCTCCAGCGCAATTTCTTTTCCCGTCTTCAAAGCTTTTTGAGCAAGCCTTTCAGCCAGTTGAATCAGGGTATCCTGGCGTCTTTTCCGGTAATCCTCTGCATCGACCACCACATTTAAGTACTGCTCGGCATAGCGGTTGATGACCAGCTGTGTCAAATACTGGAGAGAATTGAGCGTTTGCCCTCTTTTTCCGATTAAAAGAGCTATCTTTTCGCCGGATAAGATAAATTGAACATTTTTTCCCTCACGTAATGTTTCAATTTCGATGGGCACGCCCATTTTTGCACTGACATCTTTAAGGAATTTTTCCGCTTCCTCAATCGGATCAGGCTTTTTCACAGCTTTCACCACGGCCGGCCGGGATCCGAAAATCCCGAAAACGCCTTTTTTACCTTCATCAACAATAGTAATCTCTAAGCGGTCTTCTGTTGTGTTTAATTGAGCTAAAGCTGACTCTACTGCTTCCTTGACGGTTTGTCCTGTAGCAGTTACTTGTTTCACTTTTTGGCTCCTCCTGCATTTCCGGCCGCTGCAGCTTTCAGGTCCGGACCTTTAATGAAATACGTTTGAATGATCATGAAGATATTACCCACTACCCAGTATAAAGAAAGAGCTGCCGGGAAGTTAATGGCAAAAACAACGATCATAATCGGCATTAGATAAAGCATCATTTTCATTTGTGCAGCCATTTGCCCTGTGTGCTGCGTGCCTGCCATCATCATTTTCTGCTGAATGAACGTTGTCACACCTGCAATTAAAGGCAATAAGTAAATTGGATCCGGAGAACCAAGGTCAAACCAAAGGAAATTATGGTTTGCAATTTCGCGCGTACGTGTAATTGCATGGTAGAAACCGATCAGGATCGGCATTTGAATCACTAGCGGGAAACATCCTGCAAGCGGATTAACGCCGTGCTTTTGGAATAAAGCCATTGTTTCCTGCTGCAGCTTCTGCTGGGTTTTCTGGTCTTTCGAGCTGTATTTTTCACGAAGCTTCTGCATTTCTGGCTGAATCGCCTGCATCGCTTTTGAACTTCTCGTTTGTTTAATCATTAATGGCAGGATCACAAGACGGATAATGATCGTCACCATAATGATCGATAGTCCATAGCTGCCGCCTGCAAATTCCGCTACCTTAATAATAAACAGCGAAAGCGGGTAGACAATATACTCGTTCCAAAAGCCTTTGCTATCAGACGTAATCGGCTGGTTGATTTCTGTACAGCCCGATAAAAGGGCCATCACAAACACTAAACCGATTAGTAGGAATATTCGTTTCTTCAACCGTTTTTTCCTCCTTAATTGCTCCTGATAATAGTCTGGATTTCATTTGCTCATCCCCCGGCCAGAGGGACATGCTCATATGTATCTTATTTTAACATCTTTTAAAATGAAGTGCTTCATAATAAAGATAGATAACGATTATTTGTTTTTAGTATTTCCAAGTCCCGGTTTATTCAAAACCCGCGAAACCTTCAATACATGGATCAGACTCTTTTTCACTTCATGAAAATCCATTTCTGCCACCGGTTTCCTTGCAATGACGATCAGATCATATTGCGGCTTTACTTCTTCCTCCAGTTCTAAAAATGCCTGGCGGATATACCTTTTGATCTGGTTTCTCATGACGGCATTGCCAATTTTTTTGCTGACAGAAAGCCCGATGCGAAAATGACTCTGCTCCTCTTTTCTCAAGATGTAAACGACAAATTGGCGGTTGGCGAATGACTTTCCCTTTTTAAAGGCCTCTTGAAATTCTTTATTCTTTTTTACACGGAACTCTTTTTTCATGTCATCACCTACTCAGAAAAGCGCAAGCGCCTAGGGCCACCCTGCATCTTCTTGAGGGGGCTGGCGCTGGAGCTAGACATTATCTAATTTGGACATTTATCTTTACATGGAAAAAAAGACCACTGACGTTTCAGTGGCCTAAGCAGATAATACTTTTCTTCCTTTGCGGCGGCGGCGAGCTAGAACGTTACGTCCTGTCGGAGAGCTCATGCGGCTGCGGAAACCATGAACCTTGCTTCTTTTACGCTTGTTTGGTTGATAAGTTCTTTTCATATATGACACCTCCCTGAGGAATTGCTGTTAAAGACAGTCTTTCTAATTATATAGATGTAACTAGAAAATTGTCAACTATGCATATAAGTCAATCTGCCTTCAATGGCAAAGAAATAGTAGTTTGAACCTGGCTTCCTCTCATTGCTTCTCTTTTTCTTTTTTACAAATCTGAAAGAACCCACTCAGAAAGTTTACCTTCTTTTTGCCTGAATGTCATCCTAAAATTTCATTTTTCCACGTTTTTCTCATTTCTCCATTGTAAAAGCTTTTCTTGGAGACTGCAAATTTTCCCTGACACGGGCATGATTGGTCCGCTAAAAAGGCAATTACATTCCAAGTCCATTGGAATAGAATTCCCCCTCAAAAAAGGGCTGTGGATAAAATTTCGACAAGTTTTTTATTATCCACATCACATATTGACAGGTTTTGCACACAACCAGTGGCTGTGGACAATTTTTATGAACAGGGATGGGTATGTTGTGGATAAGGGTTTAAAAAGCATTGCAGTTAAAAGCATTATCTGTTATCATAATTGTGTTTTCACACTTAATAAATCATTGTGCATATCTTCGTTATCCACAGATTGTGGATAACATGTGGACAGGTTATCCAAGGGGTTTGTAAAAGTTTGTCCACAGACAGTGGATACTGTCGAAATTCCACTTTACTTCCTTATTATATGATTTTCCACATAAACAGTTTCGTATATTTATAAACTTCAGGGTTATACAGCGTGTATAACCTATCGTTTTTGTGGCGCGAAACAAAGAAAAAGCAGAGATGTCTACGTATAGACATTTGAGCTTGAACGTAATTTAATATTAATTTTAGATGGAAAAGGAGGGATATCATTGGAAAATATTGCGGATCTTTGGAATAATGCTCTGGCCAATATCGAGAAAAAAATCAGCAAGCCCAGTTTTGACACATGGCTGAAATCGACAAAGGCGCATTCTCTGCAGGGAGACACTTTAGTCGTTAAGGCCCCGAATGAGTTTGCCCGTGACTGGCTTGAAGAGCGTTATTCCCAGCTGATCTCCGGAATTCTTTATGACATTACCGGTGAAGAATTAGGAGTGAAATTCATCATTCCGCAAAATCAGAGTGAAGAAGAAATCGATCTTCCTCTTCCGCCAAAAAAGAAAAAGCAGGATGAAGAACAGCCGGAACTGCCTTTAACGATGCTGAACCCGAAGTATACATTCGACACGTTTGTCATCGGATCCGGAAACCGATTCGCCCATGCAGCTTCACTAGCTGTAGCAGAGGCACCGGCGAAGGCATATAATCCTTTATTTATTTATGGGGGAGTTGGACTCGGAAAAACTCACCTTATGCACGCAATCGGCCATTATGTATTAGATCATAATCCTTCAGCTAAAGTCGTATACTTATCTTCCGAGAAATTTACGAACGAATTTATTAACTCGATCCGAGATAACAAAGCGGGCGATTTCCGCGATAGATATCGAAATGTGGATGTTCTTCTTATCGATGATATTCAGTTTTTGGCTGGAAAAGAACAGACGCAGGAGGAATTTTTCCATACTTTTAATACATTGCATGAAGAAAGCAAGCAGATCATTATTTCAAGTGACCGTCCTCCAAAAGAAATACCGACACTGGAAGACCGTCTCCGCTCCAGATTTGAATGGGGACTAATTACTGACATTACACCTCCTGACCTTGAAACGCGTATTGCCATACTGCGTAAAAAGGCCAAAGCAGAGGGACTTGATATTCCTAATGAGGTTATGCTTTATATTGCCAATCAGATTGATTCCAACATCCGTGAGCTTGAAGGTGCTCTGATTCGTGTAGTAGCATACTCCTCTTTAATAAATAAAGATATTAATGCCGACCTTGCTGCAGAAGCTTTAAAGGATATTATTCCAAGCTCCAAGCCAAAGGTCATTACCATCCTTGAAATCCAAAGGGTGGTTGGGGAACATTTTAATGTAAAGCTTGAGGATTTTAAGGCGAAGAAACGAACAAAGTCTGTCGCATTCCCCCGTCAGATTGCCATGTATTTGTCCCGGGAGTTAACCGACTTTTCTCTGCCTAAAATAGGAGAGGAATTTGGCGGAAGGGACCATACGACCGTCATTCACGCCCATGAAAAAATATCAAAGATGCTTCAGTCTGATTCACAATTTGAAAAACAGCTGAAAGAAATCAATGAAATGCTCAAGGTATAATGTGTATAACTTGACCTGACTTACACACAGTCTGTCCACATGTGGATAGGCTGTGTTTCCTTTCGAAAAATGCAGTTATCCACATACTAACAGGCCCTACTAGTACTTCTACTATTTTTTTATAAAAAATATATATATTCAATACGCCATTAAAATATGCTTGGAGGATTTAAAAAATGAGATTTATAATCCAGCGCGACCAGTTGGTCCAAAGCGTCCAGGATGTTATGAAAGCTGTAACAAGCAGAACGACTATTCCCATCTTAACGGGGATTAAAATCGTTGCATCTGAAGAAGGAGTTACATTAACGGGAAGCGACTCTGATATTTCCATTGAATCTTTTATTCCTAAAGAAGAAGACGGAAAAGAAATTGTTGAGATCAAACAGCCTGGTGCCATCGTGCTCCAAGCGAAGTTCTTCAGTGAAATCGTTAAAAAGCTTCCGACTGACAGCGTGGAAATAAGCGTGGAAAACCATTTGCAGACAGTCATCCGCTCAGGTAAATCTGAATTCAATCTTAATGGCCTGGATGCTGAGGAATATCCGCACCTGCCTCAAATTGAAGAAGAAAAAATGTTTAAAATTCCTACGGACCTATTAAAAGCAATGGTTCGCCAAACCGTTTTCGCAGTGTCCACCTCAGAAACACGCCCTATCTTGACAGGTGTAAACTGGAAGGTGGAGAACGGCACATTAACCTGTATTGCAACAGATAGCCACAGATTGGCTTTGCGAAAAGCGCAGATCGAAACAACGGCCAGCGAAACCTACAATGTGGTTATTCCAGGAAAAAGCTTAAGTGAATTAAGCAAAATTCTAGATGACAACAATGATTTAATCGATATCGTTATTACGGAAAACCAGGTTCTCTTTAAAGCCGAGCATCTTCTGTTCTTCTCAAGGCTGCTTGAAGGGAATTATCCGGATACATCCAGACTGATCCCTTCAGACAGCAAAACAGATGTGGTCGTCAATACAAAAGAATTCCTGCAGGCTATTGACCGTGCCTCTTTACTTGCGAAAGAAGGCCGTAACAATGTGGTCAAGCTTTCTACAATCGATGGAGGTTTTATTGAAATTTCATCCAACACTCCTGAAGTCGGAAAAGTAGTCGAAGAAGTGCAGAGCAAATCCATAGAAGGCGAAGAACTAAAAATCTCCTTCAGCGCGAAATTCATGATGGATGCCCTAAAAGCACTCGAAGGCTCTGAAATTACCATCAGCTTCACCGGCGCCATGAGACCATTCATCATCAAACCGTTAAACGATGAATCAATACTCCAATTGATTCTGCCAGTTAGAACATATTAAGAAAAAGCTGCCGGCTGTGCCGGCGGCTTACTTTTTTACCGCCAGAATATTGGCCAATACCAAGGGAATAATGAAAATAACGGGCTGCAGACGACTTTTCTTTGTGTATCTGAGATTTATTTAGTAAAATAGAATATTAGATACCATTCTGAAATTGTTTTGCCAAAGTGCAGAAAAAACTGCAGCACTGGAAGTCGGACAATGGGAAAGAGTGAAAATATGACGGAAATTCAAATTGATACAGAATATATTACGCTGGGCCAATTTTTAAAAGCCTCAGATGTGATTCAAACAGGCGGAATGGCCAAATGGTTCCTGAGTGAATACGATGTCTTCGTCAACGGCGAGCAGGATCAAAGACGGGGAAGAAAGCTAAGAACCGGAGATAAAATCGAAATTCCGGATGTCGGTGAATTTACGATCGTCTAAACGCCGTTTTTAGCGTTAATATTTTAAAGGATGTAGCGTCTATGCATATAGAGCAGTTGCTGTTAAGGAATTACCGGAATTACGAAGAACTTGAAGTCAATTTTGAAAATAAAGTGAATGTAATTTTGGGAGAGAATGCCCAGGGAAAGACAAATGTCATGGAATCGATTTATGTGCTGGCAATGGCAAAGTCACATCGGACATCAAATGACAAAGATCTTATTCGCTGGGATCAGGAATATGCTAAAATAGAGGGAAGGGTTCAAAAAAGGCAAGGATCCCTGCCCATGCAATTAGTTATCAGCAAAAAAGGCAAAAAAGCCAAATGCAATCATATAGAGCAGCAGAAATTAAGCCAGTATGTCGGCAATATGAATGTTGTGATGTTCGCGCCTGAAGATCTCCATCTTGTGAAAGGGAGCCCTCAAGTAAGGCGTCGCTTTATTGATATGGAGATTGGGCAGGTTTCGCCTGTCTATTTGCACGATATCAGCCAGTATCAGAAAATCCTCCAGCAGCGCAACCACTATTTGAAGATGCTCCAGATCAAAAAGCAGACCGACCATACCATGCTTGAGATTTTAACTGAGCAATTCATAGAAATGGCTGCAAAGATTGTTTCAAAGCGCTATGAGTTCCTCCGACTCCTCGAGAATTGGGCACAGCCGATCCATGAAGGAATTTCAAGAGGGCTTGAGACCTTGAAAATTGAGTACAAGCCTTCTGCTGAGGTATCAGAAGAACAAGATTTGTCGAAAATGGTTAAAGTGTACCAGGATAAATTCGAAAAAGTGAAGAACAGGGAAATAGACCGCGGCGTCACTATGTTTGGGCCGCATCGCGATGACCTGATTTTTCATGTGAATGGGCGCGATGTGCAGACATTCGGTTCACAGGGCCAGCAAAGAACTACGGCTCTATCGGTCAAGCTTGCTGAAATTGAACTGATCCATTCTGAGATTGGGGAATATCCCATTCTGCTGCTTGATGACGTCCTCTCGGAATTGGACGATTATCGCCAGTCCCATTTATTGAATACCATCCAAGGAAAAGTACAGACGTTTGTCACTACTACAAGCGTTGATGGAATAGACCATCAGACACTTAAAGAAGCAGCAGCGTTCAATGTGGAATCAGGGAGAATCAAGAAGATTCAGTGAGGTGATCTCATGTACATCCATATAGGTGAAGATGTGCTGGTCCGGGCAAGGGATATTGTCGCTATTATTGATAAAGAAACAGTCCTTGCTTCCGAGTATGCAAAAGAGCATAAGGAGAGCCGGGAGGAACCAGTTGTGAACCTCGCGAAGGGTTCCTATAAATCTGTGGTCGTCACAACAGAAAAGATCTATTTTTCTCCGCTATCCTCAGGCACGTTAAAAAAACGATCCCATAAACTAAGTGTTCATGAATTTTAAAGACCTGCCGATCCATTACGGAAAGAGGCAAGTCAGTGAAAATTATAGTTTGGCTC
Source organism: Cytobacillus firmus (assembly GCF_023612095.1). Classification (GTDB taxonomy): domain Bacteria; phylum Bacillota; class Bacilli; order Bacillales; family Cytobacillaceae; genus Cytobacillus. Next base: position 172,894 of record NZ_CP086235.1, on the reverse strand, counting down.
ATTTCAAATGCCAGGCTTTTTTATAGATTAGTGAAATAGAAAGTGCAGGTGACCGATGTGGCAATGGAGCAAAAGGCAGTGCAGGAACAATCCTATGATGAGAATCAGATACAGGTACTGGAAGGTCTGGAAGCGGTTCGGAAGCGTCCGGGAATGTATATCGGTTCAACAAGTGCCAAAGGGCTTCACCATCTTGTTTGGGAAATAGTCGATAATAGTATAGATGAAGCACTGGCAGGCTATTGTTCTGAAATCAATGTGATTATCGAAAAGGATAATAGTATTACGGTAGTGGATAACGGACGTGGGATCCCAGTCGGAATCCATGAAAAAATGGGGCGACCGGCAGTCGAAGTCATTATGACGGTTCTTCATGCAGGCGGTAAATTCGGAGGCGGCGGATACAAGGTTTCCGGAGGTCTGCATGGTGTTGGTGCTTCAGTAGTTAATGCGCTATCAACAGTACTTGAAGTATTTGTTCATCGTGACGGCAAGAAACATTATCAGAAATTTGAGCGCGGCGTTCCAAGTGCTGATCTTGAAGTGATTGGGGAAACCGATCACACAGGAACTACTATCCACTTTAAGCCGGACAGTGAAATCTTCACTGAAACGCTTGAATATGATTATGAAACCCTTGCAAACCGTATTCGTGAGCTGGCTTTCCTGAATAGAGGATTAACCATTACGATTGAAGATAAACGTGAGGAAAATAAGAAAAATGAATACATGTACGAGGGCGGCATTAAATCGTACGTTGAACATTTGAATAGAACGAAAGAAGTTCTCCATGAAGAACCAATTTATATTGAGGGAGAACGTGAAGGCATTACAGTTGAAGTCTCCATTCAGTATAATGATGGCTACACAAGCAATATTTATTCTTTTGCCAATAACATTAATACGTATGAAGGCGGAACACATGAATCAGGGTTTAAAACCGCTCTAACAAGAGTTATTAATGATTACGCCAGAAAAAGCGGTTTATTCAAAGATAATGATGCTAACCTTTCTGGCGAAGACGTCCGTGAAGGTATAACGGCGATTGTATCTATAAAGCATCCAGACCCTCAGTTTGAAGGACAGACTAAAACGAAGCTTGGCAATTCAGAAGTGCGAACTGCAACTGATACGATTTTTGCGGAAGCTCTTGAGAAGTTCCTGCTGGAAAATCCGTCGGTAGCCAAGAAAGTTGTCGAAAAGGGATTAATGGCTGCACGTGCCAGACTGGCAGCTAAGAAAGCCCGGGAACTGACCAGAAGAAAGAGTGCTTTGGAAGTATCAAGCCTGCCGGGGAAACTGGCTGACTGCTCATCTAAAGATGCTTCCATATCGGAACTTTACATCGTTGAGGGTGACTCTGCCGGAGGCTCAGCCAAACAGGGACGCGACCGTCACTTCCAGGCAATCCTGCCGTTAAGAGGGAAAATACTTAACGTTGAAAAGGCCCGTCTGGATCGAATTCTTTCCAACAATGAAGTGCGGGCTATGATTACTGCAGCCGGTACAGGTATTGGCGAAGACTTTGATATTGCAAAAGCCAGATATCATAAGATTGTGATCATGACAGATGCCGATGTGGATGGAGCCCATATCAGAACATTATTATTAACCTTCTTCTACCGTTATATGAGACAAATTTTAGAAGCGGGCTATATTTACATTGCGCAGCCGCCATTGTATAAAGTACAGCAGGGCAAGAAGATTGAATATGCCTATAACGAACGCCAGCTTGAAGAAGTCATGAGCACCATGTCCAGCCAGCCTAAGCCGAATGTTCAGCGCTATAAGGGTCTTGGCGAGATGAATCCAGGCCAGCTGTGGGAGACAACGATGAATCCCGAAACACGAACACTGCTGCAGGTGAGCCTTGAAGATGCCATTGAAGCAGATGAAACGTTTGAAATATTAATGGGCGATAAAGTGGAACCACGCCGAAACTTCATTGAAGAAAACGCCCAATATGTAAAAAACCTAGATATATGATCAAAAGCCAGGATAGGATGACTATCCTGCTTTTACATAAAAACTGTTTTTACAGGGTTTGTTGCTTTTCGCATCTTATTTGCTGAGTTGATTGGAGTGGAAGGTGCGAGACTCCAGCGGGAGGAGCGGGACAGGTGAGACCCCGCAGGCGAGAAGCGCCGAGGAGGCTCAGCGCCCGCCCCGCGGAAAGCGAGCATCCTGGAGCGGAGATCAACGGACTATATTTTAATAAATGTTTGACAAATTAAGAGGCTATGGGTAAATTCCAAGTCCCTTAAAAAGGGAGGTTCTTTATATGGCTGATACGCCAAGGTCCCAAATAAAAGAAATTAACATTAGCCAGGAAATGCGTTCATCATTCCTGGACTATGCCATGAGTGTAATTGTTTCACGTGCCCTTCCGGATGTGCGTGATGGCTTAAAGCCGGTGCACCGCCGGATTCTTTATGCGATGCACGATCTCGGCATGCATTCAGATAAGCCTTATAAAAAATCAGCACGTATCGTCGGAGATGTCATTGGTAAGTATCATCCGCACGGAGACTCTGCTGTTTATGAAACAATGGTTCGTATGGCACAGGACTTTAACTATCGATACATGCTGGTTGATGGACACGGCAACTTCGGTTCAGTGGATGGCGACTCAGCAGCTGCCATGCGTTATACAGAAGCACGTATGTCCAAAATATCAATGGAGCTTTTACGGGATATCAATAAAGACACAATTGATTATCAGGATAACTACGATGGGGAAGAAAGGGAGCCAGTTGTATTGCCTGCACGTTTCCCTAATTTACTGGTCAATGGAACATCAGGAATCGCTGTCGGGATGGCCACTAATATTCCTCCCCACCAGCTTGGTGAAGTAATTGATGGGGTTCTGGCCATAAGCAAAGACCCTGAAATGACTATTCCGGAACTAATGGATATTATCCCTGGGCCGGACTTTCCGACTGCCGGAATGATTTTAGGAAGAACCGGAATCCGCAAAGCCTATGAAACCGGCCGCGGTTCAATTACTTTACGTGCTAAAGTAGAGATTGAAGAAAAAGCTAATGGCAAAGAGACCATTCTCGTACATGAAATTCCATATCAGGTTAACAAAGCAAAGCTGATTGAAAAAATTGCGGAACTTGTCAGAGATAAGAAAATTGATGGGATCACCGACCTGCGTGATGAATCTGACCGTAATGGAATGCGAATTGTCATTGAAGTCAGAAGAGACGCAAATGCAAGTGTATTATTAAATAATCTCTATAAACAAACTGCCCTCCAGACAAGCTTTGGAATTAATCTTCTGGCATTGGTGGATGGACAGCCTAAGGTTCTGAATTTAAAACAGTGTCTTGAGTATTATTTAGAACATCAAAAGGTTGTTATACGCCGGCGGACACAATTTGAATTAAGAAAAGCACAAGCCCGCGCACATATTTTAGAAGGCTTAAGGATCGCCCTTGATCATCTTGATGAGGTAATTAGTCTGATCCGCAGCTCACAGACAACGGATATTGCACGAGAAGGCTTAATGACCAAATTCAATCTTTCCGAAAAACAGGCTCAGGCTATCCTGGACATGCGTTTGCAGCGTCTGACAGGCTTGGAGCGTGAAAAGATTGAAGAAGAATATGCAAACCTTGTGGCCCTTATTGCAGAATTAAAAGCTATTTTGGCTGATGAAGAAAAAGTACTGGAAATCATCCGTGAAGAATTAACGGAGATCAAGGAAAGATTCAACGATAAACGCCGGACTGAAATAGTCGCAGGCGGCATCGAAAACATTGAAGACGAAGATTTGATCCCACGTGAGAATATTGTTCTGACACTAACTCATAAGGGATACATCAAGCGTCTTCCGGTCTCGACTTACCGCGCCCAAAAACGCGGAGGGCGGGGAATCCAGGGAATGGGAACCAATGAGGACGATTTTGTGGAACACCTCATTACCACATCCACACACGATACAATTCTTTTCTTTACGAACAAAGGAAAGGTTTATCGCGCTAAAGGATATGAAATACCTGAATTCAACCGTACTGCGAAGGGGATACCAATCATTAACCTTCTTGGAGTGGACAAAGATGAATGGGTAAATGCAATAATTCCTGTTGAAGAATTTGCCGATGACTGGTTCCTGTTCTTTACCACTAAACAGGGAATTTCCAAGCGTTCACCATTATCATCCTTTGCCAATATCCGCAATAATGGCTTAATTGCATTAAATCTGCGTGAAGATGATGAATTAATATCAGTGCGTATGACTGATGGCAGCAAAGAGATCATTATCGGAACCAGCCATGGCATGCTGATCCGATTCCCTGAAGAAGATGTCCGTTCGATGGGAAGAACGGCAACTGGTGTTAAGGGAATTAACTTAAGCAATGGTGATGAAGTTGTTGGCATGGAAGTTCTTGAGGAGGACAGCCAAGTCCTGATTGTAACCAAAAACGGCTATGGAAAACGTACCCCAGCCGAAGAATACCGTGTTCAGGGCAGAGGCGGTAAAGGAATCAAGACCTGCAACATCACGGATAAAAACGGAAGCCTTGTTTCCATGAAAGCTGTCACAGGTGAAGAAGACGTTATGCTTATTACAACAGGCGGCGTCCTGATCCGTATGGCAGTCAGTGATATTTCCACCATGGGAAGAAACACGCAGGGTGTCAGACTCATCCGCATAAATGAAGAAGCAGGCGAAGCTGTTTCGACTGTAGCAAGAGTTGAAAAAGAAGAGGAAAAAGATGACGAAGAATTAACAAAGCCTCTTGAAGATGCCGATTCACTTCCAGAAGAAGAAGTAACTGGCGATAATAGCGAAGAATAACAGCAAGAAATTTCAGGGAACACAGATTTGTGTTCCTTTTTTTTGTCCAAATAATGTAAAATAGTAAAAAAGACTCATATTTGGAGTGTGGAAACAGTGCGTGTACCCATACAGGAATTAAGAGAAGGCTGCATCTTATCGGAGGATGTTTTCAGTTTGACGAATCGCCCTATTATCAGCCAAAAAACAGTGCTGACGAAGGAACTGCTGGATATCATGAAAATATTTCTGATTGAGGAAGCAGAAGTTGAAACTACCATGGTCAGCGGAAAGTCAATGACTTCTGCCGGAAACATGGGTGAAGCTGTTGAGGAAGTGGAATCAAGTCATATTAATACATTCCTGAAAGGCGTACAACATTTCAAAAGGGAATTTACATCCTGGCAATCAGGCCTTCCAGTGGATATCGCCAAAATAAGAAACATCATGATTCCACTGATTGAAAAAATGGATAAAAACCCCTCCACTATCTTTTCGCTGCATCATCTTTCTACAAATGAAGATTATTTATACCAGCATTCAGTGGCAGTGGGAATGATCAGCGCATTTATAGGAAAAAAACTGAATTTTAATAAGGGGGAAATTGTGCAGCTTGCCCTGGGAGGGTGCCTGGCTGATGCTGGCATGGCTAAAATAAACCCATCCATTTTGCACAAAAGCACTACATTAAACTCCGAGGAATTTGAAGAAATTAAAAAGCATTCGACCCTCAGCTTTAAAATGGTCCAAAATATTTCTTTGTTAAGAGAAAGCACTAAGATCGGCATTATTCAGCATCATGAGCGTCTGGACGGCAGCGGTTATCCGTTTGGAGAACAAGGCAGCAAAATTAATCAGGCTGGACGAATCATTGCAGTTGCGGATGCATTTCATGCCATGACTTCCCAAAGGCTCTACAGAAGGAAACAATCTCCGTTTAAAGTGCTTGAAATGCTGATACAGGACAGCTTTGGCAAATTTGATATTCCATCCATCCAGGCGCTGGGCTCCGGAATCATGACTTTTTCCATTGGAAGCCTGGTGAAGCTTTCGGATGGCCAGACTGCTGAGATTCTTTTTATAGAAGATAAATCACCGACGAGGCCACTTGTGAAACTCATAGAAACCGGCGATATAATTCATTTAGAGAAAAACCGCCAGTTATTTATTGATGAAGTATTAAAATGACTGCATACCGCGGTCATTTTTTTATTAAATTCCTTTACTTTTAAAAAAGATTAAGTTTCTATTAAAAAGCACTTGCAATTAATAGAGTAGGACTGGTATACTTATTCAAGTCAGCAAGAGATTAACAACATCAATCGATGAGAAAAAACTTGTTGACATTGAATATCAGAAATGATATATTAATTAAGTCGCCTTAAGCGGCGGATTGATCTTTGAAAACTGAACGAACAAAAACGTCAACGTTTAAAACATTAGTCTTTTTCGAAAAGACAACTCGAGCTTAATCAACTCTTATATGGAGAGTTTGATCCTGGCTCAGGACGAACGCTGGCGGCGTGCCTAATACATGCAAGTCGAGCGGACAGATGGGAGCTTGCTCCCTGAAGTCAGCGGCGGACGGGTGAGTAACACGTGGGCAACCTGCCTGTAAGACTGGGATAACTCCGGGAAACCGGGGCTAATACCGGATAATTCTTTTCCTCTCATGAGGAAAAGCTGAAAGATGGCATCTCGCTATCACTTACAGATGGGCCCGCGGCGCATTAGCTAGTTGGTGAGGTAACGGCTCACCAAGGCCACGATGCGTAGCCGACCTGAGAGGGTGATCGGCCACACTGGGACTGAGACACGGCCCAGACTCCTACGGGAGGCAGCAGTAGGGAATCTTCCGCAATGGACGAAAGTCTGACGGAGCAACGCCGCGTGAGTGATGAAGGTTTTCGGATCGTAAAACTCTGTTGTCAGGGAAGAACAAGTACCGGAGTAACTGCCGGTACCTTGACGGTACCTGACCAGAAAGCCACGGCTAACTACGTGCCAGCAGCCGCGGTAATACGTAGGTGGCAAGCGTTGTCCGGAATTATTGGGCGTAAAGCGCGCGCAGGCGGTTCCTTAAGTCTGATGTGAAAGCCCCCGGCTCAACCGGGGAGGGTCATTGGAAACTGGGGAACTTGAGTGCAGAAGAGAAGAGTGGAATTCCACGTGTAGCGGTGAAATGCGTAGAGATGTGGAGGAACACCAGTGGCGAAGGCGACTCTTTGGTCTGTAACTGACGCTGAGGCGCGAAAGCGTGGGGAGCAAACAGGATTAGATACCCTGGTAGTCCACGCCGTAAACGATGAGTGCTAAGTGTTAGAGGGTTTCCGCCCTTTAGTGCTGCAGCAAACGCATTAAGCACTCCGCCTGGGGAGTACGGCCGCAAGGCTGAAACTCAAAGGAATTGACGGGGGCCCGCACAAGCGGTGGAGCATGTGGTTTAATTCGAAGCAACGCGAAGAACCTTACCAGGTCTTGACATCTCCTGACAACCCTAGAGATAGGGCGTTCCCCTTCGGGGACAGGATGACAGGTGGTGCATGGTTGTCGTCAGCTCGTGTCGTGAGATGTTGGGTTAAGTCCCGCAACGAGCGCAACCCTTGATCTTAGTTGCCAGCATTCAGTTGGGCACTCTAAGGTGACTGCCGGTGACAAACCGGAGGAAGGTGGGGATGACGTCAAATCATCATGCCCCTTATGACCTGGGCTACACACGTGCTACAATGGATGGTACAAAGGGCTGCAAAACCGCGAGGTTAAGCGAATCCCATAAAACCATTCTCAGTTCGGATTGCAGGCTGCAACTCGCCTGCATGAAGCCGGAATCGCTAGTAATCGCGGATCAGCATGCCGCGGTGAATACGTTCCCGGGCCTTGTACACACCGCCCGTCACACCACGAGAGTTTGTAACACCCGAAGTCGGTGGGGTAACCTTTTGGAGCCAGCCGCCTAAGGTGGGACAGATGATTGGGGTGAAGTCGTAACAAGGTAGCCGTATCGGAAGGTGCGGCTGGATCACCTCCTTTCTAAGGAATATTTACAAGAAACGTGACGTTCTTTGTTCGTTCAGTTTTGAGAGTTCGATCTCTCACATTTTAATACCTTTACCTATTATGTGGGCCTATAGCTCAGCTGGTTAGAGCGCACGCCTGATAAGCGTGAGGTCGATGGTTCGAGTCCATTTAGGCCCACCATCTCATATAATGGGGCCTTAGCTCAGCTGGGAGAGCGCCTGCCTTGCACGCAGGAGGTCAGCGGTTCGATCCCGCTAGGCTCCACCAACCATAACGATATGATTCGTTATTTTTTGTTCCTTGAAAACTAGATAATGTTATTGAAGAAGCAATAACCGAGTAATCGCCATCTTAGTAAATTCTCTATGTTAAATAGAGTTAAAACCTTTGATTGTGTTCATCTCCGATGAACCTGTCAAATACGGTTAAGTTAGAAAGGGCGCACGGTGAATGCCTTGGCACTAGGAGCCGATGAAGGACGGTACTAACACCGATATGCTTCGGGGAGCTGTAAGTAAGCTTTGATCCGGAGATTTCCGAATGGGGAAACCCCCTATCCGTAATGGGATAGGATCTTTACCTGAATACATAGGGTATAGAAGGCAGACCCGGGGAACTGAAACATCTAAGTACCCGGAGGAAGAGAAAGCAAACGCGATTCCCTGAGTAGCGGCGAGCGAAACGGGATTAGCCCAAACCAGGAGGCTTGCCTCCTGGGGTTGTAGGACACTCTATACGGAGTTACAAAGGAACGAGGTAAATGAACAGGTCTGGAAAGGCCGGCCAGAGAAGGTAAAAGCCCTGTAGTTGAAACTTCGTTCCCTCCAGAGTGGATCCTGAGTACGGCGGGACACGAGAAATCCCGTCGGAAGCAGGGAGGACCATCTCCCAAGGCTAAATACTCCCTAGTGACCGATAGTGAACCAGTACCGTGAGGGAAAGGTGAAAAGCACCCCGGAAGGGGAGTGAAAGAGATCCTGAAACCGTGTGCCTACAAGTAGTTAGAGCCCGTTAATGGGTGATAGCGTGCCTTTTGTAGAATGAACCGGCGAGTTACGATTACATGCGAGGTTAAGTTGATAAGACGGAGCCGCAGCGAAAGCGAGTCTGAATAGGGCGAATGAGTATGTGGTCGTAGACCCGAAACCAGGTGATCTACCCATGTCCAGGGTGAAGTCCAGGTAACACTGGATGGAGGCCCGAACCCACGCACGTTGAAAAGTGCGGGGATGAGGTGTGGGTAGCGGAGAAATTCCAATCGAACCTGGAGATAGCTGGTTCTCTCCGAAATAGCTTTAGGGCTAGCCTCATGTAGTAAGAGTCTTGGAGGTAGAGCACTGTTTGGACTAGGGGCCCCCATCGGGTTACCGAATTCAGACAAACTCCGAATGCCAAAGACTTATCCATGGGAGTCAGACTGCGAGTGATAAGATCCGTAGTCAAGAGGGAAACAGCCCAGACCACCAGCTAAGGTCCCAAAGTATACGTTAAGTGGAAAAGGATGTGGAGTTGCTTAGACAACCAGGATGTTGGCTTAGAAGCAGCCACCATTTAAAGAGTGCGTAATAGCTCACTGGTCGAGTGACTCCGCGCCGAAAATGTACCGGGGCTAAACGTATCACCGAAGCTGTGGATTGACATCTACGATGTCAGTGGTAGGAGAGCGTTCTAAGGGCGTTGAAGCCAGACCGCAAGGACTGGTGGAGCGCTTAGAAGTGAGAATGCCGGTATGAGTAGCGAAAGATGGGTGAGAATCCCATCCACCGAATGCCTAAGGTTTCCTGAGGAAGGCTCGTCCGCTCAGGGTTAGTCGGGACCTAAGCCGAGGCTGAAAAGCGTAGGCGATGGACAACAGGTTGATATTCCTGTACCACCTCTTTACCGTTTGAGCAATGGGGGGACGCAGGAGGATAGGGTAAGCGCGCTGCTGGATTAGCGCGTCCAAGCAGTTAGGCCGGTAACGAGGCAAATCCCGTTACCACATAGGCTGAGCTGTGACGGCGAGGGAAATTTAGTACCGAAGTTCCTGATTCCACACTGCCAAGAAAAGCCTCTAGCGAGGGAAAAGGTGCCCGTACCGCAAACCGACACAGGTAGGCGAGGAGAGAATCCTAAGGTGAGCGAGAGAACTCTCGTTAAGGAACTCGGCAAAATGACCCCGTAACTTCGGGAGAAGGGGTGCTCATTAGGGTGAATAGCCCTGATGAGCCGCAGTGAATAGGCCCAGGCGACTGTTTAGCAAAAACACAGGTCTCTGCGAAGCCGCAAGGCGAAGTATAGGGGCTGACGCCTGCCCGGTGCTGGAAGGTTAAGAGGAGAGGTTAGCGCAAGCGAAGCTTTGAATCGAAGCCCCAGTAAACGGCGGCCGTAACTATAACGGTCCTAAGGTAGCGAAATTCCTTGTCGGGTAAGTTCCGACCCGCACGAAAGGCGTAACGATCTGGGCACTGTCTCAACGAGAGACTCGGTGAAATTATAGTACCTGTGAAGATGCAGGTTACCCGCGACAGGACGGAAAGACCCCGTGGAGCTTTACTGTAGCCTGATATTGAATTTTGGTACAGCTTGTACAGGATAGGTAGGAGCCTGAGAAGCCGGAGCGCTAGCTTCGGTGGAGGCGTCGGTGGGATACTACCCTGGCTGTATTGAAATTCTAACCCGCGCCCCTGATCGGGGCGGGAGACAGTGTCAGGTGGGCAGTTTGACTGGGGCGGTCGCCTCCTAAAAAGTAACGGAGGCGCCCAAAGGTTCCCTCAGAATGGTTGGAAATCATTCGCAGAGTGTAAAGGCACAAGGGAGCTTGACTGCGAGACCTACAAGTCGAGCAGGGACGAAAGTCGGGCTTAGTGATCCGGTGGTTCCGCATGGAAGGGCCATCGCTCAACGGATAAAAGCTACCCCGGGGATAACAGGCTTATCTCCCCCAAGAGTCCACATCGACGGGGAGGTTTGGCACCTCGATGTCGGCTCATCGCATCCTGGGGCTGTAGTCGGTCCCAAGGGTTGGGCTGTTCGCCCATTAAAGCGGTACGCGAGCTGGGTTCAGAACGTCGTGAGACAGTTCGGTCCCTATCCGTCGTGGGCGCAGGAAATTTGAGAGGAGCTGTCCTTAGTACGAGAGGACCGGGATGGACGCACCGCTGGTGTACCAGTTGTCTTGCCAAAGGCATCGCTGGGTAGCTATGTGCGGAAGGGATAAGTGCTGAAAGCATCTAAGCATGAAGCCCCCCTCGAGATGAGATTTCCCATAGCGTCAAGCTAGTAAGATCCCTGAAAGATGATCAGGTTGATAGGTCAGAGGTGGAAGCGTGGCGACATGTGGAGCTGACTGATACTAATCGATCGAGGACTTAACCAAAACGAAAAGCGGAGGCGACTGTTCAACTTCGAGAGACGTTGGAGAGCCGGCCATTCAAATCCTGGTTTTGGGATTTGGAGGGACGGATCGAAACGGCCGAGAAGTTAGGAGCCGAAGCTAGACAAGTCATTGGTGAATACTCGGCAAATTCTTCTTCATACATTATCTAGTTTTGAGGGAACGAAGTTTCTTCAAATCAAATAGTCCGGTGGCGATAGCGAGAAGGTCACACCCGTTCCCATACCGAACACGGAAGTTAAGCTTCTCAGCGCCGATGGTAGTTGGGGGCTGTCCCCCTGTGAGAGTAGGACGCTGCCGGGCAAATGAAAGAGCACCTGATGGGTGCTCTTTTTTGTGTGTAATTATTGGGATCTGAATCAGTTGGACACTTCTTTATATTGAAAAGTGCAGTTATGCGTCACTTCGGCCAGCATTTGCGTCACTTTTTCTGGATATGCGTCACTATGGCACAGATATGCGTCACTTTCATGCTATATGCGCCAGAATCAAATTATATGCGCCACTCCTTATTCTGCCGTCTGTTTTAAAAGTTAAATCTGTTCTTTATGTAGATGAATTGTGCCAATTTAAGATAAAACCCAAAACATGCTAGATAAATCAAAAATCCTGCTAGATAAATCAAAAATCCTGTTAGATAAATTCAAAAACCTGTTAGATAAAACCCAAAACATGCTAGATAAACTCCAAAACCTGTTAGATATACCGCCAAGCTATGCTTCTTGCCTGAAGAAACAGCCGGCCACCACATTAAATTCAAACACCCCCGCACTCAGCCTCTTCCAAACACCCAAAACAAAACAACAAATGCAGTTCACAATTGAAAGCCGCAGCCAGCATATCCCCAAAGGAAACCTTACTGCTTCTTATCAGCCAAATACTGATAAATTAAATACGGCCCCTTTGCAGCCGTAATTTGAAGGAAAGTTTGAATAAACGGATAGTCTTTATTCGGCATCATTTTGATGAGTTCGCTCCACCATTCAGTTTCATAGCGGGCAATCATGCTTAAGTTATACAGCAGCAGATAATGAATCAGAAGTTCAGGGAAATCAATCAATTCATCTTTAGCCAGCGGGAAGAAGAACTTTCCAGCATCCGGACTATATCGTAAGGGCTTGAAATTATATGTATTCAAATTTTCCAACTTGAATTTCAATGCCGACCCCTCTGATTCCTGAAAGCTAATATGAGAGTCTGATTTTGACTTTAGATACTCCACAAAACGGGACTCGGTCATATGAAAGCGATCAAGGATTACCTTGGGCAAAATCAATTCATCCTTTTCCAGCCCTGCTTCTAGAAAAGTCATACGGCCCTCCGTCTGGCTGTACAAATCATTAAGCTCTGGAATCTGTCCAAATAACTCTCCCATTGTTGTTTTTTCGCCTTCCAAATGTTTCATGTGAAACAACTTTTCCCCCATATAAGGGAAAAGCCCGCTTTTTTGAAATTTCACTTCATCCTGAAAAAAATTATATTGCTGCTTTTTTCTTTTCCGGGTAGATACCCCGTGTGCCAAAACCGAAGTAGTCTCGGGATAATTAGGATCCACAGTCAGTATGCAAGCCTTCACAAGGTGAACCAGTCCGTAAAAAAAGAGAATCGGCTTGATGACCAATGGTGCCTTCTCTGCCTGTTCATAGTATACTTGCCCGTGTTCTAGATAGTATATAAAAGGGTAACTGTTTTCATAGCTCTTTTGTTCAGCCTGATCCAGGTTTTGCTTTTGGTAGCATTTTTTTAAAAATTCCTGTGATGTGTTCGCAGAAAAAAAATACAAAAAGGAGCTTTTAAAATCAAATGGATGTATCACTATAAGTCCTCCGAATCTTTTGAAAAATCCAACATATTAATCCGTCCTTGACAGTATTTTGTCCAATTGATAACCTACTAATAATATTTTCGAGTCCAGGAGGTCAAAAAAGATGTGGGAAACTAAGTTTGCTAAAGAAGGTTTAACTTTTGATGATGTTTTACTGGTTCCATCGAAATCAGAGGTGCTTCCTCGTGATGTCAGCCTTAAAGTTAATTTGACTGAAAAGATTGCACTCAACATTCCAGTGATCAGTGCCGGAATGGATACGGTAACTGAAGCAGAAATGGCGATCGCTATGGCGCGCCAGGGCGGTTTGGGAGTTATCCATAAAAACATGTCCATAGAACAGCAGGCTGATCAGGTGGATAAAGTAAAACGTTCAGAAAGCGGCGTTATTACGGACCCATTCTTTCTCACTCCAGAACAGCAGGTATTTGACGCAGAGCATCTAATGGGCAAATACCGGATTTCCGGTGTGCCTATCGTCAACAATACTGAGGAACTGAAGCTTGTTGGCATTCTGACAAACCGTGACCTCCGATTCATTCAGGACTTTTCGATAAAAATCTCCGATGTAATGACAAAGGAAAACCTTGTAACGGCTCCGGTTGGAACCACATTGGATGAAGCAGAAAAGATTCTCCAGAGGTATAAAATTGAAAAATTGCCGCTGGTAGATGATGAAGGTGTTTTAAAAGGGTTAATCACCATTAAAGATATTGAAAAAGTTATTGAGTTTCCTAACTCGGCAAAGGATGAGCGCGGTCGCCTGCTGGCAGGTGCAGCAGTTGGTGTAACCGGTGATACGATGAAGCGCGTTGAAATGCTTGTGAAATCAGATGTGGATGTGATCGTAGTGGATACGGCACACGGACATTCAAAAGGCGTGCTTGATACCGTACGCGAAATCAGAAATACTTATCCGGATCTGGCCATTATTGCCGGAAACGTTGCGACAGCTGAAGCGACAAAGGATTTGATTGAAGCAGGTGCCGATATTGTAAAAGTGGGAATCGGACCTGGGTCGATTTGTACAACACGCGTTGTTGCAGGTGTAGGGGTACCGCAGATCACGGCTGTTTATGACTGTGCAACCGAAGCACGCAAGCATGGCAAGTCCATTATTGCTGATGGCGGAATTAAATATTCAGGGGATATCGTGAAAGCATTGGCAGCCGGCGGACATGCTGTTATGCTTGGCAGCCTTCTTGCCGGTGTTTCTGAAAGCCCGGGCGAAACGGAAATTTTCCAGGGACGCCGCTTCAAGGTATACAGAGGAATGGGTTCTGTTGCAGCTATGGAAAAAGGCTCAAAGGACCGTTACTTCCAGGAAGATAATAAAAAGTTTGTTCCAGAGGGTATTGAAGGGCGCATTGCATATAAAGGTCCTTTATCCGATACCATTTACCAGCTTATCGGCGGTATCCGTTCCGGAATGGGCTATTGCGGAACAAAAGATCTTCACGAGCTTCGTGAAAATGCCCAATTCATTAAAATGACTGGTGCAGGCCTGAGAGAAAGTCATCCGCATGATGTACAGATTACAAAAGAAGCACCAAACTACTCGATGTAATTCATCAACATTGCTGGCGAAAAACAGCAATTAGAGCAGAAGAGGGAAACCTCTTCTGCTTATTTTTATGCCCAGGAATTGATACTAGGAAAATATCAGTGCAAGCAAGTGGGTCAATCATGCCACAAGAGAGGCAGGAATAGGTAATTACTCTATCTATTCTTTGAATCAGAGTTATGATAAAATAACAAAAGTGTATTAAAACGTTGGAGGGCAGTAAAATTGAAGAAAACATTATACCGTAAGTCTATCGCTGGATTCCTTGCCTTGGTCATGATATTAGGTCTTTTACCTGGTATACATAAAGCACATGCGGAAGATATTTTAAATATCAATGCCGATGCTGCTATTTTAGTAGATGCAGAGACCGGAAAGATTTTATATCAAAAAAATGCGGATAAAGTACTGGGCATTGCCAGTATGACGAAAATGATGACAGAATACCTGCTTCTTGAAGCCGTTGAAAAAGGCAAAGTGAAGTGGGATCAGGAATACGCAGTAAGTGAATATGTATGGAAAGTTTCACAGGACCGTGCCTTATCGAATGTCCCGTTAAGAAGGGACGGCAAATACAATATCCGTGAATTGTATGAAGCCATGGCTATCTACTCTGCGAATGGCGCAACGATTGCGATTGCAGAAACGATTGCCGGTTCAGAAACCAACTTTGTTAAAATGATGAACGAAAAAGCGGCAGAGCTTGGGCTGAAAGACTATAAATTTGTTAATTCCAGCGGCCTGAATAACCGCGATTTAAAGGGTTCCCCTCCAGCAGGCGGCCCTGAGGAAGAAAACGTAATGTCAGCAAGAGATACAGCTATTCTGGCTAAAGAATTGATTAACCGATTCCCGGAAGTGCTGGAAACGGCAAGTACCCCTAGAAAGACCTTCAGAGAGGGTACAGATGATGAAATTAAAATGGAAAACTGGAACTGGATGCTTCCTGAGCTGGTATATGGCTATGAAGGGGCAGATGGCCTTAAAACAGGTACAACTGACTTTGCCGGATACTGCTTCACAGGTACAGCCCTGAGAGATGGCAACCGCTACATCAGTGTGGTCATGAACGCTAAAGGAGCGAATGGCCAGGCTACTTATAAATCCAGATTCGATGAAACCAAGAAAATGTTCAACTTCGGTTTCACCAACTTCACGAAAGAAGAAATCGTTCCTGCCAAACATCAGGTGAAAGGCCAGAAAACAGTGCCTGTTACAAAAGGAAAAGAAGATAAAGTGAAGATTTCTTCTAAAGATGCCATCGAAATGGTTATGAGAAATGGGGAAAAGGAAAACTTTAAGCCCGTTCTTGTTCTGGATAAAAAGAAATTAAATGAAAATGGTGAATTGACTGCTCCAATTAAAAAGGGAGAAAAGGTCGGCTACTTAACGATCGAGTCTAAAGAGGACGGGAAGCTTGAGTTCCTGTCTGATAAAGGGAAAGGCAATATCCAGGTGGATGTTGTAGCCGCTGAAAGTGTTGAAAAAGCAAACTGGTTCGTGCTGACTATGCGCAGCATCGGAGGTTTCTTTGGTGACCTATGGGGTAGTGTTTCCTCAACTGTAAAAGGTTGGTTTTAAGAAAAAGGGCTTTCCTGTCTTGACAGGAGCCCTTTTTCATTGCATATTTTCAATAGGGAAAATTCCGAGTAAGTTAATCTATTTTCCTTTTTTTGAAAAGTTATTTTTATCATAATATTTAACCCATCCAAAGCAGATGGTATTTACGAAGGGGGATAAACATGAAGACAGGTACAGATCGTGTTAAACGGGGAATGGCAGAAATGCAAAAAGGCGGCGTTATTATGGACGTCGTTAACGCTGAGCAGGCAAAAATCGCAGAAGAAGCTGGTGCAGTAGCAGTTATGGCACTTGAGCGCGTTCCTTCTGATATCCGTGCAGCCGGCGGGGTGGCGCGTATGGCAGATCCGCGCATTATGGAAGAAGTAATGGGTGCAGTTTCAATCCCGGTAATGGCAAAAGCGCGTATCGGCCATATTGTAGAAGCTCGTATACTTGAAGCGATGGGTGTCGATTACATAGATGAGAGTGAAGTTTTAACTCCTGCTGATGAAGAATACCATTTGAATAAAAGAGACTACACTGTTCCATTCGTTTGCGGATGCCGTGATTTAGGCGAAGCAGCACGCCGTATTGGCGAAGGTGCTTCCATGCTTCGCACAAAGGGTGAGCCTGGGACTGGAAACATTGTTGAAGCTGTGCGCCATATCCGCAAGGTGAATGCACAGGTGCGCAAGGTTGTCGGCATGAATGAAGATGAGTTAATGACAGAAGCTAAGCTTTTGGGAGCGCCATATGAGCTTCTTTTGGAAATCAAGAGCCTTGGACGCCTTCCAGTCGTAAACTTCGCAGCAGGCGGCGTTGCAACACCTGCAGATGCAGCTCTAATGATGGAGCTTGGTGCTGACGGTGTGTTCGTAGGTTCAGGTATCTTCAAATCTGAAAACCCTGCGAAATTTGCACGTGCGATTGTGGAAGCAACTACACATTATCAGGACTACAAACTAATTGCTGAACTTTCAAAAGAACTTGGCACACCGATGAAGGGAATCGAAATTTCTTCATTGGCTCCTGAAGCTCGTATGCAGGAGCGCGGCTGGTAAGGAGAATAGATATGATAAAGGTTGGAGTATTAGGGCTGCAGGGTGCTGTCAGAGAGCATGTGCTATCGGTAGAAGCATGTGGCGCAGAAGCTGTGGTCATCAAACGCAAAGAGCAGCTTGATGAGGTGGACGGGCTGATCCTGCCTGGCGGCGAGAGCACGACCATGAGACGCCTCATTGATAAATATGATTTTATGGACAGCCTTAAGGAGTTTGCCCAATCAGGAAAGCCGATGTTCGGTACATGTGCCGGGCTGATTCTCCTTGCAAAACACATTATTGGCTATGATGAACCTCATATTGGTGTAATGGATGTCCGGGTGGAAAGAAATTCATTCGGCCGCCAGCGTGAAAGCTTTGAGGCTGATCTGGATATTGCCGGAGTGGCAGAAGACTTTGCGGCCGTCTTTATTCGTGCGCCGCATATTGTCGAGGCGGGAGAAAATGTTGAAATCCTAGCCAAGCACAATGGCCGGATTGTGGCCGCGCGCGAAGGCAGATTCCTCGGGTGCTCCTTCCATCCGGAACTGACAGAAGACCATCGCCTGACAGGCTATTTTGTTGAAATGATTAAAGAGTCCAAGCAATTAGCAATTTGAATATTTTGGTTGCAAATGGAACATAATTGTAGTACATTATGAATTACAAAATTCTTATAGCTGAAAAGCAATGAGAGGAACTAGTAACAGGAACTTTGTTCTGTAGAGAGCCGGTGGCTGGTGTGAACCGGTGAATAAACCCTGTGAATCCATCCTCGAGCAAAGCATGGAACACCCGGTATTTTCCGGGAAAAGTAAATGCTTTCGGTTAAAACCGTTATGGATTTAAGGTGGAAAGCTTATGCTTTCAACTAGGGTGGCAACGCGGGTAACTCTCGTCCCTTTTTGGGGACGGGAGTTTTTTGTGTTCTAAATTATTTTTCAGGAGGTAAAAAAATGCTGGACATTAAATTTTTGAGAGCCAATTTTGAAGAAGTGAAAAACAAGCTTCAGAACCGCGGCGAGGATTTGACGGATCTCGGAAAATTCGAGGATCTGGATGTGAAAAGACGTGAATTGATTGTAGAAGCGGAACAGCTGAAGAGCAAAAGGAATGAGGTATCCCAGCAGGTTGCAGCCTTGAAGCGCGAAAAGCAGGATGCAGACCATTTAATCACAGAAATGAGAGAGGTTGGCGACAAAATTAAAGCATTGGATGAGGAGCTCCGCACGGTCGAGGAAGAATTGGACCAGTTGCTGCTGAGCATCCCGAACATTCCGCATGAAAGCGTGCCTGTCGGTGAAACCGAAGACGATAATGTGGAAGTCCGCAAATGGGGGAAGTCCGTGACTTCGATTTCGAACCAAAGCCGCACTGGGATGTAGCAACAGATCTTGACCTGCTTGATTTCGAGCGTGCCAGCAAAGTAACAGGCAGCCGCTTTGTCTTCTATAAGGGTCTTGGAGCCCGCCTTGAGCGTGCACTTTTCAACTTCATGCTTGATTTGCACACAGACGAACATGGCTATAAGGAAGTTCTTCCTCCGTACATGGTCAACCGTGCAAGCATGACAGGAACAGGACAGCTTCCGAAATTTGAAGAAGATGCGTTCCTGATTGAAAGCGAGGATTACTTCCTGATTCCAACTGCCGAGGTGCCTGTCACCAATATGCACAGGGAAGAAATTCTGAATGCAGATGAGCTTCCGATTAACTATGCGGCATTCAGTGCATGCTTCCGTTCTGAAGCAGGGTCTGCCGGCCGTGATACACGCGGGCTGATCCGCCAGCATCAGTTCAACAAGGTAGAGCTTGTGAAGTTTGTGAAGCCTGAAGAGTCTTATGATGAGCTTGAAAAACTGACTGGACACGCAGAAAAAGTCCTTCAGCTGCTTGGCCTGCCATACCGTGTGATGAGTATGTGCACAGGCGATCTTGGATTCACAGCTGCAAAGAAATACGATATCGAGGTTTGGATCCCAAGCTATAACACGTACAGAGAAATCTCTTCTTGCAGTAACTTCGAAGGATTCCAGGCAAGACGTGCGAATATCCGCTTCCGCCGCGAGGCAAAGGGCAAGCCGGAGCATGTGCACACCTTGAATGGATCCGGCCTTGCGATCGGCCGCACGGTGGCAGCCATCCTGGAAAATTACCAGCAGGCTGACGGAAGTGTTATCATTCCGGAAGTACTTCGTCCGTATATGGGCAATCGGGAAGTTATTAAGCCTTAATGAGAAATCTCGGAGCGGAATTTTTCCGCTCTATTTTTTTATAAAAATAATGTTGACATCTTTTTTAAGGGATGATATAGTATTTCTTGTCGATACGGAGGAATACCCAAGTCCGGCTGAAGGGATCGGTCTTGAAAACCGACAGGCGGGTCAAACCGCGCAGGGGTTCGAATCCCCTTTCCTCCTCCATTTTAATTGACATCTAACACGCGCATAAATATTGGAGATACATAAAGCCGCTGATCGCATCAGCGGCTTTTTTGTGCGTTCAAAGAAAAAACCGCCGATAATGGCGGTTATTTTTTCAATAATTGCGTTTGTCTTAGGAAGTAAGAAATGCGCTCCACAATCGGCTCAATGGATTGCTCATTCTGAATGATGTCATAATCATTGATATTCAAGCGCAGGACCGGGCATGCGTTAAAGCTGTTAATCCAATTTTCATAACGCTGGTGCATTTCTTCCCAGTAGGAAATCGGCGTCTGCTGCTCCATCGGACGGCCGCGCTCCTGGATGCGGGAAAGAATGTCATCAAGCGAGCCTTCCAGGTAAATAAGCAAATCAGGGTGCGGGAAGTATGGTGTCATCACCATTGCATCAAATAAACTGGTGTAGGTTTCATAATCGACCTTGGACATCGTCCCTTTTTCATAATGCATTTTGGCAAAGATGCCGGTGTCTTCATAAATGGAGCGGTCCTGAACAAAGCCGCCGCCATATTCGAAAATGCGCTTCTGATCCTTGAAGCGTTCAGCCAGGAAGTAAACCTGCAGGTGAAAGCTCCAGCGGTTGAAATCTGCATAGAACTTATCAAGGTAAGGATTTGTATCAACCTTTTCGAAAGAGGTTCGGAACCCCAGGGCATCCGCAAGCGCATTGGTCATTGTTGATTTTCCGACTCCAACGGTTCCGGCAATGGTAATGACGGCGTTCGAAGGAATCTCATATTTCTGCCTTAGATTCATAAGTGTATACTCCTCTTTTTTAATGATGTCGATAAGGTATCGAATATATGCATTAAGTCTGCTTCATTTTTAACAAAATCCAGCTGATCCCCGTTAAAGCGGATGACCGGAATATCCGGGTGCTGCCTTTCGAACTCATTCATAGCCGTTTCATAATCAAGGGATAATTGCTCGAGATATAACGGACTGATGTTCTTTTCAATTTCACGGCCTCTCAGCTCGATTCGGTCGAGCAGTGTTTCAAGGCTGGCATTCAGATAGATGATGACATTCGGCTTTGGCATATCACCCGTCAGAATGTCGTAGATCTTCAAATACTTCTGATATTCAGTCTGATTCAGTGTGCGCTGCGCAAAGATCAGATTCTTGAAAATATGATAATCAGCCACAACAGGCTTATGTTGAGCCAGGTAGTGATTGTTGATATCAACCAGCTGTTTGTAGCGGTTGCAGAGGAAAAACATTTCAGTCTGAAAGCTCCATTCTTCAATGTTTTCATAGAATTTTCCCAAAAAAGGATTTTCATCAACAATCTCTTTTAGTAAGGCATACTGAAGTTTCTCAGAAATTGCTTTAGCGAGAGATGTTTTCCCAACGCCAATCGGCCCCTCTACTGTAATAAAAGGTATTCCCCCCATAGTGATCGTCCTCCTGCATTGCTTATTTATCTATAGAAACCATTTATAGGTACGTTCCAAAATGACACAAAGCTTATTTTATCACAGTATGGAGTGGAAGGGATATGGAATTTCAGCTGGAAATAAGAAATTAAGAGCGTATTATCTGAAAAATAAAAAAGCTGCCTGTAAAGGGCAGCTGCTGAGTCATCATGCTCTTTTCGTCACATTGAAGTTTTCCGTAATCAGAAGCCAATTTTGCGGGAAAGACAGGCCGAGCTTCCAGTAGCTCATGCCCCGCAGCTTCAGTTCTTTGATTAAGTCGAATTTCGCCTGGATGGAGCGGGCATCCTCAAACCAGACTTCATGCCTTTTCCCGTCAGGTGCTGTGTAGTTGAAAAATGGGGCCTGTGCTTTGTAGTCATATTGAATGGCCACATTATTTTCCGCTGCGATCTGTATGGCCTGCTGCGGACTGACGGCTTTTGCGGTGGTGCCCTGAACAAATGGAAGCGTCCAGTCATAGCCATACAAGTTCTGGCCCATCATGATTTTAGAAGATGGCATTTCACTGATCGCATATTCCAATACCTGCCTCACTGGGCCGATCGGTGAAACGGCCATAGCCGGACCGCCGCTGTAGCCCCATTCATAGGTCATGATGACGACAAAATCAACAATCTCCCCGTGGGCTTTATAATCATGTCCTTCATACCAGAGCCCTTCCTGCCCGGCGCTGGTTTTCGGGGCCAATGCGGTGGAAATCAGCCAGCCTTCCTGCCTGAATCTTGCCTTTGCTTTTCTGAGAAAATTGTTATAGGCTTCCCGGTCAGCCGGACGCAGAAACTCAAAATCAAAATGAATATCCTTGAAGCCGTATTTTTTGGCTGTAGCTGTAATGTTATCCAGAAATTTGTTCTGGATCGCCATATCATTTAACAGTATTCTGGCGAGTTCGTCATTGAACTGATCGTTTTCCTGATTGGTGATCACCATCATCAGTACATTATTATTGGCTCTTGCAATAGCTGGGAAATCATTCAGAAGCGGCTCCTTCAAAGAGCCATCGCGGAGAGCCTGGAAACTGAACGGCGCCAGATAGGTCAGATAAGGAGCGGCTTCTCTTGCGCTTTCCTCCAGCTCAGGGGCGACTGTATTGCCTCTTGGCTCCACATAGGCATTGAATTCTGCTTTCGTTTTCGGGCGGGCCGGGATATAAAGGCGGAACCCCACCTGAAGCGGCTGGCTTACTGAAATGCCATTGACTGATGCCAGCTGCTGATAGGAAATGCCGAACCTTCTTGAAATCGAGTAAAGACTGTCACCGGGCTGCACCCAATAAAAGCTTCCTATTATCGGAATAACCAGTGTCTGGCCGATCACGAGATTATTTGGATTGGGAATTTCATTTGCTTCAACGAGATCTTCAACTGTCGTTCCATATGCCTGAGCAATGCCGAACAAAGACTGGTTTTGCTGGACAACATGAATCTGCAATCTATCTCCCTCCCTGAAAAACACATCTTAAAACACTACTGCCATTTTATGAAGGAAACAGGGAAGAAATGTTATAATTGTTTTCAGAGAAGGAAGATATATTGGCTTTTAATACGTTTTCCATCATCTTTAAGGCATTTGCATTATCATGGTCATCGTTGGAAGCGGTGCAGTCATGCGGTATATGCAGTTGGTATTCTCTCATATAAGCATCATTGGCTGAAAACAGGACACAGATATTGCCTGCGATTCCGGTCATGACAAGCAAATTGACACCGAGCTGGTGCAGGAGAGTATTTAAGGCAGTCCCGTAAAAAGCGGAATGCTTTGGCTTTATTAAAAAATAATCATCCGGCGACGGGTGTATTTCATGAAGGATACGCTCACTGACAGGATTGCGGCAATGATTCATAATCGTATCGAGATCAGCCTTCCAGAGGTTATAATGATCATTCACGCAAATGACCGGGAGACCCTTTTCATGGAATGCGGTCTTTAGCTCATTGATGGGCTTAGTGATATTCAAAGCTTTTTCAGCAAGGATTTTGCCATGGTGAAATTGAAAGTCGTTAATCATGTCAATAATGATAAGAGCCGGTTTATAGACTTGCGGATTTTCCATCGAATCGCTCCTTTAAGAGTATTTTTCGTAAAAGGGGCCGCTTTTACACAGATGTTAAGAGAAGGAATGAAGATATTTGATTCAGGAATCATTCACTGAAGATGAATTGTATATGCGGGAGGCTATTAAGGAAGCTAAGCTTGCTGAAGGCCTGGAGGAGGTTCCAATTGGCGCAGTCATTGTTCTGGACGGGGAGATTATTGCCCGTGCCCATAATCTGAGAGAAGTGAATCAGACTGCGATTGCGCATGCAGAGCTCCTGGCCATTGATCAGGCATGCAAGAAACTCGGAACCTGGCGGCTGGAGAATGCCGTCCTCTATGTAACTTTGGAGCCCTGTCCGATGTGTTCGGGATCCATCATTCTGTCGCGCATCCAAAAGGTGGTGTATGGAGCCGCGGATCCGAAAGGCGGCTGTGCCGGAACGCTCATGAACCTCTTGCAGGATGAGCGGTTCAATCACCAGAGTGAAGTCGTCGCGGGGGTGCTTGAAGAAGAATGCGGCGAGATGCTTTCAAGTTTTTTCCGGAACTTGCGAAAGCGCAAGAAAGAAGAGAAGAAGAGAAGGCAATTGCTGCAGATGGAACACGATACAGGAATTGACAATGGTTAGGCATTGCTTTTTCCTCTGATTATTAGTATACTTATAAATGCGTCGGACAAAGACGCACCTTAATATGGTATCAACTTTGCCGTGCTAGGCGGGGAGGTAGCGGTGCCCTGTACTCGCAATCCGCTCTAGCGAGGCTGAATCCCTTCCCGAGGCTGGTGTCCTGTAGGGCCTGCCTTAAGTAAGTGGTGTTGACGCCCGGGTCCTGCGCAATGGGAATCCATGAATCATGTCAGGTCCGGAAGGAAGCAGCATTAAGTGGACGCTCCCATGTGCCGCAGGGTTGCCTGGGCCGAGCTAACTGCTTAAGTAACGCCTATGGGCGCCAGTCGACGGAAGGTGCACGGCAGTTTATATTGTAAATAAAACTCATCCTTTTGCGGGGTGGGTTTTTTGTTGCATTTTTTGCTCTAGGTTTTGTAAAAAGGAAATTAGATACGTTATAATAGATGAAGGACTATACATAGGAAGGGGGCGTGTCAGTGAGTTATCAAGCTTTATATCGTGTTTGGCGCCCGCAGCAGTTCATCGATGTTGTCGGGCAGGAACATGTGACAAAGACTTTGCAAAACGCCCTGCTTCAGGAGAAGATATCACACGCCTATTTGTTTTCCGGTCCCCGTGGAACCGGTAAAACGAGTGCGGCAAAAATACTTGCAAAGGCTGTTAACTGTGAGAAGGCACCTGTCACTGAACCATGCAATGAGTGTTCGGCCTGCAGAGGGATTACAGACGGATCAATTCCTGATGTCATTGAAATCGATGCTGCATCCAATAACGGTGTAGAAGAAATCAGGGATATCAGGGACAAAGTGAAATATGCTCCGAACGCTGTGAAATATAAGGTTTACATCGTTGATGAGGTGCATATGCTTTCCATTGGAGCCTTCAATGCGCTGTTAAAAACGCTTGAAGAGCCGCCTAAGCATGTTATTTTTATTTTAGCCACAACCGAGCCTCATAAAATTCCCCTGACGATTATTTCCCGCTGCCAGCGATTCGATTTCAAACGGATTACGGCTCAGGCGATAACAGGAAGAATGAAGCTGATTGCGGATGAAACAGATGCAGCGTATGAAGAGCAGGCCCTGCAGATCATCGCAAGAGCCGCAGAAGGCGGTATGCGTGATGCGCTCAGCCTGCTTGATCAGGCGATCTCCTTCAGCCAGGATCGCGTTACAGTTGAAGATGCCCTGTCTGTAACAGGTGCAGTGTCGCAGGGGTTTTTAAATAAACTGGCAAGAGCGGTTAAAGACCGGGATGCAGCATCCGGGCTGGAATTTCTGGAGGAGCTCCTTTTTCAGGGGAAAGATCCATCCCGTTTTATAGAGGACTTTATCCTGTATTACCGGGACATGCTCTTATATAAAGCGGCTCCAAGGCTGGAGGAATCTCTTGAACGGGTTATGCTCGATGAGGACTTTCAGCAGCTTGCCGGGGAAGTGGAACCTGAAGAGCTTTATGAGCTGATTGAGGTACTGAACAAGGCCCAGCAGGAAATGAGATGGACCAACCATCCGCGAATATTCCTGGAAGTGGCGATTGTGAAGCTGTGCCAGCTTGAACAGCGGGAGAGACCAGGACAGGCTGCAGACATCAAGCCCTTGATGCAGCAAATCGAACAGCTGCAGCACGAGCTGGCTGAATTAAAGAAAAATGGCATAGCGGTGAAAGATGATGGGGCTCCTGCTGTACAGAAAAAGCCGCAGAGAAGTTCACGCAAAGGGTTCCAGGCGCCAGTAGGGAAAGTGAATGAAGTACTGAAGCAGGCTACGAAAAACGATCTGGTGGCTGTAAAGAGCCGCTGGGGAGAGATGCTGAACCTGCTTGTTCAAAACCAGATGCGCTCCCAGGCAGCCCTTCTCAATGAAGCAGAGCCTGTAGCCGCATCGGAAACAGCTCTTATCGTAAAATTCAAATATGAAATTCATTGTCAGATGGCCATGGATAATGCGAAATTCCTGGATACTTTGGGGAATATCCTGTTTGAGCTTTTAGGAAAGAGATTGCAGCTGGTCGGCATTCCGGATGAACAATGGCAAAGTGTCAGGGAGGATTTCCTGCGCAGCCAGCGTGACGGAGATGAGTCTGGCGGAGGCTTCGGCGGAAATGAGGAAGAGCCTCATGTGGCTGAGGCAGTCAAGTTATTTGGCGCTGAACTAATTGAAATTAAAGAATAGAAACTAGTTGGAGGTATGTAAAATGCGCGGTGGAATGGGAAATATGCAAAATATGATGAAGCAAATGCAGAAAATGCAAAAGAAGATGGCTCAGGCACAGGAAGAGCTAGGCGAAAAAAGAATTGAAGGAACAGCCGGCGGCGGAATGGTGACTGTTGTTGTATCCGGACATAAACAAGTTTTAGAAGTAAACATTAAAGAGGAAGTTGTAGATCCGGAAGATATCGAAATGCTTCAGGACCTTGTCCTGGCTGCAACTAACGATGCACTGAAAAAAGCAGAAGATTTAACAAACGATACGATGGGCCAATTTACTAAAGGAATGAACCTGCCGGGAATGTAATCAAACATCCTGAAGGAGTGCTTAAAAGCACAGACAGGCCGGGCGCCAGCGAACATAGCCTGATGGGATATCCATCAGGCCATCATGATCGCGGCGCTTTTCCTTTTCATATAGGAGGAAACATACATGCATTATCCTGAACCGATATCCAAGCTGATTGACAGCTTTATGAAGTTGCCCGGAATCGGCCCGAAAACGGCTGCGCGTCTGGCGTTTTTTGTTTTAAGCATGAAGGAAGATACTGTGCTGGATTTTGCGAAGGCACTGGTCAATGCGAAAAGAAATTTATCTTACTGCTCTGTCTGCGGCCATATTACGGACCAGGATCCCTGTTATATATGTGAGGATCAGAGACGCGACAGGTCCGTCATCTGTGTGGTCCAGGATCCGAAAGACGTGATTGCCATGGAAAAGATGAAGGAATACAACGGGCTGTATCATGTTCTCCAGGGAGCGATTTCTCCGATGGATGGGATTGGGCCTGAAGATATCAATATTCCTGACTTACTGAAAAGACTTCAGGATGAGACGGTCCAGGAGATTATTCTTGCCACTAATCCGAATATTGAAGGGGAAGCTACAGCCATGTACATCTCCCGCCTGATCAAGCCATCCGGCATAAAAGCTACCCGGATCGCCCATGGCCTGCCGGTAGGCGGAGACCTGGAGTATGCGGATGAAGTAACGCTCTCAAAAGCGTTAGAGGGAAGAAGAGAAGTTTAAGCACGGAGGCGGAATATATGTTTTTTCGCAGGAAAAAGTGGCTTCGCAGCGAGTTTGATGAAAAGCTTCTGGAGCAGCTGAACAGATTGAGAACAGATTGGAACAACCAGAAATCACTGGTGGAAAAAAGCTTTGACCCCTCCCCGGAGGCAATCAGCCAGGCAAAACTGGCCGAAGCGAAATACTTTTTTCTATTCAGGGAAGCTAAAAAGAGAAATGTTAAAGTGAGAATGTAAGTAATTTATTTAGCGGGAAAAAAATCCTTGTCCTCCTCTAAGGTCTTTTTTGTACACACTAATCATAAATTAGTAGTACAAGTTTCCTGAGAGGAGGATTTTTCTTTTGGATCCTATCGTAGTGATCTCCATTCTGGGAGGATTAATTTTATTGCTTCTATTTATAGGAGCCCCGGTAAAACCGGTAAGATTCATAGGGCAGGGAGCCATTAAACTGATCATAGGTGCACTCTTATTATTCTTCTTAAATGCATTTGGGAATCAGATTGGCATTCATGTTCCTATAAACCTTGCCACTTCGGCCATTTCCGGATTCCTTGGCATTCCCGGATTGTTTGCCCTTGTTGCTATACAGACATGGATTATTTAACTTTCACAGCCGTTCTGAAGCGGCTGTTTTTGTTTTTAAATCATTTTTAGTATTTCTGTTGACAGTTCTTGTGGATGGTGATATTATATTAAAGGTCGTCACCACGACGCAATGAAAAAACAACTTACAAAAAAAGATGTTGACATTGAATCGTGAAAATGATATATTAATAAAGTCGCTTCTGAGCGGCGGATTGATCTTTGAAAACTGAACGAACAATACGTCAACGTTTAAAACATTAGTCTTTTTTGAAAAGACAACTCGAGCTTAATCAACTCTTATATGGAGAGTTTGATCCTGGCTCAGGACGAACGCTGGCGGCGTGC